>NZ_JBQVPB010000024.1:0-2640 GCF_052437885.1 Methylophilus sp. | reverse complement strand
GATCTCCGCGGCTTCTGCCGAGCAGACCACGGGTATCGACCAGGTCAACCAGGCGGTGACCAGCATGGATGAGACCACGCAGCAGAATGCGGCACTGGTAGAAGAAGCGGCAGCGGCAGCTGAATCCCTGGTAGACCAGGCTAACCAGCTGGCAGGTGCCATCAGCCAGTTCAAGCTGGAAGGCAAGAGCTTTGGTGGCGGGCAGGCAGTGACGCATAAACCAGTCGCCAGACCATCACCGCTGAAAGTAGCCACACAGTCTGCCAGTCCGCACTCTAATAACGCATTCAGGTCAGGGTCTGAGGGGGCATCCGGCAAGCCGGCATCAGGTGGCTTTAATAGTCCGCCGCCTGGCAAAGCTGCCGCCTCTAAACGTACCGGCACAGACGATAGTGACTGGGAAGAGTTTTAAGCGCTGAAGAAACATTAAAAGCCGGCTTGCACATGCAGCCGGCTTTTTTATTGGGCTGTTGTCTGGCAGCGGGCTATGTCAGCCTGACGTTCAAGCTACCCCGGCAATATTGCACAGCTAGCCCTGTGCAGTCAGCAACTTTGGGTGAAGGGTCGAATCCTGCAGTTGTCTGACTAAAACGTACCGTCATAAATCTAATTTACAGCTATTTTGTAACACAGTTGTAAGTTTTCTCAAGTTTTTCTCCAGATGTTCGTAAACCAGATCAAGTGGTAATCAATAACCGCTGAAACAAGACTTGAACCTTTAATGGAGACTTTATGAAACACACGTTTAACACCGCCATCGCTTTATGCGCATTCTCTGTATTGTCCGCTCAGGCTCAGGCAGCCGAAGTTTGCACAGTATCAATGATGGGTCGCGTCTGCTACGAAGAAGGTAGCCCTGAACTGACCGCCACCCACATGAAAGGCGACGCAGTGGCCGAATCAGCCAGTGCCAAGAAAAAAACAGATCTGGCTGATGCATCCAAAGTAAAGAAATAAGCACACGGTAGTCAGCATAGAAAACCCCTTGTGATGAGGGGTTTTTTAATGCTCGGATCGCACCAAGTAAAACTTGAGCCTGATAAGAAGTCATAAACCATATTTTATTGGCTGATAGGAAGTTTCAGCCATGTAAGAACATAGTATGCAAGCCAGGGTTTGGCTAAAAAAATTAACGGATTTGGAGTATAAAAATTATGAGCGTCGCAAAAAGAATGACCATTCTGATTGTAGTGGCAGCTTTGGGGTTATTTGCACTGGCTGGGATCAGTTACTTTCAGACGGAGCGGGTATATGGCTACACCAATTATGCCAACGAAACAGCTGCACCCAGCATTGAAGTATTAGATGAAACGCTGGCAGAATTTGAAAAACTGAATAGCCTGATCTGGCAGCATATGCTGAATACAGATAATGCCAAGATGCAGTCGATTGAAAAACAGGTTGCCGAGACACATGGCAAGCTGATGGCTGCGCTTAAAAAATACGATCGCTTTGTCAGCAACGCAGAAGACAAGTCTTTGCTCGCAAACGACCTGGCTGCGATCACTGCCTATGATGGCCTGGGCAGTAATGCCCTGACCTTGTCGCTTTCGAATAAAAAGGAAGAGGCGCGTGATGTGCTGCTTTCCAATCAGGCCATTATTGCCAATGTGCAAAAAGCCATCAGCCAGCACCGTCAATTTAACAATGATGTCGCGCGCGCCAATGCCAGCCAGGCATTAAGCATTAAAAACCAGGCCATCGTGATGCTGTTTGCGATCGCATTGGTGGCGCTGGCCCTGGTGGTGACCATAGGTCTGCTGATCAAACGCAATATGTTCAAGCAGTTAGGCATGGAGCCGGCTGAACTGACTGTCATCGCCCGTAACTTTGGTGAAGGTAACCTCAAGCAGAAGATAGACTTGCCGGCAGATGACAAGACCAGCGTGGCTTATTCTATCCGTGTGTTGCAAAAGACCCTGGATGGCCTGGTGCAGTCATTAAACTATGTCAGTCAGCAGCATGATGAAGGTGATATCGACTGCACAGTTGATGAGACCCGCTTTAAAGGTGGTTATGGTGAAATGGCCGCCGGCATCAATAAAATGGTGGCTGGTCATATCGCCATGAACAAGGAAGCGATTGAAGTGGTACAAGCGTTCGGGCAAGGTAACCTGGATGCACCATTGAAACAGTTCCCCGGTAAAAAAGCATTCGTTAACGAAGCGATAGAGCAGGTGCGTGGCAATATCAAACGCCTGGTCAGCGACGCTGATGATTTGGCGCATGCCGCCGTTGAAGGCCGTTTGTCTACGCGCGCTGATGCCTCCCGTCACCAGGGCGATTTCCGTGCGATTGTGGAAGGCCTGAACAACACGCTGGACGCTATCGTCAAGCCATTGAATGTGACCTCCAGCTACCTGGATAACATCGCAAAAGGCAATATTCCGGCCAAGATCACCGAGCAATACCAGGGTGATTACAGCCTGATCATCAACAACCTGAACACCTGCATAGACGCAGTGAATGCATTGGTGGCAGATGCCAACGAACTGGCACTGGCAGCGCAAAACGGTGCCTTGTCTACGCGTGCCGACACCAGCAAGCACAATGGCGATTTCCGCAAAGTGATAGAAGGTGTCAACGGTACGCTGGATGCGGTGGTCAAACCATTGACCATCACTTCCGAGTACCTGGACA
>NZ_JBQVPB010000023.1:0-4800 GCF_052437885.1 Methylophilus sp. | reverse complement strand
TACGGAAGCCGAGAGCTGCCAGCTAATTTTTTTCACGTCGGCATTCGCGCTTGAACAATCCAAACAAACTTCGAAAATACTACGACACTTGCACACCGCTAAATCACGATGAGTGATATATCAGTTAAGTCTCGGGAAGACTCATACTCTGATGAAGAAAGTTTGTATGGGGCGGATGATGTTGTGATGCACGAGATGGAGGCAGAGTTAGCAAAGATCCGTCCTTCCGAAGAGGATATCGACAATGAGAAGCAACCAAACCAATACAAACCGTTACGTAAGAGTTAATCACAGTAAGGATGCCGGTTTCGTACTGACTGAAATTCTTGCGGCAGCGCCGGACAACATTTTGAAACCAATAGTAGAATCGTTCTTTTGGCGGCCACATTTGAAGTACGACAGTATAATTGAAATGATAAAGCGATATTATGGCATAAATATACGGTATGTAATTCCATGTTTGGCGTCGGTGGTATGAGTACTCATTTTTGTATTAGTCCCAGGTCCTTTCATAGGAAATTGAAAGAATGGGGTCTGTCACGGAGGCACGACTACGATCGGGAAAGAATCAAGGAGATCATCGGCTTTGAGATTTCCAAAAATGACAATTACAACTTCGGCTATCGGTCGATGTATGATCACATTATTGAAACATACAAAATATGGGTTAAGAGGTGCGGAACATTGTGCTAAGAGTAGTGAGTTACGTGTGTTCAACCGACATTTTGTTTTCAGAGATGACGTTGCACAAATTATGAAGGAGCTGGATCCGGAAGGAGTTGAAAGAAGAAAGCAACATAGGCTTGTTCGGCGAAAAGCCTATTCTCTTGGACCGAACGATTGCTGGTGCTACGACGGCCATGACAAATTGAAAAAGTTTGGAATAGGTAAAACCCTGCGTTGATTCTGATCGGCTCAGATTACACTAAAGTTTATTGTCTGAAGCAATACATGGAGCGGTTGATTTATTTTCGAAATATATCATATGGCTGGAATGTGGCGTAAGTAACAATAAGCCCGAAGTAATTGCAGTTTACTATTTAAGAAGTATCCTGAAGATGGGCGGTGTGTACATTTTTGAGTGGTTGTACCAGATTAGAAACTAACAATTCCTTTCGCGCCTTTAGGTATTCCGCAAATGACAATGAGTGATTGCGGAACGGAAACAGTAATTGCAGCAGCGTTGCAAGTTATGCTAGTCAAGCATTCATCTCGAGCAAGTACGGACGAGTTGCAGAATGGAGATGATACGCCGCCGCTAGAAGGGGCCAACAGCTATGGGTCACATCATCGATTCGTTAAGTCGACACATAATCAAGCAATTGAGCACAGCTGGGAAAAATTGTTGAGACACACTTTCAGTGCACTCATCGATAACTTCCAATATTATGTCGATCAGGGAGTTTATGATCCATCGAATGCTTTGCAGAGGTACTTTCAGTGTGCCCAATTGAAATCAAAGTTTTATCGCCTGGTTTCTTTCTAATATAGCCTTCGTGCGCCAATAATATAGGCAAGTCTTCAGATATGTATTTCTGCCGAATGTCCAACATCGCCTCAATACAGTCAAAGAAGCTTTCAACAATCGATACAAGCGTCGCCAGAAGAAATCTATGCTACCAAGTGGCTGCTCGCCTTTCGAATCCTATCACTTACCTGAAAAGTACGGTGGTAATGAAATGATGATACCAGTTGAAAAGGGAATAGTGAAACTGCTTCTGAAGAAATTTGAAGGAGATTGTTGGAATATTCTGCAGCCGCTTTGTGAAGATTTTCGGAATGTGTGTGATGACTTCATCGCAAGGTCGAGATATAGCAACTTACAAGTGTTGCCTCTTGATGAGGCATGGCAAGCGTATAGTGAATTGCTTGATCTCATGGAAGACATCGGAAATACCGCAGACGAATAAATGACATCCATGGATGTCGTAGACGCAATAGCTCAGAACATTAATATCTGTGGGTAAATCAATGTCTAGGTCAGACAAAATATATTAATGCAAAAAATCCTGCTTTTATTGTAAAAATGCCGCGCTACTCTCTTCCTCGGCCAGCCACGTTCTCCACTTCTCTGAATCAGTTGTCGTTGGTTGGGGCCGGCATCTTTAGCTTCACCATCAAACGTTTATCATGTAAGTGTTGTAGCTCCAAATCGCTAACAGATCCGGAGCCATCCGGTATCGTCTCTTCATCTTCGCCCTCAACATCAATTGCTGGTTCTTCGCAATCTTCCACTTCAAGCTCATTTTCATCGTCAATGTCACTGTCTTCAACCATCACGTTTTCTTCCACATTCACCTGCTTCTCGAATGACCTTTTCTGCCGCTTAGTTTGAGCTTTACGTTTTGCAATTTGAAATTCCTCCATGCTAAGCTCAGGAAAGAATTTGCATATTTCATTACATTCGTGCTGTTGTATGAAAGTCTTGATCACATCAGCTCCAAGTCCTGTTCTGCAAAAGTTGAATACTATCAGCATCCCGATTATACCGCAGAAAATTCGAGCAAGCACACGTCAACATACTTTATTTTTGCCATAAACGGATCAGTTAAAAATTTACCGCTGCCTTGTAAATCGGTGACTAGACGCTCATACTTGAGCCGAATAGCTGACCAGTGAAGGAACGACGATAAATATTTTGTGATATTATTTTTGGGAAGGTTTTTGAATCGGGTATTAGATATATATTTTCGAAAGGATTTCTTAGGCAGTTCAGGCTCCAATGTGAATATATCACGGTAATCCTCAGGCAACGGCAAGGAACCGTCGGATTGCATGATTGGATTGAGTATTACCACGTATGATGGGATGTAAGTCAAACTCGGCACCTTCTTATCCTTGAATGAAGGCTATAATTATTCAGTAATTCAGTAAATTCCTCCCATCATTTGAAAATTCAACATTTGAATACTTACATCTCCTTTAAACCAGTCCTGATAATCTTTCAAAATACAATTGGCGGCCCACATGTCACGAACAGTTTGGAGGTACATATCCAGAATGGTGGGCATATCAGAAATATCCACTCCACTCTCTGCGAGGTATTCTTTTTTGAATACCTTGCCAACAAAGCCAGTACCACTGGTCTGTAATATTTGGTTGTTATCTACGAGAATATCAAATGTTCAAACGTCATTGTCAAGCATGCCAACTTTGTTAACTGTTATTTATGAATACAAACCTTTAGCGAATGCTTTGTAGCAATGACGCATAGCCCCGGATCCACGATGATCATCAGTTAACGTCACCTCACATGTATTGTATTCAAAATCACAGTGGATACTGTCTTCTATCCTGATTGGATAAATTATTACGGCCTCCTGCAAAAGCGGTTCATCGTCGTTATCACTTGGTTCAATGTCTGATGAATGGATTCGGGTCCTTGTTGGAGATATCGCTCTTCGTGTTGCAGTAAGCTTCAATTCAAGATACAAATAGACAGAATTAATGAAATCAGATGCAGAAAATCGGTATAGTGCATTACACGTACAGTATTAATTATTTCGTCGTCGTCGCGTTGTATGAAAACGATGTATATGCCTTTGTTACGTATGATTTCAATGTTCTTCTTCCTCCCATTATTCTGCGCTTGCGCATGTGTCCGCTCTCTTTGGATTATGTCCTCCATGGTCGTGTCATCGCCTGGACAGAATTCTGTCCATTCAGTCTTCCGCGCTACTCGAATATCGTGAGCAAATTGCCACAACTCTTCATCAAAAGCATGAGGGTTAGGCAATCGAGTTTTGAGCACGTTGAGTGCTTCTCGCTTCATAGTCTACACGATGTTGTGGTATGTGAGTTGTGAGAGTCTGAAGTGATTCTAACAAAAATGCGAAATTCCCCCGAAGTTCCCCACCTTCCATTTGGATTTCCTATCAAAATGTAAGCTGAATGGGAAAATTCCTAAATAATCACTAGTTTTGTGGCCAGCACCACGATTGCATCGAATCTAGAAGATTGTCAATTGTCCATCGACTCTCAATATCGAAAGAACGGAAGTTCAAAGGTTGTCTAATTGGTACCTTGAAATTTAAAGAGTAAACTGTCTTGTCCTGGTGCAAGTTTTTTGACACGGCATTTCTTGAATCCTGTACTGCTTTGGTATTTCTGTTTTTCTCAATTGCCTTGGCACGGTTATCATTGACAATCGCTTGACAATCTGCATTCCTAAAAAAAAGTTGCTCCACGGCCGCCATCACGGCATCCCTTTCTGTATGAATGAAGCAAATCAATAGAAGTGTTTACCTTGACAAAACAGTTAATTTCAAACAGACCTGCGATAGCTGTAGCCGAGGAACGGCTTCTTTTTCCTTCATCCACTTCGTCATCGTCCGCTTCCTGGTTTACATCTTATCTTACGACGTCGAAACTGAGATTAGCACATGCTTTATTGTCTTTTCACGCACGTTCATTGGCACATACGTTTCCTTTTGCCCGCTTTCTTGGGTTCATTCCGACTCGCGTTTTGAGTCTTCTCAATGCGAGCGCAATTGCCGCATTGATTATTTGACGTCAACTTTCGTACTATATCTCCACATCCCCAACAGAGATTATTATTGTCTCTTGCAGAATCGTCCGCGCATCCACCACACTCATCATTAGTGAACTCAGTATTCCGATAAGGATAATTAGCGTTGCAAGAAGGACATTTCATTCTTAGTTACTTTGAGTACGATTATGGATATTGGCAGTTTCACCGGATGGATGGATGAATGGATGGATGGATGGATACTTGCAGTTGAAATTTTTTTCAGAAGTGCTTGCGCGTAAAATTCCGGCTGGCAGTTCTCGGCTTCCGTA
>NZ_JBQVPB010000022.1:0-15867 GCF_052437885.1 Methylophilus sp. | reverse complement strand
TCACCACCAAATTTCTTAGTCAATACAGTGGTGATCGCCGCTGTCAGTGTTGTCTTACCGTGGTCAACGTGACCAATCGTACCAACGTTCACGTGTGGCTTGGTACGTTCAAATTTGCCTTTTGCCATGATGTTTTCCTTTTAATTAAATCTGTAGTAAATCAATTATTTTTTGTTGATGATTGCTTCAGCAACGTTTTTCGGTGCGTCAGAGTAGTGCTTGAATTCCATGCTGTAAGTTGCACGACCTTGTGACAAGGAACGTACCACAGTGGAGTAACCAAACATCTCAGACAATGGCACTTCAGCTTTAATCGCTTTGCCGCCACCAGGCATGTCATCCATACCCTGGATGATGCCGCGACGTGAAGACAAGTCACCCATTACGTCACCCATGTAATCTTCAGGTGTTTCAACTTCAACCGCCATCATAGGCTCAAGCAATACCGGGTCTGCTTTACGCATACCATCTTTAAAGCCGATAGAAGCCGCCATTTTAAATGCGTTTTCGTTAGAGTCAACGTCATGGTATGAACCATCAAACAAGGTGACTTTCACGTCAACTACCGGGAAACCAGCCAACACACCGGCAGGAATGGTTTCACGCAAGCCTTTTTCAACCGCAGGAATAAATTCACGCGGCACGGTACCACCCTTGATCTGGTCAACGAACTCAAAGCCTTTACCAGCTTCGTTAGGTTCCATTTTGAGCCATACGTGACCGTATTGACCTTTACCACCGGATTGCTTAACGAACTTGCCTTCGACTTCGACTGATTTGCGGATCGCTTCACGGTACGCCACTTGTGGTGCACCCACGTTAGCTTCAACGTTGAATTCACGACGCATACGGTCTACCAGGATCTCCAGGTGCAACTCACCCATACCGGAAATAATCGTTTGGCCAGATTCTTCATCTGAACGCACGCGGAATGAAGGATCTTCCTGTGCCAGACGACCCAGCGCCAGACCCATTTTTTCCTGGTCACTCTTGGTTTTTGGTTCCACGGCCACGTGAATCACTGGCTCAGGGAAAATCATGCGCTCAAGAATGATAGGCTTGTCTGGAGAACACAATGATTCACCAGTAGTTACGTCTTTCAGGCCGATACAGGCGGCGATGTCGCCAGCCAGAACCTCTTCAACCTCTTCACGGTTGTTGGCATGCATCTGCACGATACGGCCGATACGCTCTTTTTTATTCTTGATAGAGTTAAGAACGGTATCGCCCTTGTTCAGCACGCCAGAGTAAACGCGGATAAACGTCAATTGACCAACGAACGGATCCGTCATCAATTTAAATGCCAGAGCAGAGAAACCTTCTTTGTCGTCAGCTTTACGGCTGGCAGGCTTGCCGTAGTCATCTTCACCAGTCACATCATCAATATCGATCGGTGATGGCAGGAAATCAACAACCGCATCCAGCATACGCTGCACGCCTTTGTTTTTAAACGCTGAACCACACAGCATCGGC
This sequence comes from Methylophilus sp., assembly GCF_052437885.1. Lineage (GTDB taxonomy): Bacteria > Pseudomonadota > Gammaproteobacteria > Burkholderiales > Methylophilaceae > Methylophilus. The sequence goes on along the minus strand of NZ_JBQVPB010000022.1, from coordinate 14,394 downwards.
TGGATTTCACCAGCGATGGTACGTGTGCGCAGACCCAGAACGATGTCTTTCTCTTCCAGCTCGCCGCTTTCCAGGTATTTGTTCATCAAGTCTTCGCTGGCTTCAGCAGCTGACTCAACCATTTGCTCGCGCCATTTGTTAGCAGTCTCAACCAGATCAGCAGGAATGTCACCATAAGTGAATTTCATGCCTTGAGAAGCCTCATCCCAGATGATGGCTTTCATTTTCAGCAGGTCAACCACACCAGCGAAAGTATCTTCGCGGCCAATAGGGATCACCACTGGCACCGGGTTGGCGCGCAGGCGGGTTTTCATTTGATCTACGACTTTGAAGAAGTCGGCACCGGAACGGTCCATTTTGTTAACAAAGGCCAGACGTGGCACTTTGTACTTGTTGGCCTGACGCCATACAGTCTCAGATTGTGGCTGCACGCCACCAACTGCACAGTACACCATACAGGCACCATCCAGCACACGCATGGAGCGCTCTACCTCAATGGTAAAGTCCACGTGTCCCGGGGTATCAATAATGTTGAATCGATGCTCAGGCAAGGAAAGGTCCATACCTTTCCAGAAACAGGTCGTCGCTGCAGAAGTAATGGTGATACCACGCTCCTGCTCTTGCTCCATCCAGTCCATGGTGGCTGCACCATCGTGCACCTCACCAATTTTATGGTTCACACCGGTGTAGAACAGAATACGTTCTGTAGTGGTTGTTTTACCTGCATCAATGTGCGCAGAAATACCAATATTCCGGTAGCGTTCAATAGGGGTTTTGCGTGCCACGATAGTTTACCTTTGCTATCAATTCAACTAATTATTAAAGAACGAGGTCGTTTAATTAAAAACGGAAGTGTGAGAATGCTTTGTTAGCTTCTGCCATACGGTGAACTTCTTCACGTTTTTTCATTGCTGAACCACGGCCTTCTGAAGCTTCGAGCAGCTCAGCGGCCAAACGCAGGCCCATAGACTTCTCGCCCCGCTTGCGGGCTGCATCACGCAACCAACGCATAGCCAGCGCGCTACGGCGGCTTGGGCGCACTTCTACAGGCACCTGGTAGTTTGCACCACCAACACGGCGGCTCTTCACTTCAACGACAGGACGCAGATTATTCAACGCTGTGGTGAATAATTCCAGCGGGTCCTTACCGCTCTTGCTGGCCACCTGATCAAAGGCACCGTAAATGATGCGCTCGGCAACAGATTTTTTACCACCTGTCATCAGCACATTTACAAATTTGGACACTTCCTGGCTACCAAATTTTGGATCCGGCAAGATAATACGTTTGGGGACTTCTCTACGTCTTGGCATAACTATTCTCTTTTCATTTAAATTTTTGCTAGCACTTACACTCGCAAGGCATTTCAGCCGCTATAAAAAATGGAAAAACCTTTTGCAAACGCTTAATAAATTAAGCTTTGGCTTCTTTAGGGCGCTTGGCACCGTATTTGGAACGTGACTGCTTACGGTCTTTAACACCAGCAGTATCCAGACTACCGCGCACCATGTGGTAACGCACACCTGGCAAGTCTTTTACACGACCACCGCGCAGTAATACCACGCTGTGCTCTTGCAGGTTATGACCTTCACCGCCGATGTAGCTAATTACTTCGTAGCCATTGGTCAAACGCACCTTGGCAACTTTACGTAACGCAGAGTTTGGTTTTTTTGGAGTTGTTGTGTATACACGGGTACACACACCACGCTTCTGTGGGCAAGCTTCCAAAGCTGGAACCTTGCTCTTTGTAACCACTTTAACGCGTGGTTTACGGACTAACTGATTAATGGTTGGCATTGCCTTAACCTCTTCACCTTTTTTAAGAACCACCAATTTGAGCAGGAAGACTCAGGTTTGGTGGCATATCAACAATAATGCCTTATTGAGACAATAAGGCCATTCTGAGAAACCCAGCATTTTAGTAAATGAGTCAAGGGGTGTCAAGCATTATTCATGCGAGACACCCCTTGAAAACAGGGACAACAGTGATCGAATTACTCGGCCGTGTTGTCGTCTGCTGCAGTCTCTTCTACTACGACTTCTGGTGCAAACATTGCTTCAGCAGCCAGCATGGCTTGTGAAGGTTCTGCTACGTTTGGTGTCAGTGACGCCACCGCTGCACGCTTGCGTGACTCGTGATAAGCCAGGCCGGTACCGGCTGGAATCAAGCGACCCACGATCACGTTTTCTTTCAGGCCACGCAGATCGTCGCGTTTGCCCAAAATAGCCGCTTCGGTCAGTACACGGGTGGTTTCCTGGAAGGAAGCCGCCGAGATGAACGAGTCGGTAGACAGCGAAGCTTTGGTGATACCCAGCAACACGTACTCGAAAGTAGACGGACGCTTGTCTTCAGCCACTACGCGTTCGTTTTCTGTCAACAGATCAGCACGTTCAACTTGTTCACCAGTAATGAAGCCTGTGTCGCCGGCATCGGTCACACGTACACGACGCAACATCTGGCGCACGATCACTTCAATGTGTTTGTCATTGATCTTCACGCCTTGCAAGCGATACACGTCTTGCACTTCATCTATGATGTAGCGCGCCAGTGCCTCGCGGCCTTGCAGACGCAGAATGTCTTGCGGGTCAGCCGGGCCGTCAACAATAGACTCACCCTTAGTCACCACTTGACCATCATGTGCAGTCACGTGCTTGTCCTTGGCGATCAGGAACTCGCTGGTGATACCATCCAGATCGGTGATCACCAGACGCTGCTTGCCTTTGGTGTCTTTACCGAACGAAACAGTACCCGTCACCTCAGCCAGCATGCCGGCATCTTTTGGTGAACGCGCTTCGAACAGTTCAGCCACACGTGGCAGACCACCGGTAATATCACGGGTTTTGGAAGATTCTTGCGGGATACGTGCCAGCACTTCACCCACGCCAACTTCCTGACCATCTTTCACCGTAATGATACAACCCAGCTGGAAGGTCACGTTCACTGGCGTATCAGTACCAGCGACTTTCACTTCCACACCGTTGGCATCCAGCAGTTTTACTTGTGGACGCAGGCCTTTGGACTGGCCAGCACGCTGCTTAGGATCGATCACCACCAGTGATGACAAACCGGTCACTTCATCTACTTGTTTGGCTACGGTCACGCCTTCTTCAACGTTCTCGAATTTCACATGGCCAGCGTACTCGGTAATGATAGGACGGGTATGTGGATCCCATGTTGCTAATGCCTGGCCGGCTTTCACTGTTTTACCATCGGTGATGGTCAGTGTCGCACCGTAAGGCACTTTATGACGCTCACGCTCACGGCCATTTTCTTCAGAGATCACCACTTCGCCATTACGCGAGATCACGATCTGTTCGTTACGAGAGTTAGTCACATAGCGCATGGTGGAGGTAAAGCCAGCCACACCGTTAGACTTACTCTCAACCTGAGACACAGAAGCCGCACGCGATACCGCACCACCGATGTGGAAAGTACGCATGGTCAACTGGGTGCCTGGTTCACCGATAGATTGCGCCGCAATCACGCCAACAGCTTCACCCATACTGATCAACTTGCCGCGACCCAGGTCACGACCATAACACTTGGCACAAATACCATAACGCGTATCGCAAGTCAGTGCAGTACGCACTTTGACTTCATCAATACCCAGGGCATCGATTTTTTCTACTTCATCTTCACCCAACAATGTACCCGCTGAATAGATGACTTCCTGAGTTTCAGGATGCAGAACATCAAGTGCCGCAGTACGGCCCAGGATACGGTCATGCAATGGCTCGACTACTTCACCACCTTTTACCAAGGCTTTAGTGACCAGACCTTCAACTGTTCCGCAATCTAACTGCGTTACAACCAGATCCTGTGTCACATCTACCAGCCTACGGGTCAGGTAACCTGAGTTGGCCGTTTTCAGCGCCGTATCGGCCAGACCTTTACGCGCACCGTGGGTAGAAATAAAGTACTGCAACACGTTCAGGCCATCACGGAAGTTCGCCTTGATCGGCGTTTCAATGATAGAACCATCCGGTTTCGCCATCAGGCCACGCATACCAGCCAGCTGACGTACCTGCGCCGCAGAACCACGGGCGCCGGAGTCGGCCATCATGTAGATCGCGTTAAACGATTCCTGACGCACTGGTTTGCCATCTTTAAGCACGGTATTGCCGTCAGTATCTTTTACATCTTCTTCGCGCAGCTGTTTCATCATGGCGTCAGCCACTTTGTCACCGGCACGACCCCAGATATCGACCACCTTGTTGTAGCGCTCGCCTTGTGTCACCAGACCGGAGACATACTGGTCTTCGATCTCTTTCACTTCAGCATCGGCTGCAGCGATTAATTGCTCTTTCTCTGGTGGCACCAACATATCGTTGATGCTGATAGAGATACCTGCTTTAGTCGCGTAGGAGTAACCGGTATACATCAGTTTGTCAGCAAAGATCACTGTCTCGCGTATGCCTACTTTACGGAAGCTGGCGTTGATCAGACGTGAAATCTCTTTTTTCTTCAGAGCCTTGTCAATGTAGCTGTATGGCAAGCCAGGTGGCAGGATCTCAGACAGCAATGCACGACCAACAGTGGTGTTGTAGCGATTGATTTTCTCGGTTTTTTCACCGGCGACATCCAGCTCGAACTCCTTGATACGCACAGTCACTCTGGCATGCAGATCGATCAGGCCCTGGTCGTACACACGCTGTACTTCCTTGATGTCACTGAAGATCATGCCTTCGCCGCGTGCAGCCACTTTTTCGCGGGTCATGTAGTACAGACCCAATACGATATCCTGTGACGGCACAATGATAGGTTCGCCGTTGGCTGGAGACAGCACGTTGTTGGATGCCAGCATCAAGGTGCGGGCTTCCATCTGTGCTTCCAGGCTCAATGGTACGTGTACCGCCATCTGGTCACCGTCAAAGTCGGCGTTAAAGGCTGAACACACCAGCGGGTGCAACTGGATCGCTTTACCTTCGATCAACACTGGCTCAAACGCCTGGATACCCAAGCGGTGCAGTGTAGGCGCACGGTTCAGCAATACCGGATGCTCGCGGATCACGTCTTCCAGGATATCCCAGACTTCTGGTCCTTCCTCTTCAACCTTCTTCTTCGCTGCCTTGATGGTGGTTGCCAGACCTAATACTTCCAGCTTGTGGAAGATGAAAGGCTTGAACAGTTCCAGCGCCATTTTCTTAGGCAGGCCGCACTGATGCAGTTTCAATTGCGGGCCAACCACGATCACGGAACGACCAGAGTAGTCCACACGTTTACCCAGCAAGTTCTGACGGAAACGACCGCCCTTACCTTTGATCATGTCAGCCAGTGATTTCAGCGGACGCTTGTTAGCGCCTGTCATCACTTTACCGCGTCTACCGTTATCCAGCAGTGAATCCACCGCTTCCTGCAGCATACGTTTTTCGTTACGCACGATGATTTCCGGTGCTTTCAACTCTAACAAACGCTTCAAACGGTTGTTACGGTTGATCACGCGGCGGTACAGATCGTTCAGGTCAGAGGTAGCGAAACGGCCACCATCCAATGGTACTAAAGGACGCAGTTCTGGCGGCAATACCGGCAGGATCTCCAAAATCATCCACTCTGGCTTGATGCCAGACTTCTGGAATGCTTCCAGCACTTTCAGGCGCTTGGCGATCTTTTTGATCTTGGCTTCTGAACCAGTGGCAGACAACTCGCTGCGCAAGGTCTCGATTTCACGGTTGATGTCCATAGTGCGCAACAACTCGCGGATCGCTTCAGCACCCATCACGGCGTTGAATTCGTCACCGTACTCTTCGACCTTGGCGATATAGTCATCTTCAGTCAGCAACTGGCCACGTGTCAGTGGGGTCATGCCTGGGTCGATGACGATAAATGCTTCAAAGTACAGTACACGCTCGATGTCACGCAAGGCGATATCCAGCACCATACCCAAGCGGCTAGGCAAGGATTTCAGGAACCAGATATGCGCGACTGGTGAAGCCAGCTCGATGTGGCCCATACGCTCGCGACGCACTTTGCTCAGGGTGACTTCAACGCCACACTTCTCGCAGATCACGCCACGGTGCTTCAGACGTTTGTATTTACCGCACAAGCATTCGTAATCTTTGATAGGGCCAAAGATCTTGGAGCAGAACAAACCGTCCCGCTCGGGTTTGAAGGTACGGTAGTTGATGGTTTCTGGCTTTTTCACTTCGCCATAAGACCATGAGCGGATTTTTTCAGGTGAAGCCAGCGCAATCTTGATTGCGTCGAACTCTTCTTCTTGCGTAACCTGTTTAAATAAATCTAATAACGCTTTCATAGAGACTCTCCTTAATGGCGGGATTAATTACGGTCTAAATCGATATCAATAGCCAGTGAACGGATTTCTTTCACTAACACATTGAATGATTCAGGCATACCCGCATCAATTTTGTGCTCACCCTTGACGATGTTTTCGTACACTTTGGTACGACCATTCACGTCATCCGATTTCACAGTCAACATCTCTTGCAAGGTGTATGACGCACCATAAGCTTCCAGTGCCCAAACCTCCATCTCACCGAAACGCTGGCCACCGAACTGCGCTTTACCGCCCAGTGGTTGCTGTGTCACCAGACTGTAAGGACCGGTAGAACGTGCGTGCATCTTGTCATCAACCAAGTGATGCAGTTTCAGCACATGCATGTAACCCACTGTCACCGGACGCTCGAAAGCATCGCCGGTACGGCCATCAAACAGCTTGACCTGTGTCTTACCTGCGTGGAACTGCAGTTTCTTGGTATGTTCATCATCATCCGGGAAAGCCAGGTCCAGCATGGCTTTGATATCGGATTCAGCAGCGCCGTCAAATACCGGGGTCGCAAATGGCACACCGTGTTTCAGGTTGGTCGCCAGGTCTATCACTTCAACATCTGTCAGGCCGGCAATGTCTTCTTTTTTGCCGGTGCTGCTGTTGTAGATCTTGTCCAGGAAGCCACGGATTTCAACCACTTTGGCTTCGGCTTGCAACATATCACCCAGGCGTTTGCCCAGACCTTTGGCAGCCCAGCCCAGATGCGTTTCCAGAATCTGGCCGATGTTCATCCGTGAAGGAACGCCCAACGGGTTCAGCACGATGTCCAGTGGCGTACCATCAGCCATGTGCGGCATATCTTCAACTGGGCAGATCTTGGAGATCACACCCTTGTTACCGTGACGACCCGCCATTTTGTCACCAGGCTGGATACGACGTTTCACCGCCAGATACACTTTGACCATTTTCTGCACGCCAGGTGGCAATTCGTCACCCTGGGTCAGTTTACGCTTCTTCTCTTCAAACTTGTTGTCGAACTCGACGCGTGCCTGGCTCAGGCTGTCTTTCAACTGCTCCAGTTGACGGGCAGCATCTTCGTCATTCAGACGAATATCAAACCAGTCATAACGGCCTACGGTTTCCAGGTATTCAGCAGTGACGTTGTCACCTTTTTTCAGCTTGTTAGGGCCACCAGTGGCAGCTTTACCTGTCAGCAAACGGCTGATACGGCCAAACGCGTCATCTTCAACAATACGCATCTGGTCGCCCAGATCTTTTTTGTAGTGTGACAGCTGGTCATCAATGATCTGCTGGGCACGGGTATCACGGTCTATACCTTCACGCGTGAACACTTGCACGTCTATCACTGTACCTGTCATACCAGAAGGCACGCGCAGGGAAGTATCTTTCACGTCAGAAGCTTTTTCACCGAAGATCGCACGCAGCAGTTTTTCTTCAGGTGTTAAAGTCGTTTCACCTTTTGGTGTCACTTTACCGACCAGTACGTCACCGGCTTCAACTTCGGCACCGATGTAGATGATACCTGAGTCATCCAGACGGCCCAGCATACGCTCGGACAGGTTGGAAATATCACGGGTGATCTCTTCAGGTCCCAGTTTGGTATCACGGGCAACCACTGACAGCTCTTCGATATGAATAGAAGTGTAACGGTCATCAGCCACCACGCGCTCGGAGATCAGGATCGAGTCTTCGTAGTTATAACCGTTCCACGGCATAAAGCCTACCAGCATGTTCTGACCCAGAGCCAACTCGCCCATATCGGTAGAAGCACCATCGGCAACCACGTCACCGCGAGTGATGACATCACCCACTTTAACCAACGGACGCTGGTTGATGTTGGTGTTCTGGTTAGAACGGGTGTATTTGGTCAGATTGTAGATATCGACACCGACTTCATCTGCTTGCGCTTCAGCATCGTGTACACGGATCACAATACGGCCTGAATCAACGTAATCAACGATACCACCACGACGGGCAGTAACCACAGTACCCGAGTCAACCGCTACGGTACGCTCGATACCAGTACCGACTACGGCTTTTTCAGCACGCAGACAAGGCACAGCCTGACGTTGCATGTTGGCACCCATCAATGCGCGGTTCGCGTCATCGTGTTCCAGGAAAGGAATCAATGAAGCCGCCACTGACACGATCTGTCCTGGCGCCACGTCCATGTACTGCACGCGGTCCGGCTGTGTCATGGTGAATTCATTGTGGAAACGCGCAGAGATCAGGTCTTCTTTAAAGCTGCCATCTTTCGCCACTTCGGTGTTTGCCTGGGCAATCACATACTGGCTCTCTTCGATCGCAGACAAGAAGTTGATCTGGGCACTGACCTTGTTGCCTTCAACCAAACGGTATGGTGTCTCGAGGAAACCATAGTCGTTGGTGCGCGCATACAGAGCCAAAGAGTTGATCAAACCAATGTTTGGACCTTCTGGCGTCTCGATAGGACATACACGGCCGTAGTGGGTGGTATGTACGTCACGCACCTCAAAACCGGCACGTTCGCGGGTCAGACCGCCTGGTCCCAGGGCTGAGATACGACGCTTGTGCGTGATCTCGGACAATGGGTTGGTCTGGTCCATAAACTGTGACAGCTGGCTGGAGCCAAAGAACTCGCGGATCGCGCTGGAAACTGGTTTGGCGTTGATCAGGTCATGCGGCATCAGGTTTTCTGATTCAGCTTGTGACAAACGCTCTTTCACTGCACGCTCTACACGTACCAGACCGGCACGGAACTGGTTCTCAGCCAATTCACCGACTGAACGGATCCTACGGTTACCCAGGTGATCGATATCATCGATCTCGCCGCGACCATTGCGCAACTCGATCAATACGCCGATCACAGCCAGGATGTCTTCGTTAGACAGCACATTGGCACCGGTATCACCCTGAGCACCGACGTTTTCGTAAAAACGGCGTATCCAGGCTGCAGAACGGTCTTCCAGCTTGGTCGGGTAAGCACGACGGTTGAACTTCATGCGGCCAACCACTGACAAGTCATAGCGGTCTTCAGAGAAGAACAGGCCGTTGAACAAGGCTTGTACCGCATCTTCGGTCGGTGGCTCACCAGGACGCATCATGCGGTAAATCGCAACGCGTGCGCTGTACTGGTCAGGGATCTCATCGCTGCGCAATGTTTGCGAGATAAAGTCACCGTGATCCAGGTCATTGGTGTAAATAGTATCGACTTCGTTGATCTTGGCAGCGACTAATTTTTCCAGCAGTGCCGGCGTGATCTCATCGTTGGCATTGGCAATCAGCTCGCCACTGTCAGTATCGATGATATTTCTTGCCACTGCACGGCCCATGATAAAGTCGGTAGGCACAGCCATGGCTTTGATACCGGCTTTTTCGATGTCGCGGATGTGTTTAACCGTCACGCGCTTGTCTTTAGCGACCAGCACGGTGCCGTCTTTGTCGGCAATATCGAATTTTGCCACTTCGCCACGCAGGCGATCGGCCACCAACTCGAATTCCAGGCCTTTAGGGCCGATGTGGAAAGTGTCAGTATCGTGGAATGTCGACAGGATCTGTTCCGGGTTATAGCCGAGTGCTTTCAGCAAGATAGTCACTGGCATCTTGCGTCTGCGGTCAACGCGGAAATACAGGTAATCTTTAGGGTCGAACTCAAAGTCTAACCATGAGCCACGGTAAGGAATGATACGTGCCGAGAACAGCAACTTGCCGGAGCTGTGGGTCTTACCACGGTCATGCTCAAAGAACACGCCCGGGCTACGGTGCAACTGGGACACGATCACGCGCTCAGTACCGTTGATCACAAAAGAACCATTCTCGGTCATGAGCGGCAATTCACCCATGTACACTTCTTGTTCTTTCACTTCTTTCACCGTAGGCTTGGAAGCTTCACGGTCCATGATGGTCAGGCGCACTTTTACGCGCAAAGGCACAGCATAGGTCAGGCCACGTTGTTGACATTCTTTGACGTCAAACGGCTCTGCACCTAACTGGTAGCTGACATAATCCAGACGGGCATTCTCGGAATGGCTCACGATAGGGAAAATGGAACGGAAAGTCGATTCCAGACCTTGGTCTTTACGTTGGTCTACTGCGACATTTTCTTGCAGGAATGATTTGTAGGATTCCAGCTGCATAGCCAGCAGATAAGGAACCTCTTGAACACTGTCGCGCTTGGCAAAGCTTTTGCGGATGCGTTTCTTTTCGGTAAAGGAATAGCTCATAGCGTCTCCTGAGATTTTGAGGGTAGAAGACAAAACACTTTTCATCCACAGCAATGTTTTGACATCTAACTTCGCATTAAAAACAGCCACTTAGATAAGATAATATGTGGCCACAACACTACTTTTACAACATCTGCACTGACAATTCCAGCTTATGAATAATCTGCAACGCCAGAAACGGCGAAGGCCGACGGTTGCCCGTCAGCCCTGCCAGTAGCACAAAGATGAATTATTTCAATTCAGCAGTCGCGCCAGCTTCGATCAATTTCTTAACAGCAGCTTCAGCGTCAGCTTTGCTTACGCCTTCTTTAACTGCTTTAGGTGCGCCGTCAACTACGTCTTTAGCTTCTTTCAAGCCCAGACCAGTCAATTCACGCACAGCTTTAATCACGCTAACTTTGTTGTCGCCAGCGCTGTTCAAGATCACGTTGAACTCAGTTTGCTCAGCAGCAGCAGGTGCAGCAGCACCAGCAGCAGCGCCACCAGCAACTGCAACAGCAGCAGCAGAAACGCCAAACTTCTCTTCGATTTCTTTAATGAATTCGGTCAGCTCTAAAACGGTCTTGCTACCGATTGCATCCAAAATATCAGCATTTGAAATTGCCATGATAATAATTTCCTAAAATAAATTTGATTAAAAATTAAGCGGCTTGCTTTTCTTTTTCGTCGCGTACTGCTGCAACGGCACGAGCAAACTTGGTCGGGATTTCGTTGAGCATGCCAGCCAGTTTGGACAGCAACTCATCGCGGCTCAATGTAGTAGCCAGTGCTTGCACACCAGCAGCGTCTAAACGCTCATTAGGCATCGCGCCTGCAACCAGCTTGAACTGATCATTGCTTTTAGCAAAAGTGTTCAATACTTTAGCAGCCGCCACCGGGTCAGTAGAAATACCGTACACCAGTGGACCAACCATGTCGTCAGCCAATACTGCAAAAGGCGTACCTTCTACTGCACGACGAACCAGGGTATTTTTTAATACACGCAGAAACACACCTGCTTCACGTGCTTCAGCACGTAGTTTCGTCATATTGGCAACGCCGATACCACGATACTCAGCAAGAATGATTGACTGTGCATTCGCCACTTGGGCGCTTACCTCTGCAACGACTTCTTTTTTCTCTGTAAGATTAAGACTCAAGGTCTGTTCTCCTTCCGTTAATGAAAGCCCGACTTGCATCGGGCCACTCACGGCGTCCTTGTTCAGGGCATGGAAATATCCTGTGTCGGGGATCGCCATCTGCGCTGGTTTCAAACACCTGTGTACAGAGGATCTCTCGCCCATACACAACATGTTTTTCAATTAAGTGAAACACACCAACGGTCTTTGATGCTCTTGAGCCAGGCTGATAAAACCGCCTGACTCAAGCCCAAAGTTCTTGCCTGGTCTCTAGCGAGACCAGTATTCAATACTTAAGCTGCAACAGTCGCCTGATCGATACGTACGCCAGGACCCATGGTGCTGGAAACGGACAATTTTTTCAGGTATACGCCTTTTGAGCTTGTTGGCTTGGCTTTGTTCAATGCTTCAAGTAAAGCAGCCAGGTTGCCTTGCAATTGCTCAACCGTGAAAGAAGCACGGCCGATAGTGCAGTGAACGATACCGCCTTTGTCAGTACGGTATTGTACTTGACCAGCTTTAGCGTTTTTAACTGCAGTGGCTGCGTCAGGTGTCACGGTACCCACTTTTGGGTTAGGCATCAAACCACGTGGACCCAGAACTTGACCCAGAGCACCAACGATACGCATCGCATCAGGCGTAGCGATCGCTACGTCAAAGTCCAGCATGCCGCCTTTAACTTGCTCGGCCAGGTCTTCAAAACCAACGATTTCAGCACCAGCCGCTTTAGCAGCTTCAGCTTGTGCACCTTGTGCAAATACGGCTACGCGTACTGATTTACCAGTACCGTTAGGCAACACGATCGCGCCACGTACCAGTTGATCAGATTTACGTGGGTCTATGCCCAGGTTCACTACTGCATCAACAGATTCGTTAAATTTTGCAGCTGCGCCTTCTTTAACCAGGTTCAGTGCATCAGTTGCCGGATACAGCTTGTTGCGGTCGATCTTCGCGCGCAACGCATCAATTCTTTTACCCATGTTATACACCCTCCACTTCAATACCCATACTACGTGCACTACCAGCGATGGTACGTACAGCAGCATCCAGATCTGCAGCAGTCAGGTCAGGTTGTTTTGTCTTAGCGATCTCTTCAGCTTGCGCACGTGTGATCTTGCCTACTTTGTCAGTGTGCGGACGTGGTGAACCTTTTTCCAGCTTGGCTGCTTTTTTGATCAGCACCGTTGCTGGCGGGGTTTTCATGATAAAGGTGAAGCTCTTGTCAGCAAACGCAGTAATCACTACTGGTACTGGCAGGCCTGGCTCAACGCCTTGTGTGGCGGCGTTAAACGCTTTACAGAATTCCATGATGTTCAAACCACGTTGACCAAGTGCTGGACCAACTGGTGGGCTTGGGTTGGCTTTACCTGCAGGGATCTGCAGCTTGATGTAGCCAATGACTTTCTTTGCCATTTTTGACTCCTTAAATGGGTACTAGCGCTCTTGCGAGCTCCCCGTTGAAAAAACTACTACTTAAGCTTTTGTGACTTAAACTTCTTTTTCGACTTGTGCAAAGTCGAGCTCTACCGGTGTCGCACGACCAAAGATCACTACAGAAACGCGTACTTTGTTCTTGTCGTAATTGATCTCTTCGACACTGCCTGAGAAATCTTTGAAAGGGCCGTCGATCACGCGCACGCTCTCGCCTTTTTCGAAGGTCATCTTCTGCGTTGGGTTAGACTTGCTGTCATCCATGCGACGCAGAATAATCTCTACTTCTTTGTCTTTAATCGGGGTAGGACGCTGTGCGGTACCACCGATAAATGAAGTCACACGTGGTGTACTTTTAACCAGATGCCAGCTCTCATCAGTCATCTCCATCTGCACCAGGACATAGCCAGGATACAGGCGACGCTCGGAAATGGTCTTCTGACCACCCTTCATCTCGACCACTTCTTCTACCGGCACCAGGATGTCACCAAACTGATCTTGCAGGTTGAGTCTGATAATACGTTCTTCCAAACCGGCTTTCACGGATTTTTCCATGCCGGAGAAAGCTTGAACTGCATACCAACGCATTGACATTAAGCACCTCGACCCATAATCCATTGCACCATGTAGGCGAAACTGATATCCACCAACGCCAGGAACGCAGCCATGATCACAACCAGCACAATCACTGCCAGTGTGGTCTGTATGGTTTCCTGACGCGTTGGCCAGACAACACGTTTTGCTTCCGCAACGGACTCATTAAAAAAGCTCAGCGCCTGTTTACCTTGCGGAGCAGTCCATGCTACCGCGACAGACGCGACAATACCTGCCAAAACGGCAAGTATTCTAACAACCATTGCTTTATCTTCAAAAAGATAAAAACCGGCAATCCCCAAAGCTAGCAACAACAGGGACAAAGCCAGTTTGATTTTATCGATCATAACCTTAACTTTATGTTTTTCACACCTTGGATCGCTGGAAATCAGCTAATCGGGTGTTTGGCAGGCCAAGAGGGTCTCGAACCCCCAACCCTCGGTTTTGGAGACCGATACTCTACCAATTGAGCTATTGGCCTGTACTCTTAAACGTAAAACCTGCACGGGTTGTAGTGCAGGTTTTTACACGATCAAATCAATTATTCGATGATCTTGGCTACAACGCCAGCACCAACGGTACGACCACCTTCACGGATAGCGAAGCGCAAGCCGTCTTCCATCGCGATAGGCGCAATCAGCGCTACTGAGATAGATACGTTATCACCTGGCATCACCATTTCGGTACCTGCTGGCAATTCAACTGCACCAGTCACGTCAGTAGTACGGAAGTAGAACTGTGGACGGTAGCCGTTGAAGAATGGCGTATGACGACCACCTTCATCTTTACCCAACACGTAGATC
>NZ_JBQVPB010000021.1:0-24770 GCF_052437885.1 Methylophilus sp. | reverse complement strand
GTGCAGGTATACGCCGCCCAGGTAGGTGGTCTGGCTGAGGTTGCCGGCATCGCTGCTGGAAGTGCTGCTGCGTAGCAGGCCACTGGCATCGCCCTGGCTGTACAGCACCGAGCCGTACGCCCCTAGCCGGGTGGTGCTTTCCTCATTGCGCCAGAGGTCGCTGCCCAGGTGCAGGCCGCTGATCCAGCTGCTGTAAGCCGGGTTGATGTCGCCGTTGCCGCCTGCATGCAGGCGCTCCTGGCTGGCAAACAGCCACATCGGGTGCCTGGCGGTGGTCTCTGCACTGGTATCCAGCGCTGTGCCTACGGCCTGCGGACCATGCAGCAGTGCATGCAAGGCCATACGGCCTGAGAGGTCCATCAGCGCAGGCAAGGCGGCGCTGGCGGGGCGGTAGGCATTCGACTGACTGCTCAAATACCAGTTCTGCCCAAGGCCTTTAGCATCACCAGCGCGCAGCTTGTATTCGTAGGCACCGGCATACACCGGCTGTTTGAGCTTGAAACCATCCTTGCTGCTCTGTGCGGTGGTGTCGGCATTACCCTGCGCTTCGACCACCAGCATGCCGTCACCGCTGGTCTGCCCACCCAGGCCGCCAACGTTATTGATGGCAAGGTAGGTCGTGCCGCTGACCTTGCCGCCATCGCGGATGATGATCTTGTCACCTGGCACACTGCCATCGCCCAGTACCTGGTTGAGCGTGATCAGGCCACCTTCGCCAAAGAGTTTATCTATACTCAGGGTTTTAGCTTTCAACTCGCTGCCGAGGGACTCAAGATTGATATGGCCGGTGGCGCCAAGTTTCAAGACATTGAGGGTAGAGTTGCCGGTCATTTTCCAGGTGGTTGTCAGGCCGATTGACAAGTCGCTACTGCCTGGCTGGTAGTTGATAGTGCCTTTCCATATTGAGCCACGATTCAAGGCCGCAAAGCCACCAGATTCGACAGTGAGATTTTCTATGGTCCCGTTATCATAAACAGTCAGATACCCATCCTTTTGCACAAGAGTATTTTTCGCAGCACCGCCATCATTTACCGTCTGAGAACCATTTTTTCCCAACGTGGTGTCTTCTGCTATACCAAAAACCTCTTGCGAGCTTTTAATGTTTCCAGCCGTATTGCGCACCATAGTGTTAGTCGCCTTGCCATAGACAATTTGTATATCACCATTATCAATCACGGCACCAATGACAGCACCCTTAGCGTCCACGGTAGTAACGGCAGCCTGGGCCTGCTGGCCAGCCAGGCATAACAAAGCCAACAGCAGGCTGGTGGGGTTTAAGATTCCACTCTTGGCACCACGATAAGTACTTGACGGATCTGAGGTCTGATGGGGAGAGTGCAGGGACAAACACCCGGGTTTTTCCAGGGGCTTGTGTATGTGTTTTGGCATAGCGGGGGCCTTTCCAGATTTAAAAGCTTGAGAGTAAAACTGCGAATACGCAGGCATTCTCAAACATCTGGCAGCCTTAAAGCTGACAAGAACTTACACGTGTTAACGGTGCGGGCTTTACTGGCCTCAATCACTCAAAAGCGTTACGGCCTCACGCAGTTTGATCACTATGGGCGTCGCGCGTACCACACTAATCTCGGCAACAATTGCAATAGAATTGGTATTTCTTTGGATAGTTCGGTGCTCTATTTCGGCATTTTATTTCGCCCCTCGGCGAGTTACTTTTCTTTGCTTGCCCAAAAAAAGGAAAGTAACTCGCCTATAGGCGAAAAAGAACGCTGAAACAGAGCGAAGACCCTTCCAAACAAATACCGATTAGAACCAGGACAGTCACCACCCTTTATGGGTGCTCTTCGCCAGAACAACAGCCTGTTGCAGGCCACCCCGGCGATCACCCAAGCTGCAAATCATCTAAAAAACCGATGCTTCACTCTCGATCAGTCTTTCAGATTGCGCCGCTGATAAACCAGATCACTATACTGCAAGCCCTTTGCCGAAAGGTTGGTCTGTTCAGACACTAACTGCCACTCATCCATTTGCAGCGGTGGGAAAAAAGCATCGCCCTCCACCTGGGCAAACACCCTGGTGAGGTATAAACGTGTGACCTGCGGCAAGCCTTGCAAATACAGCTCCGCACCGCCGATCAAGAACGGCTCATCATCCCCCGCACATGCCGCCAGCGCCTCGGGGATAGAGTGCACCACCTTAGCCCCCTCAACCTGGTAAGCCAGGTCACGCGTGACCACCACTGTGGTCCGCCCGGGCAACAGGCGCCCCAGTGACTCATAGGTTTTACGGCCCATGATGATATGGTGGCCCATAGTGAGTTGCTTGAAACGTTTCAGATCTTCTGGCAGGTGCCAGGGCAGCTGGTTATTGTGGCCGATCACGCGGTTATCGGCGTGGGCGACGATCAGTGAGAGTGCTTGCATGATATTGATTGCTTAAAAGGCGGAGAGCCGCTTGAGGTCATTGATAATGGCCTCGCTGTGGCCGTCTGGGTTCACATTGCTGTAAATCTCGGCGATGGTGCCTTGAGGGTCAATGACAAAGGTGGTGCGCTTGGCGACCTGGAACACCACCAGGTTGAATAATGCGCCATAGGCATCGGCGACCTGGCCATCGGTATCGGCCAGCAGCGGGAACGGCAAGCGATGCTTGTGTGCGAAACCGGCGTGACTGGCGACGGTATCTACGCTGACGCCTATGACTTCGGCACCCAGGGCATGGATCTGCTGGATATCGTCACGAAAATGGCATGCTTCTTTGGTGCAGCCCGGCGTATCATCCTTAGGGTAAAAATACAGCACTACCCATTTGCCCTGCCAGTCGGTCAGGCGACGTTTTTCGCCCTGCGCATCCGGCAGGGTAAAATCAGGGGCTTTCATGCCGACGCTGACCCGCGCAGACGGTTGCTGATACTGGCGATAGCCCCACACTGCTAACCACAATATCAAGCCATACATGATCAGTTTGACGAACATTGCTACTTTTCCTTTCTAAACAGGTCTAGACGACAGATGGGTCGTTGACGCATCAGGCTGCTTATTGTACCTTAATCCGCCATTGCCCTTTTTAAGGCCCACCAAAAACGCGTGTAGTATTGCAGTTATCCCCCCCATGAATAATGAAGCCATTGCAAAACTGCTGAAACTGATCGCCGCTGACCCGCAAAGATGGGAGGCGTACCAGAAGCTGGCCGGCCTGATGCTGCAGAACGATGAGTTTCATGCGGCCGAGCAGTATCTGCTGCAGGCCATCAGCTTGCAGCCCAAGGCACTGCAATTACGCTTGCAACTGGCTAATCTGCAGATGCGCACCCAGCAGTTCCCGGCGGCGCATGACACTTATAAACAGGCGATCAGGCTGGATGCCAGGCAATCACAGAGTTACTACCTCGATGCGCGGGCACTGAAGAACATGGGGCGCACGCAAGAGGCGATCTTGCGTTTACGCACGGTGACCAAGCTGGACCCGCAGCATATCCAGGCTTTTACCGAGTGCGTCGACCTGATGCTGCAGGCACAACAGTTTGAGCAGGCGGTCGCCGTGCTCAAGCAGGCGGTGATCGCCCACCCGGAACATGCGCACTTTCACTACAGGCTAGGGGTGTTACAGCAGCAACTGCATGCCACTGCCGAGGCACTGGCCTGCATGGATGCCGCCATCAGGATACAGCCGGATTTTGCCGAAGCGCATCACCAGCGGGCATTGATACTGCAACAGCAGGGCCACGCGGCAGAAGCGTTGCGGGCGTTTCATCATGCCATCGCCTATCAACCCAATTTGCCTGTGCCCTACAATAACCGTGGCGTGGTGTTATGCCAGCTGGGCAAATACCCCGACGCCATTGCTGACTTCAGGCAGGCATTACAGTTGAACCCGGGGTATGCCTCGGCTTATTGCAACCTGGGGCTGGCCTTGTACGAGAATGGCGATGACTATGAAGCCTACCCCTGCCTGGAAACCGCATTGAAACATGCCCCTGCCCATGCGCAGGCGCGCTATGTATTGAGCATGTTAAAACTGGCCCGTGGCGAATATGAAGAGGGCTGGCCCATGTATGAAGCCCGCTGGCAGGTGCTCAACACCAGCGCTTTACCAGACCGGCGATTGCTATGGCCGGGCAACAGCTCGCTGGTGGGCAAAACGATACTGATCCTGGCTGAACAGACGCTGAGCGATACTCTGCAGTTTTGCCGCTACATTGCCCTGGTGAAGAGCTTTAAGCCCAACCAGATGATAGTGTCAGTGCCTGATAGCCTGTATACCCTGTTCAATGAGTTATGGGGCCACGATGCTGAGATACAGGTCATTCGGCAGGATGGCCGTGCATTACCGCATTTTGATTGTTATTGCCCCATGCTGAGCTTGCCGGCGGCATTCAATACGCTGACAGCAACTATCCCGGCGGCACTGCCCTATCTGCAGATCGCCGAACGGCATCAGCAGCCCTGGCAGCAACTGCTGGGCCCGGCCAGAAGACTGCGTATAGGGGTGAACTGGTGCGGGGATGCGCACAACAAGTATGACCGTCAGCGCAGTATCCCGCTGCATCTGATGGCGCCTTTATTAAAGATGGAAGTCGAGTGGCACAGCTTGCAGAAAGAGTTCAGGCGTGAAGACCACATCATGCTCAAGCGCTTTCCCATGCTGGAATGCCATCACCCGTTGCTGTCTGACTTTAGCGATACCGCCGGGCTGATCATGCAAATGGACTTTGTTATCTCGGTGGATACCGCAGTCGCGCATCTGGCTGCCGCGCTGGGTAAACAGGTGTGGTTGTTATTGCCGGCGCAAGCGCATTTCCGCTGGTTGCAACAGCCTGAGAACTGCGCCTGGTACCCTGGCATGCGGCTGTTCCGGCAAGCACCCGGCACCAGCTGGGAGACCCTGATCGATCAGGTACATCAGGCGATCACCGATGTGCTGAGCCAAAGCTATCGCAACTAATAAAGTTATCGTAGCGAATAAGGCTTATTCGGTGTGAGGCACGCCGACGATGTGCATGACACGTGGCACATCGACATGCAGCAACTGCGCGATGTCTTTGTAATCGTCCGGCAAGGCGGCATTATCCCAGCCTTCGGCAGAATGCCTGGCCAGGTTTACGGCAAACTGCACATTGCGCACGCGTGGCAGATGCGCACGCTGCTCGTCCATCAGGTCGGTCAGCAATGAAGGCAGATTAAAGGCGCGCACCAGTTCGGCCTGCAGATCCAGTATCCTGAAACCCAGTACCTCTTGCTGCACGGTGCGGCTACGCAAGGTGGCATCGGCATGCTGGCGCTTATGGATCTCTATCATGGCCTCGGGGTTAAAACACCACATCAGCATTTCGGCAAAGTCGTATAAAGAAGCGGCCACGCGTAACTCTTCGGCATGCAGATCCATCAGGTGCGAAGCAAATTCGGCAGCGAAATAACCGGCGCGGTGGGCACGTACCACCAGCTTGATCAAATTGACCAGCGCAGGCACATGCTGGCTCAACATCTCTTCTACATGAGGCACGGTAGGGATCTGCGCAAAAAAAGTACTGGTGCCCATCATGATGATGGCCTGCTCTACCTGCACCAGGTCTTGCAACTGGTGACGGCTGCGGTGGTTGTTGGCGTAGGTCAGCACTTTGAAAGTCATCAGCGGGTCATTAATGACCACGCGCGTGATATCGCGCGCGCCGGTCTCATCTTCACGCTCGTGCAGATCGGCCAGCTCGCGGGCGGTTTGCCGCAATACCGGGATATCGGCATTTTCAAGGAATCGCACCCAACTGGAAACATCCCGATTGGTCCTTGCCTCGCTAAGTGTCACCATTTAAACGCTCCTGCTTGAGTTTTATACGCCTGAGTATAGAACAATGCTGTTTTGCGGCATGTGCCGAAGAGTCACTGAATTCACTGCCAGTTTCTATCATGACTTCAGCCTGCCAGCACCACAAAAGGCCTGCTCAAGGCCATAAAAGGCTTGTTTCTTTAGGCATTAGACCCAATCTGCTATGTTAGAATGCAATTTTTGTGACTGATTTCAGGGTCAGGCGAATCTGCCGTGACTCCATTGTGACCAAACTATGGCGATTATTCTGCATACCCCCGAAGATATTGAAAAAATGCGCGTGGCCGGACGCCTGGCATCTGAGGTACTGGATTACATCACGCCATTCGTCGTCGCCGGTGTCACCACCAACAAACTCGATCAGCTCTGCCATGACTACATCGTCAATGTACAGCAAGCGATCCCGGCCCCGCTGAACTATGCGCCGGATGGCCACACGCCGTATCCAAAATCCATTTGCACCTCTATCAACCAGCAGATCTGTCACGGTGTACCCAGTGAAAAAGAGCTGAAAAATGGCGATATCGTCAACCTGGATATCACTGTGATCAAGGATGGCTACCATGGCGATACTTCGCGCATGTTCATGGTTGGCACGCCCTCGCCGCAAGCCAAACGTTTATGCGAGCTGACTTACCAGGCCATGTGGCGCGGCATAGAGAAAGTCAAACCAGGCAACACCCTGGGCGATGTCGGCTACGCTATCCAGTCATTTGCTGAAAAAAATGGCTACAGCGTGGTGCGCGAATTCTGTGGCCATGGCATAGGCAAGAAATTCCATTGCGAACCACAGGTGTTGCATTATGGTAAACCTGGCACCGGCGTCACTCTGAAACCCGGCATGATCTTTACCATAGAGCCTATGATCAATGCCGGACGTCGCGACATCAAATTCATGTCGGATGGCTGGACCGTGGTGACCAAAGACCGCAGTCTTTCTGCACAATGGGAGCACACCATAGTCGTGACTGAGGACGGCTTTGAGATCATGACCGTTTCTGACGGCACCCCTCCCCGGCCCAATCTGTAATCCCCCCGAGAGAGCATGCCAGTGATCGCCAAAGAACAACTCAAGCAGTGGCGTGAGTCGTTCCAGCTGTCACAACAGCAGCTCTCTGCCGCCTACCTGGCCAAACCCAATGCCAAAGTACTGCTACAGCAGAATACGCGCCAGCTGGATCAGCTGTTACGCGAGATCTGGTCCAGCTTTCAGCTGCCTGCCACGGTCAGCCTGATCGCTGTTGGCGGCTATGGCCGTGGCGATATGTTCCCGCATTCAGATATTGACCTGTTGATCCTGCTGCCGGAAGACTGCCCTGCTGCCTTGCAAACTGATGTGGAGTCACTGATAGGCGCATTGTGGGACATAGGGTTGAATATAGGCCACAGCGTGCGCTCGCTCAGCGAATGCCTGGCCGAAGCGCAGCTCGATGTCACCATCATGACCAATCTGCTGGAAGCACGCTGGCTGGTCGGTCAAAAAACCAGTTTCAGGGCGCTGATGCAGTCATTGCATGCGCAACTGGATAAACCGCGCTTTTTTGCCGAAAAGTTACGCGAACAACAGATACGCCACGCAAAGTTTCACGATACCGCCTATAACCTGGAGCCTAACATCAAGGAAAGCCCGGGCGGCCTGCGCGATCTGCACATGATTCTGTGGATAGCGCAAAGCCAGGCGCTGGGCAATGACTGGCAAGATCTGGTACAGGCGGGCCTGCTCAGCCAGACACAGGCGCGACAACTGAAAAGCCATGAGCGTTTACTGCAAAATCTGCGTATACGCCTGCATCTGCTGGCCAAACGGCGCGAAGACCGGCTGGTGTTCGACTTTCAGAATACGCTGGCAGAACAGATGGGCTATCAGACCACTTTGCAGAAACGCGCCAGCGAGCAATTGATGCAAGGGTTTTACCGCAGCGCCAAAGCCATCATTATTGAAAACGAAGTCTTGCTGAAACTGATGCATGCGAGGGTCAGCCCGCAAACAGAGCCTGCCACCGTGATAGACGAAGATTTCGTGCTCGCACAGGGCCTGCTCAGTGCACAGACGCCCGACCTGTTGCAACGCAAGCCCGAGGCCATATTGCGCTGTTTCCAGCTGTTACAGCAACACCCGGCCATTGCAGGCTTTAGCGCACCGCTGGTCAGGGCATTGCAGGCAGCGCAACCGTTGATCAACAACAAGTTCCGTCAGCAATCTGCCAACAAAGCTTTGTTCCTGCAGATATTGCAATCACGCGAGGGTGTACATCGCAGCCTGCGGCGTATGAACCGCTACGGCATCCTTGGCCGTTACATCCCGGTGTTTGGCCGCGTCATCGCGCAAATGCAGCATGACTTGTTTCATGTCTATACCGTAGATGAACACACCATGAACGTGCTGCGCAACCTGCGCCGCTTTGCCAAGCCCGAACTGCGGCATGAGTTTCCCTTATGCAGCCAGCTATTCACCGAATTCAGCCAGCCGCACCTGCTCTACCTGGCAGGTATTTTTCACGATATCGCCAAAGGCCGTGGCGGCGATCATTCGGTGCTGGGCACCATAGATGCCAGACGTTTCTGCCAGAAACACGGCCTGCCCAAAGCCGATAGCGACCTGGTCGCCTGGCTGGTAGAAGCCCACCTCAAGCTCTCAAGCACAGCGCAGAAAAGCGATCTTTCCGACCCGGACGTGATTGAAGCCTTCGCCAGACTGGTGGGCTCGGAATACAGGCTGACTGCCTTGTATCTGTTAACGGTCGCCGATATACGCGGCACCAGCCCCAACGTGTGGAATGCCTGGAAAGCCAAGCTGCTGGAAAGCCTGTTTTTGCAGACTAGACGCGTGTTGCAGCAATCACTGGATACCGAAGCCCAGTTAAGCCTGCGCAAACAGGAAGTCCTGCAAAAACTCAGCAGTTTCAACTTGAAAGAAGACTCGGTACAGCCCTTGTGGCAAGCATTTGGCGTCAGCTATTTTCACCGCTTTGACAGCGATGAGATCGCCTGGCAAAGCCGTTTGCTCATCCCGCACAAACTCACCGAGACCGCCATAGTCCGTGCGCGGCTCAGCCCTAAAGGCGACGGTATCCAGGTCATGATTTACAGCCGTGACCAGAAAGAAATTTTTGCACGCATCTGCCACTTTTTTGACAGCATGCAATACAACATCGTGCAGGCCAGGATATACACCACAACCCACGGCTATGCGCTGGATAACTTTATCGTGCTCGAGCCAGACACGCACCAGATCAGTTACAACGGATTACTCAAGCATATAGAGCAAGGGCTGACCGAACAATTATCTGCCGACACTGCTATCCCTACCCCTATCCGTGGCCGCGTCAGCCGCCAGGTGAAACATATGCCCTTGCCGACGCAGATCTTTATCCACCCGGCCAGCGGACATCACGACCAGCAGCAACAACTGCAGCAGCTGGACGTAGTCGCCAACGACAGGCCCGGACTGCTGGCGAGCATGGCGCTGGTGTTGCTCAACAATGGGGTCGCCTTGCACAATGCAAAGATCAATACGCTGGGCAACCGAGTGGAAGACAGCTTTCTGATCTCAACCAGTGATGGCCAGCCTTTGGACGAAGCGCAGATCAATACGCTGAAATCCGCCTTCAGCGAGCTTTAGCGCAAGCCTATGCCTTACAAAGTCGGCCTGATGGCTTAGAATGCCCAATGGTTTAGAATGCCCAACGGCTTAGAATGTAGGTCTTACCATGTTTATTTATCCGCAACTCACCTCCTCCGAGCAAGCCAGCCTGCCCAAGCTGCTGGCACAGCCAGATGCTATCCCGAATAAGTTTGAGGATAGCACGCACAGGCTATTTCATTGCCAAACGACGGCTGGTGACATGGTGCTGAAAGTATGTAATCAGGCCACCATACAAAGATCTCAGTTCTGGTCAGGCGCAAACCATTTATTTGCCGCTGACTTTCCCAACAGTCTGGGTGATATCCATTTAACACATCAGTTCTTGCAGAAGAATGGTGCGCTTAGCGTGCCTGAATGTGTTTCAGCAAGTGCCGGCCGATTCGTACTCACCCGTTTTCTAGCGGGGAAAGATGTAGAAACGCAGCAGATAAGCGACCAGTGGGTGATACGCTTGGCCGAACATATCGCGAAATTACACCAGTGTACTTACGCCAGCTGGGGCAAACTGCACGCGCCCGGGTTTTCTGCCAATGAATGGGCCAGCCGTTTGCACGAAACACTGGCTTTTCTGGCCAGGCAGCACGACACCCCTATTGCTGAATCGTTATTGGCTGAGGTGTCAGCCGGTGCAAAAAATAGCCATGAAACCGAATTCGTACCCATGATGCTGGATCTGCGCTGGGATCAGTTCCGTCAAACAAGCGCCAACGACGACCTGGCGCTGATCGATCTGGACGCGTTTGTGATCGCGCCACGCGCGCTGGACCTGGTATTGCTAGCCTATGTATTAACCCCGGCGCAACTGGCCATATTCAAGCAACACTATACGCAAACGCATCCCTGGCCGGACCACACAGCGCACACCCCCAGCTATCAGCTACTGCTATTTTTGCTGAATATACTGGGTGAAACTGATCTGGAAAAATGGATGCAGCGCATATAAAGCGCCATCCGCTTGGGCAGAATTGCAGTTACGTAGATTGTTGCCGGTAAAGCTTCACCCAGCTGATAAAACCTGCCACGGCCAGGATAGTGTTCAACACAAACAGAGCCGCCGTCGCGTAATAGCCGGTTTGAATATACAGAATCGTGGCAGCACCATCGATCACCGCCCAATATAGCCAGTTTTCCAGCACTTTCCTGGCGATCAGCCAGGTGTTCATCACAGAAAACACGGTGGTATAGGCGTCTAACATCGGGCTTTGCGATTGCCCGGTTTTTTGCAGATAGGCAGTCACCAGGGCACTCACTGCAATACCTATGGCGATAAAAGCCAGATGCCGTTTCCAGGGCCAGCGGCTGATCTGCAAGGTATCGGTTTGCTTGCCATGTTTATGCCATAGCCAAAAACCATAGATCGCCATGCCCATATAATAAAAATTCAGCAAGGCCTGCATAGGCAGCTGGCCTTCCCAGAACAGCACGGTGTAAACCAGCGTGCTGAAAAAGGCAAACGGCCAGCACCACTGTGACTCTTTAGACGCCAGCAGAATATAGGCGACGCCCATCAAGGCAGCGGCGATCTCCCAGGGCGACATTTGCTGGAATGCAGTCAGGATAGCCTGAAGATCAGCCTGGTTCATGATATGCACCTTTGCATGCCCCTGCCTTTACACATCAACAACATCAGCCCGGTCTGTACCAATAAACTTCATCACAAACACGCTGTGCGGCAGCGCATTGAACACCGCTTCCATTTCCGCATCCAGGCAATCCATCACTGCGCGGTAATCGCCAAACACCTGTGTCGCCAGGCTGTTGCGCTTGACCACAAGATTTGGATTGGCTTCCAGCTTGTTGATGAACTCCAGAATGGGCTCTACATAACCTTCGGTTAAGGGGTATAGACTGATATCGACTGAAATACGCATATAAACTCCAGAATTTATAAAATCAGGGAGGGCAATGAACGCCCCCGCCTGCTTTAATGATTGTAAGTGACAGTGACACCAGCGATGCGAGGTTCACCGTATTGCACATAACGTTGATCACCAAAGCCATTATCAAAGAAAAAGCCTCGTGTCGCATAGTCTTTATCCAGCAGGTTTCTCGCCCATACACTGACTTTCCAATGTTTATCGTAGTTGTAATCAGCACTCGCATTCAATAAAGCGTAGACGTTTGATTTTGCATCGTGGCTGTCTGAGAAATAGAAGGCGTCCTTGCCTTCGACATTGGCACGTAGTGTCCAGGCTGCACTGGCATAGAACTCAGAACCCAGATTGAAAGTATATCTGGGTGCATGGGCGACCTGGCGACCTTGCGCACTGTACGCGCCAGGGTCAGGATTCTGATAGCTATCGAATTTTGCATCCAGCAGACCCAGCGACCCTATGACGCGGAATCTATCAGTCAAAAACCAGTCCAGACTTGCTTCTACCCCTTGATGAGTCGCTCTGGCAGCATTGTCATAGAATTCAATAAAATTACCTGTGCCTGCAATCTGGGCAGAACTATGTGTCTGCGCATCCAGACGCTTGGCATAAAAAGCCGCCACACTGGTGATCAAACTGCCATCCAGCCAGCTGGATTTCAGCCCTGTTTCAAAGCTCCACATATACTCAGTATTGAACTGTCTCTGGTTTTGCGGCAGATTAGCCTTGTTATTGATGCCACCAGGTTTATAACCGCGTGATAACGAGGTATACAGTAAATGATCCTCGTTAGCCTGATAATTCAAGCCCAGTTTGGCACCAAAAAGCACTTCGTCCAGACGTTTCTGCATGCTGCTAGGGACTGAGCTGACGAATCCGCTATCCGCATAGTCGGCTTTGAAATCCTCTATGCGCAAACCTGAAACCAGGGTCAACTTGTCGGTGAAATGACTATCCAGTTGTCCAAACACAGCCGTGTTTTCTGTTTTGTATTTACCTGACAACTGCGTCAATTCATCAGGCCCGAAACTCCTGTAATCGACCCGTGACTTAAAATGCTCATCTTGCACAAAACGATAAATACCTACCGTCCAGTCGGTGGAGTGATTAAAGATCCGGCCAGCCTTGTCAGATAAAGCACGCAGCTCAAATGAGTAATTATCGCGGTCCCTGTCATGTTTCTCATTGTCATCCAGGGTTCTCCAGTCACCATCAAAACTGTAAGTGGAAGATGAGTTTAAATAAGTGGCTTCAGACTGGATGATTACCGCGTTCGAGGCTTGCCAATTGGCTTTCACCGCAAAAGCATTGGTGTTTTGTGTATCTGCACCGGGCTGGTTGGACCTGCTGCGTCTGGAGTTGTCCAGGGTGAATGCGTCATATCCATTATTCACATTCACATGCATCAGGGTGAAGTCCAGGGTCAGATCTTCGGTCGCGAATAACTTGAATTTACTGCGGAAGGTCAGCTCGTCCTGCTTTTGCGTGTCGTCCCTACCCAGGGTGTCGTTTTGCATATAGCCATCAGATTTATGCGTATAGATAGAAGCGCGCCCCAGCAACTGGTTTTCGACGATGGTACCGCCTACCGCCACACCAAAGTTACGCGTGTTGTATTCACCGATACCGGCTTGTGCGCGCAACTTAAATTCCTTGGTCGGCTCGGCACTGCGCATGGTAATGGCACCGGCGATCGCATTGGGGCCGAATTTAGTGCCCTGAGGCCCTTGTAACACTTCTATCGCATCAATATCAAACAGGGTGGCTGCACCACCCAGGCGGCTAAAGTCTATGCCATCAATGATCAAACCGACAGACGGGTTCACCGGATTATCGTATTGGCTGAGTATGCCCATGCCACGGATCTGGAAGAATCGCCCGCGCGATGCCCCGGCTGACACATTGACATTCGGTGCCAGGTTCAACACTTCTTCCAGGTGCTGCGCGCTACGGGCTTCTATGGTTTCTTTATCAATCTCAGTCAGGCTGACCGCTGTTTTCTGTGCGGTGCTGGGCCTGAAATCCGCGCTCACTACGACGTCAGGCAGTTTGACGACTTCGTCATCCTCGGCGGCCAACGCGGGCGTAGCCAGTAACAGCCCTATCAGGGACAATGGTTTGGTGATCGGTTTCAAGGTAATCCTTTCTATTAAGACACATAAAAAGGACAGGGTGAGAGTGACAATGACGTGAGTAGGTGTGTTGATGGACAACAAACCAAAAACTTTTGCGTTGTAGATGCTCTGCCTGTCCCTACGCCAGCATTATCTGGGTCAGGTTCATTGGGTTCCTCACTTGCGCGAGATCTCAGGCGTTAGCCACCCCAAGGCGGTTTGATTTTTCAATCAGGGTGAGATTGTAGTTTGATATCAATTACTTTGCTAGAGAGTGATACGGTATTAGGCTTAATTCCGCTGCATACTTTGCAAAGTTTAAACATAGTGCCTGCTGCAAAAACAAAAAACCCTGCAATGCAGGGTTTTTTATTGAAAATTGCTACAACAATCAATTAGAAATGTTTGTAGTGTTTTTTCAATTGCTTAACTACTTCCCACTGGGATTTCAAGCCTTTTGGAAACTCAACGTAGTCACCAGCTTTGATAGTCACTGTGTCGCCACCTTGTGGAGTCACTTTGAATTCGCCTTCCAACACATAGGCTTTTTCAGTCATAGTGAAGTCCAGAGGGAATTTTGAAGGTGCGCAATCCCAGGTATTCCAGCTTTTTACGCCCAGGTCGTTCAATTTTTCTTCAGATGGATTGTGGTCGATGATGATTTGAGTCATGACGATTCCTTAAATAAATAAACTGATTATAAAAACTTTAAATAGAAATGCCGCAATCATGCGGCATCTTGGTAACTGGCGGAAGAGGTGAGATTCGAACTCACGGAGGGCGTGAACCCTCGACAGTTTTCAAGACTGTAGCATTAAACCGCTCTGCCACTCTTCCGGAAGGCAGGATTATAGCAAACAATCAGTCATCTGGAAGCGTTATTCCAGGAAAAAGTACATCATTAAAGCCAAATTTTGTCATATCGCGTATGCGCATGGGGTAAAGGATGCCAAACAGGTGGTCACATTCGTGCTGCACCACCCGTGCATGAAAGCCGCTCGCAGTGCGGTCTATCACATTGCCTTGCGGGTCAAACCCGCGATAATGCAGGCTTTGGTAACGTGGCACCAGGCCGCGCATGCCGGGCACTGAAAGGCACCCTTCCCAGCCATCCTCTTCTTCGTTACCGACCGGCGTCAGTTCAGGGTTGATCAGTACGGTGAAAGGCACTTCTTCGGCATCCGGGTAACGCGGGTTCTTGCCGACGCCAAACATCACTACCTGCAAACTCACGCCTATCTGCGGCGCGGCGATACCGGCACCATTCATTTCGCTCATGGTGTCATACATATCCTGGATCAGGCCATGCAATTCAGGCGTATCAAATTCGGTGACCTTTTCTGCGACCTGATACAGCACCGGGTCACCCATTCTGAGTACAGGTTTAATCGCCATCATTAAACTCCGGCAAAAGTGATAAAACCATCAGGCCGTTGCACACTGATGGTCAGAAAGACATTGGGCAATGATGCAGCGCACTTTATCCATGGTTTGCTGCAATAAAGGCATGACCTGCTCAAAGTGGATGGCTTGCGCGCTATCGCCGCGGCCTGCCGCAAAATTAGCCACCGGGCAGATGGCAGCATAAGCCACGCCCAGCTCTCTTGCCAGCGCGGCTTCCGGCATGCCGGTCATGCCGACGATGGTGGCGCCATCGCGCTCATAGCGGTCTATCTCGGCGGCTGTTTCCAGCCGTGGCCCTTGCACGCAGGCATAAATGCCGCCCTCTACCAGATGACATCCTGCAGCGGCAGAGGCTTGCAGGCAGCGCTCGCGCATGGCCTGTGTATAAGGCAGGGTAAAATCAATGTGCCTGACCGGCAGTTCTACGCCATCGTGGTAGGTGTTATCGCGGCCATAGGTGTAATCGAGGATCTGGTGCGGCAACACGATATCGCCAGGGATCAGGCTGTTGCTGATGCTGCCTACCGTTGCCACTGCCAGCAGGTCAGTCACCCCCACTGAATGCAGTGCCCAGATATTGGCCCGGTAATTCACCGCGTGCGGCGGTATGGTGTGGCCGCCACCGTGACGTGCAAGAAACACCACTTCTTTGCCATTAATCTCGCCAAAGACCAATGGTTGCGAAGGCTTGCCGTACGGCGTGCGCACTATCAGGCGTTTTGAAATATTCAGATTGGTGAGCTCTGTCAGCCCGGTGCCGCCGATAATGCCTAACATCCTATCTTCTCCAACATTCCGTTCTCTTTACCGCTGGTTAATGTGCAAGGCGTAAGCGTATCACGGATTTATGGCATACTTAAGCCATGCAAGCCTTTACCAAGCCAGTGACTACGCCGGCCAGCGTGTCCCTGGCACACACACATTATGAGAATTTCCCGGTCGCTTCACTGCTGCTCCCCGCCCATTTACGTTATGCGGTGAGTGTGATCTACCAGTTTGCGCGCACAGCGGATGATATCGCTGATGAAGGCGATGCCAGCGACAGCGAGCGCCTGCAGGCACTGCAAGCCTATGAAGATGAGTTGTTGCTGATCCAGGCTTATATCCAGGCTGAGCGCCCCTTATTCAAAACGCTGCAGCAAGTTGTCAGCAGCCACAAGCTGGAGGTAGAGCCGCTGCTGGATCTGATCAGCGCCTTTAAACAGGATGTGGTCAAAACCCGCTATGCCGATTTTGATGAACTGCTGGATTATTGCCGTCGCTCGGCCAACCCGGTGGGCAGGCTGATGTTGCAATTGTATGCTGCGGATACGCCGCAACACCGGCAATGGTCTGACCAGGTTTGCACAGCTTTACAGCTGATCAATTTTTACCAGGACATTGCCATCGACCTGCAAAAACACGGGCACAGCGGCCGTATTTACTTATGCCAGGACGAAATGCAAGCCGCCGGTATCAGCGAACAGGATTTACGTGACCAGCGACTGGATAGCGTCTGGCAGGCATTCTTTTTGTACAATGTAGCCCGCGCCGAGCAATTGCTGCTCGCCGGCAAGCCACTGGGCCGGCATTTAACTGGCCGTATCGGATTCGAACTGCGCATGATAGTCGCCGGTGGTGAACGAATTATTTATAAACTGAAGCGTTGCCGCGGCGATATCTATCACCACCGGCCCACGCTGCATGCTTTTGATTGGCCGATTATTTTGCTGAAAGCCCTGTTTAAACAATGACCCCGCAACAATATTGTCAGCAGAAAACCAAACAAAGCGGTTCCAGCTTTACCCTGAGTTTTTTGTTTTTACCCAAACATAAACGCGAAGCAATGACGGCCCTGTATGCCTTTTGCCGCGAAGTGGATGATGTAGTCGATGAATGCACCGATTACCAGATCGCGCAAACCAAGCTGCAATGGTGGAAACAGGAGATCCACCGCCTGTTTCATGAAGTGCCGCAACACCCGGTCACCCGGGCGCTCAAACCTGTGGTTGCAGAGTTTGCGCTGCAGGAAGCGCATTTCATCGAGATCATAGATGGCATGCAGATGGATACCCAATACAACCGCTACGCCGATTTTGAGCAACTGGCGCTGTATTGTTACCGCGTCGCCAGTGTGGTCGGCCTGCTTTCGGCGCAGATCTTTGGCTATAGTGACAAATCCACCCTTGGCTATGCACATGACCTGGGCCTGGCTTTCCAGCTGACCAACATCATCCGTGATATCGGCGAAGATGCGCGGCGCGGCAGGATATATATCCCTATCGATGAACTGGAAAAAGCCGGCGTGACCGAGCAGGCACTGTTACAGAGCCAGCCATCGGCACAGACCCAGGCGTTATTGCTCAAGCAGATAGAACGTGCAGAAATGTTTTATGACAAAGCCATGAGCCAGTTGCCGGCAGCCGATATTAAAACGCAGTTGCCAGGCCTGATGATGGCCGCCATTTACCGCGCATTACTGCGGGAAATCAAGCAAGACCCCAATCTGGTGCTCAGCCACAAAGTCATACTGCCACCTTTCAGAAAACTGAAACTGGCCATGGGCGTTTGGTTGAAACGCCGCTGATGCACTGGAATGCTTAAGCACACGCACACTCCCCGCCATGTCGCTGTTGTCGGTGCCGGGTTGGCCGGTTTGGCTGCCGCGTACACCTTACTGAGTTCAGGACACCAGGTATCGTTATTTGAAGCTGCCCCGCAAGCCGGAGGCCGTGCGCGTGGTGTGCCGCATGCTGAAACCATGCTAGATAACGGGCAGCATTTATGTATAGGGGCTTATCAGGCCACATTGGCATTATTAGGCGAAGCTGGCCTGGACCCCGAGCATCTCTTTACCCGTCTGCCGCTGGCCTTGCATATGCATCATGGCGCAGAGCGCATGTCACTGGTCACACCCACCTGCTTACCTGCTCCCCTGCATTTATTGTGGGGATTGCTCACCGCGCGTGGATTGACTGTTAACAGCAAGTGGCGAGCCATACGCTGGATGTTGTGGTTAAAACGATCTGCATTCACCCTGGCGCAAGATACCACTGTTGAAAGCCTGTTACAGCAAGGCCGGCAAACAGAAACTGCCATCAAAACCTTATGGGAGCCTTTGTGCCTGGCCGCATTGAATACCCCTATCCAGATTGCCAGTGCGCAGGTGTTTCTGAATGTACTGCGCGACAGTTTTCAGCAACAGCGTGCGGACAGTGATTTTCTGATCCTGAAGTCGGATCTATCCAGCAGCCTGATTGAGCCTTTGCTGGAGAAGATCACCCTCTTGGGCGCCAAGCTATCACTGCGCACAGCGGTGATCTCCGTCAAAAGCACCAACTCAAACTGCTTGCTGGAAACTGCAGAAGGCACTCAATCATTCGATGATGTGATTCTGGCCACAGGTCCACATCAGTTGAAAACGGTGGCTAGTGACATTGCATTGCCGACATTTGACTACCAGCCTATCACCACAGTATATCTGCAGTACCCGACTGATACCCGGCTACCCTACCCGGTCATGGGATTATATGGCGGTCTGGCACAATGGGTATTCGACAGGGGACTATGCTGTGAACAACCGGGCTTGCTAGCCGTAGTGATCAGTGCGCATGGGCTGTTAAATGGTCAAAAGACAGCATTGATACAACAATGTGTCAGTGAATTGAATCAGGCATTGTCATCTTATGAGATACAACTTGAGTCAGCGCCGCTCTGGACGCAGGTAATTACAGAAAAGCGCGCCACATTCAGTTGCACGCCAGATTTACAGCGCCCACAAAACAACACTACCCAGCCGCATATCTACCTGGCGGGCGATTATACTGCCGGGCCTTATCCGGCGACGATAGAAGGCGCAGTCAGGAGTGGAGTTGCGGCCGCCAATCTGATCCTGGCCTAGGCCTGACTCCACTCAGCCTGCTTCAAGCTTGCGGGTCTTTACAACCTACTACCAGATGGTTTCTGGCAGGAACATAGATACCATCACCAGCATCTGGATAGGTTTCGCGGAAGGAAAGATGCGGATCCACGTCATAACCATGTGAGCAGTTCTCACTGGCTTTTGTCTTGCACTGCTCCAACGTGGTATTGAATTCACTACAGGTCAGTTTATAGCCCGGCTTGCCATCACTGGTAGCGTGTGGGGTTGGCTGGTTACTTGCGCAAGCAGATAGCAGCAGGGAAATCAGTATTAGTGTTTTTTTCATTTTGTCTCTCCATTTCCACCTTTATTACATCACGTCATATTATTGTCATATTGATGTGTTATATGCACACATTTGATAAGGCAATAAACGAACCATATAGTTTCATGAAGGTTTTGTTAAAAATGTCACGCTGATTCAACACCAAGGCTTTCTCCGGCTTGTATCCAGTCCGCTACAAACTGCTACAAAACCCCGCGCTTTGTAACTGACCCGCCCACGCATTTTTCTTATACTGCACTCACTGACATCGATATGCAGTCTTTGAAAAACGCTCAGTTTAAGAATAAATCAGGATTTTTATGAATAGCGGTCAGTTGACCTGGAAATGCCTGCCGGCACTGTGAATAAACCTTCAAAAGCTAAAGGCTGATAAATACCACACGCAAAGTAAAACTATTGAATATCAGTACCGCTTCCCTGTGGCTGTTCACCCTCTTCTGAACAACCACCACTCCAGGCAACGATGGCACTCCCTGACATCGTTGCCTTTTTTTTTATCCTCGCAGCAGATCGATGGCTTGTTCCAGCCTGTCTATCGCATCAATATGCAAGCCGGGCACGCCACCCTTAGGCGCATTTGCCTTGGGGATGATGGCATGGGTAAAGCCCAGCTTGGCAGCTTCCTTTAAACGCTCCTGGCCGCGTTGTACTGGCCGCACCTCGCCCGCCAGCCCTACTTCGCCAAACACAATCAATTTGTTCAGTAGCGGTTTATTTTTAAAGGATGAAACAATAGACAGCAGCACTGCCAGATCCACAGCTGGCTCGCTGATCTTCACACCGCCCACTGCATTGATAAATACATCCTGATCAAAACAGGCAACGCCAGCATGGCGATGCAATACCGCCAGCAGCATCGCCAGACGGTTCTGCTCTAATCCCACGCACAGCCGTTTAGGGTTGGGCGCGTGAGAGGTATCCACCAATGCCTGGATCTCCACCAGTAATGGCCGGGTGCCCTCTTGAGTCACCGTGATGCATGACCCTGGCACAGGGGTGTCGTGGTGAGATAAAAACAGGGCAGACGGGTTACTCACCTCGCGCAAGCCTTTTTCAGTCATGGCAAATACGCCCAGCTCATTCACCGCACCAAAGCGGTTTTTGAATGCACGGATCAGGCGAAAACTCGAATTCTGGTCGCCTTCGAAGTAAAGCACGCTATCGACGATATGCTCAAGCACGCGTGGCCCGGCCAGTGAGCCTTCTTTGGTCACATGGCCGACCAATATCATGCTGATGCCCAATTGTTTGGCGATGCGCGTCAATTGCGCACTGCATTCACGCACCTGCGCCACCGAGCCAGGCGCTGACTGCAAGGCTTCTGAATACACCGTCTGTATGGAATCAATGATCACCAGGTCTGGCTGGTGCTGCTGCAAGACGTGGCTGATCTTTTCCAGGTTGATCTCAGCCAGCACATCGACCTGGCTGGCATCTAGCCCCAGCCGCTTTGCCCGCATGGCGATCTGCTGCGCAGACTCTTCGCCACTGATATAAAACGATTTCAGCGTCTGCGATACTTTGCACACGGTTTGCAGCAACAGGGTAGATTTACCTATGCCTGGGTCGCCGCCTATCAGCACCACCCCGCCAGCGACCAAACCACCGCCCAGCACACGGTCAAACTCGGCGATACCGGTCTGCTGGCGCGAGACATCCTGCGCCTCGACCTCGGCCAGTTTTTGTAATTGTGCAGTAGGTACCAGGCTGGCAAAACGGCTCTGGGTGGCGACTTCCGGCACACTTTCCACCAGGGTGTTCCAGGCTTGGCAACTCGGGCATTGCCCTTGCCACTTGGGCTCAGAAGCGCCACATTCGGTACAGGTGTATTGTGTTTTAGCTTTTGCCATCTCGGCCCTGAAACTCTCTATTATGCAAGTTGCAATTATATCCGCACATCAAATGTTGACTGGCATCAGCCTGCTGAACATCTGTCGCAGGCACTGAAACTAAAGCTCGCTCGCGAACCTTAGCCGGTTGCCGTCCGGGTCGGTGATCAAGAATTCACAACTACCCCAAGGCATATTTTGTGGAAGATTGGTCGCCACCACACCTCTAGCGGCAAATGCCTGATGCAAGGCGCGCGCATCCGGCACTTTGAAATACACCGCGCCTCCGGGATCGCAATCACCCGTGTGCTCGGTTAAAAAAATCGTTTGTCCATCGCGGGTGATCTGAAAGAAAAGCGGGAATCCAGGCTGGAACTGGTGTTGCCAGTCTATGGCAAAACCAAGGCCATCAACATAAAAAGCCAGGCTACGTGTGGCATTGGTGATGCGCAATTGAGGAATGACGGTTTGTTGCATTTGCATCAAGTTAATCGATCACGTGCACAGGTACGCGCGCAGTGACTGCGCACAGCAATTCATAGCCTATGGTGCCGCTGGCTTGTGCCACCGCATCGACCGGCACCAGGCTACCCCATAGCTCTACTGCACTGCCGAGACCGGCTGCGGGGATATCGCTGATATCCACTGCCAGCATATCCATAGAGACACGGCCCAGCGTGCGGGTCAGCACGCCATTCACGGCGATCGGCGTGCCTGTGGGCGCATGACGGGGATAACCATCGGCATAACCGCAGGCGACTATGCCAACTCTAGTAGGTTTATCTGCAGTGAACAGGCTGCCATAGCCTACACTTTCACCGGCTGCGATCTCCTGCACGCCTATCAGGCCTGACTGCAGTGTCATCACCGGGCTTAATCCCAGCGAGGCAGCCGATTTTTCCGCGATCGGGGTCGCACCATACAGCATGATGCCAGGGCGTACCCAGTCCGCATGGGTCTGTGGCTGCTGGATAATGGCAGCCGAGTTGGCGAGTGAGCGCTTGTAGGCTGGCGTGTTCATCACCTGCTCTACAATCAGCATCGCGGATGTGACACCGTCAGTCAGATCCGAATTGGCAAAATGCGTCATCAGCACCACTTCACTGACATTAGCACTGGCGCTTAAGCTTTCCAGTGCTGCCTGGTAATCGTCAGGCTGAAAGCCCAGCCTGTGCATGCCACTATCCAGTTTCAGATGAACCCGCACCGGCATATTAGGCTGGCTTTCAAGTAGCCATTGCAATTGGGCATGATGGGATATCACGGTATCCAGCCTGTACCTGTCGACCAGTGCCATTTCCTCGGCAGAAAAAACGCCTTCCAGCAACAGGATAGGATGCTGGTAACCGGCATCCCGCAAGGTCACCGCTTCACTGATATTGAGTACGGCAAAGGCATCGGTCTGTTTTAATCCACGCGCGGCATTCAGCAAACCATGGCCATAAGCATTGGCTTTGACCACAGCCAGCACTTTGGCCTGCGGCGCATAATGTCGCACCTGTGCCAGGTTATGTGCCAGTGCTTTTTCCGAGATATAAGCAACGATAGGACGCATATTGAAAAACTCGCTGCGTTAGTATTCGTCTGGCATATACGCAGCGTTAGCGTAATCCATAAAGCGCGTATGCGCGCCCATAAAGGTCAGGCGCACACGGCCGATCGGGCCGTTACGCTGCTTGGCGATGATGATCTCCGCTGTGCCTTTTTCCGCGCTGTCCGGGTTGTAGTACTCGTCACGGTATACGAACATGATCAAGTCGGCATCCTGCTCGATCGCGCCAGATTCGCGCAAGTCACTCATCACCGGGCGCTTGTCAGGGCGCTGGTCGACGCTTCGGTTCAGCTGCGAGATGGCGATCAGTGGCACGTCCAGCTCTTTGGCCAATGCTTTCAGCGAACGTGATATTTCAGAGATCTCTGTGGCCCGGTTCTCACCCTGGCGACCAGCCGGTGAACTCATCAACTGCAAATAGTCGATCACGATCAACCCTAATTCGCCGGTCTGGCGGTGCAAACGACGCGCACGTGCGCGCACGTCAAAACTGCTTAACCCGGCACCTTCATCGATGTAGATAGGCGCTTCGTTCAGCTTTCCTAAAGCGGTAGTCAGCTTTTCCCAGTCTTCATCTTCCAGGTTGCCGTTACGCATCTTGTGCTGGTCTAGGCGACCAATCGAGCCGATCATACGTGTGGTCAGCTGCGTTGCGCCCATCTCCATAGAGAAAATAGCCACAGCCTTGTTGGTTTCCAGTGCCACATTTTCGGCGATATTGATCGCAAATGCAGTTTTACCCATGGAAGGACGGCCGGCAATAATCACCATATCGCCACCCTGCAGACCCGATGTCATAGAGTCCAGGTCACTAAACCCAGTTGGAATACCAGTGACATCAGAGTGATTTTCACGTGAATACAGATAATCGATACGGTCAGCGACTTGTGGCAATAGTACCTGCATGCCCAAAAAGCCCTGGCTCTTGCGATTGCCGCCTTCGGCAATCTGGAAAATCTTGGCTTCAGCCTCATCCAGCAATTGCTGTGCATTGCGACCATTCGGCAAGTAAGCACTTTCAGCGATACCTGTACCTACCGTGACCAGTTGGCGCATGACGAAGCGCTCGCGCACGATTTCGGCATAACGGCGAATATTAGCGGCTGTTGGTGTGTTTTGCGCCAGTGCGCCAAGATAGGCAACGCCGCCTATAGTAGTGAGCTCTGCTGAACTTTCCAGAGATTCAGCGACTGTGACAATATCCGCCGGATGATTACGCTCGATCAGTTTAGTGATGTGTTCATAAATCAGCTTATGGTCGTGCTGGTAGAAATCCTGCCCGGATAAAATATCGGCAATCTTGTCCAGCGCTTCATTGTCCAGCAACAGCCCACCGAGCACGGATTGTTCGGCTTCGATGGAGTGTGGAGGGAGTTTGAGAAATTCTAGTTGTTCGTCAGCCATCTGGCGATTATACCGAAAAGCGAATCGGCATTTTGGTGTTTTGAAATTAAGTGTGAATCAAGATGGAGCAAAGTGAACAGATTCTTTCGGTCCAGATGGGCTGAATATAAAGCCTGCAGAGATCAGACTAGAATCACCTTTTAATTTTTGATAGTTTCTTTTTCGCCTGTAGGCGAGTTACTTTTCTTTGCTTGCCAAAAGTAGCGCCCCCCCTGAGCGAGTGATGTGCTTGCTGTGAAGTTCTAATTGGTATTTCTTTGGATGGTTGGAACGTTGCTTTTCGCCTGTAGGCGAGTTACTTTTCTTTGCTTGCCCAAAGAAAATGTAACCAAAAGAAATGCACCCTAGCTTCCGCTTTCTTCCTGCGTTGCTCGGCCTAGGACTTTCGTCCGTTGCTTTGCCGGACTTAGGCATAAGCGGTCGCGAAACTCGCCCTAGCGGCCTGCACAATACGCAGGCCACCGCGGAGCTCAGACAGTCGCTCCCTTCCTCCTTATTTTGACTCCGCTACTCGGCGCGTCAGATAGGGGCCCGTTTAAAACCACCACGTTGATACGTTGGTTTAAGGGTTTTGCACTAGGGGCGCTTAGTGCCCTTTTTAACTTCCAAGACTAAACTAAACAAACCAATTCTTTTGGTTGGTTTTGTTTCAATGGTTGAGCGGAAACAAATGCGGCAAGCCTCAGCTTAACTGAGCGCGTGTGGTTTTAACGGGCCCCTATCTGACGCGCCGAGTAGCGCAGTCAGCGTGGGAGGGGTCGGCCAGCGTCTGTTCGAGTTCCGCGGTGGCTTGCGTAGTGTGCAAGCCGCTAGGGCGAGTTTCGTTGGACGCCCACGTTGACGAGCAACGCAGGAAACAAGCGGAAGCTAGGGTGCATTTCTTTTGGTTACGTTTTCTTTGGGCAAGCAAAGAAAAGTAACTCGCCTAGAGGCGAAAGAAAATGCCGAAACAGACCACAGAACCATCCAAAGAAATACC
>NZ_JBQVPB010000020.1:0-27729 GCF_052437885.1 Methylophilus sp. | reverse complement strand
GCGTTGCTCATCAGCGTGGGCGTCCAACGAAACTCGCCCTAGCGGCTTGCACACTACGCAAGCCACCGCGGAACTCGAACAGACGCTGGCCGACCCCTCCCACGCTGACTGCGCTACTCGGCGCGTCAGATAGGGGCCCGTGAAAACCACACGCGCTAAGTTAAGCTGAGGCTCGCCGCATTTATTCCCGCGCAACCAGCGAAATAAAACAAAGCAAAAAAACAAAATCAAACAAACCACCCACAAACCAAATGAATTGGTGGGTTGGTGGGTTGGTGGGTTTTAGTTTTGGAAGTTAAAAGGGTTACTAAGCGCCCTGTGCAGTTCGAGCTTCATCACTCTCTAAACGTGGTGGGTCTAAACGGGCCCCTATCTGACGCGCCGAGTAGCGGAGTCAAAATAAGGAGGAAGGGAGCGACTGTCTGAGCTCCGCGGTGGCCTGCGTTCTGTGCAGGCCGCTAGGGCGAGTTTCGTGACCGCTTATGCCTAAGTCTGGCAAAGCAACGGACGAAAGTCCTGAGGTGAGCAACGCAGGAAACAAGCGGAAGCTAGGGTGCCCTTTCTTTTGGTTACTTATTCTTTGGGCAAGCAAAGAAAAGTAACTCGCCTAGAGGCGAAAAAGAACGCTGAAACAGAACTAAGACCCTTCCAAAGAAATACCGATTTAAACATCTACTAAGTGAAACACTTGCTCTCTGCTGCGATCAAGCGATGCATGAACCTTGTCTGGATTCTCCCTTGCAGGGCGCGTTGGCTTCTGCATAAGCCAACCGTTTCGCAGGCTCTGAGCATGCTCAGAGAAACCCCTGCTACACCCTACGCCGGAATGACGACTTTGCAGCATGCTGTAAAAACGCCTAGCTGCAACAATCACCTTCTAACACACTCCTCCACTCCCGTATTGCCGCCCTTAAATGCCGGTTCAAAATAAAACTTCCTGAACATTAAGCGCCCGTCTGCATTTTTCTTGAATTCCGCAATGCCGGTGCCAAAATCACTGGTCTTGCCCCCATATTCGCCATTTTCCATCGGCAAGGAAAAATGCATCGCCGCATGCATGCCATGTGCCGCGGCATGGCCTTTGTATAGCCCGTAATCAGGGACTTCCAGCTGGAAGTCATAGCTAGTGTCTGCGCCCTTGCTATGCTCTTTGCGCAATTTCATCGTCACTATGCCGGTATATTCACCTTCGTGCGCATCTTCGCCGCGACAGTCATAGACGCCACTCAAATCAAGCGCATACGCACTGGTTACAAATAAGCACATCATCAGCGCTACAAAATACTTCATTTTGTTTTCCTAAGATTATTCCGGTGGGCGTACACGCAAAAAGCTGGCAAATTTCGGTTTGCCTTTCTTGGTGATATCCCGATAAGTATAAGTGACCTGGCTGCCTATAGGGGGCGGATTTTCGCGCTCTGCATCGGTAAATCCTGTACCTAGTTTAAACTGAATGCCATCAGGCATTTCTACCAGTAATGCGCCCATTTTACCCACGTATTTACCTTTGCCGGGGACATGCGCGATCACTTTAGCTTCAGCATCCAGTTGTGGCTTGAGTTTGAGTAAAGCGTGATTGCGGCCGGTGACATAGGGGGCATCAGCGCGATGCAGCATGAGTCCTTCTCCGCGTTTGGCAACGACGCTATCGAGCGTGCGTTTTAGTGCTTGCTCGTCGGGCACATGAAATTGTTTGATGGCTTTCAGGTACGGGCTATGCGCCATGCGAATAAGTTGTTCGATACGCCGGGCACGCTCCGCAAATGAGCCATCAGCCTGTGGCAACTCAAATACATAATAGGCGACCTGACGCCAGGCAGCATCTTCCGGCATGGATAGGCGTACGGTTGCAGAGAGTAATTCGAATTGGCCGCGGCCTATCCATAACTCGCCATCCAGCGCTTGTTTGGGGAAATCTTTGATGAACCATGCCGGCGCATGGATAGGGTTGCCCTGACGGCTGACCAGCTGTTGGCCATCCCAAATGGCGCGTATGCCATCGAGTTTTTCACTGACCAGGTACAGGCGTACATCCAGGCCTTGCTGATAGATGTGTGCCAGCAAAATATCCGGCGCTTTGGCAAGGACATGTGTGGCGCATAAACTGAACAGTAATAGCAGGTAATAGCTTGTAAAACGCATAAAGCGACTCCTGAAATTTAATTAAAATTAACAAGAGTAAACTATATCAATCAAGCTATTTTGGCAATAATGCCGATTTCAACCAAGCCGCTATAAAAATTATTTTTTATTATAAATCAAATAACTTGGCACCATAACTTATCGTGATGCATTAAGTCCATCCAGAGTGCGACCAGACTTAAAACCACCAGCATCAGGCCACTGATACGCATGCCTGTGGTCTCCTGCATCCAGCCAGGTAAGGCCTGCTGGCCAGAGCGCCACAAAATTGGGGCGATCGCCATGATAGTGGCTGAACCTATGGCAAATGCCATCATCACCAGTGCGCCCTGTAACCATTGCGATTGCAGCGAAGCCAGCATCACGGCGGAATATAGCAAGCCGCAAGGCAACAACGCCCACACCATGCCGGTGAACAGGAAATTGAACCTGGCGTGGCGGGTATGTTGCTTGATCCACGCCCACACCTGTTGGGCGCCCTGCACTGCCCATTGTGGCTGTTTACCAGTGACTAGCAGCAAAAAGCCCCAGGCAAAGATCAGGCTATGCGAGAACGTCCACAGCGGCTGGAATACCTGGCTTTGGCCGGATAGCCAGGCCAGGCCACGCAGGCTTTGCGCGGCTAATGCGCCCAGCAGGGCGTAACCTAGCATGCGCCCCAGGTAAAAGCTCCAGGGTACGGTCTTGACTATGCGTATAGTGATGGATCTGGCGTTGGAAGGTGTTTGCATGGCGCCGCAAGCTGCACCACACATGGCAATGCAGTGAGGCCCGCCTGCCAGCCCCATGACAAAGGCGGTCAGGAGTAAACTGGCTAACATGCCGAGAGTTTAAAGGATTTTGGAGAACCTTGCACGGTTGGCATCGTGCTGTAAATAGCGGTCAAACACCATGGCGATGGCGCGTATAAAGAACCAGCCCATTTCGGTGACTTTAATGCCATCGTCTTCCAGAACCACCAGGCCCTGTTTCTCTTTTTCAGCAAGTTGTTGCAGCTCTGACTTAAAGTATTCTCTGAAGTCTGCCATATAGGATAACTCTATGGATTCATAACTCAATTCGCCATGGCACATGATGGCCATGATCACGGCACGGCGTATCAGGTCATCCCGGCTGAGCGCCAGGCCACGCACGACAGGCAGCTGGGACTGGTCGAGAAAATCATAATACTCTTCCAGCGTTTTGGCATTCTGGCTGTAGCTGGCGCCCATCTTGCCTATGGCCGAGACCCCCAGTGCCAGGATATCC
Organism: Methylophilus sp.; assembly: GCF_052437885.1. Classification (GTDB taxonomy): domain Bacteria; phylum Pseudomonadota; class Gammaproteobacteria; order Burkholderiales; family Methylophilaceae; genus Methylophilus. Next base: position 24,339 of record NZ_JBQVPB010000020.1, on the reverse strand, counting down.
TGATCGGCCATGGTGCTATAACCCTGAAAGTTGCGGTGTAACCTGCCCTGCTGTTTGGCAATCGCCAGCGTATCTTCCGGCAAGGCAAAGTGATCCATGCCTATGTAGACATAACCGGCCTGGATCAGCTGCTGGATCGCTTCGGACAGCATCTGTATCTTGTCGACAGCGGTGGGCAGATCTTCCTGCAGGATGCGCCGTTGCGGTTTAAAGCGCGAAGGCAGATGCGCATAACCATACAAGGCGATGCGGTCTGGCCGCAGGGTGATGATCTGCGAAATGGTTTGCCTGAAAGTGACTGGTGTCTGTTTGGGTAAGCCGTAGATCAAGTCGGCATTCAGTGACTGAAAGCCCATAGCGCGTGCTTCGCGCATCAGCAATGCCACTTGTTTGTAAGTCTGTATGCGATGCACCGCCTGCTGCACATCGGCATCAAAATCCTGCACCCCGAAACTGAGGCGGTTAAACCCCAGGTCGCGCAAATGTTGCAGGCGTGCGCCGTCTACGGTGCGCGGGTCAATCTCGGCTGAATACTCGCCTTCGGCACTGAAGGCGAATGCCTGTTTTAGCATATGCATCAGGCGGGAAAGCTCTGCATCACTGAAGAAGGTGGGTGTACCGCCGCCCAGATGCAATTGATTGACCACCTGCTGCTGGCCCAGGGCATGCAGATGCAGGTCCAGCTCGCGTTGCAGATAATCCAGATAGATGGCACTCTGCTCGTAACGCTTGGTGACTATCTTGTTGCAGGCGCAGTAAAAGCACAGTGAGGCACAAAACGGGATATGCACATAGACCGACAGCGCCTGCTTCCAGCTGCTGATATTGCGCTGCTCTACCGCCTTGCAATATGCCGTGGCATCATAGGCTTCAACAAACCGGTCTGCGGTGGGATACGAGGTATAACGCGGCCCCGACACATCGTAGCGCTCAATATGCTCCTGCGTGATCATCAACGGTTGTTTCATGGTATCCAGCACACTTTTTCCTGTTCTATGTGGATGGCTTAAAGCCCATCGCAGAATGACAGCCACTTTGCCACAAAGTAATCGGCACGCACTTGATGTACATCAAACCTCAGGCAGTCATGCACTTGCATAATGGCAGTACATAATAAAGGGAAGAGACCACGCATCATGCTCACAGAAATTGCCGCCAACGGCATGGCCGTCTTTGAAACACCCCGGCAGGACGCGTATAATTTGCCTGATACTCAACGCCAGTCCAGGATCGTCTCCATGCATGCCGAGCCCAAGCCCATAGTCCCAAACGCAGCGGATAACAAACAGGTGGAATCCAGCTTTAAAGTCGCTTGTTCAAACTGCAATTTGCGCGAACTATGCCTGCCGGTAGGCCTGAATGCAGACGAAATGCAGCAACTGGACGGCATGGTGGCCACCCGCAAAAAGATCAAACAGGGCGGGCATCTGTATAGCAGTGGCGATGCCTTCACCATGCTCTACGCCATACGCACCGGCTTTTTCAAAACCAGCGTGGTGTCAGAAGACGGCCGCGAGCAAGTCACAGGCTTCCAGATGGCCGGTGAGATCATAGGCCTGGACGGCATAGTCAGCGATAAACATAATTGCAATGCCATCGCGCTGGAAGACGCAGAAGTCTGCGTCATGCCATTCAACCACGTGGAAGACCTTTCGCGTGAGATCCCCATGCTGCAACGCCATGTGCACAAGATCATGAGCCGCGAGATCGTGCGTGAAAACGGGGTGATGATGCTGTTAGCCAATATGCGCGCAGAAGAGCGCCTGGCTGCCTTTTTACTGAATCTGCTGCAACGCCTGCACGCCAGGGGTTACTCCAAGAGCGAGTTGATCTTGCGTATGACGCGTGAAGAGATAGGCAGCTACCTGGGCATGAAACTGGAAACCGTCAGCCGTACTTTCTCCAAGTTCAGCGAAGACGGCATTATCGAAGTCAAACAGAAAAATATCCGCATTCTCGATCACGACAAACTGAAAGCGATCTTTAACGCCAGCACCTGCTAATGCAAATATAAGCACAAGCAGAACAGCATGCTGGCGCAAGCGCTATTCGGTGAGCTCGCCGCTTATACCGCGACACGTAACTGGCAATATGTCTACCCGGTATGGTCACGGCGCGCGCAAGGCATCTCCATTGGCATCAATCTGCACCCCAACCATTGCTGTAACTGGCATTGCATCTATTGCCAGGTGCCAGGTTTGCAGCGCGGCCCGTCACCTGTGATAGAGATCGCACGATTGCAGGCCGAGCTGGAACAATGCCTGGACTGGATCAGCACACAGGCAGGCACGCATGGCCCAGACCTACCTTCAGGGGACCTGCTCTCACCTCTCATACAGGACATCGCCTTTGCCGGCGATGGCGAACCTACGACTTCTCCGCAGTTTGCCGAGGCTTTAAAAGTGGTCAGCCACAGCCTGCAGCAGCGTCAGTTAGCGATATTGGTCAGGCTGATCACCAATGGTAGCCAGCTGCAGCATGCGCATGTACAACATGCCATTGAGTGCCTGCATGCGATAGGCGGCGAGGTGTGGTTCAAGCTGGATGCAGGTAGTGATGCCGAGATGCGGGCGGTGAATGACAGCCATGTGCCGCTGGCATTGCATCTGCAACGGCTGCAAACCTGCTGCACCCTGTGCACGACCTGGGTGCAGACCGCCATAGTCAGCAGGGTCGTCGATCAGCAGTTGATCACGACACCGGCCCTGCCAGCTTACAGCCAGGCGTTAATGGCCCTTGAGGACAAGATCGCAGGCATTCTGCTATACGGCATTGCCAGGCCCAGCCAGCAAGCGGCTGCCTCTAGCCTGCAACAGACTGCCAGCAGTGTGATAGATGATTATGCGCGGGAACTGCGCGCACAAGGCTTTCAGGTGCGCGCATTTGTTTAGGATAGCTGGAACAATGAGGGTTTAATCGTCGGCCGGTTTCATGCCGGTTTGTGCATGGTTTCTGGCCTGCACTGCGGGCGCCATGCCATCTCTCTCGGCATCCAGCGTTTTGTTGATCTCTATGCCTTTGCGATAGTAATCGTCTATCGGAGGGTCAGGATGGGTGATCGCCAGATACAGCGTGATAAAAGAAGCCACCACCACCAGCGCCGGGCCGCCAATAATCAACCAGACATAGGGGTTCTGGTACCATTTCTGTGCATCGACCATCTGTGTTCCTTTATGCATTATGCCTTGTGCCACTTTGCTTTACTCCGTTCGTTCGTCGTTCATTAGCAGCTGACCCATTAATTACTGGGCACGATAAATACAGATTTTTCCTTGATGGTTTCTTTGCCTTGAATATCCGTCATTTCAAAGAATATCTTGTGTGATCCGGCGCGTGTCTCACCATCCGGCAGCTGCACCTCAACAATGACATTACGCTTCTCAAAAGGTTTAAGCGCTTTGATCTGCTGCACATTATTATCGGAAAAATGCACGGCCAGATCAGGTAAACCAGTGACTTTCAGGTCATAATCCCGCTCTACTTCGGTCTCATTTTCCAGCTTGAGGTTATACACGTTCTCAATCTTGCCATCATTGGTATAACGCGCCATCACCGCGCGGTCACGCAACACATCCAGCCTGAAATCAGGTTTGTAATAGATGCTGACCACCATGCCAACCACCATGGTCATCAGGATAGTCGAGTAGATCAGCACGCGTGGCCTTAACAGGCGCGCCAGCATCTGCTGCCGGCTCCAGCGGTTATCTATACCGTTCTGTGTCGTATATTTGATCAGCCCTTTGGCATAACCCATTTTATCCATGACATCATCACAGGCATCGATACAGGCGCCGCAACCGATACACTCATGTTGCAAGCCGTTGCGGATATCGATGCCGGTCGGGCACACCTGCACGCAGATATTGCAATCAATGCAACTACCCAGGCCATTGGCATTCTCGCCAGCTTTTTTAGAGCGCGAGCCACGCGGTTCACCACGCGCTTCATCGTAGGTGACTGTCATGGTGTCGCCATCAAACATGGCACTCTGGAAACGCGCATACGGGCACATGTATTTGCATACCTGTTCACGCATATAACCGGCGTTGCCATAGGTGGCAAAGCCATAAAACAGTACCCAGAAGGTCTCCCACACCCCTGACTCCAGCTGGATCAGGTTAGGCACCAGCTCGCGCATAGGCGCAAAATAGCCAACAAAGGTGACGCCGGTCCACAAGCCGAACGCGATCCAGGCGAACTGTTTCAGCGATTTACGCGTGATCTTGTTCAGGTTCCATTTGCTGTCATCCAGGCGCATGCGCGCAATACGGTCACCTTCTATCTTCTGCTCCATCCACATATAGATTTCGGTGTATACCGTTTGCGGGCAGGTGTAACCACACCACAGCCGCCCGGCGATCGCAGTGAACAGGAACAGCGACAATGCAGAGACGATGAGCAGGAATGAAAGGTAGATCAGATCCTGCGGATGAAAGATCAGGCCAAACACGTAGAAGCGCATGCCTTCCAGGTCGAACAGCATGGCCTGGCGGCCATCCCACTGCAACCAGGGCACGCCATAGAAAAACAACTGCGTCACCCACACCATCACCCAACGCCAGTTGTTGTAAAGACCGGAAACGCTACGCGCGTAAACCTTATCTTCAGATTTATAAAGCGAAAAAACCACCTCCTGCTCAGGAATGGTGGTTATTTTCACAGCATTTTTTCCAATGTCGCCCATGGATTTTTGCATGCCTTACTTGTTGGAAAGACCCCAAACATAAGCGGTCAGCAGATGGATCTGCTCAGGACTGAATTTCTCTTCCCAGGCTGGCATCTGGTTGGTTTTACCTTCGTGTATACGCTTGATGATGGCTGCTTCACCCTGGCCATGCAACCAGGTGTTGTCTGTCAGGTTAGGTGCACCTATCATCTGGTTACCTTTACCGTCAGCGCCGTGGCAAGCTGCACAGACCACGAATTTATCCTTACCGGCATTGGCACGACCCGAGTCATGGATGCTGCCAGACAGGCTCAATACGTAGTTAGCCACGTTTTTAACGTCTTCTTCGCTACCGACAGCGGCTGCCATTGGCGGCATCATGCCGATACGGCCTTCAGTGATGGTTTCCTTGATGCGTTCCGGGCTGCCACCGTATAACCAGTCATTGTCTGACAGGTTAGGAAAGCCGCGGCTACCTTTGGCATCTGATCCATGGCAAGCTGCGCAGTTGTTCAGGAAGATACGTTTACCGATATCACGTGCTTCAGGGATCTTGGCAACATCTTCTACAGACATCGCGGCATATTTGGCATACAGCGGCGCAACTTTTTCATTGTTTTTAGCCACTTCAGCTTCGTACTGCTTGACGCCGGTCCAGCCAAATTTGCCTTGGTACTCACCCAGACCCGGGAACAGGTACAGGTAAGCCAGACCAAAGATCACCGTGATGATAAACAAGCCTACCCACCACATTGGCAACGGATTGTTCATTTCCTTGATGCCGTCCCACTCGTGACCATTGGTATTATCACTATCCAAAGTCACTTTTACGCGGCTAGCGAAAATCAGCAAGCCGACACAGAATGCAATCCCACCCAGGGTAATGGTCGAAATCCAGATCGGCCAAAATCCACTTACAAAATCACTCATGATGTTTTTCCCTTAACCTTTCCGCACAGGGTTTTAGTCTTGATCGAACGGCAGGTTCTGCGCGTCCTTGAACTGTGCGGAGTTACGATTGCGCCATGCCCACACTGCGATCACTACAAACAGGGCAAAGGTCAGTAATGTAAACAGTATGCGTAATATGCTGATGATATCCATGGCGCGTCTCCTTATTTATTTGAGGTGTATACCCAACACTTGCAGGTAAGCCACCAGTGCATCCATTTCAGTTTTACCCTTAATGGCAGCACCACCTTCTTTGATCTGCTCATCGGTGTATGGCACGCCTACTCTGCGCAGGGCCGCCATATGGTCACCAATGGTCGTATCGTCAACCAGGTTTTCATTCAACCAGGGATAAGCTGGCATGATGGATTCTGGAACCACGTCACGCGGCTGGTTCAAATGCACACGGTGCCAGTCATCAGTGTATTTACCGCCTACCCTATGCAAGTCAGGACCAGTACGCTTGCTACCCCATTGGAACGGGTGATCGTAAACATATTCACCAGCCACTGAGTAGTGACCGTAACGCAGCGTTTCAGCGTGGAAAGGACGTATCATCTGTGAGTGGCAGTTGTAGCAACCTTCACGTTGATAGATGTCACGGCCAGCCAGCTGTAATGCAGTGTATGGCTGCAAACCACGGATAGGTTCTGTCAGTGTCTTTTGAAAAAACAAAGGCACGATTTCTGCCAAACCACCAAAAGAGATGGTGATTAAAGTCAGCACGATCAACAGAAAGTTGTTGGTTTCTATCTTCTCGTGCAGATTGCCACTTTTGTGTTCATGAGATGCCATGATGAATTCCTTAAGCGTGTGCAACCACAGCCGGTATCTCTACCGTGGCTGGTTTGCCGCTAGTTGCTGTTTTATAGGTGTTCCACAACATGATCACTAAACCGCTCATGTAGAGGAAACCACCAATCGCACGGGTGAGGTAGTACGGGAATTTTGCTTTTACGCTTTCCACAAAGGTATAAGCCAAAGTACCGTCAGCGTTCATGGCACGCCACATCAAACCTTCCATCACACCGGAAATCCACAATGCTGCGATGTATAACACCACACCAATGGTTGCCATCCAGAAATGCACTTCGATCGCTTTCACGCTGTACATCTGTTTCTGGCCGAACAGGCGCGGGATCAGGAAGTACAGTGAGCCGATGGAAATGAAACCTACCCAGCCCAAAGCACCAGAGTGCACGTGGCCTACGGTCCAGTCAGTGTAGTGAGACAAAGCGTTCACAGTCTTGATCGCCATCATAGGGCCTTCAAACGTACTCATACCGTAGAAAGACAGTGAAACGATCAGGAAACGCAGGATAGGGTCAGTACGCAGTTTGTGCCATGCGCCGGACAAGGTCATGATGCCGTTGATCATACCGCCCCAGCTAGGTGCAAACAGGATCAGCGATAACACCATACCCAATGACTGTGTCCAGTCTGGCAATGCGGTGTAATGCAGATGGTGAGGACCCGCCCACATATAAGTAAAGATCAGTGCCCAGAAGTGCACGATAGACAGGCTGTAAGAATACACAGGACGCTCGGCTTGCTTAGGCACAAAGTAGTACATCATGCCCAGGAAACCAGCTGTCAGGAAGAAACCAACCGCGTTGTGACCATACCACCACTGCACCATCGCATCTTGTACCCCTGCATAAGCAGAGTAAGACTTGAACCAGCCAGCCGGGATAGCCGCACTCTCAACGATGTGCAACAAAGCCACCGCCAGGATAAACGCACCGTAGAACCAGTTAGCCACGTAAATGTGTTTGACCTTGCGGATACCTATGGTACCGAAGAACACGATGGCATAAGAGATCCACACCACAGCGATCAGGATATCGATAGGCCATTCCAGCTCGCCGTACTCTTTACCCTGGGTGTAACCCAAAGGCAGGGAGATAGCCGCAGCGACGATCACCGCTTGCCAGCCCCAGAAAGTAAAGCTCGCCAGTTTATCGCTGAACAAGCGCGTCTGGCAGGTACGTTGTACGACATAGTACGAAGTCGCAAACAAAGCACAGCCGCCAAATGCAAAAATCACCGCATTGGTATGCAGTGGTCTCAAGCGGCCGAAAGAAGTATATGACAAGCCCAGGTTTAAATCTGGCCACACCAGCTGGGACGCAATGATCACGCCCATCAATGTGCCAAACACACCCCAAACCACTGCCATGATTGCGAATTGGCGCACTACTTTGTCATTGTAGGTCGCAGCCTTCACGGTTGCATCTTGCATGGATTTCTCCCAATCATTAAAACAAACACCCAACATGAAAAAACTACTTTTTTTAGATACACACCCAATATCGCACACATTACATGGCGAGCATTTGACACATATCAATCCTGCTCTAGTATTCGGGACCCTTCTTCTTCCAGATCCTCAAATTGTCCTGTATGGATGGCCCACCAAAAGCCACCCAGAATCACAAACACCAGCAGCACTGCCAGTGGTATCAACATAAATGCTATTTCCATAGAGCTATGCCTGACCTTTCTGCCAACGCGACTTGTCCCAATCGGTCAAGCGCAATGCATTGAGCAACACCAGCAGCGAACTGGCCGCCATGCCTAAGCCGGCTAACCAGGCTGGCAGCAGGCCCATGATCGCTAAAGGCACGCCGGCAGCGTTATAAAGCGCCGCCCATAACAAATTTTGTTTAACGATGAGGATGGTTTTCTTGCAGTGCGAAATGAGCGAAACCAGCACTCCGATATCATTGCCCAAAATCACCATATCGGCTTGTGCCTGCGTCAAAGGGACGCCGGTACCCATTGCAATAGAAGTATGCGCTGCAGCAATGACAGGGCCGTCATTCAAACCATCACCAACCATTAAAACTTTCCGCCCCTGTTGTTGCAGCAACATCACGTGTTGCAGCTTATCTTCTGCTTTTTGCAGACCTGACGCACTCGTAATACCGAGTTGTAATGCCAGATTTTTTACCGGCGCTATTCTATCACCAGATAACAGTTGAATATCAAGCCCTTGTGAAATTAATTGTGAAATCGCCGCCTTGGCATGCGGCTTCACTTGCTCGACCAGCGTGAATCTGGCGACCATCACCTGGCCTGCCACCAGATATACCTGGCGCTCTGCCGAGGCCTCTGCTTCGGCCATGCCGGTGAATTGCGCATTGCCAAGTCTGACTGCCACGGCAGTGTCAGCCTGGGTATCCAGCGTGGCTGAAATACCGCCGCCTATCACTTCCTGCCAGTCATGCATGGCCAGGTCACTCACGGCGTCCTGCGTCAGCGCATACGTGTGCAGCGCCTTGGCCACCGGGTGCAGCGAGTCACGCGTGACAGAAGCCAGCATATCGAGGACCAGGGTATTGCCCCAGTCGGCATGCAGTTCAGCCAGCTGCACTTGCTGCAGGTTTTCTGTCAGCGTGCCTGTCTTATCAAACACGATGGTGTCTATCTCGCTGATCGCCTGGATCGCCTGCAGGCGGCGTATCAGCACGCCACCTTTGGCAAACGTACCCGCGCTGGCAAGCATGGCGGCCGGGGTCGCCAGCGACAATGCGCACGGGCAGGTCACCACCAGCACCGCCACTGCAGACATCACCGCTTTGGCCGGGTCGACAGCCCACCAGTAGACCACCGCCACCAGCGCTGCCAGCAATACGCCCCACAGGAAAGGTTGCGCCACTTTATCTGCCAGCAGGGCGATGCCAGGTTTTTCTGTCGATGCCGAAGCCATCAGATTGACCAGCGCATGGTATTGAGTGCCCTCGCCCACCTGCTCAACCTGCATTTCTATCACTGAAGTCAGGTTGCCAGAACCGGCGATCACTTGCGCGCCGGTAGCTTTCATCACCGGCTCAGACTCGCCGGTAAGCATGGATTCATCAGCACTGGTATTGCCGACCACCACTTTGCCATCCGCGGCGAACACTTCACCCGGACGCACGAACAGGATATCGCCGACATTGATATTACTGGCAGCGATCTGCACCCACTCGCCGGCCTCGTTTTTCTTGAGCACCGCATTGGGCAAGCGGCGCATCATGTTTTCCAGCGCGCCGGCGGTGCGGTTGCGCAGCTTCACATCCAGCCAGCGTCCGATCAGCAGGAAACTGACGAACATGGTGAGTGAATCGTAATACACCACATCGCCCCACCAGCCGCCAGGCGCAAACGTCGCCAGTGTGCTCATGACGAATGCGGCGATGATACCCAGCGACACCGGCACATCCATGCCCAACTGGCGCTGCCTGATACTGGCCCAGGCTTGCGACAGAAATGGCGTCGCCGAGAACAGCATCACCGGCAATGTCAGCACCCACGAAGCCCATTTCATCAACTGCACCATATCCGGCGCCATGTCGTTGCTGTCAGCCGTATAGGTCGGGTAGGCGTACATCATGACCTGCATCATGCAGAAAACCGCGACCACCAGCCGCCACAGCATCTTGCGCTGCTGTATGGTTCTATCGGTGATGGCGTTGTACTCGTTGAGTGGCAAGGCGGAATAGCCTATCTGATCCAGATTGGCGAACCATTGCGAAGGGGAGATCTTTTGCGCATCCCAAACCACACGTACGCGTTTGGAAGCAGCACTGGCATAGACGGCAAGTACGCCGGGGATCTGTTTGATATTTTGTTCTATACGCCCGCTACAGGCGGCGCAATGCATGCTGTCGACCCAGACATGTGAGGTCCAGATGCTGGATGAGCTTGACTCGCGCTGGCTAAAACGCTCCCATTCAGACTGGATATCCAGTCCTTGCCAGGGGTTTGCGCTGTTCACTACCTGCGACTTTGCCATTGCAATATGGACCATTCGTGAAACATTATACAACTTTATATTATATGATTGGATATAATATAAATCAACGTCTTAGCTGATATTTGAAGGGTAGATTAAACCCGAAAACGGCTGCCTGTTACTTGATTCAGCGCAAACATCTGCTAACAGATACACCGCTGAAATAGCAATTGCCGGAGCAATCGGCTCCGGCATGCCAACATTTATCACTTCACTTTCATGCCTGGCTGGGCACCGCTGTCTGGAGACAGGATGTAAGGCCCGCCGCGCTCGTCACTGGCTGCCAGCACCATGCCTTCACTCAGGCCGAATTTCATCTTGCGTGGCGCGAGGTTAGCGACCATCACGGTCAGGCGTCCGACCAGGCTGGCCGGGTCATAGGCAGACTTAATCCCGGCAAATATCTGACGTGGGTTTTCTTCGCCGATATCCAGCATTAATTTCAGCAGCTTTTCTGCGCCTTCCACATGCTCGGCACTGACGATCTTTGCTATGCGCAGATCGACCTTGGCAAAGTCATCAATAGAAATATAAGCACCCCCTTCTGCTGCTGCAGTCGCTTCTGCCTTCTTTTCTGCCTTTGCTTCAGACTTCACCGGAGCCGCCGCAGTTGCCTGCAGGTTTTCCTTGTTGGCATCAACCATAGCTTCTATCTGCTTGTTTTCAATCCGAGTAATCATATGAGAATACTCTTTAATCAAGTGCTCCTGAGTTAGTGGCTTGTTGATATCATCCCACATCAAAGGTTCGATATTCAGAAAGCTTTCCACGCTTTGAACAAGACTAGGTAAGACAGGCTTCAGATATATGCTTAGCAATCTAAATATCTCTAAAGATTCAGAGCAAATCTGCCTTAATGCGAACTCATCAGCTTTATCATTCAGATTTTTTGCCAACACCCAAGGAGCTTTTTCTGCAATATACGCGTTAGCAACATCAGCCAACTTCATAATTGATACAACTGCTTGGCTGAAGTTTCTAGCCTCAAAATGCTTTGAGATAACCGTAGATTCTTTTTTAATTTGCCATATAACTAATCCAGGTCTTTTTACGGGGTCATTATCAAACGTTCCAAGTAAAAGTGGCTCAGAAACCCGTCCATTAAAGAATTTATGGATAAATCCAGCAGTACGGCTGGCGATATTGATATATTTACCTACTAAATCACTATTTACCCGCGCGACGAAATCTTCCAAATTCAAATCGACATCTTCCATGCTGCCGTTCAGTTTGGCTGCGTAGTAATAACGCAAGTATTCTGGGTTCTTAACGTGATCAAGGTAACTGCGTGCAGTGATAAAAGTTCCTCGTGACTTGGACATTTTCTCTCCATTCACTGTCAGAAAACCATGTGCAAATACTTGCGTGGGCTTGCGGTGACCGGAATATTCCAATGTTGCAGGCCAAAATAAGGCATGGAAATAAAGTATGTCTTTACCTATAAAGTGATAAAGCTCAGTGCTTGGATTAAAACCTTCATTACCTTCTTTTTTCCAATATTTATCAAAATCCAATCTTTCTGAAATTGGCAAGTCACCAGCATCTACTTTTGCATTGATAGTAGTTACCATATTTTTAAAACTGGCCATATAGCCTATAGGCGCATCCAGCCAGACATAGAAATACTTGCCAGGCGCATCCGGGATCTCAAAACCAAAGTAAGGCGCATCGCGGGAGATATCCCAGTCAGACAACTTGTTCTCACCCGTTTCACCCAGCCACTCGTTCATCTTGTTGGCAGCTTCGGCCTGCAAGCTGCCAGAACGCGTCCAGTCACGCAAAAAGTCCACGCACTCACTTAATTTAAAAAAGTAATGCTCGGTCTCTTTACGCACCGGCGTCGCGCCAGACACCGCTGAATAAGGGTTGATCAGGTCGGTCGGGCTATACGTCGCGCCGCAGGATTCACAGTTATCACCGTATTGATCCTTGGTATGGCACTTGGGGCACTCGCCTTTGATAAAACGGTCAGGCAGGAACATGCTCTTGACCGGGTCAAAATACTGTTCAATCGTCTTATTGGCGATCTTGCCATTGGCTTTCAGCGCACGGTAGATATTGCCGGATAACTGGCGATTCTCTTCAGAATTGGTGGAATAATAGTTATCGAACTGCACCAGAAAATCGGCAAAATCCTGGCTGTGCTCCACATGCACCTTTGCGATCAGCGCCTCAGGCGTGATGCCTTCTTTTTCAGCACGCAACATGATAGGCGTGCCATGCGTGTCATCCGCGCAAACATAGTGCACAGTATGGCCCTGCATTTTCTGAAAACGCACCCAGATATCGGTTTGAATATATTCAACCAGATGCCCCAAATGGATACTGCCATTGGCATAAGGCAAGGCGGAAGTCACCAGAAGTTTGCGTGTCATGAAAGCAAGACCGAAGTAAAAGGTGCTATTTTAGCAAACCAGCGCGCGTTTCTGCGACATTTATGCGGATAATCGGGATACGCCGTATTTAATTTCTAACCAGCTATAACCTTAATAAGAAATTAACGGCAACGCTCTTGGTAAACAAGCTGTTTGACTATGAGTATTTTAGTGCGGTGGCGCTTGCTTGAGTACAATCTTTGTTACAGCAGGTGCAGCACGGGGTATCTGATCTAGCCTGAGCAGGCATTTTGTTCCAGATTAATAAATATCATGAATGTTCTGGATACATGCAAAAAAGGGAATTGATAGCTTACGCTGATTTTCCAACCACAACTTCCCTGGCTATTTATTGGCCACCGCCTCTAGTGACTATTAGAGGTGGTGGGAGCTATCTTCAATCAGTTTATTCAAGCCAAAGAACGGCTTTAAAAGAATTTACGACCTCTAGCTTTTCGGAATCAACACCGCACTAATGGTATGAATCACGCCATTGTCAGCATTGATTTCATTACCTGTCACTTTCACGTTATTCACTTTTACGCCTTCGGTGACTGAGAGCTGCAAATCAGCGCCTTCCAAGGATTTAATTTTGCCGGCGCTCACGTCGGCCTGGGTGATCTTGCCGGGGTAGATATGGTAAGAAAGCACTTTTTTAAGTTGCTCGCTATTCGCCATCAAGGCGTTGAACTTGGCTTTGGGCAGTTTGGCAAAAGCGGCGTCATCAGGCGCAAATACCGTCATCGGGCCGTCGCCATTCAAGGTGTTATCCAGACCCGCGATTTTGACTGCTTTTAAAAAGGTTTTGTAACTGCCATCCTGTTGTGCGGTTTGCAGCAAGGTATCTGCATAGGCCATGCTGGAAAAGCTGGCGGCTAGAAGTGTGAGTGCGAGTATTTTTTTCATGATGGCTTTCCTGATAATGATTAAGCACGGATGTCGGTCTTGCGACCCCGTCACCCATGTACTCACACTATCCCTCTCGCCTTACGCTTAACTTACCGCCCTGCCCTTAAAACTTACAGGCACCTTACCAAGGCCATATATAGCCGCGAATGCAGGTGATGAGTGCAGCGCTACTTTTCAGTTAACAACTGCTCTTCATTCACCAGTTTCACTTCAACTAACTGTGCAATATCAATGTCTTTGCATTTGTTCATTTTAGCCGTGGCACAACTGAATTCCTGGCCGTGGAACAGCTCTCTGGCTTTTTCAAAATAGATCTTTGCCGCCTCTTTGTGGCCCATGCCCTCGGCAGCAAGCCCCAAATGGTAATAAGACAGATCGGATTTGTGGTTCACTTTGATCAGCGTTTGCATCAATCTGCGCCAATCTTCTTTTTGCAGATATTCGTTGATGGTTGAATTATTCATCAGGTTGGTCAGCCCGCAATTCACGCAGGTCAACTCCAGCGTGCCTTGTTTAAACGCGGCGTACTCGGCAGAATAGAATATGCGTGGTTTGATCACTGCATTGGGCGGGGCGAAGCTATTGCTGGCACCTTCGCTGGTCACCACCCTGACATTGCTTGAGTTGGCTAAGGGGTCGGTGCCCATTTTTACAAAGTTGTAACTGGGTTGGTTTTCCGCGCTGTAGCTTGCTTTGCTTTGCGCATAGATCTGCTGCATGGGGTCTTGCAGGGCTTTGAATGCATCTATCCTGTTAGGGGATGAAGGATGGGTGCTCCAGAAATCACCGCGTGTATCCTGGCCGGTGGCACTCATCATCTTTTCCCATATGCTGATGGCTGCGGCCGGGTCATAACCGGCTTGTGCGGCGATCTCCACGCCCATTTTATCTGCTTCAGTTTCGGCAGTCCTGCTATTGGGCAGGGTGATGAATGCAGCCGCGCCGACCACAGCCACATCTTGAACCACTCTTTGCGTTTGCTGGTTGTAGCGGCCATTATTGCTATCAGCAGCGGCGGCGACCACGGCGACAGTGCCGACTATGATCTGGCCAAGGATCTGATTCGACATCTTTTCGGCACCGTGGTTAGCCAGGGCGTGCGAGATCTCGTGCCCCATGACCTGGGCCAGTTCGTCGTCGCTGGGCTGTATCTTCTCCAGCAGGCCGGTGTTCACCCCCATTTTGCCGCCAGGCATGCAGAATGCATTGGGCGTGTCATCTTCTATCACATTGACTTGCCAGTTCCAGTCTACGGTTTCCGGCCTGTATTCTATGGCGCGGTGTACCAGCCGGTTGGTGATGGTACGCACGCGCTCGTTCACTGCAGGGTCTTTTGAGATCTTGCCTTTTTTCTCGTAACCATCCACCAGTGACAGATACATGCTGTCACTTTGCTGTATCACCGATTTTTCGGAAACAAATGCCAGCTGCTTTCTGCCTGTCATGGCATTCGTGGCACACCCCGTCACCAACATCAGCAAGACGCTAATCACAACCAGTCTGTAGCAGCGCATGATTGATCCTATCCTGTTATTTTTTAGGTTGTTTTTATGCTTAAAACCGTAGCATAAGTCGATTTTAATCCAGAGTAAATGGCTATTCACCGGATCATATTTTGACATAACTTTACAGGTTATCTGACATTAAAACTACTGCAATGCGATGAAAAAAGTGTCTGAAATTAGTGGGGTGCCTAATTGCAAGGGATGCAGTAAAATACCCGATTCATTTAGTCAGGCATTTCTGCAGGAATCCCAAGCATGGCCATCAGCGAACTATTGATTCAAAGCACTTTAAAACTGTGCATAGACCCGAATACCGGCAAGGATTTTATCAGTGCCAAATCCATCAAGAATATCCAGATCAGCGGCAACGATGTCAGCCTGGACGTGGTGCTGGGCTATCCGGCGCAAACCCAGTTTGATGTGATACGCCAGCAGGTTGTTGATGCTTTGCGGAGTATTGAAGGCATAGGCAATATCACCGTCAACATTGGCAGCCGTATCGTCGCCCATAGCGCGCAACGCGGTGTGAATTTGCTACCCAATGTGAAGAATGTGATCGCCGTAGCTTCCGGCAAAGGTGGCGTCGGCAAATCTACCACCTCAGTCAACCTCGCACTGGCATTAGCAGCTGAAGGTGCAACCGTAGGCTTGCTGGATGCCGATATTTACGGCCCCAGCCAGCCGCAGATGCTGGGTATTAGCGGCCGCCCGGACAGTGCCGATGGCAAGAGCATAGAACCTATGCGTGCGCACGGCATCCAGGCCATGAGTATCGGTTTTCTGGTGGACACCGATACGCCCATGGTGTGGCGCGGGCCTATGGTGACAGGCGCGCTGGAGCAACTATTACGCGACACGCGCTGGCAAGACCTGGATTACCTGGTGATAGATCTGCCACCAGGCACGGGTGACATTCAATTGACGCTGGCGCAGAAGATCCCGGTGACCGGGGCGATCATCGTCACTACGCCGCAAGACATCGCCCTGCTGGATGCGCGCAAAGGCCTCAAGATGTTTGAGAAAGTCGGTATCCCTATCCTGGGCATAGTCGAAAACATGAGTACGCATATCTGCTCCAATTGCGGCCACGAAGAGCATATCTTCGGTGCCGGTGGCGGCGCATTGATGGCAAGCGATTACAAGGTCGATCTGCTGGGCAGCTTGCCGCTGGATATCAATATCCGCATGCAGGCTGATAGCGGCCAGCCTACCGTGGTGGCAGCGCCAGACAGTGCTGTTTCGGCCAGCTATAAACAGATCGCGCGTAAAGCCGCCAGCAAGATCGCTATCGCCAGTTTGGACCATAGTGCGAAATTCCCTAATATTGTGATCCAGAAAACCTAGAAAGACATCGCCATGACCATGCGTGAGCATCATATTGCAGAACAGCTGATAGGCGCGCAGTACGAAGCCATGGATGAACGTACGCAAAGAGTGGCGCGGCAGCTGACCGAGCGCCGCCACATCTCCTACCAGCCTTCACAAAAGCCTGGCGGGCAGTCCAACCTGGGGCAGCGTGCCGCAGATGCCATGGCGCGTTTTGGCGGGTCGTGGACCTTCATCTTTATTTTCATGCTGATCCTGGTCAGCTGGGTGGTGCTCAACTCAGTGATCTTGTTACGCCACGGCAGCGCGTTCGACCCCTACCCTTATATCCTGCTCAATCTGTTTTTATCCATGCTGGCTTCTATCCAGGCACCTATCATATTGATGTCACAGAATCGTGAAGCCGAGATAGACCGCGGCCAGGCCGAGCATGACTACGAAGTGAACCTGAAAGCAGAATTAGAGATATTGCTGCTGCATGAAAAAATGGATGGCCTGCGTAACCAGCAATGGCAGGAGTTGATTCAATTGCAGCAGCAGCAGATCACCCTGCTGGAAAAATTGCTGGTGGATAGATCCAGATAAATTTCAGCTGCAAAAGACTCAACATATAAAAAAAGCGCCTGTTGGCGCTTTTTTATTAATGGTTAAGCCTGATTACTTGAGCTCAACACCAAAATTGTAGACATCTACACCATTGGGTGACTGAATCAACGTGGCCGGGATGGCAACGCCATTTCGCCAGTTGTCTACCGCTTCCTGCTTGCCGGCACCTGTCACCAGAAACATGACTTCATGGGTGTTATTCAGGCGGTCCTGGCTGATGGTGATGCGGTCAGCCGGTGGCTTGGGTGAGTTGAACACCGGCACGGCATCTGC
Source organism: Methylophilus sp. (assembly GCF_052437885.1). Classification (GTDB taxonomy): domain Bacteria; phylum Pseudomonadota; class Gammaproteobacteria; order Burkholderiales; family Methylophilaceae; genus Methylophilus. Next base: position 6,948 of record NZ_JBQVPB010000020.1, on the reverse strand, counting down.
CGTATTGTTCACCACCTGGCCGGGGAACAGGCTGGCGGTGTGGCCGTCTTCGCCCAGGCCGAGGATGACCAGATCAAAAGTGCGCACACCTTTTAATGTCTCTGTATAGGCCTTGGCGCCTTCCACATTGCCTAATTCAGCAGGAATATCGTGGATCTGATTTTCAGGAATCGCCACATGGCTCAACCAGGCATCACGCGCCATTTTGCTGTTACGCTCGGCGTGATCCACAGACAGGCAACGGTCGTCGTTATGATACACATGCCATTTGGACCAGTCGGCATCGGCCTTAGCCAGCAACTGGTACACCGCTTTCGGTGTGCTGCCGCCTGCCAGAACAATCAGGAAATCGCCATATTTGGCGATGGCTTCATCCGCAGCTGTTAAAATACGCTGCAAAGCGGCCTGATTGATCTCATCTTGTGATTGAAAAGTGTGCCAGCGTGTTTGAGAATTCAAAGACATAAAAAACCTGTAAGAAAACGATACAAAACTACTTATAAGTCATTTACAAAAACACTTTGTGACATTTTTGTTAAATAACAAATGCAGCCTTTCAGTCGCTGGCTGCATTTGTTATAATTATAACTGACTCGACATGATAATTCTGCAAAATTATCAAATTAACCCTGCTCGGGTTCATGCCATCCAAAAGATGGGTGTTCTAATAACTGTCCTTACACCATAGGAAAATCCGAATGAAATTAGCAATGATTGGCTTGGGCAAAATGGGCGGCAATATGGCTGCACGTTTGCTTCGTCACAAAATCAACGTGGTTGGTTTTGACTTTAACACCGAATTCGTTAACAAATTAGTAAAAGACGAAGGCCTTGAAGCAGCAACCTCAGTTGCTGATGCAGTGAGCAAACTGGAAGGCCAAAAAATCGTCTGGTTGATGTTACCAGCAGGTGAAATCACCGAAAACCAAATCAAAGACCTGATCCCACTGCTGAACAAAGGCGATATTATCGTTGATGGCGGTAACTCTAACTACAAACACAGCCAACGCCGTGGTGCTTTGCTGGCTGAACATGGTATCGGCTTTATCGACTGCGGTACTTCTGGCGGTATCTGGGGCCTGGATAACGGCTACTGTTTAATGTACGGTGGCGACAAACAGTTCGCAGACGTATTGGCTCCTTATGCACAGGCATTGACACACGTTGACCGTGGTTGGGCGCACGTAGGCCCGGTCGGTTCCGGCCATTTCACCAAAATGATACATAACGGTATCGAATACGGCATGATGCAAGCATTTGCTGAAGGCCTGGACCTGATCAAGGGTAAAGAAGATTTCCATCTTGACCTGGCTCAGATCACCGAACTGTGGCGTCATGGTTCCGTGGTACGCAGCTGGTTGCTGGACCTGACAGCTGAAGCGCTGAAAGATGACCAGAAACTGGAAGCGATCGCACCATACGTGGCTGACTCCGGCGAAGGCCGCTGGACAGTGGTCGAAGCAGTTGAACAAGGCGTAGCAGCGCCAGTGCTGACAGTGGCACTGCAAGCCCGCTTCCGCAGCCAGGACTCAAAAGGTTACAGCTACAAACTGCTTTCCCTGATGCGTAATGCATTCGGCGGTCACGCAGTAAAAACCAAGTAATAAAACAAGCCTCTCTTGATGAGAGGCTTTTTGCTTATTGCTACTGTTTTTTAAAAATATGGGAAAGGCTTGCCCTTTCCCGTTTACATTTTTATCTTAAGGTTAGAAATGACGAATAAAATTGATCCTTGCACACTGGTACTGTTTGGCGCTAGTGGCAACCTGGCCCGCGTTAAACTATATCCTGGTTTGTTCAGACTGGACTCACTGGGCCGCTTGCCGGCAGACCTGAAAATCGTAGGCGTAGGCCGTCAGGTAGTTGACCTGGAAGCCTGGCGTGCAGACATCAAAAGCATGCTGGATGCAAAATTTAAAAAAGGTTACGACCAGGCCGTGTTTGAGCGTTTTATCGCACGTAACTTTTACCATGCCAACCCGCCAACCGACCCGGATGCGTTCAGCAAGCTGAAAGCGACCCTGAGTGACGAAAAAGTATTCCCGCAGAACCTGGCTTACTTCCTGTCTGTGCGCCCGGTAGACTTTGCCCCTGTCGTAGAGTCATTGGCTAACGTAGGCCTGACGCAAGAAGACAAATACTGGCGCCGTGTGGTGATCGAGAAACCATTTGGTACCGATCTGCCATCTGCCAAAGAACTGCAGGCTGCTATCACCAAGCACCTGAAAGAAAGCCAGATCTACCGTATCGACCACTATCTGGGCAAATCGGCTTTGCAGAATATCCTGCTGCAACGCTTTACCAATACCGTGCTGGAACCGATCTGGAATAACCAGCATGTAGACCATGTGCAGATCACCAACACTGAAATGCTGGGTGTAGGCGACCGTACCCAGTTCTACGACAGCACTGGTGCGCTGCGTGACATGTTGCAAAGCCACATTCTGCAGACCCTGGCACTGACCGCGATGGAACTGCCAAAAGACCTGTCACCTGAAGGTGTGCGCGACGCGAAAATCGCGCTGTTAGAGCAGATCCGCCCTATCCCGGTGGACGAACTTGAAAAACACGCCTTCCGTGCGCAGTACAGCGCTGGCGAGATCAATGGCGAACAAGTGCCTGGCTATCTGGATGAACTGGGTAACAAAGACAGCGTGGTTGAAACTTATGCCGCACTGAAACTGTTTATCGACAACCCGCGCTGGAAAGGTGTGCCGTTCTATATCCGCACCGCAAAACGCCTGCACGAAGCCGATACCCGCATTGCTATCCGCTTCAAAAAAGCGCCGCTGCAGATCAATGACCAAGACCAGAACTGGCTCATCATAGGCATACAGCCACGTGAATGCATCAAACTGGAAATCCAGTCCAAGATCCCTGGCCTGGATATCCAGACACGCACCATACAGCTGGATGCCGCCAACCGTCAGGATAACGACGACAGCGTAGATGCTTACGAGGCACTGTTGCTTAACCTGATGCAGGGTGACAACTCCAACTACCTGCATATTTCTGAAGCTGAAGCGCAATGGCGCCTGGTTGATCCAGTCGTGAAAGCCTGGGCTGAAGACAAGCGCCCGGTACACCAATACCCGGCCGGCAGCCGTGACCCTGAAGCTTCCAAAGTGATCTTTGAAGGTGAAGATCAATTCTGGCGCTACAGCATTGAATTGGGCGGCGACAAATAAAGACCAGCGGTTGCAAAACCGCTGCCTTAAATAATCGCCAAAAATTCATAAAAAAATTGCAAAACTGACAACATTTGTTGTTATTATTTGCACTCACTAAAAGCGGGGTTTAAACTCCGCTTTTTTCTCTTTATCGCAAGCCTTGTACAACAACCACCTGGCGCGCGGAGACTGGATAAAGCAATGAGCATTAAGTCGGACAAATGGATACGCAGAATGGCTGAACAACACGGCATGATCGAGCCGTTTTCGCCGACATTGATACGTGAAGAGAATGGCGAAAAAATCGTCTCCTACGGTACTTCATCGTATGGTTATGATATCCGCTGTGCGGACGAATTCCGTGTGTTCACCAATATCAACAGCACCATCGTCGACCCTAAACAGTTCGACCCGCAATCGTTTGTCGAAGTCTCCGGCAAAGGCTACTGCGTGATCCCGCCTAACTCCTTTGCATTGGCGCGCACGGTTGAATATTTCCGCATTCCGCGCTCGGTGCTGACCGTTTGCCTGGGCAAATCCACTTATGCCCGTTGTGGCATCATCGTCAATGTCACGCCATTTGAACCAGAGTGGGAAGGCTATGTCACACTGGAGTTCAGCAACACCACACCGCTGCCGGCCAAGATCTATGCCGGTGAAGGCTGCGCGCAAGTGCTGTTCTTTGAGTCGGACGAGATCTGCGAAACCAGCTATAAAGACCGTGGTGGCAAATATCAGGGCCAGGTCGGTGTGACTTTGCCAAAAATCTGATTTTCGTCGTCATTCTGGCGCAGGCCAGATAAAAACTGCGAAGAAACTGATATGCAACCATGTGTTTATATCATGACTAATCAGCGCAATGGCACATTGTATATCGGCGTAACATCGAACCTTATAAAACGGGTTTGGCAACACCAACACGGAGCTGCTGAAGGCTTTACCAAAAAATATAAGTTACACATGCTTGTTTGGTATGAACTGCACGCCACTATGGAATCCGCAATCAGCCGTGAAAAAGCACTCAAATTTTGGAAGCGCATTGCAAAATTGCGCATTATTGAACAGATGAATCCAGATTGGCTGGACTTGTATCGTGAAATTACTGGTCTGGATTCTGGCCTACGCCAGAATGACAGCCACTACAAAGGTTGACTATGAAATTCCGTTTTCCTGTCGTCATTATTGACGAAGACTTCCGCTCCGAAAACTCTTCAGGCCTGGGCATACGCGTGCTGGCCAAAGCGATAGAAGAAGAAGGTACTGAAGTTTTGGGGGTGACCAGCTATGGTGACCTGACCTCATTTGCCCAACAGCAAAGCCGTGCTTCTGCGTTTATTTTATCTATCGATGATGAGGAAATCGTCGAGGAGAAGCCGGAAGCCATTGAGCAACTGCGTAATTTTGTGCAGGAGATACGCTACCGCAATGAGGAGATCCCAATCTTCCTGCACGGCGAGACACGTACCAGCCGCCATATCCCGAACGATGTGTTGCGTGAACTGCACGGCTTTATTCATATGAATGAAGACACACCTGAATTCGTGGCTCGCCTGATCATACGCGAAGCAAAAGCCTATCTCGATAGCCTGCCACCTCCGTTCTTCAAGGCATTGACGCATTACGCGGCCGATGGCTCCTACTCCTGGCACTGCCCGGGTCACTCTGGCGGCGTGGCTTTCCTGAAATCACCAGTTGGTCAGATGTTCCACCAGTTTTTTGGCGAGAACATGCTGCGTGCCGACGTGTGTAACGCAGTAGATGAACTAGGCCAGTTACTCGACCACACCGGCCCGGTGGCTGCTTCAGAGCGCAATGCTGCGCGCATCTACAACTGCGATCACTTGTACTTTGTCACTAACGGCACCTCGACTTCCAACAAGATCGTCTGGAACTCCACCGTCGCGCCAGGCGACATCGTGGTGGTAGACCGCAACTGCCATAAGTCTGTGCTGCACTCTATCATCATGACCGGTGCGATCCCGGTGTTCCTGATGCCGACGCGTAACCATTTCGGCATTATCGGCCCTATCCCGAAAAGCGAATTCGCCTGGGAGAACATCCAGAAAAAAATCGCCCGCAACCCGTTCGCCAGTGATAAAAACGCCAAACCACGCGTGCTGACTATTACGCAATCCACCTATGACGGCGTGTTGTACAACGTTGAAGAGATCAAGGAAATGCTGGATGGCAAGATAGACACCCTGCACTTTGACGAAGCCTGGTTGCCACATGCGACATTCCATGACTTTTATGGTGATTACCATGCCATAGGTGCCGACCGTCCGCGCTGTAAAGAGTCTATGGTGTTCTCTACCCAATCGACCCACAAACTGCTGGCTGGCTTGAGCCAGGCTTCGCAGATCCTGGTGCAGGACGCACAGGATAACCATTTGGATAGAGACCTGTTCAACGAAGCCTACCTGATGCACACCTCCACCAGCCCGCAATATTCCATTATTGCCAGCTGCGACGTGGCTGCCGCCATGATGGAAGCGCCAGGCGGCACTGCCCTGGTAGAAGAATCCCTGAAAGAAGCGCTGGATTTCCGCCGCGCCATGCGCAAGGTAGACGAAGAATGGGGCACCGACTGGTGGTTCAAGGTCTGGGGGCCCACTGACTTATCCGAAGATGGCCTGGAAGAACGCGACGCCTGGATGCTGAAAGCCAACGAACGCTGGCACGGTTTCGGCAACCTGGCCGAAGGCTTCAACATGCTGGACCCGATCAAAGCCACCATCATCACCCCGGGCCTGGATGTGGACGGCGACTTCTCTGAAGAGTTCGGCATACCCGCTGCCATCGTCACCAAATACCTGGCTGAGCACGGCGTGATCGTAGAAAAAACCGGCCTCTACTCGTTCTTTATCATGTTTACCATAGGCATCACCAAAGGCCGCTGGAACACCATGGTAGCCGCCTTGCAGCAGTTTAAAGATGACTACGACAAGAACCAGCCGCTATGGAAAGTATTGCCCGAATTCGTGCAAAAACACCCGCGTTATGAGCGTATAGGCCTGAAAGACCTGTCTACCCAGATCCATGAAGTCTACAAAGCCAATGACGTCGCGCGCCTGACCACCGAAATGTATCTGTCAGACATGGTACCAGCCATGAAACCGACCGATGCTTTCTCAAAAATGGCACACCGCAAAATAGAGCGAGTGGCGATCGATGATCTGGAAGAGCGCGTCACCGCCGTATTGCTGACGCCCTACCCGCCGGGCATCCCGTTGCTGATCCCTGGTGAGCGCTTTAACAAGGTGATTGTGAATTACCTGAAATTCGCGCGCGAGTTTAATGAGAAGTTTCCGGGTTTTGAGACCGATAACCATGGCTTGGTAAAACAACTGGTGAATGGTAAAGCGGAATATTTTGTTGATTGTGTCAAGCAGGACGATTAGGGGCTGATTGAAAGTAGCGGAAGAAACAGTGAAGGTCTGATGACTTTTGTTCCGCTGCTTTTCGCCACTGGGCGCGGCAAATAAGGGCGCTTAAAAAACCATCGCGAGCGATGCTCTTGCTGTGATGTTTTAATCGGTATTTCTTTGGATGGATTTTCGTTCTATTTCAGCATTTTATTTCGCCTGTAGGCGAGTTACTTTTCTTTGGATGGTTCAGTGGTCTATTTCAGCGTTTGATTTCGCCTCTAGGCGAGTTACTTTTCTTTGCTTGCCCAAAGAAAACGTAACCAAAAGAAATGCACCCTAGCTTCCGCTTTTTCCCTGCGTTGCTCATCAGCGTGGGCGTCCAACGAAACTCGCCCTAGCGGCTTGCACAC
>NZ_JBQVPB010000019.1:0-38515 GCF_052437885.1 Methylophilus sp. | reverse complement strand
ATAACATTACCAGTTATGTTTGGGGACAATAGCGGTTTGGAACCACCCCTTCCCATCTCGAACAGGGCCGTGAAACGAACTTGCGCCAATGATAGTGTACTCTTCGTATGCGAAAGTAGGTCATCCCCAAGCTCCTTACAAAAAAACCCCGCTAGCAATAGCGGGGTTTTTGCTTTTGTAAGACTCAAGTGATTAGCAAGCTGAGTGGTTGAGCTTGAACTGCCCGCCAGCTCAGGCGCGACACGCATAAAAAAACCCGGTGCACGCACCGGGCTATCAAAGTCTATTAGGATAAAACATTAAATAGACTGCCATGAAATCTGTCTTGCTGTACTGCTGCTTGCTGTACTAGTGATGGTCGTTCACGCCGCTTCTACAGGTCTAGCCTGCTTGATACGGCTGTTATGTGAGTCTTCTCCCTCGTATGCAAGCATCATAAGAAAACCAGGCCCGCCTGTCATTGACCCAAGTGGGCTATTCAGCGACCAAGAGGCAGAAGCTGACATGTTAGAATATCGGAATGGCCAGATATCATGTCTTAATTCCAGGTGCCGGGCATGGCGCGCGCATGCAGTCAGAGACGCCCAAGCAATATTTACTGCTGAACGGGAAACCAATCCTGCAACATGCTATCGATATATTCGAGGGCATAGAGCAAGTCGCCAGCATTACGATAGTGGTAGCTAAAGATGATGCATTCTGGCAACCGGCTCTGTTGTCGCACTGTAAAAAGACCCGCGTTGTGGACTGTGGTGGAGAAACACGTGCAGCCAGTGTGCTGAATGGTTTGCAGGCCATGGCTGACGAGGTCGCGGCCCAAGACTGGATATTGGTACACGATGCCGCCAGGCCAGGTATAGATCAGACTATGATAGGGCGCCTGATCAAGGCCATTTCTGCCAGCGAGATAGGTGGCTTGCTGGCACTACCGCTGGCAGACACCTTGAAACGTGCTGATGCGCATGGCCTGATAGACGAAACTATTCCCCGGCATCAGCTATGGCAGGCACAAACACCGCAGATGTTTCGCCACGCTGACCTGCAGCAGGCGTTAAGCACGCATTTGCACCGGCAGCCCACCGATGAGGCCCAAGCGATGGAGTGGATGGGGCATCAGCCTAAACTGGTGCTGGGGGATTTGAAAAATATGAAAGTCACTTACCCGCAAGATTTAACTGTGGTGGCTGCATTGATGCAGGCCGTAGCACACTGAACCTTTGAACAAACCTGGTGAACTTGAATAAACATAATGAAGCAGAAACTATATGACGCCTTTTAGAATAGGCCACGGCTTTGATGTGCACGCGCTGGTCAGTGGCCGCGATTGCATCATCGGTGGCGTACACATACCGCATCCACTTGGCCTGGACGGACATTCTGATGCCGATGTATTGCTGCATGCCATTTGCGATGCCCTGCTAGGCGCAGCCGCGCTGGGCGATATCGGCAAGCATTTTCCGCCCACAGACATGCGCTACAAAGGCATAGACTCGCGTGAGCTACTACGGCACGTGGTCGAGCTGCTGCGTCAAAAGGGCTTTTATATCGGCAATGTGGATGCCACCGTGATCTGTGAAGCGCCGCGACTAGGCCCGCATATTCATAGCATACGCGAGAATATTGCCAGCGACTGTCAGGTCGCTATCGATTTTATTAACGTTAAAGCCACTACTACCGAAAAACTGGGCTTTACCGGCCGTGGCGAAGGCATTGCTGCCGAAGCCGTTGTCCTGATCTATACACAAGTTTAACCATGCGATTGTTTTCCAAATTTGAGAGCCTGGTCTCTCCTTTTCCACGCGAAATTATTCAAAACCTGCCCACGCGCTTCTGGCCATTTATGTGGGCCTGTTCGTACGGCATGCGCAAGTACATCTTATGCATGACCATATTGACAGCCTGTATCGGTTCTTTTGAAGCCTTGTTATTCGCGCTCATGGGCAAGGTGGTGGATAAGCTGACTGCCATCGCCCCGCAACAGCTGTGGACCACGCACCAGGAAACTTTGACCTGGGTGATTGCGATCCTGATCGGCAGTACCCTGATCATTACGCTGCAAACGCTGATGAAACATCAGACCCTGGCCGGTAACTTTCCCATGCGGCTACGCTGGCAGTTCCATCAGCATATGCTGAATCAGAGCATGGTGTTCTACCAGGACGAGTTTGCCGGACGTGTCTCGGCCAAAGTCATGCAAACCGCACTGGCGGTGCGTGAGGTGTGGTTCATCCTGGCCGATATCATGGTTTATGTGTTGCTCTATTTCACGACCATAGTCACCGTGGTGGGCAGCTTTCATCCGTGGATGGTGCTGCCGTTTCTCGGCTGGCTGCTGTTATATGGCTGTGCACTGCTGTATTTTATCCCCCGCTTAGCCAAGGTCTCGCAACAGCAGGCGGATGCACGGGCACTCATGACCGGGCGCATCACCGATGCCTATACCAATATCTCCACCGTGAAGCTGTTTTCACATGCGGGGCGCGAGGCTGACTATGCCCAGTCTGCCATGCAGGAGTTCCTCGACAGCGTGCACGGACAGATGCGCATGGTCAGTGGCGTAGAGACCATCAACCATTTCCTGAATATGTGCCTGATCATCGCCAGCGGCGGCCTGGTGCTATGGTTGTGGTCGCAAAGCCTGGTGGCTGCCGGTGCGGTTGCTGCGGTGATGGCCATGAGTTTGCGCCTCAATGGTATTTCGCACTGGGTGATGTGGGAGCTGACTTCGCTGTACGAGCAGATAGGTACCGTCCAGGATGGCATCAATACCTTATCGGTAGAGAACCGCGTAGTTGACACTGCGACTGCGCCTGCACTCATGGTACCGCGCGGCGAGGTCAAGTTTGACCAGGTGAATTTCGCCTATGAAAAACAGGCGGCCCTGCTGGAAAACTTTAACCTGACCATACAGCCAGGCGAGCGGGTAGGCCTGGTCGGCAGGTCAGGCGCCGGTAAATCCACCATTGTGAATCTGCTGATGCGCTTTTTTGATATCCAGTCCGGCCATATCAAGGTGGATGGGCAGTCTATCGCTGCCGTTAAACAGAATTCTTTACGCCAGCAGATCGGCATGGTGACGCAGGATACCTCGTTGCTGCATAGATCGGTGCGCGAGAACATCCTTTATGGACGCCCTGACGCCACAGAAGAGGATATGATCGCTGCCGCCAGAAGGGCAGAAGCGCATGACTTTATCCAGACGCTGCGCGATGCCAAAGGCCGCACCGGCTACGACGCCCATGTCGGTGAACGCGGCGTGAAACTCTCAGGCGGCCAACGCCAGCGGATCGCCATTGCCCGTGTCATGCTCAAGAATGCGCCTATCCTGGTGCTGGATGAAGCGACCAGTGCGCTGGATTCCGAGGTCGAACAGGCCATACAACACCATCTGTCCCAGTTGATGGAAGGCAAAACCGTGATCGCGATCGCGCACCGGCTTTCTACTATTGCGGCCATGGATAAACTGGTGGTGCTGGATAAAGGCCGCATCGTGGAGACCGGCACCCATCATGAGCTGCTGCAGTTGAATGGTATTTACGCCAAACTATGGGCACACCAGAGTGGCGGTTTTCTTGGCGAATAGCTGCCACTGAACAACTGCCTGCTCCCATCCGGCTAGTGTCTGTCTAGCTTAGCCATGCGCTAACTCCTTGATAGTCAAAGTTGTTAATATGGATTTACAACTTTGACTGTCTGTCACATTGCTGCCACTTTTCTGCAATCTGAACTGCTTAATATTGTCATCAATTTTTCATGGAGCAATATTGGATGGCGCATCGTTCAGTCAAAAGCTGTAGCGGCTTTACCTTACTAGAATTATTAGTGGTGATGGTCATCATCGGCTTACTGGCAGGCTATGTCGGCCCCAAATATTTCCAGCAGATAGGCAAGTCTGAAGTAAAAACAGCCAAGGCACAGATCGCGGCGCTGGAGCAGTCATTAGATCAGTTGCGGCTGGATGTGGGCCATTACCCGGCCACCGAGCAGGGCCTGAATGCGCTGATGACTAACACCGAGAATGATACCCGCTGGAGCGGCCCCTACCTGAAAAAAGGGGTGCCGAATGACCCGTGGGGCAAGCCTTACCAATATCGTTTCCCCGGCCAGCATGGCGAGTATGACCTGTTCAGCTATGGCAAAGACGGCCAGGCGGGCGGCACCGGCGAGTCGCAGGACATTACCAGCTGGTAATTGGCATGCGCTACCAGGCAAAAGTATTGAATGGCTCACTGCTGACGATGGTCGAGTTACAGGCCGACGACGAGCAGGATGCCTATGCACAATTAAAATCCAAGGGCCTGCTGGCAGTCTCGTTGCAACTGGATAAATCCGGCAAGGCGCGTTTGAAAAAAGAGGCCTTCCCGCTGGCCTTGTTCAGCCAGGAGTTACTGGCCTTGTTGCATTCCGGGCTCAACCTGGTCGAAGCGATAGAGGCACTTTCTTTACGCCAGGACCATACCCGCACGGTGTTGCAAGGCATCCTGCAATCCCTGCAGCAAGGCAAGTCATTTTCTGCCGCGCTAGAACGTCAGCCCGAGATATTCCCACCGCTGTATTTTGCCACCGTCAAAGCCGCCGAGCGTACCGGCGATCTGGGCAATGCCTTGTCGCGCTATATCGCTTATGACAACCAGGTGTCACTGTTAAAGAAAAAAATCGTCAGTGCTTCTATCTACCCCATGCTGCTGATCATCGTCGGTGGCCTGGTGATCGCGTTTCTGATGGGTTTTGTGGTGCCTAAATTCAGCAGCGTGTATGAAGGCACAGGCGCCGATCTGCCGTGGATGTCGCAAATGATGCTGCAGTGGGGCACCCTGATCGCACAACATGGCGAAACCATGCTGGCTATCCTGGTCGGCATGATCATAGGCCTGGTGGTGCTATTTAAAACCCCAGCCATGCGGCAAGCCATGGTCAGGGCCATCTGGCGCATTCCGGCAGTCGGGGCCAAGTTGCAGCTCTACCAGCTGGCACGCTTTTACCGCACCATGGGCATGTTGCTGGCGGGTGGCACGCCCATCATGACGGCCATTGATTCGCTGGGCGGCCTGCTGGATAACAGCATGGCACTCAGCCTGCAGCAGGCGCAAACCATGATCAGCCAGGGCCAGCCGCTGTCGCATGCCTTTAAAACGGCGGGCATGACCACACCGATAGGTGAACGCATGTTGCTGGTCGGCGAGCGCGGCGGTAACGTGGCACAAATGATGGACAGCATCGCCGGTTTTTATGATGAAGAACTGGCGCGCTGGATAGACTGGTTCACCAAACTGTTTGAGCCTTTGCTTATGCTGTTTATCGGCCTGGTCATAGGGGTAGTCGTGTTGCTGCTGTATATGCCTATCTTTGAACTTGCGGGCCAGATCCAATGAATCAGCCTTTACCCCAACACACGCCGGCGACGCTGGACGCAGACAGCATCGCCCAGGCGCAAACTCTGGCGCAGCAGCAACAGCGCCGCGTCATCGAGGTGCTCGAAGAAGTACTGTCACTGGACAGTGAAGACCTGGTCCAGCAACTTGGGCAGTTGTTGCATTACCCGGTCGCCAGCATGCGTGAGATGCGCGAGTGGCAAGTGGCGTTCGATGTCATCAGCTACAACACTGCCCAGCAAAAGGAATGCCTGGCTTTTTATGATGAGAACCAGGCCCTGATACTGGTGTTTGCTGACCCGTTTGATAGACAGCTAGTGTTATGGGCACAACATGCTGTGCAGCAGAGCTATGCCTGGCGGCTGGCACATAGACTGGATATCAGCGCCTACCTGGCCGGCGAAGAAGAAACCATGCGCGCCATGGACGGCATGGGCCTGCATGAAGAGCAGGCACAGGAAGGCGAAGAAGAAGTGGTGATGCAGCTTTCGCTGAAATCCATACACGAAGACGCCAACCCCATCATCAAACTGATCAACTCCACTTTATATGATGCGCTGAAAACCGGCGCCAGCGATATCCATCTGGAATCGCATCCGGGCGGCCTGGCCGTGAAGTATCGCATTGATGGCGTCATGGCCAGCATCGCCAACAGCCCGGGGCTGGATAGCGCAGAACAGGCGATCTCGCGTATCAAGGTGATGGCGCAACTGGATATCGCCGAGCGGCGTATCCCGCAGGATGGCCGTTTCAAGGTGCATGCCATGAACCGCCTGATAGACTTCCGCGTTTCTATCATGCCCAGTGCTTTTGGTGAAGATGCCGTATTAAGGGTGCTGGACCGCAAGGCACTGACTGAGCAAGCGCAGGGCTTAAGCCTGAAAGCGCTGGGTTTTGACGACGATGTGATCGCCAGATTCAGGAAACTGGCCAGCGAGCCTTACGGCATGGTGCTGGTGACCGGCCCTACCGGCAGCGGTAAAACCACTTCTTTGTATGCGGCTATCTCTGAAGTGAATACCGGCTTTGACAAGATAGTCACCATTGAAGACCCGGTCGAGTACCAGTTGCCAGGCGTATTGCAGATCCCGGTCAATGAGAAGAAAGGCCTGACATTCGCGCGCGGTCTGCGCTCTATCCTGCGGCATGACCCGGACAAGATCATGGTCGGTGAGATCCGCGATGCGGAAACCGCACAGATCGCCGTGCAGGCGGCGCTGACCGGTCACCTGGTGTTCTCCACCGTGCACGCCAACAGTGTGCTGGATGTGATAGGCCGCTTTATGCACATGGGGGTAGACCCGTACCACTTTGTGTCTGCCGTCAACGGCATCATTGCGCAGCGGCTGGTACGCAGCCTGTGCCCGCAATGCGCAGAACCGTTCGAGCCGGATGCCGAGTTGCTGCAAGCCTCTGGCCTGACCCCGGCACAGACGATAGGCATGAGCTTTAAACATGCCAAGGGCTGCGGGCATTGCCGCGGTACCGGCTACAAAGGCCGCAAGGCGGTGGCAGAGGTGTTGGTGCTCAATGATGAATTACGCGAAATGATCATCGCGCGCGAGCCTATCCGCCAGTTAAAAGAAGCCGCTGCCAAAAATGGCATGCGCACCATACGCGAAGCGGCCGTCAGCGCTGCCGGCGCCGGTATGACCAGTTTGCAGGAGATCAACCGTGTCACGTTTATTGCCTGATATGTTCAGCCAGATACGGTGGTGCGGCCTGACACGCATACTGGTGACGGCCGACAGCCTGCTGGCTGAGCACTGGCCGGCGGGGATACAAACACGCAGGGCAGTCGCCCAGGCACGCCTGGAAAGCCCAGAGCCGTATGCCTTGCAGGCCGCCATGGCCGCGGTGATGGCGCAACTGCCAGCCACAGCCTGGCAACGCATAGAGATCTACCTGGCAGACCAGCATGTGCACCTCATGCTATTGCCTGCCATCCAGGCATCCGGCCAGGCGTCTGCTTTATCAGGCAGCGAGCGGCAAGCCTATGCACGCGCCATGCTACTCAATACTTATGGCGAGGTGGCGGTGCAATGGCCGTTGCGTATGCAGGATGTGCTGCCCAGCCATGCCTGCCTGCTCGCGACTACGCCAGTGTTACAGAACATGGCGGCAAAAAACCTGCTGGCGCCAAACAAATATCTGCAACTGTCAGTGCAACCCTATGCCTGCGCACTATGGGCGCATAGCCGCCTGCCTGCTGATGGCACGGTTGTCAGTGCCGAGCCGCATATGCTGCGCCTATTGCAATTGCAGCAAGGCGAGATCACCCATGTGGCCAGCCTGGTCAGTGGCTTGAGCGATGTAGAGGGCATGGCTGCCTGGTTGTTGCGCGAGCGTACCTTGCTGGGTGTGCAGGCCTCGCCCTGCTACTGGTTGAGCGAACCGGCCTGCGAGCCGGTGGCTGCCATAGGGCGGCGGCTGACACAACAGCTGGCTGGTCGTCTGGCATGCAAGAACCTGTATGCCGCGCATGCGATCACCAGCCTGTGGCAGGAGGTCGCACATGTGGCCTGATCCTAACTATCATTTTGAATTCTCCCAGCCTGCGTTTGCCTGGCAGAAGCTGCGCTGGCCAGGCGTATTGCTGTCAGTGCTGTGCGCTGTGCTGGTTTGTACTGCCTGGCAGGCTGATGACGAGGTCGATGCACAGTTGCAGGTCATGGAACAACGCATAGCACAACGCAAAGCACAACTGCTGCAAGCGCGAGCAGCCGCCAGCCAGTCACAAAAGACCGTGGTGGCGCACATCACGTCTGCCAGCACCCCAGAACAGGTGATGCGCAATGCGCATGCGGCTGCGCAAAAGAAAGCCGCTATCGCACTCACGCAGGCGCAACAAAAAGAAGCGGAAACCGTCACCCAACAATTGAATATCCGCTGGTTCGATTTATTGCAGGCGCTGGAATCCAGGCAGATCAAGGACATCGCCTTGCTACAGCTGTTGCCAGACGCCACGCGCGGGCAATTCACCCTATCCGGCGAAGCCAAGGATTACACCACCCTGTTGAAGTATGTAGGGCAGTTGCAGCAAACCGCAGTGCTGACACAAGTGCATCTGCAAAAACACCAGGTGATAGAAACGCATCCGCAACGACCAGTCAGTTTTGAGATCCAGGGCGGGTGGCAGCCATGAGTCGGCTACGCTTGCCTTCTCTGTCCGGGCTGGTCTGGCTGGCCAGGCGCAGTGCCTGGTATCTGGGCTGGATACCCATGCTAGCCAGCAGCCTGTTAGTCGTCGTCTGGCTGTATCTGGCACAGCAACAACCGGAAAAAACTGCCAGGCTTGCTGAAATGGAGCAGGAATTGCAGCAACTTTCATTGCCCGCTGTCTCTCATGTTGCTAGCGGGCCGCTGCTGAAAAAAGCGCTGCTGTCCAAGTCTAAAACCCCTGAGCAAGCCAGCGAGCCGGTCACCCTGTCCGAGTTGTGGCAACAGCTGCCGGCCAGTAGCGAGCTATCGCCGCGCATGTTGCAGGTGGCTGCGCTGGCGCAAAAGCATCATATCCCGCTCAATGTGGGTGACTATCAATGGCAGGCACGTCAGGCCGCCAATACGTCGCAGCCTATACAGCAATTTGATATGCGTTTCACTATCCAGTCTGATTATGTCACCTGCCGCCGCTTTATCAGTGAAGTGCTGCGCCGTTACCCGACCATGGCCCTGACCGCGCTGGAACTGCGCAAGAACGAAACCTTGCAGCCGGTGATAGAGGCGACACTCACATTCTCCATCTTTATCCGCGGAGGGGCTGACCATGCGTCTTGAGGCGGCTCAGCCACAGAAATCACGGCAACTACTGATGTGGGCCAGCCTGCTGCTGACCCTGGCGCTGGTGTACTGGCAATGGTCAGCCGGGCAGGATGCGGCGGATGAGACCGTGGTTGCAGACAGCAGCCTGACGGCGCCTGCCCGGGTAAAAAACAATGTACAGTCGGCCGCTGAGCCAATAGCCGCTAGCACAACGGAGCACGCTGCACCTGACCATGCCACCCCTGCGCTTGTCGCAGAGCTAGCCACACCGGCTGCAGTCACCCCGGCGCCAGTCAGCAATGTCGTGCTGCCGCGGCTATCACCGGCCAAGGTCAGCCATGCGCTGTTTACTGCGCACGAGTGGCTGCCACCGCCACCTAAACCACAACCACCGCCGCCCCCGAAAGCACCGCCGCTGCCTTACACCTATGTCGGCAGTCTGCAGGATGTGCCTGAAGGCAATACGGTGATCCTCATGCAGCAGAAAAAAGTGCTGATGCCCAGGCTGAAAAGCCAGGTGACCGCGCAATGGCGGCTGGACAGGGAAGATGAGCAATCTGTGTATTTCACCTATCTGCCGCTCAATCAGGTGGTGGTGCTGAGCAAAGCCAAAACCGCTGCCGCAGGTCAACGTCAGGCTGCGGTGGAAACCGAAGACAATATTCCTTTAGAACAATAATTCATGAGTCACTCCAACCATACATCTCCCAATCATGCACCTCTTGGTTCAACCGGTTTATCCAGCCGCTTGCGCACCACCGTCTTGCTGCTGGGGGCGGCCTTTGCGCTGGCAGCCTGTAGCCTGTTCCAGCCCAAACTCACGGCCACCACGCCTGAGGGCAAAGTACACGAATTAGGCAAGCTGGTCGCTGAAAAACCAGGGGATGTGGAATTACGTAACCGCTGGTACCGCGAGCGGGAACAGGCGATCAATGCCCTCTCCTTTGAAGCTGAAGCCGCCGATGCCAAAGGCAATGTCCCGGAAGCGAAGCAGATCTACGCGCGCATACTGACGCTGGACGCACACCACCCCAAGGCGCTGGATTACGAAAGGGCGGGTGAGCGCGAGATCATCTTGCGCAAGCAACTGGAAGCCGCTAAACAACAGATAGATCAGCCTAAAGAAGCATTGAAACTAGTGCGCGATATCCTGCTGGAGCAGCCGACCAACGAGCAGGCATTGGCGCTGGAAAGACAGCTGATCGCGCTGGAAACCCGCGCGCGTGCCGCCTTGCCACAATTGCAGACCGGCTTGAGTAAACCAGTGACGCTGGAGTTGCGCGACGCCAATATCAAAGTGGTGTTCGAGGCCTTGTCACGCGCGACTGGCGTGAATTTTATCCTGGATAAGGATATCAAGCCGGAAATGAAAGCTTCGGTATTCCTTAAGAAAATGCCTATCGAAGATGCGATAGACATGGTGCTGACCAGCAACGGCTTGCAGAAAAAAGTGCTGTCGCCCAATAGCCTGCTGGTGTATCCCGCCACCCAGCAAAAGAACAAGGATTACCAGGACCTGCTGATACGCAACTTTTACTTTGCCAACACCAGCGCCAAACAGTGCGCCGACATGTTGCGTACTATCCTGAAGATACGTGATGTTTATGTCGATGAACGCCTGAACATGCTGGTGCTCAGGGATAGACCCGAAGTGCTGGCGCTGGCAGAAAAAATGATCAAAGCGCAGGATATCGCCGACCCGGAAGTGATGCTGGAAATCGAAGTGATGGAAGTCACGCGCGGCAAACTGCAGAATCTGGGTATCATTTATCCTACCTCACTGACGGTACTCAATAGCCCGTTGACGCTGGAGGCGCTCAAAAGCATTAAATCTTCCGATATCGGCGTCAGTCCAAACCCCAGCTTGCAGTTCAGGACCACTGATACGGATCTGAACCTGCTGTCCAACCCGCGTATCCGGGTCAAGAATAACGAAAAAGCCAAAGTACTGGTCGGCAACAAGGTGCCGGTGATCACCACCAATACCACCGCCAACGTCGGCACCTCCGAGAGTGTTTCTTATGTTGATGTCGGCTTGAAACTGGAGGTGGAGCCACGCATCATGCTGGATGACTACGTCAGTATCAAAGTCAACCTGGAAGTCAGCTCATTGGGCGAAGCGGTGACCCTGAGCAATAACTCCAGGGTGTTTAACATAGGCACGCGTAATGCCAGCACCATACTGCGGCTCAAACATGGCGAGACGCAGATCCTGGCCGGCCTGATCCAGGATTCCGAGCGCAAGAATGCAGACAAAGTGCCATTCTTGGGCGAGATCCCCATTCTGGGCAGACTGTTCTCGCGCCATAATGACGAGAAGCAAAAGACCGAGATCGTGCTGGCGATCACGCCTAAAGTGATCAGCAACGTCACCTTGCCGGAAGCGACTTTCTCCGAGTACTGGAGCGGCACCGACACCGTGATCTCTGATAAGCCGCTGCTGAATACACCGCTGTCGCCTACGCTGACGCGAGGCCAGCAATTACGTGAGCAGCAGTCACAGCGCCAGCGTGAACTGAACGAGGCTATAGAGCCCCCGGTGGTAGAGTCGCCTGAAACACCAGTGCCGCCTGAAGCCAGCATTCCTGCGCCGGATGCACTACCGCCGCCGCCTGAGCCGGCCAGCACTTTCCCTTCTTCTAACGTCACGAATACGGTGCCCGGCATGTCTAACAATGTCAATGGCGGCAACGTGCAGGAGCAATCACCGACCACCTTGCCATCGCCCAAGGTGATCCCTTGATGCGGCTGCTGTCTCCCTGCGCTGCAAAGCGTTGCCGGACTGCACGCGCCGGCAGGCGCAGCGGATTCACCCTGGTCGAACTCATGGTTTCGCTGGCTATCATTGCCATCATGGCCAGTGTGGCCACGCCCATGGTGCAAGTCACCTTGCAGCGGCAAAAAGAACAGCAGCTACGTGAAGGCCTGCGCGAGATTCGCCGTGCCATCGATGGCTACAAGAAAGCCGCCGATGACGGGCGCATCAAGAAAAATGCCGATGCCAGCGGTTATCCGCCCAATCTGCAGATACTGGCTGAAGGGGTGCAGGATATCAAAGACCCCAAACGCAAGGTATTGCGCTTTTTGCGTCGTGTGCCGCCAGACCCTATGCTTAAACTGCAGCAGATCGCCGGGGTGAGTGCTGGTATAGGCTGGGGCCTGCGCAGTTACGACAGCCCGCCCGAGTCGCCGCGTTCTGGCCAGGATGTTTATGATGTGTATTCGCTGAGTACGCAAACCGGGATCAACGGAGTGCCCTATGCGCAATGGTAAAGCTGGCCTGAGCAAACGTATCGCCGGTTTCACCCTGGTGGAGTTACTGGTGGTGTTATCGATCCTGGCGTTGCTGTTGTCACTGGCCGTGCCGCGCTATTTTGCCGGGGTACAGCGCGCTAAAGAACAGGCGCTGAAACAGCAACTGGCGACCACCCGCAAGGCGCTGGATGAGTTTTATGGCGACCAGGGGCAGTATCCCGAGACCTTGCAGGAACTGGTAGACCGGCATTACCTGGACAAACTGCCCTGGGATGCCATCGCTGAACGTAATGATGTGTGGACCATCATCGCACCCGAGTTGCCGCTGGTGGGCGGAGTGTATAGCCTGCACAGCAGCGCCAGCGGCCAGGCGGCAGATGGCAGCTTGTATACGGACTGGTAGATTGTGCGAGGCATAGCCAGACCATCTGCACAGCCGTCCGCGGCACACGGTTTTTCTTATATAGGCGTGCTGGTGACGCTGGTGATCGCCGCCATAGGCATGCAGGGGGCGGCAGTCATGTGGCAGCAGCAGAGCCAGCGCGCCAATGAAGCCTTGTTGCTGGAAGTGGGCGAAGCTTACCGGCTGGCGATAGGGCGTTATTATGAGTCCACGCCGGAGCCGGTCAAACAGTACCCGGCCACGCTGACGGAGTTAGTGGAGGATAAGCGCTTCCCGGTGTTGAAACGGCATATACGCAAACTCTATCCCGACCCCTTTTTTAGCAAACAGGGCATGGCATTGATTCTGAAGAATGGGCGTATCGTCGGCGTGCACAGCCAGTCCTTGCAGGCACCTATCCGCAGTGAGGGTTACCTGGAATCACAATCCGACTTTAAAGCTGCCAAGCACTATCGCGAGTGGCAGTTCATCTATGCGCCGAATACCCTGGCCGAGCTGGAAGATGCCTGGGCGAAACGCTAGGCCCGGGAGAATGCTAGGCCTGGGCAAAACACTAGGGCAGGGCAAAACATTAGGGCAGGGCAAAACATTAGGGCAGGGTGATTATTCCAGCGCTGCGCTATCGTGCGGCAAACGTATCTTGAATGCCCGGTAATAGCTGAGTACCTTAGGCACATACTGCCGCGTTTCGGCAAAAGGGGGCAGGCTGTTATGCCGTGATTTGACCGCATTCGGCCCGGCATTGTAAGCCGCGAGCGCCAGTGTCACATCGCCTTCAAACAACTCCAGCATGCTTTTGAGGTAGCGTGACCCCCATAAGATCTGCTGGCGCACAGACCATTGTTTGACCGGGATGGCAGACAGGGTCCTGGCTGTGGCCGGTAATACCTGCATCAGGCCATAAGCGCCTTTTTTGGATTGCGCCTGCGGATTATAGCCGGACTCTGTGGCGATCACCGCGTGTATCAGCGCCGGGTCTACCTGGGTTGCGCGGGCGACTGCCTGCACTTCAGCCTGGTAGGGGATATTGCCGCTCTGCCAGCGCAGTTTAGCCGCTGACAGCTGGGGGCCAGTCATGTTCACTTCTGGTAGATCGTCATCGCCGGCGACATTGCTGATCACCAGTTCAGTCTCGCTGGAATCATCGAGCAGGATCTGCTGCGCCAGCTGTCTGACCTCTGCTGCCGGTTCGGCGCAGAGCATAGCCGGCTGCGCAGCGGCAAGCAGCAGGGGCAGGCATAGCGAAAGGCGCATAGGGGTGACCATGGCAGCATCATGCCTGGCTTTTATGACATGCAAAAGACGGGCGTCTTGCCTGGCAAACCAGGTTTGCCGCAGTTGTTCCCTGATGTGGTCCGCTGTCATCAATTCATCAAACAACTGACACGCGGCAATCATTTTTCTGTCACAAATTCTCCGCAAACTATGCTCCATTTATATAAATGTGATTCACACATGAGCACAACAATAACAGGGACGGATCAGGCCAATGACCAGTGGGGATTGGTGCTGAATGAAGAACAACGCGTGCTATTTATGGAGGTGATAGAGGAGTCATTGCGGTTGCAGCATAGATCGCACTTCTTTAACTGGCTGCAGCGCGGTTTCCAGTGTCTGATGGCACATGAGGTGGTGATCGTCGGTGTGCGCGGTACAGAGCGGCCTACTTATGATTACGAGTATCTCACCTCCAGCCGCTATTTTGGCGATACGCAGTTTGATCAGGTCTTGCATGAGGCCGACGGCCTGGTCAGTCAGGCATTTGAGCAGTGGAGCAGACTGGGTATCCCGGTGTTCTACCACACTGAGATCCCCAGCCAGCAAAACAGTCACTTTGCCATAGAGCAGATAGACGCCGACCGAATGACTGCTTCCGAGCTCAAGCGTTTTGTCGTGCATGGCTTTGGTAACGAGCATAGCCGCATCGCCACCCTGGTGATGTTCGGTCGTTTGAGTTCTCCCATCAATGCGCAGACTGCGCACCTGCTGGAGTTGCTGATGCCGCACCTGCACTGTGCCATCGAAAAAGTCACTGCCAATAAATGCCCGTCTGTGCTTTCTACCACTGCCCGCAATGGCCGCGTCAAGCCGTTGAGCAAGCGCGAACTGGAGGTGCTGGAGTGGTTGCAGGCCGGCAAAACCAATTGGGAGATAGGCAGCATCATGGAGATCAGTCCGCTCACCATCAAAAACCATGTGCAAAACATCCTCAGAAAGATGGATGTGGAGAATCGCGGCCAGGCGGCGAGCAAAGCACTCAAGATGGGCCTGATCGCGCGCAAGCAGTAAGGTTCGCTGTTGCCCTGCATTGTCACCAAAACTTATTCTGCTCACCCTTTCCTTTAGTCCGTTAGGACTAGTCTTAAATTCAAAACTGTCATCTTCAGTTTCTACAATAAACGGGATTTTTATGCATGCCACCACATGCGATTGGATTAGCCCTAATCGGCTAGACCCAGGTTGACTAGTCCCAAGTTGACTAGTCTTGACGGACTAGGTTTTCAAGTCACGTTGTCATGTTGGTAAACCATAATTTTTTGGGACGCGATTGATCGTTTTTAAAAGCAGGTTTGTAGTTTGTTCTTTTTATTATTTTTGTTAGAAATTTGAGGAGAAGTTTATGAAATTTCAATTGAAAGCTTTAGCAGTAGCCTTGGCATTATCCGCAACTGTACCAGCACAAGCTGCTATCAGCTTGGGTAGCAGCGGTGACGGTAGCTTTGTTCTGTCAACACTGAACAATGCAAACGGTATTTCTGCCACTTTTGACCTGGGCTTCACATACAGCCAGTTCGGCGCTTTGGTAGCCAGTGCTGACAGCAACGGTGGTTCTTACAGCTGGGACCTGACAACAGGTAACTATGCAGATGCATGGAACACTTTTTCATCTATCGCAGTATCTGGTACTTCTAACTGGGCAATTTTCTCTTCAGACAATGAAGGTGCTCAGCGTGGTGCAGCCGCTGTTGGTGCACGTGGTTACTACGTGACAGCAACTGACCTGAACAATGCAGTGACTCAAACTTCAACAGCAGTTAACTCACTGATCAACTTTGACAAATACCTGTTAGCTGCCAACGGTACTGGTAATCACCAGTCTGTTGCTAACGGTGCAAGTACTGCTCCACTCATTGATGTTGCAGGTGCTGGTTCAGCCAATGCCTACGGTACAGGTGCAGCTGGCGACGCAGGTGTACGTGCGATCAATCCTTTTGACACTACAGTTAACTTTTTGCAAACAGTGACTAACGGTGGCAGCACACCTAACACTATCGGTTTCACCGGTAATGCAAATGGTCTGTACACATTCAAACTGTCTTCTAACGGTTTGCTGACATTCACTACCAGTGTTTCAGCAGTGCCAGAAGCTGACAGCTATGCCATGTTGCTGGCTGGCTTGGGCTTGGTGGGTCTGGTTGCCCGTCGTCGCAAGGCTTAATTAAATACAATTTAAAAACGCCATGAAATGTTGGCCAGCCAAAAGCTGGCCACCTCATCCAAACTTTTACTCAAGGAAGCGAACATGTTAAAACTGAACAAATTGGTCATCGCAATGGCAACTGCTTTTGCAGCAACCTCTGCTTTTGCAGCACCAGTGACTCCAACTGATATCCAGAATGCCGGTGCAAACCTGCAACAAGCCTGGATCACAGGTGCATCTGCACCTAGCTACAACGTATTCCTGGGCTTTGCCAGCAAATGCCAGGACAATACACTGTCAATTTTCCACGCTGGTACCGCAGCTGGTAGCGTACGCCCAGGTTCAAGCTCTGCTGGTAATCACCTGGCTTATGCTTGTGTGATCGCTGGTAAGACTTCAGTACTTTACTTCACTAACCAAGGTGGTTCAGTGAATGCATTCTCACCACACGTTGCCAGCAGCCTGACCGGTGGTACTGTAGTTACTAACCTGAACCGTTTGCAAAACGTTGCGACTGCAACTTGCGCACCAACTGCAACACTGAGCGTGACAACAGCACATCAACCTGCTGCACAGATCTACAAATGTACAGGTGCTACTGTTAACGGTTTCGCTGTCACAGACAACACACCTAAAAAACCAGCAGGCGGCTTCTCTGATGTAGAACCAGCTTTGTTCGGTATCGACGTAACAGGTAAAGGTACTGTTGTGAACACAGGCGTGACACAGGTATTCGGTGTATTGGCTTCTGACGCACTGTACCGCGCTCTGCAAGCTCAGCAAAACATCACTGAATCAAGCACATTCCTGCCACAGAACGCACCTAACGTGACTCGTGCACAATACGCTGCCTTGATCTCTGATGCTTCTTCAGCAACATGGAAACCATTGTTGCCTAACGATGCTGATGCAGAAGTGATCATTGCACGTCGTGTTGATACTTCAGGTACACAAGCTTCTTCAAACGCTTTCTTCCTGGGTAACCCATGTAACGGTAACCCGGCAACTGGTGGTAGCTTGAACCCAGCTACAGCAGCTGACTCAGCTGAGGGTATCTACACCATCATCGAAGGTGCTGAAACTGGTAACGTACGTGATGCATTGATCGCTGCTAACACTGCTGGTAAATATGCTCTGGGTGTTGTTTCACTGGAGAACGCGACTGTTGCCGGTTATCACTATGTAAAACTGGATGGCGTACATCCTGAAACTGGTGCTGCTGCTAACACGACTGACTCTTTTGCACGTTACACATCTGCACAAGGTAACTATGGCTTCCAGATCGATTTGAAAGCATTCAAGGCTAGCTCTGCTACCGGCTTCGGCGCGACTGTGATCGATGACATCCTGTCTGGTTTCAACACTGTTGCTTGCTCAGACGTACCACGTGGTCTGTTGCTGAACAACTCTACCTCTGCTTGCGGTGGTACAGCTAACGAAGGTGTTGTTGTGTCTAAAGTGACTCGTCAGGGTAACAACTGCCGTCCATTGACATCTAAGTTCTAAGATTAATATTGCAGTCAAAAGCTGCGATATCACTCAATAAAAGCACACCCTACCGGGTGTGCTTTTTTGTTTTTCACTCGCGATATACGCACACGCAGCAATGCTGCCGGCACTCGTCTTAAAAGTGGCTGGCAATAGCCCATTCTGGCTAGCAAAAATGGTCAACGGACTAGTCCGCATTTCATCTTTGTGACACGCGGCTCTTTCAAAATGGCAAGCCGTTATAGAGCGTTTCTGCTCTGAACCCGACTTTGAAAGGTGATGCAATTGTTTCTTCGTGTGCTGTATATGTTGAGTTGTTTGTGGTGTTTAGCCTTGCACGCGGAAGAGCAGACGCAGCCATCGCCAGAAAAGCTCAACGCATGGGGTGCCGCTGTCAATGAGCAGGAGGCAGCGCAAGCGGCGGATCAGGGCGAGCCCTTCAGCATCTATGAGTATGTGGTCAACGGCAATAGCGTGCTGACCGTCAGCCAGGTCGAAAAAGCCGTTTACCCTTATTTAGGCGAGAAACGCTCGATAGACGATGTGGAAAAAGCCCGTAGCGCGCTGGAAAAAGCGTTTCATGAAGAAGGTTACCTGACGGTGTTCGTCAATATTCCTGAACAGGAAGTCAATGGCGGTGTGGTCAAACTGGATGTGCTGGAAGGCAAGATCGAAAAGCTGACGGTGCAGGGTTCCAGATATTACTCATTAGGCAAGATCAAGCAAAGTGTGACCGAATTTGAAGAAGGTCATGTGCCACATTTCCCTACCGTGCAGAAACAGATCGCCTCGGTCAATATCAACGGTGACCGCGTGGTAGCACCGGTGCTGCGCCCGGGCAAATCACCAGGCATGGTCGAAGTCGATTTGAAAGTGGACGACAAATTCCCATTGCATGCCAGCCTGGAACTGAATGACAGGTACACGCCTAACACATCCAGGACCCGCCTTTCCGGCAACTTGAGATACGACAACCTGTGGCAAAGCGACCACAGCCTGGGTCTGGGCTTTCAGGTCACCCCTGAAGACACGCAAGAAGTGAAAGTGTTTTCGGCCACTTATGTGATCCCGTATGCCGGCGATTACTGGGCCATGTACGGTGTGGTTTCAGACAGTGATATCAGTGCCGTGGGTGACGTCAATGTATTGGGTAACGGTAATATCTACGGCCTGCGCTACATACACCCCATGTCCAGCCCGTTCAAGTCTTATAACCATAACCTGACCCTGGGTGTCGATTACAAAGACTTTAAAGAGACTACCACGCTACTCGGCGCGGATAGCTTTAACACGCCCATCACCTATTTACCTTTCCTGATCGGCTATACCGGCAATCTGGTCACGCCTAGCAGCAACAGCAAGCTGGACCTGAATTTTATTTTCGGCACGCGTGCTCTGGTCAACGACGAAGAAGAATTTGCCAACAAACGCTTTTTGGCGCGCCCCAACTTCTCCTACCTGCGTGGCCAGTTCGAACATACCGAGACCCTGCCGTCGCAGTGGCAAATCTATGGCTCACTGGGTGGCCAGGCGACCGGCGATTCACTGATCTCGAACGAGCAATATTTCCTGGGTGGCCTGGATACGGTACGTGGCTATCTCGAAGCCAGTGCGCTGGGCGATCAGGGTGTGAATGCCACTGCCGAGCTGAGGGCGCCTTCCTTGCATAAGTACCTGGGCCCGTGGTTCACCGACGTGCGTTTCCTGACTTTTTATGATTATGGCTTTGCCAAGATACGTGACCCATTACCCCGCCAGACCGAGCAGTACATTCTGTCCTCGTATGGCCTGGGTCTGGATGCAAAAGGGCGCTTCGGCTCTTTCCTGAGGCTGGATCTTGCCCAGGCTCTGCGTACAGTGGGCACGGTTGAAGACGGTGATATCCGCTTGCATTTCAAGCTGGGTTTCGACTGGTAGTGGTTTTTTGTGAATTGTGATGGTTGTTGAGGTGAAGAAATGAATAAATTACGTTTTAAACTCGTTTTCAGCAAGCGACTGGGCATGTTGGTGCCTATTGCAGAAATTTCTCGCAGCCATCAAAAAACCGTCAGTCCGGCGCCAGCAGCACCGGCAACGGTTGCGCCTGACACCAGCGCGCAGTCATTCTGGCGCATCTCTACCGGCAGTGTCGCACTGCTGCTTGCCGGCTGTCTGAGCTGGATGTCGGCACCCGTGCTGGCCATGGATGCCAACACCTTGCCTACCGGCGGCAACATCATCTCCGGCGCCGGTAATATCAATGTCAATGGCAACACCATGAACGTGAATACGCTGACTAACAAGGCGATCATTCACTGGGATAGTTTGAACGTGGGTGCCAATGCCAGGTTGAACTTCAATATGCTGAATGCTTCTTCCAGCGTGCTTAACCGTGTCATGGGCAGTTCTGCCAGTTTGATAGACGGCATGCTGACTTCGAATGGCCATGTCTATATCGTTAACCAGAACGGTATTTACTTTGGCGCCGGGTCGCAGATCAATGTCGGCTCGCTGACAGCCACCACGCTGGATAACCTGATCAACAATAATATCGAGGCTATTTACAACAACGGTATCTTGTCGAATACCACCGCGCCGGTATTTTCGTTTGCTGATGTGGTCGGTGTGATCGATGTCGCCAAAGGTGCCACCATTTCTACCACCCAGGGCGGCCGCGTGATGTTGCTGGCGCCTGACGTGAAAAATAGCGGCGTGATCACGACGCCTAACGGGCAGACCATACTGGCCGCCGGTAAGACCGTGTATCTGAGTACCCTGGATGATTTCGCCGGCCTGCTGGTCGAGGTGAGCTCTGGCGGTACCGCCACCAACCTTGGCGATATCATCGTCGGTAGTGGCAATGCAACCCTGGTCGGCCTGGCTGTGAATCAGGGCGGGCGCATTTCTGCCAACACCACCATACGTGCCAATGGCTCGGTTTTCCTCAAAGCCAAACAGATCACCCAGTTCAATACACCACTCTCCGATGTGTATGGCCATGTCACCCTGGCTGAGGGCAGCGAAACCAGCGTCACCATAGATAAAAACGACCCGGAAACGGTCAAGAACGCGCAGGCTATCCTGAAATCGAAAGTGGAGATCACGGGTAAGGATATCGATATCGAAGGCAAGATCGTTGCCAATAGCGGTGTGGTGGATGTGCTGGGTAAGACCAATGTAGGCACCACCTCGCTGTTTTTAGGTGAGCATGCATCCATAGATGTTTCAGGGGTAGATGCGAACGCACCCATGTCCAGAAACCAGCTGGCGATACAGCTGTATTCACAGCAGCTGAATGACTCGCCTATCCTGCGCGGCGGCGCACTGTTCGG
Source organism: Methylophilus sp. (assembly GCF_052437885.1). Taxonomy (GTDB): domain Bacteria; phylum Pseudomonadota; class Gammaproteobacteria; order Burkholderiales; family Methylophilaceae; genus Methylophilus. The sequence goes on along the minus strand of NZ_JBQVPB010000019.1, from coordinate 17,503 downwards.
CCAGACACTGTACCTGGATGCACGCAAAGGCACCGGCCTCATCAGCCAGGCCGTTATCAATGATGCGCTGCTGTCGCAGGAGCGCACCCTGGCCGAGCGTATGACAGAGGGCGGCAGCATCTCGCTGATAGCCAACAACGTGGTCGCCAAGTCGGGTTCAGTGCTGGATACCTCGGCAGGCACTATCACTTATGCGGCCGGTAATATCCGCGAAAGCCAGGTGTTCTATAACGGCAAATGGATCAATGCTTCTGATGCGGTGGCTGGTGTACCCTATAGCGGCATCAACAATCAGTACAATATAGACAACGCACGCTGGGGCGTGACCAGATCATGGGATCTGGGCGGCTCAAACGCAGGCGTCATGCAGGCTGGCTATACCGAAGGCGGTAATGCAGGCGCGGTCAGGGTGGATGCAGACGAGCTGGCCTTCCAGGCAAAGGTGATCGCAAAAACCACACCGGGTACATTCCAGCGCGGTGATTACGCCAATGTGAGTATGCCGCTAGGCGGCAAATTCACCCTGAATTATATGGGTAGCGGCGCCCTGAACCTGACCAGCAACGTCAGTCCGCTGGGCGACGATTTCACCAAGGATTCCCAGCTCAGTAATGAACAAAAGCAACTGAGCGAATTAAACACCTCCATACTTGCCAACGGCGTCAACCGCTTGACCATCAACGCGCTGGCGTCCAAGGTGAATGTTCTTGATAGCCTGACCGCTGACCCTAAAGGCGCACTGGCGATCAGCGCCATTGGTGGTATCAATGTCAATAAGGATATTCATTTTGCCGGCGGCACCATCGCGCTGTCTTCCAACCCGGTCGCACCTACCGTGGTGGCTGAAGGGGTGACTATCAGCACGGCAGGGTTATTCGTCAATGATCTGCCAGGCATCGCTGGCGCCATGAGCAGCCCGGTCGCGATAGACGGCGGCAAGATCACCATTTCCGACGGCCTGGTGTTAAAAGACAATGCCAAAATAGATGCCAGCGCGGGTGCCTGGATAGCCAATAACGGCCAGGTGAAAATGGGCCATGGCGGCGATGTGGATGTAACGCTGGCGCAAAATCATTTGCCAGAAGGTGCCATCACCTCTTATGGCATGACCAATGGCACCACACAGACCAAAGGCGGCACACTGACAGTCAATCTGCAGGGGCCTTCGGGTAATAGTGGCGTCAGCCAGGTGCAACTGGGCGGCGTGAATCCGCAGGCGGCCAATACCTTGTGGCTGTCAGAATCTTTCTTTAAAGCCGGTGGTTTCAGCGGCTATGTCATTGATAACCATAATCAGCCTTTGGGCTCTATCGTGGTGGGCGACGCCGCCAATAGCGTGGTCACTATCGCGCCACAACAGGCCAGCAGGGTGCTGGTGGCCGGTGCGCGAGGCCAGGCTAACCATGCCGATATCTCGGATCTGACCACCGCTGTCACACTGCCGGCTTTTGCCAGAGCGCCGGCTTCGCTCAAGCTGAATGCCGGTCATCAGTTCACCCTGAACAGCAATGCCGCTATCGTGACCGATGCGCCTATACAGGCGGGTGGCGCCACCGGCGATGTCACTATCACTTCCAAGGGTCAAATGACTATCCTGGGCGATATCATCGCCCCGAGTGCCAATATCCAGTTAGCAGTCACCGGCCAACCCGGCAACTACAATCTGCCTAACGCGCAGTTTGATAACACCTTGAGTCTGTTTGTGGGGTCCGAGGCCAACATCTCGGCCAAAGCCACCTATACAGCACCGCCTTCTGCAGACGGTACCCTGAAAAACCGTCAGCTGATTGATGCCGGCAAGATCTCGCTCAAGACTGACAATGGCGTGCTTATCCTCAAGGAAGGCAGCCAGATCGATGTGTCCGGCACTTCCGGCGCGGTGGACTTGCCGGTTGCCGGCGGCTATGTACGGCAGCAGGTGGATGCCAATGCCGGTACTATCAGCCTGGCGGCCAGGGATGGTATGGCGCTGGACGGTAATTTGACCGGGCGGGCTTCTGGCAGCGCAGCTGCAGGCACCCTGAATATCACCCTGGGCGGGGTAGATGCCACCGGTACCGAAGGCAATATCAACGAACCTTTATACTATCCTGGCGGCCAGCGTATCCTGACGGTGACACAGCAACATGAAGTCTTGTCTTCGGCTAATCTGCCCGGTTCTTCGGTGAGTAACCTGATAGATACCTCTGACCCGCAAAAGCCACTGACCAATGCCATAGGTAAAGGGCAGATCTCGCAAGCGCAGATCGCAAAAGGCGGTTTTGATAACCTGAGCCTGCGTGTAGACGATGTGACGGCTAACGCCAACAGCGGTATCGTGTTTGCCAACGGCCTGACGCTGAATGTACCGTCAGCATTGACGCTGGATGCGGCCTCTATCGCCGGCGGCGCCAACGTCACTGCTTCTAACATCGTTTTGACCAACAATAACTCCTGGGGGCTGACCAACCCGGTGGCTGCCAACCAGTCACTGAGCTTCAATGCTGATTTTATAGACATCATAGGCACGGTCGCATTCACCAATATCAATGAACTGCACCTCAACAGCAAGTCGGATATCCGCTTGAGTGGCATACGCTCTAAAGCGAGCAATGCCGGCACCCTGTACACGCCGGAGAAGTTGGTCATGGATGCGGCACAGATCTACCCGGTGACGCAGCATACCTATACCCTCAACCCGACTGGCGCGAACACCTCGATCGAGATCAGAAACAGTGCGCATGCCCAGTCGCAGGTGCCTATGTCGGCACAGGGTACTTTAAACCTGAACGCCCAGCAGATCGTGCAATCCGGCACCTTGCGTGCGCCGCTGGGGCAGATCAACCTTAACGCCAGCGACAAGATCGTATTAAGCCCCAACAGCATCACATCGGTGTCTGCCGAAGGCAGCCTGATCCCGCTGGCCGTGACCATGTTAGGCGGTAGCCGCCTGATCTCCGATCCTAGCAGTGTGCAAGACGAAGTCGTATTCAACGGCAAGAAGATCACCCTCAACGGTGCCACCATAGATATTCAGGATAACGCCAAAGTCGATATCTCGGGTGGTGGCGATACTATGGCTTATGAGTGGATCAAAGGCATAGGCGGTTCGGTAGATATCCTCAATCAAAAGGGTTACTACGCGGTGTTGCCCAGCCTGAATAATCAATATTCGCCTTATGACTTCAACATGCAATCCAGCTCGGATGTCGCGCTGGGTCAGGCGGTTTATCTCTCGGGTGGCAATGGTCTGGCGGCGGGTAAATACACCTTGCTGCCAGCGCATTACGCACTGTTGCCAGGCGCATATCTGGTCAGAGCTGACGGTGCCAGCGCACAGCCTGTCAACACCAGCCTGGCCAGGCTGGATGGTTCCATGTCCATGTCGGGTTACCTGACAAAGCTGGACGATACCAGCAGAGGCCAATATGCCAGCTTTAATGTAATGAATGGCGATGTGTTCAGAAACAATGCCAATAGCAAAGACTATAAAGGCCAGGCAGAATACCTGACCACACTGGGCAACAGCTTTTTTAGCAAAAGGGCATTGGCGAATAACCAGGCTGTTTCAGACAGGCCGCTGGATGCCGGGCAGTTATCCATACAGGCCAGCCAGCAGTTAAGCCTGAATGGACAGATCGCAGGTAAGAGTGTCGCTGGCGGTAAAGGGGCGCTGGTCGATATCACTTCCAACCAGATCCAGGTGGTTTCAAATCTGGGCGCAGCCGCGGCGGGTGTGTTGCAGCCGGGTGTGTTACAGCTAAGTGCCGATCAACTTTCCAATATTGAAGCAGACAGCATCTTGCTGGGCGGTACGCGTCAATTCACCAATGGCAAATATGTGGTCACCACCCAGGCTTCTCAAGTGGTGGTCGAGAATGATGCTGATCATGCAGTAGAAAACCAGGAGTTGATCCTGACGGCCAAAGACAGTGTGCAGGTGAAAGCCGGCGCCGTGATCAAAACCGCAGCCTCTACCCTGGCCAAGGGCAAGGTCGAACTAGAGACCAATGGCTCAGGCGCACTGCTGGCAGTCTCTGCCAATAACGAGCTGGTGCTGACCCGTACCGGCGCCTCTGCCAGCACGGGTGACCTGTCTATCGCAGCCGGTGCCCGCGTAGAGTCAGACTATTCAGCCGTCCTCGATTCGACCAGGAGCTTTGACAAGTCTGGTGATGTGCTGTTAGCTAAAAACGGTATCCTGACTTTGGGTTCGCAGCAGTTTGCATTGGGCACTAACAGCCCGGTGGCCGGCACTAAAATAGATGCAGCTACCTTGCAGGCCTATGGCCAGCTTTCTTCACTGATACTGAACAGCTATCAGCAGATCGATCTGTATGGCGCACTGGAGTTCGGTTCGCCGTCATTGAATCTGACCCTGAACACCACCGGCCTCGCGCATCATGGCGCTGGTGACGTAGTGGTGAATGCGAATACCCTGGTGCTGAAAAACACCCTGGGTAACAGCTTTACGCCTGCAGTGGGTGGCGGTGCCGCGAATCTGGTGTTCAATACCGAGAACACCACTTTTGGCAAAGCCGATCACGGCTTTAACATCGCAGGGTTTGACCAGGTGGCAATCAATGCCAACCAGCAGGTCAAGTTCAGCGAGACCGGCGCCCTGAATGTGAATGCCGCCACGACCACCCTGACTTCGGGCGTGGTGACGGCAGATACCGGCGCTAACTATGCCCTGAACGCCAGCGGCCAGTTGCAACTGGCTTCCAACAATAAGCAGGTGGCAGAAACGACCGGCCTGGGCGCCAAGCTGACCGTATCCTCGCAGGCAACTACGATAGACGGTAAGGTCGAACTGCTGGCTGGTCAATTCAAGGCCGTTTCTTCCCAGGGTAATCTGGTGGTGGCAGAAAATGCCAACATCAGCACGCGGGCAGCGACGGTGCAGTTTGACAAGCAGACTGCTAAAACCAGCAATGCCGGTGATATCAGCCTGGTATCGAATAGCGGCAATGTAGAGATCAAGCAGAATGCACTGGTAGATGTATCAGGCGGCGATAAGTCCGGCAATGCCGGTAGTGTGCAGGTAGAGGCCAAACAAGGTCGTTTGCTGGTGGCAGATGGCAGCCTGAAAGGGCAGGCCGCGGCTGGCAATAAAACCGGCTCGGTCAAACTGGATGTCGCACAGCTGGACAACTTCAGCGCCGTTAACCAGGCACTGGAAAACGGTGATTTCAACCAAAGCCGTGATATCCGGGTGCGCAACGGCAATGTAGTGATCGCAGCGGCTGACACGGTCACTGCGCACAACTTTAGCCTGGGTGTGGATAATGGCAATGCGACGGTCGCCGGCCATATCAATGCCGATGGCAATAAGGGCGGTGATGTCGCCATCTATGCCAACGGCCTGGTGACGCTGGAGAATACTGCCCAGATCACCGCCCGTGGCCAGCAGGCCAACCAGTCTGTCGGTGATCTGCAAACCGGCTCAGGCGGTACAGTGCTGCTATCTGCCAATAGCCTGTCTACGGTGAATGCGGTCTCTGCTGCAAGCGGTGCAGTGATAGACACCAGTGGCTATGATGCGGCTGCGCACGGGCAGGTCGGGCTGGATGGCTACGACGGTTCGGTCACGCTCAGGGGTAACCGTGGTACCACAGGTACTGCCAATACCGTGAATGTGGCATTCAATACCACTGCTGCCATCAAAGGGGCAAGTGAGGTGCGGGTCGAAGGCACGCGCAGTTACACCACCCCCAATTTCAACGCCGTCAATATGGCCGGCATGATCGCTGACACCAATGCGTTTTACAATGCGAATACTGGCGCCGGTAATTATGCCGCGACCCAGGATGGTGGCGTGATCAAAGTACTGCCGCATATAGAGGTGCGTAGCACCAGCGGTAACAGCGTCAGCGATATGGCGGTGGGTTCGGATGTGAACCTCAGCGCCTTCGGCAGCCTGCTGGCCGGGCGTGGCGGTTCACTGACACTGCGCTCTAATGGCAATCTGGCCATGAACGGCTCGCTGAGCGACGGTTTCACTACCGCGCTGGCTACCGGTGTGATGCAATCCAATATCGAGACTTTCAGCTATAACCTGATCGCGGGTGCGGATTACAGTGCCGCCAACCTGACTGAAACGGTGAATGGCATCGGTAACTTCAGCCTGGCCAGCAATAAGCTGATACGCACAGGTGAAGGTGATATCACCATTGCCGCCGGCAAGAATATCCAGCTGGATGCCAATGCCAACATTTACACCCTGGGCAAGACGGTGGCGAATCTGGATGGATTCACCCCGCCGCCTTCGACCGGCAATGCGCGTAACAGGAACAATATCAATGCCACCGGCAGCTATGTGAATAATGGCGGCAACATCACCTTGCTGGCCGGGCAGGATATCAATGCCGTCACCAGCGGACAAACCGTGAACGAATGGCTGTCACGCCAGGGCAGCGCCACCAATGATACCAGCTGGTGGATACGTGCTGACCAGTTCAACCAGGGCGTGGCAGCGCTGGCAGGTGGTGATGTGAATGTCAGGGCTGGCGGCAACGTCAGCAACCTGGGCTTATCCTCTGCCACCAATGCACAGTTTGATACTGCCGGTGTCAACCCGACCAACAACAGCCTGGTCAATGGCGGTGGTGATATCAATGTCGCGGTCGGTGGCAATCTGACTAACGGTATTTACTATAGTGGCCGTGGTGCCATCACTATCGATGTCGACGGTGCAGTGCAGAAAGAGGGCACCACCGGCACGGTAGTCGCCCTGCAGGATGCAACGGCGACTATCAATGCGGGCACAGGGGCAGTCATAGAAACGGTGTTCAACCCTACCTTGTGGATGCAGAATAGCAATGTGACCAATGCCACCAGTCTGACATTCTTTAATTCATACACCAGCAACAGTGCATTCAGCGTCGCTTCTTTAGCCGGCGACCTCAGCATAGGCCAAAGCAATCCCGCCAGCCTGAATTACAACACCTTGTTCAATGATTTCAGCGCCCTGAATGCGGTGATCGTCAATGACATGGCGGCAGTGCACCCCGGCATAGTCAATGCCACTGCATTCAGTGGCGGCATGAGCGTGAATAAAATGATACTGGTGCCGTCTGCCAAAGGCGCGCTCAACCTGCTGGCGAATCAAACTATCGTGTCGCCTGTCGCTTCAGATTCCAGACAGAGCCCGGTGGCCCAGATCCTGATGTCTAACGCCGATGCCAGTGTGTTGAGCATCAACACGCCTTTCAATGGCTCGCCTTCGAATAATCTGGACTTGTTCGGCGCGTTAAAAACCAATAATGCCCTGGTTTCCAGCAATACCAATACGCAAAACATGGCAGTCATCGTCTCCAAGACAGGTGATGTGAACTTGCGCGGAACGCCACCGGCTTCTACCACTTCGCGCGGTGTGTTTGGCTTGAAAACATCGATGCCAGTCTATATTTCGGCCGGTAACAATCTGATATTGAACACTTCTATCCAGCACAACAACCCTTACGATATCAGTGTGCTGAAAGCGGGTAACGATATCCTGATGGAGGTGAACCAGCCGCTGGCGATGATAGAAGTCAACGGCCCAGGTGACCTGATCGTGCAGGCTGGCCGGGATATCAACCTGGGCAATTCTGCCGGTATCCTGTCACGTGCAAACAACATCAACCCCAACCTGGCAGGCAATGGTGCCAATATCATCATGCTGGCCGGGGTGACGGATGACAGCCTTGATATCGCCGGCTTTGTGCGCCTGTATATCAACCCCGAAGGTAATGGCCCTGCCAACCTGAAGGACGACAGCGCGCTGGCCGTATACCGGGCGACCGTCAACCAGGCAGTGGTCGACTTTATGCAAAAGATCGCACAAAGAACACTGACCATAGACGAAGCCATGCCGCTGTTCCTGGCCCTGGATAGCAACAAACAGGCACCGCTGATATTTGATGTATTCAGCAAGGAAATGACCCTGGCCATCCGTGACTACGTGAATACTGCTGACACTGGCCGCGGCGACGCCCTGATCAACGGCTTGTTCCCGTCAACGAATACCTATAACGGCAACATCTCCATGTATCAAAGCCAGGTGGTGACCGAGCGTGCGGGTAACGTCAGCATATTGCTGCCAGGCGGTGTGCTCAACGCCGGCGTGGCAGCCGATACCGCCAGCTTGCCGCATGGCATAGGCGTGGTCACCGAGCGTGGCGGCTATATCAATGTGTTTGCCGACAAAGGCTTTGAAGTCAACCAGTCCAAAGTGAAGTCGCTGTATGGCGGTGATCTGATCGCCTGGGTGAATAACGGCGATATCGATGCCGGCCGTGGCTCAAAAACCGCAGTGTCTATCCCCGAGCGCATCATCAATATCGATAGTGACGGCAATGTGGTGGTCGAGGTGAAAGGGGTCGCTTCCGGCAGCGGTCTGGCAACCGAGACTTATGACCCGGATGGCCCTAGCGGCGCTCAGACTGCACCCAAGGCCGGTACCGTCTATCTGGCCGCGCCACGTGGTGTGCTGGATGCAGGTGAAGCGGGTGTCTCATCGGCTGGCGATCTGTTCGTGGGTGCGCTGGTGATCAATAACGCCAGCAACTTCAGCGCCGCAGGTGCCTCTGCCGGTGTGCCTGTGGCCGATACCGGTAGCTTAGCCGGCGCTGCCTTAGGTGCAACCAACACCTCTGCAGGTGCAAGCAATGCCTTGACTGAAAACATCGCTAACCAGATGTCTAACCAGAACGTGGCGCCCAAGGAGTTGCCGCCTATCGTGACGGTGAAGACGATACGTTTAGAGGATTAAGCGTCTAAATGGATCAAAACAAACGCCCACCTATGGTGGGCGTTTGTTTTACTGGTTGAACCAAGGGTGGCTCAGGGTGGCTCAGGGCATCAGGCTGTGGCAAATGCCTTGCGCAACTCGGCAATGGCAAACACTTGTGCTTCCCTGGCTTTGGCCACCACATCGGCCATGCCAAAGAACTCATGCACTACCCCGGTGTAGTGGCGGTAAGCCACAGGTACGCCATCACTTTCCAGACGCTCGGCAAACTCTTTGCCTTCCTCGTAAAGCGGGTCTATCTCGGCCGTGATCACCGTGGCCGGCGGCAGGTTGGCCAGTGAGCTGGCTTTGTCCGGCAGCGCATAAGCGCTGTAGGCATCCAGCGGCTCGCTGTAATGCTTGAAGAACCAGTTCATCATGGCGGCGTTCAGCGGTTTGGCGTTGGCATTGTCTATATAAGATGAATTAAATACATTGTTGTTCACCACCGGGTAGATCAGCAGCTGGTGCACAGGCAGCGTCACGTCTTTATCGCGTGCCATCAATGACACCACCGCTGCCAGGTTGCCACCGGCACTTTCACCCGCCACAGCGATGCGCTTGCGGTCACCGTTGAGCTCCTCGGCGTGCGACAGCAGCCACTGATAGGCAGCAAATGCTTCATTCGGCTGGGTGGGGAACTGGTGTTCAGGCGCCTGATGGTAATCCAGTGACACCACGATGGCCTGCGCACCTTGCGCCAGTGCAATGATAGAACCCTCATAGGTCTTGGTATCGGCGATCACAAAGCCGCCACCATGAAAATACAGGATGACCGGGAACGGGCCATCACCGACCAATGGCGTATACACCTGGGCAGGCACGCTGCCCACCGGCCCGCCGGGGATGCTGATGGTGGTAGAAGTGAACAACTGCGCGCGTGGCGGATGGCCATTGTCAGTCAGTATCTTTTTAACCGCATCGGTAGGCGTAGGTTGCTGACGCGCCTCTTCCGGCGACAGGGTCTCGATCGGCTTGCCGCCCAGTGAACCCAGTGCATCCAGTACCAGCTGCATATCAGGGTCTGCCTTTGGTGGTTCGCCACCTATGACTTTCTTGATCGCTTCAACCGGGGCTGAGCCTTCGATGGCAGGAATAATGCCGGCAACTTTATTGAGTAAAGGGTCGCTTCTTGAAGTGGTGGTCATGATATGCCTTTCTTGTTTTATCAAGTGGTAACAGAGTGAACCCTTACCTTAGCTGCATAGGTTTGCTGTTCCTATCAGGCATCGCACCAATTTGTTGTAGGACAAGCTTTACCACGGTGTCAGCCACCATCTTCCATCCCCCGGTCCGGGCGCCTGTCACACCCTGCAGGCTGGCTTGTATGGGGCATGGCACTAGTCTGCGGCGCTGGTCATTGACCCGAAAATGTATCAATCGGGCGCGTTTTCGGACTTTTCCCTAGTCCGACCTACCTAGTTTTGTGGCGGCAAACTTAATAATTCCCCTGCTGTAAATTGATAAATTAATCAGGCTTTTATTCAAGTCAAATACTTGCGGAGTCTGGGAAATGAAATTAAAAAAGTTACAGTGGGTGCTGGCCTTGTCTGGCCTGGTACAAATGAGCCTGTCAGCACAGGCTGGCGTGGTCATCAGCCAGATCTATGGCGGCCAGGGCAATGTCTACAATCAGGATTATGTGGAGCTGTTCAATAACGGCAGCGCTGCAGTCAATATCGGTGGCTGGTCGGTACAGTACGCCAGCGCGACCGGCACCGGCAATTTTTCTGCCAACGGCGTGACCACCTTGTCTGGCCTGCTGCAACCGGGCCAATATTACCTGGTGGGTCTGAGGAGCGCGGCCAATGGCTTGTCGCTCACGGCTGATATCAGCAACAATGCCACCGACATGAGCGGCACTAACGGCAAGGTAGTGCTGGTCAACAGCAGCAGCGGGCTGACCTGTAACGGTAGTTCAGCTGTTTGCAGCCCGGCGCAACTGGCACAGATCGTCGACCTGGTCGGCTACGGCAGCGCCAATTTCTTTGAAGGCGCAGCGGCCCCGGCCATCAACGGCAGCACCGCGCTGTTGAGAAAAAACAATGGCTGTCAGGACAGCAACCAGAACAGCAGCGACTTTGCCACCGGCAGCCCTGCACCACGTAACAGCAGCAGCGCCGTGAATGTGTGCGGCAGCGGCCCGGTGGGCAACCAGCCTATCGTCACTTCCTGCCCGGCAGTCACTCTGCAGGTCGGCGAAGCCGGTTCGGTCTTATTGCAGGCCTCTGATGCGGACAGTATCGTCAATGCCGCTACCTTGCTGGCCTCTGCACCGGCAGGCGTGACTTTGAATAACTTTGTTGCCGCAGGCAGTGATGGCCAGTCTGCCAGTGCCAGCCTGCAACTGGATGGCAGCCTGCCAGCCGGTAGCTACGCGGTGGACGTGAGGTTTGCCAATAACGAAGCGCAAACGGCCACCTGCAGCGTCAGTGTCACCGTGCAAAACAGCAGCATCACACGTATCTATGACATTCAGGGCAGCGGATTGGGTGTGGCTTCAGTCAGCCCGCTCAACGGCCAGAACGTGACCACCGAAGGTGTGGTCACCGCGGTGTTCCCCGGCCTGAATGGCTTTTATATCCAGGATGCCAGCGGCGACGGTAACCCGCTCACTTCTGACGGTATCTTTGTCTACCTGGGTTCTGGTGTGGCACCTACGGTGACTGTCGGTCAAAAACTGCGTTTGGCGGCCACGGTCACCGAGTTCAACACCATCACCGAGCTGATCAATATCAGCAACCTGCAAGTGTTGAGCAGCAACAATGTCATCCTGCCGACGGATATCAGCCTGCCTGAAGTCACTGAAGGCGATCTGGAAGCCTACGAAGGCATGCTGGTGCGTATCACTACACCACTCACTGCTTCGCAAAACTACTTCCAGGGCCGTTACGGCCAGGTCACGCTGTCTGCTGAAGGCCGCATGATCAAGCCGACCAATATCTACCCGGCCAACTCAGCGGCTGCGGCACAACTGGCAGACGAGAATGCGCGTAGACGCCTGGTGCTGGATGACGGCAGCAGCGTGCAAAACCCAAACCCTATCCCGTTTATCGGCGAGGACGATACCTTGCGCGCCGGTGATATCGTGGAAAACCTGGTCGGTGTGATAGACCATGGCCTGATCACTGCCTCTAACCCAGGCCCACGTGATTACAAGCTGCATCCTACCCAGGCAGTGAGCTTCACGCGTGACAATGTGCGCACCGCTACGCCGGCCAGCGTGGGTGGTAACTACAAGATCGCCAGCTTTAACGTGCTCAACTACTTCACCACCTTTACCAATGGCGCCACCGCCAGTGGCCAGAGCGGCCAGGGCTGCCGTCTGGGTGGCAGCGTGTCTGCCTCTAACTGCCGCGGCGCCAACAATCTGGTCGAGTTCAACCGTCAGCGTAACAAGATCATACGTGCACTGACCGCTATCAATGCCGATGCTGTCGGCCTGATGGAGATCCAGAACAATGGCGCGGTTGCCGCACAAAACCTGGTGGATGGCCTGAATGCAGTATTGGGTGCCAATACCTATGCGGTGGTTGCTGACCCGGCCACTGGTACAGGGACTGATGCGATCAAGGTGGCGATGATCTACAAGCCAGCCAGGTTGACACCGGCAGCGGCTGCATTATCTGACACCAACAGCATCAATAACCGTCCTACCCTGGCGCAGACCTTCCAGGCTGCCAATGGCGAGAAGTTCTCTGTGCTGGTGAATCACCTCAAGTCCAAGGGTTGCTCTGATGCAAGTGGTGCAGATGCAGACCAGGGTGATGGCCAGGGTTGCTACAACGCGCAACGCCACGCACAAGCCAGCCAGCTGGTGCAGTTCATCCAGACCGTTAAAAACCAGGCCAATGACCCGGATGTGATGGTGATCGGTGACCTGAATGCCTACGGCAAGGAAGAACCTGTGCTGGTGCTTGAAAACGCCGGCTTGCAGGACCTGATCGCGCGTTACAACGACCAGGCGGGTTACTCCTACGTGTTTGATGGTGAAGCCGGTTACCTGGACCACGCACTGGCCAATGCAGAGCTGGCCGCGCAAGTGACGGGCACCGTGCACTGGCATATCAACGCCGATGAGCCGTTCGTCATCGATTACAACACTGAGTTCAAACCGCAAGACCTGTACACAGAGTCACCGTACCGTTCTTCTGACCATGACCCGGTGATCGTAGGCCTGCAACTGGTGAAATCTCTGCAAGGTGGTAATCAGCGTGACACGCTGGTCGGTACGCCTGGCGATGACGTACTGACGGGTGGCATAGGTGCTGACACCCTCACCGGCGGCGCAGGACGCGACCTGTTCGTGTACCAGAGCATGCGTGACGCGACCGACACCATCACTGACTTTACGCCAAATGAGGATCAGCTGGATATCCGTGAACTGCTGCAAAGCATAGGTTACCAGGGTACTCAACCGTTCGACGATGGCGTGGCACGCTGGGTCAGCGTCAATGGTGGCACACAGTTGCAGATCACGGCCAAGCCACTGGTGACCTTGAGAGGGGTGACAGCGGCCAGCCTGAATGCACAGCGCGATGTACGTTGGTAAGCAGGCGCAGTCAGCCTGAAGTCAATAAGCCGGCGTGACCAAAGTATCGCGCCGGCAACTAAAAACCATGAAAAAAAGTTGTTATTCAAATTTATATTGAGAGGATCCAAATCATGAAAAAAATCAGTTTAATCGCAGCCATGCTGCTGTCTACACAAGCCAACGCGGCCTTGAATGCCGGTGACATCATGTTCACATCATTCAATGCGGATGAAGACGGCCTGTCATTCGTGACCTTTGTGGATATCGCCGCCAACACAACCATCTACTTCAGCGACAACGAGTGGACCGGCAGTGCATTCAACACCGGCGAAAGCTATAACCAGTGGGTTTCCAGCAGCGTAGTGACTGCAGGGTCAGTAGTGCGTTTTGCCGAATATGACAAAAACACCCTGTCAGCTTCTACCGGCATCCTGTCACGCGTCACCGTTAGCGGTAACAGCAACTGGGGCCTCTCCAACTCAGGCGAGACCGTATATGCCTACCTCGGTACAGGCGCGACTGCACCAACCACATTCCTGTCCGCCATCACCAACGGTACTTTCGCGGCACATGGCCCATTGACCAACACTGGTCTGAGCGCAGGTGTTAACGCCATTGAGTTGACAGCTAAAGCCGGTGCTTCCAGCGAGCCTGACTATGCCGAGTACAACGGCGTGCGCAGCGGCTTGAACAACTTTGCAGATTACAAGGCGCAAGTCGCCAACGTGAACAACTGGAACGTAGACACAGTGAACAACAGTGTTTCAGTCGGTGTAGTGCCTAACACCACTGCATTCACCATCAGCGCAGTGACCGCAGTACCAGAAGCCGACAACGCCGCGATGTTGCTGGCTGGTTTGGGTGTGTTGGGTCTGGTTCGTCGTCGTCAATCACGTTAATACTGAATGAGTGCCGTGATTTTTTTGCGGCACTCCATGGAGAAGAACATGTTTAAACTGAAACAATTAACTGCATGTGTAGCGCTGGCATTTACTGCCGGTGGTGCTTGGGCAGAAGGCGTGACTGTATTGCACGTGGGCGACCAGGAAAGCTGGTTGTTGTCTGCACAAGGTAACTTGCGCGATGACGCTGGTCAGGCCATTTCGTTTTACGGCGGTGTAGACCGTCTGGCTACTGTGATTAAAAATGCCGAAACAGCGGCAGTGGCGCAAAGCCGCACCGTATTGAAACTGAATGCCGGTGATGCTTTCCTGCCTGGCCCGCGTTTCACTGCCAGCCTGAATAACCTGTCCACTAGCTTTAGCGATGGTGGCCAGGACTTTTACGATGCTATCGCCTTGCGCCAGATCGGTTTTGACGCCATGGTGTTCGGTAACCACGAGTTCGACCTCGGCCCGCAAGTGGCTGCACGGTTTGCCAAGGTATCCGGCAGCACCTATCTTTCCAGCAACCTGAATTTTAACGCTACCTCTGAATTCAGCGCCCTGAAAGCCAGCGGCAAAGTTGCGCCTTCTAAAGTCATCACCACCGCAGCCGGCCACAAGATAGGTTTGGTCGGTGCGACTACACCATTGTTGCCTAATATCTCTTCGCCAGGTGCGGTGAATGTGATCGGCTACGACGCCAATAATACCGAAGCACAAAACCTGCAGGCGCTGATCCCTATCATCCAGGCTGAAATCACCCGCCTGCGCAGCGAGCAAGGCGTGACTACCGTGATTCTGATGAGCCACCTGCAAAATGCGGCTAACGAAATCAATGTCGTAGTGCCGGCACTGACCGGCGTTGATCTGGTGTTGTCCGGTGGCGGCCATGAGTTGATGGTTGACCCTGATGATGCGTTGATCAATGGTGGCGTAGCTGCGACTTTCAATTCACACCCGGTGAATGCGCTTGATGCAAATGGCAAAACAGTGCCGGTTTTAACCAGCCACTTCGGTAATCGCTATGTTGGTCAGGTGAATTTCAGCATTGATGACAGCACCGGTAAATTTGTCGCTATCGAATCCAGCAAAATGATGCGTGTCACTGGTGCCGCTGCCGATGCAGACCGTGTCGCAGGTGACGCAACCATCAAAGCCCAGGTAGTCACACCAGTGCAGAACTATATTTCTGTGTTGAATGCACAGATCATAGGCACCACAGCAGTTAAATTGAATGGCCCGACACACACCACCTGTGCTGCTTTGCCATGCACCTTTGTGGCTGGTGTACGTAACGCCGAAACCGGCCTGGGTGACCTGGTGGCAGATGCGATGCGTTTTGCCGGTAAAACTGAAGTCGCCATCCAGAACAGTGGCGGTATCCGTACCAATATCGCAGCCGCTGGCAATGTCTCGGTCGGTGATACTTTCAATATCCTGCCATTCACCAACCTGGTCAAACGCGCACCTGCAGTGAATGCCACACAATTGAAAGATCTGCTGGAGCATGGTTATGGCGACACCAGCCCGACTGGCAGAGCGAATGGCCGTTACCCGCAGATCTCTGGCATGCAAGTGGTTTACAACAGTAACAACGTGGCCAGAACCACACAGGGCACAGGCAACCGCGTGCAACGCGTGGTACTGGATGACGGCACTGTGCTGATAGATAACGGTGTGGTCGTCAACAACAGCCGCAGCTTCTCTTTCACCACCATAGACTTTACCGCAGCCGGTGGCGATGGCTTCCCGTTTGCGGCTAATAACGTGGTGTTTGAAGATAGCCCGTTCACCATTACCTATCAGGAAGCATTAGCCAACTACATACAGACACCAAAAGCAGAAGGTGGCCTGGGTAGATTGAACAATGCCGATGGCGACGAGATCACGGTTAACTACTACGGTCTGGAAAATCAGTATGACAAAGGCGGCCGCCTGATAGATCTGGCGATCGCAACTAGCACGCCTGGCGTGACACGCACTGGCACTGCCAGCCGTGATGTGCTGGTAGGCACTGCCGGTGATGACGTGATCACTGGTGGCCTGGGTGTAGATACGCTGACCGGCGGCGCCGGCAACGATGTATTTGTCTACAACAGCCTGCGTGACGCTGGCGACACCATCACCGACTTCACTCCTTATGCCGACAAATTACAGTTGAGCGCATTGCTGGCTTCACTGGGCATCTCCGCCAATGTGGCGATCGCAGAAGGCTATATCACGCTGCTGGATGTGACAGGTGGCGTACAGGTGCAAGTGGATAGTGATGGTGCAGCAGGTCCGGCCGCAGCTAAAACACTGGTCACCCTCAAAGGCTTGACCGCCAGGCAAGTAGCACCTGCCCGTGACTTTATTCTTTAATTTTTGCGACTCATTCTTTTAGAAGGAAACTATGATGAAAACTTTGATTAAAAAAGCAGCATTGATCGCGCTGATGAGCAGCGTATTGCCTGCACAAGCGGCTATCCAGTCATGGCAAGTGTCTGGCCAGGTTGATTCCGGCCACTTCAACGGTACTCAGTACAACGGCCAATTCAGCTTTGATGACGCTGGCCTGTTGTCTTCAGGCACCGAACTGCTGAACCTGAGCAGCCTGAACTTCAATTTTGGCAGCAACCTGTTCAACCTGGCTACACCTGCGCTGGCAGATGCGCTCGCGGTATTCCAGGATGGCGTATTCACAGGTATCGAGTGGTCTGTGGATGCCACTAACCCGGCGATCGGTTTCAGCCTGGTGGCTGGTTCTTCAAATACAGCAGACTCATTCTTTGCCTACGACACCTCACTGGGCTTCTCAGGTGCTGGTAACCTGAGCTACACCTTGTCTGCTGTGCCTGAGCCTACCCAATCCAGCCTGGTATTCATGGGCCTGGGTCTGATCGGTTACATCGTGACCCGTCGTCAGTCAAAATAGCCATTTTCCTCCAGCCTGTGTAAGCAGGTTTAAATGTGCTTTAAGCCCGGGTTTATCCCGGGCTTTTTTTATGCGCAAACTGCGACTAGTGTCAGTGCGCTTGCGTAACGGTCGGTTATGCGCATATCGTGCGCTCTACATTATTCCGTCATTCCGGCGGAGGCCGGAATCCAGGCAAGGTGAATGCTTAGCTTTGTTCCAGTAGAGCACGAGTGCTGCACTTTCCTATGAGATTTTAATCGGTAATTCTTTGGCTGGTTCAGTGCTCTGTTTCACCCTTTTATTTCGCCTCTAGGCGAGTTACTTTTCTTTGCTTGCCCAAAGAAAACGTAACCAAAAGAAATGCACCCTAGCTTCCGCTTATCTCCTGCGTTGCTCATCAAAATAAGCGGTCGCGAAACTCGCCCTAGCGGCCTGCA
>NZ_JBQVPB010000018.1:0-49995 GCF_052437885.1 Methylophilus sp. | reverse complement strand
AGTCAGCGTGGGAGTTTTCGGCCAGCGTCTGTTCGAGTTCCGCGGTGGCTTGCGCAGTGTGCAAGCCGCTAGGGCGAGTTTCGTTGGACGCCCACGCTGACGAGCAACGCAGGAAACAAGCGGAAGCTAGGGTGCCCTTTCTTTTGGTTACTTATTCTTTGGGCAAGCAAAGAAAAGTAACTCGCCGAGGGGCGAAAAACAACGGTGAATCAGAGCACTGAACTAGAGCAAAGAAATACCGATTAAAACTTCATAGAAAGTGCACCGCCGGTTCTTTGCTGCAACCAAGCTAAGCATTCACCTTGCCTGGATTCCGGCCTCCGCCAGAATGACGGGTGAATGTAGCGTCTTCCATTTGCGCATACCTCTCAGAGGTAGATAGTTTAATGCGAAGATATCTGGCTATGCGTCAGCCGACTATCCTGATCAAAATAAATCCGCAGTGCGTGATACACATGCATGCACTTACCCAGGTCATATTCCAGCGCATTGGCGTCCTCCAGGCTAGGCCGGCCAAGCAACGCCATCACCGCCTCTTTTTGTGCGCCACGGATCAGGATATGATTTTTCAGGTCATAAGCCATGTCTCCGCGCCGGCAGTCTTTTTGCACGGTGTTAGAGAGCTCTATCCAGCGGGTCTGGTCAAATTTCTCGCTGCCAAACACAGCCTGGTCTTTAAAGGCCCACCAGGTAAAAAACACGATGGTAAGTATAAGCGTAAACACCGACAGCACAATCGCAGAGATCTTGATCAGTTTCATGCGCCCACCTTTAGGGTTAGTTTGGTTACCGATTAGTTGTCCAGGTCACGAATGGCAGTATGAAAATCATCCACATCCGAAAAGCTCCGGTAGACAGAAGCAAAACGGATATACGCCACCTGGTCCATTTGTTTCAATTCCTGCATCACTGTTTCACCGAGCAGGCGCGCAGGCACTTCGCGCGCGCCCAGGCCCAGTATTTTCTGCACTATCCTGTCCAGCGCCTTATCCACATACTCGGTAGGCACCGGCCGTTTGTGCAGCGCACGGGTAAAAGACAGGCGCAGCTTTTCACGCTTGAACTCTTCACGCGTGCCATTTTGTTTTACCACCTGCGGCAGGTGCAACTCTGCTGTCTCATAGGTGGTAAAGCGCTTGTCGCACACCTGGCAACGCCTGCGCCTGCGGATGGAGTTCCCCTCCTCATTCAGACGGGAATCCACCACTTGTGTATCGTCAGCACCGCAAAACGGACACTTCATATCGTGACTATCTGGCTCTTTTTACTTGCAGGCTGTGCTTACTTGCCGTAAACCGGGAATTTATCCGCCAGGGCATGTACTTTGGCCTTGGTCGCCGCAATCACCTCGGCGTTTTCCGGGTTATCCAGCACGTCAGCGATCAGGTGCGCTACTTGTTCGGCTTCTGCTTCTTTAAAACCACGCGTAGTAATAGCTGGCGAACCGATACGGATACCAGAAGTGACGAACGGGCTTTCCGGGTCATTAGGGATCGCGTTCTTGTTCACCGTGATATGCGCCTGGCCCAGATAGGCATCAGCCGCCTTACCAGTCAGGCTCTTAGGGCGCAGATCCACCAGGAACACATGCGACTCGGTACGGCCAGAAATAATGCGCAAGCCGCGTTCTGCCAATGTCTTGGCCATGGCGCTGGCGTTTTTCAACACTTGCTCCTGGTAGACCTTGAATTCAGGCTGGGCAGCTTCGAGGAAAGCGGTCGCTTTACCAGCGATCACATGCATCAACGGGCCACCTTGCAAGCTGGGGAACACATTGGAGTTGATGGATTTCTCGAATTCGGCCTTGGCCATGATGATACCGCCGCGTGGGCCACGCAGCGTTTTGTGCGTGGTCGAGGTGACGAAATCAGCATGTGGTACCGGGTTGGGGTAGACGCCCGCCGCAATCAGGCCGGAGTAATGCGCCATATCGACCATGAAATAAGCACCGACTTTTTTGGCGATTTCAGCCATGCGTGCCCAGTCAAAGCGCAGCGCGTAAGCCGAGGCGCCGCCTATCAGCAATTTAGGTTTGCATTCAAGCGCGATGCGCTCCATCTCGTCATAGTCGATCTCTTCTTTATCGTTCAGGCCATAAGGCACGATATTGAATAATTTGCCGGACAGGTTGGCTGGAGAACCATGGGTCAAATGACCGCCATGACCGAGGTTCATACCCATCACGGTGTCGCCCGGTTTCAGGATAGAGAAATACACGGCCTGATTGGCCTGTGAGCCGGAGTGTGGTTGCACGTTAGCGTATTCAGCACCGTACAGGGCTTTCAGTCTATCGATCGCGATCTGTTCAACTTGATCGACAAACTCACAGCCACCGTAGAAACGCTTGCCAGGGTAACCCTCAGCGTATTTATTGGTCAGTTGCGAACCTTGCGCTTCCATCACTGCCGGGCTGGTGTAGTTTTCTGAAGCGATCAATTCAATGTGCTGGTGCTGACGCTCAACCTCTTGCGAGATCATTTGGGCTAACGCCGGGTCGGCAACATTTAAGTTTCTTGAAAAGCTAAACATGACGATCAAGTTTCCGTTGATATAAAAATAAAGCGCGATTTTAACATGATGCGACCATCGCTGCACTTTTCTGCTGCGCAGACTGCGATGTAAACCAGGCCTTGAGTCAGGCTGACTGCATCACCTTGGCTGGCAGCAACAGCAGGGCAGACCATACTCGCTGTGCGCCAGCATTGCTCATGGCGCACCAAAGCTGTGCACATTGCAAAACAGTTGCTGCTGCGGCAGCAGGCAAAAAGATCAAAAATACCGCTATCTAACTGATTTTTATAGGGATTAATATTCTGGCACAACTTATGCTAAATACAACTCGTAAGCGTATCTCCAAAATCGCTCCCTAAGCCCAACTTCGGTTGGGCTCTTTTTTTGCCTGGGCAAACAGTGACTCAAAACCCCATGTGTTCTGCCTGCGAGTCCAGCTGGTAAGCAAACGGAACGACCACGTAAGACTCACGTTCAGGTGGCACAAAACACCAGCGCCTCACCGCCCTTAAAGACTCTTTATCCAGCCGTGGGTAGCCGCTGGAATCCAGGATCTCGGCACTGATGACGGCACCATTCATATCTATCAGGAACTTGACTTTGACTTTACCCTCTTCACCCAGCCGGCGCGACTCGTCTGGATAAACCGGGGCCTCCTGTTTATTCACCTTGTTGCAAATGACCGGCGACTGGTCAGCAAGTGTCACGCTTTGCATGCTGTGTCGGTCAGCGACCTGTTGCAAGACATAATCACTACCCTGGAAAAACATGGCCGCTACAAACATATAAACGAAGTACCTGAACCTGTAGGTGACCGAATTAGATTTAACCAATAGCCGCAAAGCCGGAACCACGACCGCACGCACTACAAGCGTAAACAAAAATGCCAGACCGGCCACAATAAAGGAAACGATATCCAGCTTTATGGTCGAGGCTAACACCAAGGCCAGGCCCGCCGGGAACAAAGAGAAAAAGAGATCTTCCCTGGTGACGGTAAAACTGGATGCTGGTGGTGGCTTGAAATATGTTTTTAAGGCAGCAAGGTTGAGCTCATCACAGTGACGTTGCCACTGCTTTCTTTGCACGACATCGGATTTGGATAATAAAAAGACTGGCAGCCGGCTTTCCACTGCGCTGAGATTGATGTTTTTTTGACTGAGCGCCTGCTGGTAATCCTCAGCCAGTTGCCTGAAATCCACTAGCCACGCGGCTTCACCCGGGCTGAACTCACGCAGCGAAAAACCCTGGGTTTCTGTCCAGCGGTAATAGCGATCAAGCTCAATAAATGCCAGCAACAAGGGATGACGGAAGGTAAAGATCCAGTTGAGGATCTCCAGCTCTATCTGTGAACTTTCATCCAGCGAATAAACATTTAATCGCCCTAAAAACGCAAGCGTGAGCTGCTGGGCTGATTGCTCTTCGTTGCGCTCTGCCAGTTGGGTCAACTGGGTCAGGAATTCCATCACCGGCAGTTCCGGCCTGGCGATAGTCGGAGGCTCAACCGGCTGCTGGTCAGCGACTGGCGCTTGCTCCTTTTGTGTATGCTCAGCCTGCTCTGCCTGCGCTTGCTCCAGGCTTGCGAGATCATGCAGGTACTGCGCGCTGGCTATCTCGTAGGCTTGTCTGATATTGCCAAACTCTACCGGGTGCGTATCGGGGCGAAACTGTTTGATCAGCCTGGCATAGGCGCGCTTGATCTCCTTGCTGTCGGCACTGCTATCTATGCCCAGTATCTGGTAAACATCGCTGCTCATCATCGCCTTACCAAACCTCGCCTCTATCCAGAGAGTTCAGGGCACGGTAAAACGCTTCTCTGGCCTTCAGGATCTCAAGCGGGTCCTGCTTTTCGATGACAGCGATAAATTGTGTCAACAGCAAACGGACATGGTCCCTGCGCTCCCCCAGGAACTGTTCATACAGCCGCTCGCCACGTTCAAGCAGATAGCGGTTCTCTTCCTGATCGCGCGGGTGCACCTTTAAGGCAGCCAGCACTTTGCGGCGCTCGGCGATCTCTTCAGCATCGATAGTGCCGGCCAGTTTACTGATGACCAGGTTTTTATGGATACCGGCATTCTCGACATCCACATCGACTTCCAGCATGCCGTTGATATCATAGGTATAACGGATAGCAGCGGAGATCTCGCCTTTGGGTCTGGCCGGGATATCCAGCTCTACGGTTTCAAGCAAGACATTTTTACTGCAATCTCGCGATTCGCCCTGAAAGATGCGGATATTGAGTTGCGTCTGGCCATCATTGCTGGTCACCACAGACTGCACCCGGCTGGCGGGCACTATGGTATTTCGCTCTATGATAGGTAAAAAGGTCAGGCCTATCGCCTGATTCTGCTGATCATAATCAATGACTTCTGTGCCTAGCGTATGCGGGCACACATCGGTTAACACGATCTCATTGAATGCAACATCCTTGCCTATCAAGCCTGCGCAGACCGCCGTGCCCAGCCCTATGGTCTGATCAGGGTCGATATAGCGCGCCGGCAAGCGGCCAAATAACTGGCTCACCAGTTTACGTATTAGGCCCATGCGGGTAGCACCACCTACCATCACCAGCTCATCCAGGTCGCCCACCCGCAATCGTGCATCGCGCAGCGCGCGTTCAATCGGTGTACGCAATCGGTCTAACAGCCCCTTGCATGCCGTTTCAAACTCTTCCAGGGTGATCAGCGCAGATTTAAGCTCTCCAGCAACCAGCACTTCCATGCTGACCTGGGCTTGCTCACTGAAATTGCGTTTAACCTCCTCTGCCACAAAACGAATGGCTGACACTATGGCTGGATTCTGTTGTTGCGCGGCACTGAGTTGGGTCTTGCTGCTGAAAAGCGCTACCAGCACCTGGGTAAAGTCATCACCACCAAGAAAGCTATCGCCGCCGGTGGCGCGCACCTCCATCACCCCCTCAAATTTCTCAAGGATAGAAACGTCAAACGTGCCGCCGCCCAGATCAAAGATCAGAAATTTGGCTTCGGTCTCATAATCCTGGATGCCATGGAACAAGGCTGCGGCAGTCGGCTCGTTGATCAGTTGCCGTACATTGAGTCCGGCCAGTTCCCCGGCCACTTTTGTTGCGCGCCGCTGGCTATCATTAAAATAGGCAGGCACAGAGATCACCACGTCTTTCACCTCAGTACCAAGGTAGCTCTCTGCATCTGCCTTCAATGCACGCAATACCAGCGCGGATAGATCTTCAGGGCTATATTGTTTACCGCCCAACTTGACTGACTGCTTTGAGCCCATCAACCGTTTAAACGAGTGAGCAGTCAGATGCGGGAATTTATACAGCCTCTCTCTGGCAGCGGCGCCTACCAGCATGACGTCATCATCATCCACGCCTACCACTGAGGGGGTTAAAAACTTGCCTGCTGCATTGGGGATGGCGACCGGGACGCCTTGTTCAAGATAACAGATAAGGCTATTTGTAGTGCCGAGATCAATACCAAGAATCATTTCCGAGTACCTTCTTATTAGTTATTTTTTAATTTTCTGATTTGCCGCATGCCGGAATGATCATCCATCAGCATTTAAGCCAAACATATCATGAAATTGACAGGTTTGGCTTATAGGGCAAATACAGAATTTAACTAAATCGGGTACTTAACTGCCTGAATTTAAAATCATTGCCTCACCAGGGCAGGCGTCTGGTGATAAAAACAATGCGCTACGCTGGCAGCCAGTAAACCAGCTGCTTATTTTTTCTGCTGTAATTGTTTCAATGTGGCCTGACAACCGTTGTTTTCCTGGGTCTCACTGC
This sequence comes from Methylophilus sp., assembly GCF_052437885.1. Classification (GTDB taxonomy): domain Bacteria; phylum Pseudomonadota; class Gammaproteobacteria; order Burkholderiales; family Methylophilaceae; genus Methylophilus. Next base: position 43,718 of record NZ_JBQVPB010000018.1, on the reverse strand, counting down.
TGCCCGGGTCCAGAAAAGGCAGGATAGCGGCAAACGGTGTCACCAGTGCCAGCAACACACCGCCGGCCACGCGTGCAGCGATAGGGCCAGGGCTGATAGACACCGCAGGGTCAACGAACGGGCCAGTCACCAGGATAGGCGAGCGTACCGTGAACGGCGAAAAGTTTTTCGGGTTAGCCTGCAGTTTGAGATTGAACTGTTCCTCTCCCAGATCCATATTGCCGTGTATATAAACCGTGGTCACTGGCGTATCTATCAAGGCCGCCTCCGGGGTCAGCACCCCCTGTTTGGCATGCCAGCCCATGGCGGCACACTGCATGGGGATAGAGTGATCACCTCTTAATAACAGTCCTACACTTTGCGCGATATCCAGGCCGGCCGCTTCCACCACCAGGTGCGAGATCTCGCCGTCGCGCACCATCAATGCCAGCTGGCCGTTCAGGGATTTCAATAATGCAGCCGTAGAGCGGCCCTGACCTTGCAGTTTTGCCCTGGCATTCAGCTGGCCGGTGATATAGGCCGGTGCATCCTTGGTGGCCTGTTTTTTGTCTTTATCCTTGTTGGCCGGCTGGTCCTCAGGTTTGACTTTGAGCCATTTTTCGAGCTGGATATTTTTTAATGCCAGCTGGATATCCCACTTGGGTAGCGGTGGATTGTCAGATTCCGCTTCTGTGCTGGCTTCTGGCGCATCGATCAATAAGGCACCTGACAGGCTACCCTGCTCAGTGCCGGCATACAGCTTGGCGACGGTGAGTTTGCGGTCCTGCAAGGTTAACTGAAAGTCCAGCGGTGAGATACGTTCTTTGAACACACTGCCAAGTTCAGCCGCATCAAAATGGATCTTGATATCGGCATTCATACGGTCGTAACTGGCAAAGTCCAGCGACTCGTCCGGGAATATCTTGCCGGGTTTTTTATTGCTGGTACCTTTGTCGGTCGCCACCGGGGCGCCGAACGCAGGGGCCAGGTCGGCCAGGACCAGCAATGGGCCTTTGACGTCACCAGTGAGCTTGGGTTTCAGATCGCCATAGTCATAAACGAACTGCCCCGCCAGCTGGCTCTGGCCTATCTTGGCATCGGTGACATTCACTTTCCATTGATTGGTATTTTTTTCAATGCCGGCAGCGATCCTGAATGGCGGTGTGCGTGGAAAAGCCAGGTCCAGCAGATCACCGACATCGGCTAATGAAGGCCCATCGACGTTCAACTTGCCTTTCACACGCTGGCCGCCGAACAGATCATACACAGCGCCATCGAACTTGAAATTGACCGCGCCATATTTGAGCCAGCCTTTGGAGTTGATGGGCGCAGAATCCTTGCCTTGCGTAGCCACCGGCAGAAAACCCTGGGTGACCAGTTCGCCCTGCAAGGGGCGTTTGCCAAACTCGCCTTTGACTTTCACGCTGGATTCCGGCGTCTTGAGATGTGCCCCTTCTTCGGTATAAAAAGTGGCGGTCAGGGTGGCTTTGGTCACGGCGTCATCAATAGTCGCCTGGCCCTTGCTCACGGATAACTCTTCAATAAACGGGAAAGGTCGTGAGGGGCCGCTATCATCCAGCTCGAAATCCCAGGTCGCATGTTTTTTGCTATCCCGTTTCATGTAGGCATCCAGCTGTTCTGCACGTATGTTTTTGATACGGTAAGCCTGGCCCTCTTTCAACTCAAACAGGTCGCGGTAGCGCAATTTGAGGTCCAGGCCATGCGCATCTACCAGATAAGGTACTTTGAATTCTTCAGGCGCAGAGATCTTCAAGTGACCGACCTGCAAGCGCAGCCCACCGAGTAATTGCAGATGGAACGGGCGTTCTATCACCACCTCCCGCTTTAATGTCTTGCTGGTGAAATCCTGCAGTGGCTGGCGTAAAAATGGCCAGCCGGCAAGCTCGCAGCCCACGATGATCACTATAAGTGCCAGTAAAATGCCAGCCAGCCAGCCCAGTACTTTGCGGGCGGTTGTTTTTGCAGATGACGGCTTAGCGACAGTATTGTTTGTTGATTTATCATTCATTTCAACATCTTGCCATGCTCACCCGGCATGACCAGTCAAGCCAGTCTGACAAGGCTGTAGGAAGATTCTGTCAAAGCCTGTTGTTTAGCCAGTCACAAGCCCGGCAGTCGGTTATAATTTAAAGCATATGCATTGCACAAAGACGAGATTAAGATGAAATGGACTGACAGTCAGCGCATCGCTGAAGAGCTGTATGACAAATACCCGCAGATAGACCCCAAGACCATACGCTTTACCGACCTGATGCAGTGGGTGATGGATTTGGATGGCTTTGATGATGATGTCTCCCGTTGCGGGGAAAAAGTGCTGGAAGGCATACAACTGGCCTGGATAGAAGAAGCCGAATAAATGGCTGCAATGACGCTGCCAGGCTCTATCTTCAAAGCTTACGATATCCGTGGCATTGTCGATGAAACACTGACAGCTGACATTGTTTACCAGATAGGCCTGGCGCTGGGCTCACAGGTGCACGCCCGTGGCGAGCAGTCGCTATGCGTTGCTTACGACGGGCGTTTATCCAGCCCTGCGCTGGCGGCAGCCCTCACAGAGGGGATACTTAAAACAGGGGTCAACGTCATCGCGCTGGGCATGGTCACCACGCCCATGCTGTATTTTGCCACCTGCCATTTGCCGAACAGCAGCAACGGCGTCATGCTGACCGGCAGCCATAACCCGCCAGCATACAACGGCCTGAAAATAGTGTTGGGCGGCGAAACGCTGTCTGGCGCCGCCATACAGGCGCTCAGGCAACAGATAGAACAGCAGCAGTTTCATCACAGCGACCAGCCTGGCCAGTGCTCCAGCCACGACATCTACCCTGCCTACCAGCAGGCCATAGCTACCGATATCCGGCTGGCGCGGCCCATGCGTGTGGTGGTTGATTGCGGCAATGGCGTGGCCGGCGCCTATGCACCATCCTTGTTTGCAGCACTGGGCTGCAGTGTAGAACCTTTGTTTTGTGAGGTGGATGGTCATTTCCCCAACCACCATCCTGACCCGGTAGAAGCCAAGAACCTGCAGGATGTCATCGCAAGGCTGCGACTCGGGGATGCCGAAATAGGCCTGGCTTTTGATGGCGATGGCGACAGGCTGGGTGTAGTGACCAAACAAGGCGAGATCATACCCAGCGACCGCCAGCTCATGCTGTTTGTGGCCGATGTGCTTAGGCAGCAACCGGCTGCCAGCGTGGTATTCGATGTCAAGTCTAGCCGCCATTTACGCCACTGGATACGCCAGCATGGCGGCGAACCAGTGATCTGGAAGACTGGGCACTCACTGATGAAAGCCAAGATACGTGAAATCGGTGCCGCGATCGGTGGCGAGTTATCAGGGCACCTGTTTTTCAACGATAGCAAACAGGGCAAGCAGCGCTGGTTCGGTTTTGATGATGGCCTCTACAGCGCTGCACGTTTACTCGAGATCGTCAGTCGCGTGGCAGATGCCAGTGCCCTGCTGCAAGCCTTGCCAGATAGCGTCAACACTCCTGAACTACAGATAGCCATGCGGGAAGGCGAGCCGCACGCACTGGTAGAGCAGTTGCAACAAGTGGCGCAGTTGCAACAAGTAGCGCAACTGCAACAAGCAGCACAGTTCCCCGAATCGACAGAAGTGATCACCATTGATGGCTTGCGGGTGGAGTATAGCGATGGGTTTGGCCTGATACGCGCCTCGAATACCACACCAGTGCTGGTGCTGCGGTTTGAAGCAGACGATGAGAACGCCTTGCTGCGCATACAGCAGACTTTTAAACAGTTATTACTGAATGCCAGGCCAGACTTGAAAATTCCATTTTGAGTCACCATTGAATGAGCATGTCTGATCCTCAACAAATGTCAAAACGCTCCAGGTCTGGTGGCCAGAGCCTGCTCTATATCGTGCTCTGGCTGGCACTGGCCGCACTGGTCTGGCTGCTGGTAGATAGAGTACAGCACCCCAACACGCTGGAGCAGGTCGGCAAACTCAATGTCGCCACCCTTAAACGCGGGCCGGACGGGCATTACAGCGCCGAGGCCCTGATCAACGGTGAACGCGTGCGTGTGCTGGTTGATACCGGCGCCACTGGCGTGGCCATCTCCCAGCATGTGGCAGACCGCCTCGGGCTGGTCAGCACCGACGCCATCAACACCCACACGGCCAACGGCAACGCCGTTTCTTACCTGGTGCGGCTAAAAAGCGTGCAACTGGGCGGCATAGTGGCCAACGATGTCGCTGCCACCATCACACCGGGGCTGGAGGGTGATGTTCTGCTGGGCATGAGTTTTCTGGGGCGCATGGATGTCAGGTTATATAAGGGCAAAATGACCATACGCGAAGGCGAAGACAGCACCACGCTTTCTTCAGAGACTGAAGCAAAAAACTAACTGCGTCTGAAACCGAACTCCAGTACAAAATACTGCGGATCCATCGCCGCCAGCGCCGGCTTTAACCTGGCGAGCGCCTGCTCAGGGCCATGAATCTCGATTCTCACCAGCGTAGACACCTCGCCCATCTCATGCAATATCGGCCGCAGGTTCTCTATATGCGCCAGCAAGGCATCTGCATCCTGAAAGCCTTCGCGGCAATGCGCAAAGTCGCCATCGAAACTGAAACCGTAATATAAACAGCCGGGTTCACGCGCCGACCACTGCACATATTTCTGGCAGATCAGGCGAAATTCTTCAGACTTGCCGGCATGGATCTGAAAATAAGGGGCTACCGAACAACAGTTATCTTGTGTCGCCATCATGTATCTCTCAACTCAGCCTGCACTATCAATTAGCCAACACTATCAATTAGCTAACACTAGCGCGCCAGCTCTGCCCCTTCGACCACCACGCGGAAGAACTGCAAGGCAGCCTGATCCTGGATGCGCACACCAGTGGCGACAGAACCACGCGCGCCTGGTGCGATACCACCGGTGATCAGCATGGATCGGCTCTGGTTCACCAGGCGGCCACGGTTATCATATTGCAGCATGCGCACTTGCACGCGAGCGACCGTCACATTACTGTTGTTCTGCACTGCGGCATAGACCAGGCCGGTATTATCAGCGATAGGCCCGGAGGGCAGGTAACGGGCCGGATTGCGCGGCAAGTCTATGCGCATGGCGCGGCCGGCGGCCTCCTTGCCTATGTCTGAATCAGAGCTGGCAGCCAACTGATAATGCTGCAAGGCGAGGCTGGTTTCGCCACGCCCTTCGGCGATCTGCCCCAGCAAGGCATAGCCAGGTGCAGTCGGCAACAACTGATTGGCTTTTTTCAGAAAAGGTTCTGCCTGCGCCTTCTTGCCTGCATTAAACAGGGCGATACCGCTTTGCACATAAGGCTTGAAATAGTCAGGTTGCAATTGAATGGCCTTGTCATACAGGGCCAGCGCTTCGGTGGTGTTTTTCTGCGTCAGCGCAATATCGCCTAACAGCTCCTGAAACCTGGCTTCCTTAGGCTCTATGCTGATGGCTTTTCTGGCTAAAGATTTTGCCTTGTCGGCATCGCCTTTCTGCAGCGCGGTTTTGCCTTCGTCATAAGCTTTATAAGCCTCGCGCGTCGCCATCAGTTTGCCGACCTTCTCGGCATAGACCTGCTTGCCCATCTCGCCGCCAGCGCCGAGTTCAGCCAGCGTTTGCTTGTTTTCATCGACCCGCTCTTGTGAAGGCGGATGGCTGGCGAACAGGCCGCTGATAAAGTCCTGCCGTTTGCCCTCGCTCAAGCGGACAAAGGTTTCCTGCAAAGTCACAGCTGCTGCCGGATCATAGCCAGCCAGCTTCATATATTTCATGCCATAGGTATCGGCCTCAGACTCGGCATCGCGGCCATACTTGCTGGTGATCAGCTGGCCGCCCAGCTGCGCCCCGCCCACTACCATATTGGCATAATTGGAATCACGGGTGGCCAGGCCTACCGCCAGCATCGCCCCTTGCATGAACATGCCGCGCTCCATGCCTTTGGCACCGTGGCGGGCGGCCGCATGCACGATCTCGTGACCCAGCACTGCCGCCAATTCGGCCTCACTATGCAGCTCATACAGCAGGCCGCGGTTAAACGCGATCTTGCCGCCTGGCATGGCCCAGGCATTGGGCACGGAGTCATTCAACACCACAAATTCATACGGCAGGTCCGGGCGGTCAGATACCGCCGCCAGCTTTTGCCCTACCTGCTGCACATAGCGCGTCAGCTCGGTGTCCAGTATGTAATCACCGCCCTGTGACTGGCGCGCAGGACTGTAATTCTGCTGGCCTATCTGTATCTCTTTGTCCTGCGAGACAAACTGGAACTCGCGCTCTTTAGTCACGGGGTTGATGCCGCAGGCCGACAAAGCCGTCGACAATAACACCGGGCAAAGTATGGTTTTTTTAAGCATGTGTTTGACCCCCGCTATTCTGCGCAGCCATGACTAAGTGATCACAGTAGGTTGCTGCCTGCCGGTCAACTGCGGCAACTGCGAGATCTGGTGCGAGACGGTGATCAGCTCGGCCAGAGCGTCCTGTGCATCCAGTTGCTGCTGGGCAGGGTCTTCAGTGTAGGCTTCGAGATAGACACGGATGGTTGCGCCTTCGGTGCCGGTGCCGGATAAACGGATCACCACGCGCGAGCCGCACACAAACAGGATACGCAAGCCCTGGCCGTTGCTGACAGAAGCATCGATAGGGTCGGTGTAACTGAAATCATCGACAGTATCTACGGTATAGCTGCCAAATATCTGCCCTGGCAAGCTGGCGAACTGCTGCTTGATATGCTGCATGACGGCCTGCGCCGGTGCGGTCGGCACGGTCTCATAATCATGGCGCGAATAGACATTGCGGCCATATTGCTGCCAGTGTTTGCGCACCAGTGACTCCACGCTCTCACCCGTGGCGGCCAGCAGGTTCAGCCAGCACAGCACCGCCCATAAGCCGTCTTTTTCACGCACATGGTCGCTGCCGGTACCAAAGCTTTCTTCACCGCACAAGGTCACTTTGCCTGCGTCCATCAGGTTGCCGAAAAACTTCCAGCCTGTGGGTGTCTCATAGCAATCTATGCCCAGTTTGGCAGCAACGCGGTCAACCGCGCCGCTGGTCGGCATGGAACGCGCGACACCCGCAAGACCACTGGCATAGGCAGGGATCAGTTTGGCATTGGCCGCGATCAGCGCCAGGCTGTCAGAAGGTGTCACGAAAAAATGACTGCCTAGTATCATATTGCGGTCACCATCGCCATCCGACGCCGCCGAGAAATCGGGGGCCTGCTGGCCATAGGCGACTTTCACCAGATCTTCGGCATAAGTCAGGTTAGGGTCAGGGTGACCGCCACCAAAATTTTCCGAGACTACACAATTCATCAGGCTGTCTGGCGGCGCAGCCAGCCGGTTGACGAATATCTCTTTGGCGTAGGGGCCAGTCACCGCGTGCATGGCGTCAAACTTGAGACTATGCCCGGCCGCGAGCCAGCGCTTGATGGCAGCGAAATCAAACATGCTTTGCATCAAATCGGCATAGTCACTGACTGAATCTATCACCTCTACCTCAAAACCATCCAGGGTAGTAGCGCCTATAGAAGACAGGTCTACTTCCGGCAACTCATGGACTATCTTGTAATGACTGATCTGTTTACTATTGGCGAAAATGGCATCGGTGATCTTTTCTGGTGCCGGGCCACCGTTGCTGGTGTTGTATTTGATGCCAAAATCATCGTCTGGCCCGCCAGGATTATGGCTGGCAGATAAAATAATGCCACCGAAGGTCGCGTATTTACGGATGATATTCGACGCAGCCGGGGTGGAGAGGATACCGTTCTGGCCGACCAGCACTTTGGCAAAACCATTGGCCGCCGCCATCTTGATGATCACCTGGATCGCCTCTTTGTTGTAAAAGCGGCCATCGCCACCCACCGTCAAAATTGCGCCAGCGGGGATCTCCAGCGTATCAAAAATACTCTGTACAAAATTCTGCAAGTAATGCGCCTGTTGAAATACGCGTACTTTTTTGCGTAAGCCGGAAGTGCCAGGTTTCTGGTCGGCAAATGGTTGGGTCGCTACAGTTTGAATCAGCATGCACATACACTCAGGTGATTAAGGGGTTGCTTTGATTGTATTACAGATTGATGTCAGTTTTTTTGCCATTGCTGCGATTGTGCATGACTTTTTTGCAATCGCCCCACTCTGCAAACTAGGTAAAATCATGAGGCGGATTTACGTGATCGGCTCAGGGTCATATTGAAACACCCGCGTATAGTGAGAGTCATACAAGTACATCACTGAGATGCACTTAACAACCAAAAGGAGATCATCATGTGGACTAAACCAGCTGCTACTGAAATGCGTTTTGGCTTTGAAGTGACCATGTACGTCATGAACAAATAATCAGCACTTATATAAACTATAAGTTCAAGCTGAAAAAAACCCGCTACGGCGGGTGCTCAATAAAAAAACCCGCTCACGCGGGTTTTTTGTTGCCTGTCGCCTGCCCAGGCTAGACTGCGAAGTCAGGCCAGCTGCGACCACAGCAGGTTGACACTCACCGCCATCAGAAAAATGGCAAAGATGCGCTTCAGCACCTTGACTGGCAATCTTTTGGTCAGCGCCACCCCCGCCGGGGCAAGCAACACGCTGAACGGGGCGATCAGCATAATAGCTGGCAGGTAGAGCAAACCAAAGGTATCCGGCGCATGTGCAGACTGGCGGATGGCATCTTGCAGGTAGCTGACTGTACTCGCCAGTGCAATGGGGAAACCGAGCACCGCCGAAGTACCTATGGCCTGCTTCACCGACACATTGCGCATGGCCAGGTAAGGCACAGTCAACGTACCGCCGCCTATAGACACCAGCGCAGAGATCACGCCTATCAGCAATGCCACCAGGCTGATCTCCACTTTGCCGGGGATCTTGTGCTGGCTGGGTTTACGGTCTGTAAACAACTGTATCGCCGCATAAAAAGTAAAGGCGGCAAAAAACAGCGTTAAATAAAGCGCGTTGAGATGTATCGCCACCAGGGTTGCCAGTAGCGAACCGACAAATGCCATAGGCACCATAGCCCACACATACGGCCAGACGATATTCTGGTTCTTGTGATGCGCGGCAATGCTGGAAAGCGAGGTGAACACGATGCACGCCATGGAAGTCGCCAGCGCCATATGAAAAGCCACATCCGCCGAAAAACCTTTTGCCACCAGGATGGCATGCAGCATGGGCACCAGCACTATGCCGCCACCTATGCCCAGTAAACCTGACAACACACCCACCACCACGCCTATCAGGCAAAAAAGTGCGTATTGCTCAATAAAAAGTTGTATCCAGTCCATGCCGCACTCATTCTTTGAAAGCGCAACAGTATAACCTTTCTTGCGCAGCAGCTCATGCAGACTGCATGCCCGCTTTCTGCACAGGCAGTTGAATTTGCCGGCATTTAAATTGACAGACGATTTATTTGCCATCATTTAATTTCAGTATCGTTTATTTTGATTTTTGTTACAATAATCAAATGGACAACCCACACGACAGAAAACCAGGCGGCAAGCGTGCAGGTGCCGGACGCAAAGCAGGCTCAGGCCCTTACCAGGAGACGACCACAGTGATACGTATCCCTGCCAGCCAGAAACCAGTGGTGAGCGACCTGATGGCGGCCTATGCTGAAAAACAGCGGTGGTTGCGAAATCAAGCCAATATAGATAGCCCGCATGCATTTGAGTTGCCAGCACCAACGCGACATACCATGGCTTTACCTTTATACCAATCCAAAGTACCGGCGGGGTTCCCCTCACCGGCAGATGATCATGTAGAGAAGCGCCTGGACCCCAGCGAATACCTGATCGATCAGGCAGAGACCACTTTTTTTGTGACTATCCAGGGCGAATCCATGATAGAAGCCGGGCTGATGCCGGGCGATAAAGCGGTGGTAGACAAAGGTAAACTGGCAGTGGTTGGCGATATTGTGCTGGCGATGATAGATGGGGAATTCACCATTAAAACGCTGGCGCAACAAAAAAATGGCAACCCTAAACTGCTGCCGGCCAATTCTTCGGGCAAATATACGCCTATCCTGATCCAGGAGCCTATGCGGTTTGAGGTCTGGGGGGTGGTGACCGGCTCATTCAGGCGTTTCAGGCAATAAGAAACCCGGCCCTAAAATACTGTGGCCGGGTCTTGTTAACAAGAACACTGATTACTTGTTCATCACGTACATTGTTACTTCAAAGCCAAAACGCATTTCTGTAGCAGCTGGTTTAGTCCACATGGTGATCTCCTTGATTGATTTTCCGAACCGACCCCGTGTCTGGTTCGTGTAAGTATTATCGGCCTGACCAGCCACATTCCTGCTATTGCGTATCATGAACACCGTTTAGAGAATTCCATGAAACACCCCTCATTGCCAATGCAGCCTGAAGCTTTAGATGCCCCTGCGGCGCGGACGATAGGGCTGGTAGACGTAAATAATTTTTATGTCAGCTGCGAGCGCGTCTTCAGACCCAAACTGCGAGATCGGCCGGTGGTGGTGTTGAGCAATAACGATGGCTGCGTCATCTCGCGCAGCGCTGAAGCAAAGATACTGGGCGTCGCCATGGGCGCACCCTGGTTTCAGATCAAAAAGTTTGCAGAACAGGAAGGCATCAGCGTTTTTTCTTCCAACTATGCGCTGTATGCGGATATGAGTGCGCGCGTGATGACGATATTGCGACAGTTTAGCCCGGCGCAGGAGATCTACTCTATCGACGAGTCGTTTCTGGACCTGACCGAGTTCAAGCAGCGGGACCTGACACACTATGCGCAACAACTGCGGCAAACAGTGTTGCAAGGCACTGGTCTGCCGGTCTGTGTAGGCATCGCCGGCAGCAAGACACTGGCCAAGCTGGCCAACCATAGAGCCAAGCGCGATACGGCGCTCAACGGCGTCTGCAATTTCAACGCCATGACCACTGTGGATGTAGACCAGGCAATGCGTGAGATCGCGATCAATCACGTCTGGGGCATAGGTCGCAACCTGGCCAGACAGATGCAGGACAGCGACCTGATGCAACAAGCCCCCATACTGACAGCCTACGATCTGAAAATGAGCAATGCCGCCACCATGCGCAAAAGATTCAGCGTCGTGCTGGAAAAAACCGTGCGCGAACTCAATGGCACCGCTTGTCTGGCGCTGGAACAGCTACGCGCGCCGCAGCAACAGATACTCAGCACGCGCAGTTTTGGCCACACGGTACGCGAGCTGCAACAGCTGCAAGAAGCTGTCACCTTGCTGACTACGCGCGCCGGCGAGAAACTACGCCAGCGTCAGATGTATGCAGGGAGTGTCTATGTTTATATCCGCACCAGCCCGTTCCGTGACGCCGGGCAGCAATACGATAATGGTCACAATGTCGTCTTGCTTACGCCGACCAACAGCAGCATGCGCCTGGTTGAAGCCGCATTCAAGGCGCTGGCACAGATCTACCGGCCGGGCTATGACTATATGAAAGCGGGGGTTTCACTGGGTGCACTGACCACCACGCAGGGGCAACAACAAGACATGTTTGATACTTCCGACACGCATGACAAGTCGGTAAGGCTGATGCAGACCATAGATGACATCAATCAAAAGATGGGCAGGGCCACCATCAAACTTGCCAGCGAGGGCGTGCAAAAATACAAACAGGCAGAGATTAAACAGCCCTGGCGCATGAGGCAGGAAATGATGAGCCCGCGCTATACCACTGATTGGGATGAGTTACTGCAAGTCAACTGAAGCTGATGAAAGTCACTTTCCTTGACAGACTCAAGCATAGACAGACTCCAGCATGGTCACCAGCGACCAGCTTATGCGTCAATGCCCTCTACGATAAATACCCGATACTGCGCTCCCTGGTGCCTATGTTTGACGGCCTCCTGATATTTGGGGCTGTAGTACCAGGCTTGGGCCTCTGCCATGCTGGGAAACCTGTGGATCAGGCAGCCTTCAAATGGCTGGCCTTCCAGAATATCCAGGGCGCCATATCTCGCCAGCGGGGTGACCGCATGCCCCTCGCGGGCAAGCGGGGCCTGGCTGGCATAGCGTTCCATTTCTGCCTGATCTGTGGTTTGTTCACGCATCATGACCACGTAAGCACTCATGATGCCTGTGCCGCTGTTAAAAAGCGTATCAGTGTCTCTGCCGCCAGCGCTGAAGAAGCCGGGTTCTGCCCGGTGATCAGCAAACCATCCTGCACCACATACGGCTGCCAGTCCGCAGTTTTAGAGTAATGGCCGCCATTTTTGATCAGTTCATCTTCCACCAGAAAAGGCACCACATCGGTCAATTCCACAGCGGCCTCTTCAGAATTAGTAAAACCGGTGACTTTTTTGCCGACCACTAATGGGCTACCATCCGCATTTTTGGCATGACGTAATACACCTGGGGCATGGCATACCAATGCCACTGGTTTACCTGCTGCCAGCGTAGTCTCGATCAGGTCAATGGAATCCTGGCTTTCGGCCAGATCCCATAATGGGCCATGACCACCTGGATAAAATACTGCATCAAATGCCTGATGCGAAACTGAATGCAAGGGCACAGTATTCGCCAGGGCCAGAGTCGCCTCTGCGTCATTCTCAAACCGTCTGGTATCGTCGGTTTGAAACGCTGCTTCATTACTTTTCGGGTCGAGTGGAGGTTGCCCGCCTTTAGGTGAAGCCAGTGTCAGTTGCGCACCGGCTTGTTTAAAAGCGTAATAAGGCGCTGCCAGCTCTTCCAGCCAGAATCCGGTTTTACGGCCAGTATCGCCCAGCGTGTCATGCGAAGTAAGTACGATCAATATATTCATGTCTATGCTCCAGTCTTGATTAATAAGTTGGTCTGCCTGTTTTGCTGAACCAATAATGAACGCTTTTATTCCATTTATGAAATTTATTATGTATATTCAAGTTATTCACACAGAAAATAACTAAATGCGTTACGACCTCAATCTGTTACGCGTGTTTCTGGCCCTGATGCAAGAGCGTAGCGTCACTCGCGCTGCTGAACGGCTAGGCATCACGCAACCGGCATTATCAAACTCGCTGAATCGGCTGCGCGATATCCTGCACGACCCATTGTTCATCCGTGAACGCTATGGCATGCAACCTACCGCAAAAGCCGAAGAGCTGGCGCCTGTGATCATGCAAGCGATCAGTCAGCTGGATGGCCTGGTTTTCGGCCAACAAGCGTTTGACCCCAGGCACTCGGATATGTTGGTCACCATTGCACCAAACAGTTATGTGGAATACGTGCTGATCCCTGCAGTGGTCGCCAGATTGCAGGCACTGGCACCAGGCATTAAATTACGGATAACGCCTTATGGAAACGATCTTGCCGAGACCGGCGTGATCTCGGGCACGACTGCGCTGGTCATGGGCAGGTTTGTCGACCCGCCTGACAATCTGGTGGTGCAGCATTTAATGGATGACAGCCTGGCTTGTGTGGTCAGAACCGACCATCCAGACGTAGGCGACACCATCACCAAGGCGCAATACGAAACAATGAAACATGTGAATGTCATGCCACCCGGAAAAATGCGGGCAGGCCTGTTTCAGGCCCTGGACCGGCATGGCCTGAAACGTGAAGTCGCAGTGTCGGTCACGCATTTTCTTTCGGTGCCGGAAGTCATAGCCACTACGGATTATTGCACTACACTGCCCAGCCAGATATGCCGTCGCCTGCTGGGCGACAAACGGCTGAAGATCCTGGCTACGCCGGTGGATCTGGGGACTTTCCCGATTGATATGGCCTGGCATGTGCGATACCGGCATGACCCGGCGCATCGCTGGCTACGGACTATGATAGAAGAAGTGGCAAGATCACTCTAGCTATATGGGCACCTTAAGCTATGTGGGATAAAACAGGCTGAGGTTACTCTGAATCTATCAAGCCGTGTTTCATAGCCAGGCGCACCATTTCCACCGGGCTGTTGACCGACAATTTCTGCTTGATCAGCGTGTAGTAATTGGCGACGGTCTTCTGGCTGATCTTGAGCATATCTGCCACCTCCTCCACCCTTTTACCTTCTGCCAGCAAGCGGAACACCTCGAACTCGCGCGAGGTCAGCTGCTGTAAAGGATTACTCTCGCCTATCAGGGTTTGCAGCGCCACTTTTTGCGCCACATCCTGACTGAGGAAAGTGCGGCCTTTGGAGACATCGAGCACAGCTTGCAACAGGTCATCAGCGACGCCGGTTTTAGTGACATAGCCTTTGACACCGGCCTTGAGTGCCTGAGCGGCAAAAGACACCGCCTCGTGCATGGAAAAAATCACAATCTTCGCATGCGGATAACGCTGCAAGATGCGTTTCGCCGCTTCCAGCCCGCCCATGCCCGGCATGGAAATATCCATCAATACGACATCGGGCGATACTTCGCCATAAATCTGGTAGGCCATTTCGCCGGTATCCGCTTCGGCCACGATTTCTATTGATTTGTGGCTTTCCAGTAGCCGACGCAAGCCTGAACGCACGACAGTGTGATCATCGACTAAAACAACTTTTACAGTCATGGTGCGGTGCCTCTAAGTCTCTCTTCTTTAAATTTCTCTGTGTTATGAAAGCGTACTTCTATCCGTGTGCCTTGCCCGGGCGCACTGGTGATGTTCATGCTCCCCATTAAGCCCTCAACCCGCTCTTGCATGCCAGCCAGGCCGTAACCCCGGCTGGGGATAGAGGCATCAAAACCGCGGCCATCATCTTCTACACGCATATATAAACCGTCCTCAGTATCAGTAACCACTATCGTCACCCGGCTAGCCGCCGCGTGCTTGCTGATATTGGTCAGACACTCCTGCAATATGCGGTAAACCGTCACCGCCACCGACTCATCCGGTTGCGAAAGATGATTGGATATCTCATTCACCACCATGATATTGCGGTTTCTGTCATGCCAGTGGTGTATCAGCTCCGCCAGCGCCAGGCTTAGCCCCAGCTCATCCAGCACGCGCGGACGCAAGCGGGCCAGCAGATCCTGGATAGTGAACATCATCTGCCGGGTGATCTGTGCAATCGCTGTGGCACTTTCGCGCGCGACAGTCAGCTTTTTGGCTGCCACCATGGCACTGGCATCGATATGCACTGCCGTTAAATACTGCCCGATCTCATCATGCAGGTCACGCGCCAGCTTTTTACGCTCTTCTTCCTGCAGGTGTATGATCTGCTGCGTCAGCCTGTGGTTATTGCGTATGCTTTGCTCCAGCGTGCTGGCCATGCGGTTGAACTTGTCGCTGATCTCACTGAGTTCGATCTGCTCAAAGCTAGGCAGCCGGCTCTGGTATTCGCCATGCTCGATCTGGTTCAAGCCCTGAATAATCTGCTTGACCGGCTTGAAGGTCGCTCTCACCATCCAGTAAACAAACAGCAGCACACTCAAACCAAACAAGCCCACGATCGCCAGCAGGCCGGAGGTATCTTCCCAGATTTCACGCAACTCAAAACTGGGGTCTGGCGTGATCACCAGCTCACCGATAAACCGTCCGTTCAAAATAATATTCTTGCGCTTGGGTTCATTCAGCACACTGGAAATATCCAGCAATTTTACAAACCAGGTTGGCGGGTCTTCACCCTCATGCTCCTCGCGCGTTGAACGGTTAGACTCACGCAAATGGCCAGTTGGATCAAAAAAGTCCACTTTCAAATGCCGGATATTGGTCAGCTCATCCAGGCGAAAAATATTGATAGACCCTTTTTCGTCGCGGTTGAGCCAGCCAAAATCGGTCATGTAGTGTGCGATTTCAGCATCCAGCAAATGGATAACCAGATTGGTGGTGGACTCTACTTCGGCCAGCACATCTTCGCGCGCGTTTTTAACCACAGAAACTGCCCAGGTGAGCAACAACCCGATCAGCAACAGGGTAATAGTCAGATTGAGTTTGAACTGTAAACTGAAGGATTTCATCATGCTCAAAGGATTGTAAGGTTTATTGCCCAGAATCTATCGGGAGTTTTTCCCAACCCATTACTACAGGAGGAAATTGCTCTGGAATATTGAGGATAGTCCAATGGCGATGCAAATAAGCTGGATCAGTCTAAAAGACCCAGCAAAGACAATAAGCAAGAACTCTAACATTTTGTACATCACAAAAGGTTCAAGGACGGAGAGAAACCAGTTACTTGCAAGTCTTTTTCGACTGAATACTAAAATAAAAAATTTCGTTCAACTAGTCCTGTTTAAAATTGTTTAAATATTATGCTGGCAAACTTACATTTCCATAAACATTCTGAGATTAATAAAAATGCGCATACACACGCGAAAAAACATTCTCTTAACTATATTTATTTGGCTAACTTTATTTGTAACAAGCAATGCTAACGCATTACTTACAAGTACGGACTATGTAGCTAACTCAGGTGACAAATGGCTTACCAATGACTCAAAAACTGGATTGCAATGGTTAGATGTAACGCTAACAACCAATCAAACATTTGATCAAGTCCGACAAGGTGAGTGGTCCGCACGTGGATTTAGATACGCTACAAAAGCCGAGTTGCAAGCGTTATTCGTGAATGCTGGCACTCCTGAGGACGGGCTTACTCATTACTTTGAAACAGAATCACTTATCGCCTTATTGGGTGCAACAATAGTTACCACAGATAGACTTGGAACGTATGGACTGATAGGAAGTGATTACTTTGATAATGACATCACACTCCAAAGCCAGCCAATAGGACAAACCTTTTCAGCTCAACTGGGCAAGCTTGATTTTTACCCATACATTGGGAAAGCACACTTTTCTGGAGGGCATCCATTTAGTAATGAAGCGAGTCCTTATTATGGAAGCTTTTTAGTACGTGCAGCACCAGTGCCTGAACCAGAGTCTAACTTGATGTTAATGTTGGGATTAATGACAATCATCTTTTTTAGCTACAAAAAGACCAGAAAAAGTTGATCAAACTTCCACCAGGCTCTTTAAAGTGGCAAGTCTGAAATGAAACCTGAAACAGTTAGAGCTCAGCATACTTAAGCTATTAAAACCTCATTCTGTCATAGTCAGAATGAGGTTTAATTATAAATTTATAGACATCCACTCGGCACTCTATTCTACAAAAGTTGTTCGCAGACAACCCGATTTTTCAATGCCATGCATAGCTTCTAATGTGCAAATGGATTAATGAATAACGACACCCCAGGGCAAATTACCAACGGCTATATCCTTCAGCTTGGCATTGGTCTCGGTATCAATCACCGACACATTATTACTGCGGCCATTCGCGACATACAGTTTCTTGCCATCAGGTGTCAGTGCCATATTCCATGGCCGCTGGCCGACAGCCACCGTGGCGATCACTTCGCGGCTGGCGCTATCTATCACACTCACATTATGGTCACCGCCATTGCTGACATAGATGCGGCTGCCATCGGCATTGACCTTGACGCCATTGGAACGCAAGCCGACCTTGATATTGGCCTGCACTTTCCAGTCGCTGGTGGACACGATTTCCAGCAGGCTGGCGGCTTCGTTGGCCACATATGCCCACTGACCATCCGGGCTGAAACCCACGCCGCGCGGGTGCTTGGTGGCAGCGATCAGATGTTCGGATTTGAGTGATTTGAGATTGATCACATCGACATTATTACTTTCTTCATTGCTCGCCAGCAGCCACTGCTGGTCCGGGGAAAACACGCAATGTTCGGGGTTTTTGCCCTGGGTGGCAATGGTGTGCCTGACCTTGTTGGTTTGCAGATCGACCAGGGCGACGGCATTTTCTTCCTCCAGGCAGGCTACGAGCAGTTTGCCATCGGGTGAAATGTCTATGCCTTCAGGTTCATCACCCACCTTGATCAGGGCAGTTTGCTGGTTTTTTTGCGTATCGACGACCGCCACTGCATTTTTATCGCGCACCACCACATACAGTTTTTGATTGGTGGGATGAATGGCCGCTGCCTGGACTTTTTTACCCAGCTTGCCTTTGGCTGGCAACAGCTTTACCACCTCATCCGTCTGCGTATCAATGACAGTCACTGTGCCATCTTTTTCATTAGGCACATACGCAAATGGTTGGGAAAATAGCGGTAAACAGAAGCAGGCGAATGCACTGGCGATGAGTGTGTGTTGTAGTTTTTTTTGCATAGAGCATCCTTAAAAAAATCGGCCGGTTGCTGCAACAACCGGCCTGAACATGGAGATATACTTTATGCAAAATCAATCAAATTCAGAATTTAAATTGATAGTTGCATCTTATGCGTTCAGGTTTTTCACCAATAGCGGCATGCTTCCCGATTTATCAGGGAAAAATTCCCGACACTACTATTGCTTTTAACGCTTTCGCCTTGCTGGCTGCTACCGCCATTGACGGCTTTTGTGTCCAGATAAACTTTGTGTGCAGATCAACTAGGGAACGCTCCCTATAAACTGGCCAAAAGCGCGTGGCTGCGAGCCAACCTCAATAGATGGCCTTAACACCAGGCGTTGACCATCGATCACCGCCAGCACATTGTCCATCCAGCTTGCCACCAGCACTTGTTGCCGCGCTGCGTCATAGGCGATGCCCTCTGGCGTTCCCGGCACGCGTATCTTGCGCATCACTTTCTGGCTAGCCAGGGCTATCACAGTCACGCTATCTTCACCGGTATTGGTGACATATAAATACTGTCCACTACTGTCTGTGGTCGCGCAGTAAGGGTGCTCACCGACGGCCAATGTGCTCACCACCTTGTGCGTCGCAGTGTCTATGACACTGATGGCATTCGAATACACATTCACTACGAATAATTGCTTACCATCCGGGCTTAAACTTAGCCCGAATGGATGTTGCCCGACTTTGATCCTATGCGATTCCTTGCGTGACCGGGTATCGATCACACTGACATCATTGCTGTCGCGGTTAGCCACATACAAAGTGGCGTCATCCTGCGCCAGCTGCATGCCGCCTGGCGCACGGCCAACCTGTATTTGCGCCAGCACCTGCCCACTGTTGGCGGCCACGACCAGTATGTGATCGTGATACCAGTCAGCGACATAAAGCTGGTCACCTGTTTTGCTCACCGTCAGCCCTACTGGGGCGATAGGCAATGCTATCGTGTTGCTGATTTGCTGGCGCTGCATATCGATCACAGATAGCGAGTGCCCTTCCACATTGCTCACATACACGACTTGATTGCGGTTATCCACGGCCACCCCTACCGGCGCCTTGCCTACCACTATGGTATTCACCACCTTCAG
The DNA here is from genome assembly GCF_052437885.1 of Methylophilus sp. Lineage (GTDB taxonomy): Bacteria > Pseudomonadota > Gammaproteobacteria > Burkholderiales > Methylophilaceae > Methylophilus. The sequence goes on along the minus strand of NZ_JBQVPB010000018.1, from coordinate 24,633 downwards.
TTGCTGAAGATCGACGATTGAGACTGTGTGCGCACCCTGGTTAGTAATATAGGCGTAATCTGCAGCTTCTCCGCACACCGGCATGCACAAGCCCAGCACACACAACAACAGGGCTCTAAATGTCTGCGGCACAGGCTTCATTCACTAACATTGGTTGTATTTGCAAATGGTAGGCTTTTGTTTGAACAGGGGCTTGAGAGGCCGTCCTGCAATTGACAGGGAATTTTTCATACTTGATCCGGGAATGATCAATGCCTTGGTAGACGAGTAAATTGGGCAATAAACCTAATTCTCAGCCATGATTTCCAACTATAGACTTCTGCTCGAAATGTGCGGAGAAAGCCGTCATATCGAATGCCTGCCACATCTGCACATGATGGGTGAGTTCATGCGCATGCATGGCACCGCTGATCATATCGATCACAATACGCTCACGTACCACCATCAGCGCAGGCACTTGCGTGACCTGGAAATTGCGCGCCAGGTCGGTCGCGATATCTATATCTACCGTGGCAAACATTAACTCTGGATGCTGGGCGGCCACCTCGGCGAAAACTTTCGCAAACGGCTGGCAGGGTGCGCACCAGCTGGCACTGAACATGATCACCAGGAATGCATGCTCGGTGACACAGTGGTTGAACTGCGACTGGCTGTCTATGCTCAGCGGCGCGGGGTATAGGCTTTCGGTGGTCATGGTGTCTCCTTTGTTTTGGGGGCGCCCGCCGCCGGCAGGCGTTTGATAGCACCCAGCGTCCAGTGCTGCGGACCTGCCAGGCTTTGCGAACAACCCAGTTCCTGTTCCGGCGTTTCAACGGTGAGCACATGTTTGGTATGGTCAGCCGTTTGTACCTGCATGAACCAGCGGTCTACCCATACTTCTACTGGCCCCACCTCTATCGGCCTCTCCTCTCCTGACTCTTGCGGCGCGGCCAGCGCGGCGTCGGTCAGCCTGACCGAGATCAGCTGGCCGCCATGTGCCAGGCACAGCGAATCATCGGTTTCAACCAGCGTGACCAAGGTTTCTTGCGCAGCCGCATAGCCAGACTGGCAGGCGGCCATCACTAAAACAACTGGCAGGCAGTTTCTGAATGCACGCCATCGCATGGCAGGGCCCGCTGGCTCAGGCATCTCCGGCCTTAAGCACACACCGACATGCCCAGGCTTTTAAACACCGGCCGCATGGCGACGCAGACTTTATTGCGCCAGCCGCTGTTGCCAGCGGCAGCCGCGTTCTGACGTCCGTCTTTCAAGCCTTGCAGGCCTTCCTGGACGAAGGCATCCACCGCAGTCTTGGCGGATTCGTCATCTTGCCCTGCTGGTGGCTCATTGCCGGTAAACGCGCGGTAGTAGCGGGCGGTCCAGCTCACTTTGGCATTGCCTCCGTCGGCGGTGACCTTGATCTTGCCATTCAGTGAACTGACTGGCAGGGCTTCCAGATCGATATCGCCAGACAGACGGTAAGAGACTGTCATCTCGGCGGCCGACACTTCATCGATCTCTTGCAGCAGCTGCTTGCCATTTTTAAGGGTGATTTTTTGCTGTTTGTCATTCACCGCGACACAGGCGGTGACTTGCGGATGCCACTGTGCCAGGCCACAAGGGGCGCTGACACGTTTCCACACCGCGTCTGCCGCTGCACTCACCTGTATGGATTCATCGGTTTTCTGCGGTGTAGGGCCATGCGCCCAGACATTTGCGCTCATTAACCCTATCAGTAATAAAGACCACTTCATTGTTGCTCCTTCTCAAAAAAACTAAACGTGTTGCTTACCTGAAATCTTTAGCCGGCGCACGGCCTGGCCCATATCGAACCAGCGGGCAGCAGACCAGCGTCGCACCAGCCACCGTAACCAGCCACTGCCGGCAAAGCTCAGCAGCAGGTACAGCAGCCAGCATATGATGGTCGGCACCGCCAGCCAGGGCCTGAGGTCGGTATCGGCCCAGCGCCAGGCAGTCATGCCCAGGCCGGTCGCCCAGCCACTGCTTTGCCCGGCCTGTTCCAGCCGCACATAGTTAAGGCCGGTGTTGTCAGAAAGTCGCTGCAGGTTCTGTTCATCCAGCGCCGACAGGTGCGCGTTATCCAGCAGATTATTACCGGGGCCGTGACCGGCATTGCGGTCATGCTGGCCTTGTTCCATCGCCAGTACCGACAAGGTCTCGGCCATGCCGAAATTGCCGAAGCGCTGCACTTCTTCTTGTTCCCAGTAGCCGGAAACCGCATTCTTCTCATCCAGTTTGGGGATCTTGCTCGCCACTGGCTTGCCCATGCCGACCAGGTATCCCTGCACGTCGCCTGGCTTACCGGCATAGCTGGGCATGTATCTGGGGTTGGCAGGCGGCGCCTGCTGGCCATCGCTGAAAAACATGACGCGTATCTGCTTGCCTAGCTCCGGCGCCTGTTCCAGTGCGTTATACAGACCATGCGCGATAAACGAATCTGCCGCCCAGGCCATGCGCCAATCCATGCTGGCCACGGTCTGGTCCAGCGCGGCAAAATGGGCACACACCTCTACCGGCTCCACCACATTCACCACATTGCGCTCGGTAAACATGCCCAGCGCTACCCGCGAACCACAAGGCAAGGCCGACAAGGTTTTGCGTATGCTCTGCTTGGCCATCTGTAAACGGCCGATGCTTTTGCCGGCCACCTGGTAATCGGTCACATTCATGCTCTGCGTGATATCCAGCACGAAATACCAGTCATAGACGCGGTTGGGTAACATCAGGTGTGGCCTGAACAGGATGATGCTGAGTAACACAAAGGCTGCTATCAGGCATAGCTTGCGACTGGTGTGCAGCCTGGAAGCTTCGCCAGACCAGCCACCTGCCAGGCGGTTAAAAGCCGCTCGCCATACCCTGAAAAAACGCATACGCATCACGGCATGCCTCTGGGGTTGCCCGGCATGGCTGGCCAGCCGCTGGGTTCTTCTTCTGCCTTGATCTGCTCATCTTCATATTGCTGCGGGCCGGACATGCCATGCGTGGTCGGCGCCAGGCGCAATGCCAGGTGGTAGTTATATTTGACCTCGGACCAACCCGGCTCTACCCGCAAGGCTTTCTGATAGCTTTCCTTGGCCAGGGCCACCAGCGGACCGGCTTCGTCCCAGGCAGGCAGGCCTCGTTGTTCCAGCAGGCGTATCGCCGTGCGCAGGTAGAGATTGCCCGAATTGAAATAGGCCTGCTGGCGTAGCGCGTCACCTTCAGGCAGTTTGCTGATCAGTGCGGCATAGGCTGACAATGCCTGCTCAGGCTTGACCTGATCGTCATAAAACACTGCATTGGCAAACAATGCCTGCGGCGTCTGGTTGGCACCCAGCAAGGTATTTTCAATCAACACATGCGGCTGCAAACTGCTTCTATAAACCTCGGCCTGATAAATTGCTATGGCTTGCCTGATCAGCATCACCAGCGCGATCAAACTCAATAGCCCTGCCCACAGCACGCCACGCCGCAACAGCCCTGCCAGTTTTTTATTCATGTCTGCCACCGTTTCAATTCCAATGCATATAAGCCGATCAAGCACACCACCGCCAGCCACGCCAGGCCATAGGCGTACTGGCTTAGGTCCTGCCGCGACACCGGCTCAAGGTAGCGGGTCGGTTTATTTTTCAGGGTGGAAATATCGCGCACTGCCGCCATCACCGCTTGCGGGTTCTCAGCCTCATACACGCGGTAAGGCACATTCAGGGTCTGGAAGTATTCATGCAGCGCGTATTCAGGATAGGCATCTATATTCTCGCCTTCTGCCAGGCTTTGCCTGAGACTGACACCGCTCTCTGAGCGCAGGTAGATCCAGTACAGCGAGGCTTTCTGGCGCATAAACATGGCGCGCAACATATCCTGCGTCTTGCCATCCAGGTGCGCGCCGCCGTCAGACACCAGCACCATGGCGCGGGCACCAGTCACAGGCTGGTCAGCAAAATAATCCAGTGCCATGCCCAGGCCGCGTGCCACCGCGGTAAAGCCCATGCCCCCGGCTTCGGTAGCATCCAGCGCCGCCTGCACAAACGCCCGGTCATTGCCCAGTGGCGCGGCCAGGATAGGCGAAGTACTGAAAGTGACCATGCCCATCAGATCATCATGCCCTTGTGCCACCAGGGTTTTCAGCACCTTGCGTGCCACTTCCATTTTTGGCACGCGCGCCTGCGCATCATCTGCTTTTTTCGCAAACGGCTCGTTCATGCTGGCACTGCGATCCAGCACTATCATCACATGCGCGCCACGCCCTACTTTTTCCACATATTGCGATTTCAGGTAAGGGCCGGTGAGCGCCAGGCTCAGTGCCAGTATCAATACACTTAAGGCGATCTTCCACAAGCGATCCAGCCAGGCTGCCAGCGGGTCAGCCGGCAAGCCTTGCAGTGCCGGGTGCGGAAAATCCGTTTGCCCGCGCAACACCCAGGGCAACACCGCCAGTGGCAGCAGCAGCAATGGCCAGAGATCCGTCAGCCCCCAGTGCTCATGCAAGCCGCTAGCCAGCAATACGCTTTGCGCGCTTTCCTGCCACATATTCAGGTAATCTCCACCTGGCTTAAGGTCTTGGCCAGCTGCTGCAACTCATGCAGCGACAAAGACACAGGCTGACCGGCAAAAAAAGTCTGCTGAAGCTGCTGGTAAAAATGCTGCAACAGGTCACGGTAAGGCGTGAGGGCTGACTGGCTGGCAAGCAGCCCGGGCAGGTTTTCGGCGGTGACGGCATAGCCGGCAAACTGATCCAGCGCACGGCTGATCAGCCGCATGGCTTGCATACGGGTCTCGTTCTGGTCGTGCCTGGATCGGCGTATGGCGCGCCACGCCTGCCTGAACGGCATGTGTTTTTCCTGCGGCAACTGTATCCAGCCCAGATACCAGGCAAAGTAAACCAGGCCGCAACCCAGCACAGAAAACCAGCCCGCCAGCTGCCACAACTGTCTGTCCAGCGGCCATTCCGGCAATGGCGCATCCGCATACAGCTTGACGTGCTCGGCATCGATACGCGCTGGCAGCAGGCTGGAAACAATGACCTTGTCCGCAGGCACATCCAGCGTCAGGCGCTGCTGCTCACGTTTGAATTGCAGGTGCAGGTTCTTGAGCGGCAGGGTCTTCACCGTGTCACCGGCCACAAAAATCTGCCAGTCGATCACCAGCTGTATCAGGCGCTCGTTTTTGCTGTCACTGTGTGTCCAGTGTGCTTGCCTGAGTTCTATGGCTTCATTCTGCGCAGGCGCCGGCAAACTGGCCGCATCGAGTTCAAAACCGGGTGGCACATGCAGGCTGATATGTTGCCGCGCGATACTGCCCAGGGTGTAATCGGTTTCGCGGGTATGGCTTTCAGCGCGCGGCTGCATAGTGCTGGCCGCAGATGACAGCTGCGTGCCAGCCAGCCACAGCAGGCTGCAAACCAGTATGAATGTGCGTGTTTGTTTTTGCCCATGCACTGCATGCAAGCCCTTGGTCATGACATGCTCTCCATCAGATGACGACTCACTTCTTCGGCACGCCAGCCCGGGTTCAACCACAAGGGTGAGCGCGTACCCGCTTTTAAAAAGCGTGCATTGAGTGCCTGTTTTTGCTGTTGGGCGTGCTCGGCGATCTGCTGGTGCAGACCACGCCGCAACATCCAGCTGCGCTGTTCTCCGCTTTCCATATCGCGCAGACGTGCCCAGCCAAAGGCGGGCAAGCCCGCCGTCGCGGTATGGTCGCGCAGCACGACCGGGATCACATCGTGATGCTGTCCGGCTTGCAGGGTTTGTTGCAGCAAGGCCTCAGGCCAGTAAAAATCAGAAAGCAGCAACACCAGCGCGCGCTGCGGCCCCAGTGACGATATGGTTTCCGGCATGGCCCTGGCACTGCGGCCATCCGCGCTAGCCGTCGTTGCAGCCTGTTGCCAGAAGCGGGTGATCTGTTGTGCCACTGCCTGCGCCGTCCCTGGCTGAAAACTGGGCAACACCTGCAAGGCCAGTTGTTCGTGATCGTCTGCAGCGCGCATGGCGAAGGCATCGCCCTGGCGGTTGGCAGACCAGGCCAGCGAGGAAACAAACTCTGTCACCTGCTGGCGCATATTGGCTTCGCCCGCAAAGAACATGGAGCTGGAGACATCGATAATGGCATAGACGCGCACGGCAGCACGTTCCAGATAAGTCCGCACCAGCCATTGCCTGGGCACGGTGCGCACACTGGCACGTATATCTATGCGTTTCGGGTCCGGGCAGGCCAGCAGCGGGGCAAAACCGGCAAAATCACTGCCATTGCCATGGTGGGTGGTCAGGGTAGCCCCGGCGTGATAAGCCCTGGAACGCCAGTTGATATTGTAAAAAAACTGGCGCGGCTCAAAACTGGCGTGCAGCTGCGAGGGTGCTGCAGTCATCGCGGATACATTTGCGGTTGGTGCTGACAGGATAGCCATAACGGTAACAACAGACTGCCGCCAGACTAAGGCGCAGACACCTTATCCAGGACCGCCTGCAACAGCAGCGGTGCCAGACGTGCGTGCTGCAAGGCATAAGCACCATTGAAGAACACTCTGTGGGTCATGACGAATGGCCACACGGCACGGATATCATCCGGGGTCAGATAATCGCGGCCTTCTATCCAGGCACGCGTGCGCGCACTGCGCATCAGCATGGCGGTACCGCGCGGGCTGGCGCCACCAGCCAGCAAGCGCGACATATCCACATCTGGCAGTTGGATACCTGCGGCCAGCGGGTCTTTCAGTGCCCGCCACAGATCGACGGCATACTCCTGCAAGGCGATTTCGGCCCGCACTGTTCCCTGTATGGTTTCGGCGACCAGGTTCAATTGATGGTAAGGGGTCAGGCCGGATGGCAAGCTCTGTATCAGTGCATCCACATCATAAAAACGCGTGTCGAACATCAATGCCCGCTGCAGCTCACGCGCATCCGGTGCCTGCACTGCGATCTCCATCAAAAAGCGGTCACGCGCAGCGGCCGGGATCTCAAAAGTCTCTTCCCTTTCCAGGCGGTTGCGGTCGGCAAACACGGTCAGGTGCGGGAAACGGTATTCACGGTTGAAGGCATTCACAGAGCGCTCAGCCATCAAACGCAGGAACAGGGCATGCGCCTGCGGGCGGGCACGGTTGATCTCGTTAAAGAAAAATACCGCCAGCGCCTCATCATGCTGCAACAGCGGGCCGGGTTTGACGGCGGCCTGGCCTTGCTCATTGATATAGGCATGGTAAAGAAAATCGCTGGGCATCAGGTCTATGGCACCCTCTATGCGTTGATAGCCACCACCCAGCAACTGGGCCGCCGCGCGCAACAGCGTGGTTTTCCCTACGCCCACATCGCCTTCCAGCAACACGTGGCCGCGTGAAAAAATGGCGATGGTCAGGGCACGCGTTTGCTCAGGCATGCCAACTACCACGCTGTTGAGCGCCTGTTCAAATGCCAGGGCACGTTCGCGCCAGGCAGCTAATTCGATTTTATTTTCCATACACGATCCATGATTCAGGATGAAACAGACCACTGCCGACTACCTGCAATCGACACCGGTCTGTCACATACAAGGGAGGTTGAAACTGAGCACAAAACGTCATCAGTCTCGTGGGAAAACACTGAATAATTGGCTATACGTGCAAATTGCAAGCTGGCGCGGCACTTGAAACCCTGGTCTGCTCGACATCTCGGGTTCTGCGTTCCATGCGTCTGGCACTTTGCCCCTTCACGCAACCATTCAGCGCTCTCTTTGGGGGGAATTAAGATTACTTCACGTCAAACACGAAATTGCCGTTGGATTTTGCATTAGCAATACGTTTTGCATTGCGTGCATCCATCGCTTTGATGGATTCCTCTTGCTTGTTGAGTTCTACCGGATCATGTTTCGGGTCATATTTGCTACCCGCAATCTTTTCCGGATAGCCGGGTTTGGCTTCCCAGCAGTTACCTGGCTCTTTACAACTTTGACCGTCGTAAGCCAGCGCCTGATTTGACACTGCAAACACTCCGGCCACCGCCAGTAATGTCAATACGTGTTTCATCACTTTCTCCTTAATCACAAATTAGCTGGTGTATTGTTTTCAATTAACAGAGCGCCCACCAGCAAGACGATCCGATAATGGGTTTAACCGTGTGGTGCCGCGCCGCCGTTTTTGACGTTCTCATCGGCCTGATGGCGTATCCAGGCGATCACATGCAGGATCTCGTCGACAGTCATACGGCCCTGTTGTGGCCCCATCATGCCGGCAGCACCGCCATAAATGGTTTCAAAGATACCTTTATCGGTCTCGTTCTTGGGGTAGGTCCAGTAATCGTCAGCCAGTGCCGGCCCCAGCTTGCCTTCAGCCAGGTGACCGTGGCAGCCGGAACAAGCGGTAGAAAAGATCGTGTAGCCTTTTTTCACTTCTTCTGCATTGCCGGTATACGGGTTCTCGCCGGTGGCCAGAAAGTGCTTGGCTTCTGCGGTAAAAGTCTCGCCTTCCATAGGTGACAGATCCAGCACATCGCCCGACAGCGTGCCGCGGAACTCGATCGCAGGACCGTCCTTGAGCGCTACTTTGGCTGGTGCGGTCTTGCTGGCACTGTCGGCCTGCGCAGCCGTGTCATCCTTGGCACAAGCCACGGTAAAGAAGGTCGCCATGACCAGGCCAGAGATGCCGAACGCCATCGCCAGCTGTTGTTTCACACGACGCAACGGCAGTGGCTGCGACTGGGATTGTTGAGATTCTTTCAATTCAAACTCCAAAAACTAATTAATCAGGATTGTGATTCAGTGCAGGGCCAGCAGAGGGATACCTTCATCGGTGAGGATGGCGGTGATCTCAGCCCCGTGTTTATCGATCACGCCATTCAAGGCTTCCACCAGCTCGGGGCGTTTTTTGCTGACGCCCATCACCACGTTGTAATGCATGGGGATCTTTTCACCGTTGGTCTTTTTGGCGTTGTCTTCGACATTCACCATTTTCAATGGCACTTCCGAGGCACGCACATAACGAGCCGCTTCAGGCGCCCACAGCATGGCCATATGCAGATGCTTGCTAGACACATCATTCACCAGGCGTGAAGGCTCGACATGCACATAGCGGTTACGCGTGGACTGGAAATTCTGGATCTCGGTGAAGTAATCGAACATGTCATCAAAGCGGTTGATCTGCAGCAACATGTTTTTGCCCGGGCTATCCGGCATCACACCGATACGAAAATTCTTTTCCTTGAGGTAGGGATGGTCCCAGGAGGTGACATCGATCTCGCGGTCGGCACGGGTGACGAACACATAGGAAGAACGGTAATAGGGTTTGGTGACCAGCACACGCGGGTCGTTGGGGTCAGTGCCCAGCAGCACATCACATTTGCCTTCTTCCATGTCCTTTTGCAAGGTTAACGGGTTGGTCCACCAGAAATAATTGACCGGCACATTCAGGGTTTTGCCAATGACAGCAGCGATCTTGTTCTCAAAGCCTTCTTTTTTGTCATTGGAGAAAGGTAATTCGGATTTACCGGCACAGATATTCAGTGCATCGGCAGCAAGTGCGGGCAATGCCATCACACTCAGGGTCACAGACAGGCAAACGCCCAACCAGCGACGACTATTTCTTTTCACATCAGCAAACATTTGTTTTCTTCTCCATTAGAGAGAACAGGATGGCCGGCATTCCTTGCGTCAGACGGCCATCCTGCACATTACAGCTACAGGTTCACTGTGTTGATTACAGGCTGAACACCATCAGGCCACCGCCCATTTGTGTGTGGTTCTGCAGTTCTTTGAACGCACCAACCGCACCCAAACCAGCGCTAGGGTCTGTCAGGTCAAACACCAGACCTACACCAGGCCAGCCGCCTACACCGTACATGCTGCCCACGTACTGCTTACCCTTGAAGGAGTAAGTCATAGGTGATCCGATACCACCGGAAGGCATCTTGAAGTTCCACAGCTCTTTACCGTCTTTGTTATCCAAAGCTTTCAGGTAACCGTCCAGAGTTGCGTACCAGACCAGGCCACCTTTGGTGTACAAAGTACCGCCCCAGGCTGCGAACTTCTCCCACTTGGTCCATTTCGCCTTACCTGTAGTCAGGTCGAAAGCACGGATCTGACCCATTTCTTTCTTGGTCGGGCCGTTAGGGCCTGGGTACATCGCCAGCGTTGCACCAACGAAGAACTGACCTGCACGGTATGGCAGCATGAACGGCTCCCAATCCATACAAATGTGGTTCAGGCCTGCGTACAGCGTACGGCTTTCAGGATCGTAAGAGTCAACGCCCTGGTTGTGGAAGCCCATCGCTGATGGACAAATATTGGTACCTTTGTGGTCCATACGGGTTGCAAACTCAGGGTCACGTACCGGGGTGCCGGTTTTCAGATCCACTTTTTTGAACACGTTCACAGCCGGGTCGACTTTTTCAGCAACGATCAGGTTGCCGTTCTCGCGGTTCAATGTGTAGAGGATACCGTTACGGTCAATGTGGCTCAGCAATGGTGTCACTTTGCCGTTGACTGGCTGGTCGGTCAGCACCATCTGGTTCACACCAGCAAAATCCCACTCATCGTGAGGCGTTTTCTGGTAACCCCATTTCGCCATGCCGGTGTCCAGATCGCGACCCCAGATAGTCATGGTCCACTTGTTGTCGCCAGGACGCATGGTTTCGTTCCATGGTGCCGGGTTGCCAGAACCGTAGTAGAACAGGTTCAATTTAGGGTCATAAGCATACCAACCCCAGTTTGTACCGCCACCGATCTTCCAGGCATCGCCTTCCCAGGTTTTGGTACCCAGGCCGAATTGACCATAGTGTGGATTGTCTTTGTTGAAGTCTTTAGCCAGACGCACAGAGTCATCAGAACCTGTAGCAAAGGCACGCCATTTCAACTCACCTGTTTTCAGGTCGAAGGCATTCACAGCACCACGCACACCCAGCTCGGCACCTGAACAACCCATAAGGATGGTGTCTTTAGCCACGAACGGAGCCTGTGTCAGTGTAGAACCCACTTTAGGGTCACAGACTTCCACTTCCCAGTTGGTTTTGCCGGTTTTGGCATCCAGTGCCAGCAAATGACCATTGGCCTGTTTCTTGATGATCTGGCCAGCGCCGTATGCCAGGCCGCGGTCAACCACGTCACAGCACATCACCGCTTTGGTAGAAGCATCCTGCTTGGGTTTATGCTGCCAGACGATCTTGCCCGGATCATTCAGGTTCAGGGCGTAAGTATTGTTTGGGAAAGCAGAGTGGATGTACATCATGTCGCCGATGACCAATGGCGCACCTTCATGGCCATTGAGTACACCAGTAGAGAATGACCATGCCGCTTTTACATTTTTTACGTTGGATTTATTGATTTGAGCCAATGGGCTGTTGTGCTGGCTATAATAGCCACCAGTTGCGATCGGCCAGGCGCCAGGTGTGTTTACCTGCTTGTCCAGCTCTGCATCTGCCATGGCCAGGCCAGAAAAGCCTGCAAACAGGCCCCCGACCAAAGCGCCAAGAATGGCACTAGATGATGTTACTTTCATACTATCTCCTAATCTCTCAAGAATGAGTTTCACGTGGTGTTGCGACATCCCCCCGAATGCCGCACTGCACGACCTGAATTGTTAATAATTTGTAACAAAGGCAATAGATGAATGATTCCCTATCATTGCTTCAACAATTCATTCATGAAGACCGGCCATATACGGGAATTTTTCACGAGGCAGTTGATTGAGATGTGGTCTATAGTGGCGCTACGTTAAGTGCCACTGAATAGGTCGCGCTACGTTAAGTGCCACTGAACAAGGTCGCGCTCATTAAGTGCCACTCAAGGAAGGTGGCGCTAAATTAAGTGCCACTGAATAAAGTCGCACTACATTCAGTGCCACTGGATTTGAGAGGCGCCAGATCAAGTGCTTATAGAAGTCGCGCTGAATTAAACGGGTCGGCGATGCCTGGCCTTCTTAAGTTTCCTGAAGCATTGTTTCATTCATGCATCCTTACTAACTGGTCTACCCTGTGATTGCTGTTATTCAAAAATTTGGCAAATTAGGCCGCCCTGGTCAGGACACGCTCATTGTGATGACGGGCGTGGCGCTTACGTTTGCGCTCTCATCCGAGTTTGACCTGGCCGAGCATGTCACTGCCTGGTTATTGACTTATGAATATGCACAGCTGGATGAAGTCCCGCTCACATTGTTTGTGTTTGTATTGTTCAGCGCCTGGTTCAGCCAGCGCCGCATCCGTGAGATCCATGCCGAGGTTGAGCGCCGCCAGTTAACCGAAGCTCAGTTACTGAGTAGCCAGCAACTATACAAGACCCTGTTTGATGGCGACCTGACCGGCAATGTCGTGCTGGATACCAATGGCAATATCGGCATGCATAACCGTGCCTTTGATCGTATCTGCCGGCCGCAGAACAGCGACCGCAATGCCAGGAAACTGTTTGATTTCGACTGGAGCGCGTTTGTGGCACAACTGCAACATCACCAGGAAATCAATTTCAATAAGCTGCACATCTGCAGGCCGGACGGTTTGCCGTGCTATGTTGGCGCCAGGTTTGTCTATGTACCGGCAGAAAAAAACAACAGCGCGCAGATACATGGTTACCTGGTCGACATGACTGAACAATGCCTGGTAGAGCTGGACCTGGAACGCACCTTAAAAGAAAACCGCGTACTGGCCCGCCATGCCATGCAGGTACAAGAGCAGGAACGTAAATATATCGCCAGCGAGATTCACGACGAAACCGGCCAGTATCTGACGGCGATCCGCATGGACGCACTGGCGCTGCAAAAAAGCACGCCTGCCCAGGCCAATGTCATCGCAGTCAGGATCGCTTCCAACACCCAACATGTACAACAATCCATACGTGTACTGATCAAACATTTGCGGCCACCGGCGCTAGACTCGCTTGGACTGATAGGCGCAGTAGAAAGGCTGGTCAACGACTGGCAAAAACTCAATCCCAAAGTGGAGTGCCATCTGCAACTGGATACCAGTGATTATGTGTTGCATGAAGATATCAACATTGTGGCGTTTCGCGTCGTGCAGGAGGCCTTGACCAATATCACGCGTCACGCACATGCCAGTGAGATCTGGGTGGATATCCACATCGTCACCAGACAGGGTGCCTCCCTGCTGCAGATCGAGATCCGCGACAATGGCCTGGGCATGGATACCACGCAATCTACCGAAGGCGTCGGGCTGGTAGGCATGCGTGAACGCATTGAGTCCCAGCAGGGCACCTTCAAACTGATGAGCGGTTTGCAAGCGGGCACCATGATCACCGGACTGATCCCCTTACCGGAGGTGCAGCGAAAAAAGCTGCCCCAGACATCCCTTTCACCCTCAGCATCAGGAGTAAATGATTATGCAACATCGTAAATGGCTAGCGTTGATCGCACTGGCTTTCCCGCTATATTTGCCAGCCAAAGACCTGAACACGGAAGAACGCCCTTTTCTCGAGGCCTACAGCGGCAAATCGCGCGACTTTGTAGAAGAGAACCTGGGTAAACCTGTGAAAAAGGAAAGCGCCGTCAAACCCCATAATGCCGACCAGATCCTGCAGGAAAAAGGACAGGCGGTTTCAGGCAATGGCGACAATGTCGAGATGTGGTATTACCGCGGCAAGATCCAGTACGCGCCAAACAAGTATTTCAATACCGCCGAGCTGACATTCGCCAACGACAAATGTGTGAATATCACGTTTGCCAACAAGAAATAAAGGATAAGCATTGATGGCAAAAGTAATGATCGCCGATGACCACGCCATGCTCAGACAAGGTCTACGCACATTGCTTGAGCAGGCCAACCATCAGGTAACCACCGATGCCCTGAATGGTGAAGAAGCCTGTTTACTGGTAGAAAAACATCACCCCGAGCTGTTGATCCTGGATCTGGATATGCCGGGCATAGGCGGGCTGGAGACACTCAAACGTATTTTGCATCGCAAACCGCAAATGCGCGTACTCGTGTTCAGCATGCATGATGACTGTATCTATGCGACGCGCGCCATCCAGGCAGGAGCCCGCGGTTATGTGACCAAAACCGAACCGCCGGAAGTGGTGATGGAAGCCGTGCAAAAAATACTGCGTGGCGGACGCTTTATCAACAATGAGCTGGCTCAAAACCTCTCCATGTACCATCTGGAAAGCCAGGAGAACCCTATCCAGAAGCTGTCGCCACGCGAATTCGAGGTGTTTAGGCGTATCGCGCAGGGAGAAGCGCTGGCGGCAATCGCCAAAGGCATGCATATAGGCTACAAGACCGTGGCCAATATCCAGACCAGTGTGCGGCAGAAGCTGGGGGTGGAGACCACCGGCCAGCTGGTGCATATCGCCGTGCGTTTCGGCATCATCAAAGGGCTTTAACGCCCACACCCGGTACCCTGCATGATACTGATCATTGCCCGCAAAGAACTCCGCAGCCTGTTTGCCACGCCTATGGGCTGGCTGGTACTGGCTATTTTCCAGGCCATCGTCGGCACTTACTACAGTTTAAGTTTCAACCAGTATTTTGAGATCATGCAAAGCGCACAATGGCAGGTGCAGAAGATAGGCATCACGCAATTCATGGCCGAAGGTGTGTTTGGCGTGGCGGCGATGCTGATGCTGTTCGTGGTGCCACTGATCAGCATGAAACTGATCAGTGAAGAGCGCAAGAACCAGACCATGGCCCTGCTGATGAGCGCGCCATTGTCCATGAGCGAACTGATACTGGGCAAGTTGCTGGGTATCGTCAGCTACCTCAGCCTGCTGATAGTGACCATGGTGGTGATGATAGCCATGATGTTGCCGTGGGCCGAAATAGATATCCCCTACCTGCTCACCCACGCGCTGGGTCTATGGCTGCTGGTGGTTGCCAGCAGCGCGCTGGGCCTGTATGTCTCCTGCCTGACGGCCAATCCTATCCTGGCGGCTTTCGGCAGCCTGGCTGCGCTGATGGTCTGGTTGTTGCTGGACAAGTTTTTTGCCGATAACAATCAGGTACTGTTTCACGATTTCTCGCTGATGCAGCACTACCGCCAGTTCGCACTTGGCATGCTCAACAGTTACGATGTCTTATTCTTTGTGCTGTTCGCGGCCTTCTTTATCCTGCTTTCTATTCGCCGCTTACATGCTGATCGGTTGTATGGCTAATCCACTACTTTCCAAACCGGCCAGATCCTGGTTATCGCTCACAACACTGCTATGGCAGCACCGCCTGGTGGTGCCTGGTTTATTGCTGGTGACGCTGGCACTGGGTGTGCTGGCCTGGCATTTCAATATCATCACCGACCATACCAACAATCAGCGCAACACTTTATCCAAAGCCAGTATCACGGTATTGCAGGCATTACCTGCGCCTATAGAAGTCACGGCGTTCAGCAGCAACAGCCCTTACAAAGGCCGCTACTTCAGAAAGTCCATACAGTCGCTGGTGCAACGTTACCAGCATATCCACCCCGCTATCCAGTTGCAGTTTATAGACCCGTCTACAGCTCCTGCGCTGGCGCGCGAGCAGCAGATCAAAAAAGAAGGCGAAATGATCATCCGCTATCGCGGGCAACAACAGCGCATGTACCTGCCTTACAGCGAAGAGGCATTCACCAATGTGCTGCTGCAACTGCAACACGGCGCGCGGGCGCCCGTGCTGTTCTCTAGCGGCCAAGGCGAGACGGCACTGGACAGTAGCGCTGGCGATGGTGCCAGCCAGCTGGCGGCAGCCATACGCGCAGCCGGCTTACAGCTGCTAGACAGCCCGGACCTTGCCCTCGCCAGCGCGGAAAAAAAACTGCCTGTGCTGGTACTGGCTGGCGCGAGCCAGCCCTATTCTCAGGCGCAGGTAACAGCGATACAGACGCATATCAGCAAAGGTGGCAATCTGGTGTGGCTGGTAGACGACCCGGCCAGGCAAGGGCTGCAGGCCGTGGCAGACTCACTGGGGCTGGCTATCAGTCCAGGCATGGTGATAGACCCGGCCAACCGCCAGTACGATATCCCATTGCATGCGCTGAGTACGCAACGCTACTCCGGGCAAGGGCCGACCCAGGAGTTCTCCCTGCGCAGTTTTTTTGAGCAGGCACATGCCATCGTGCGTCACCGGCAGCCGCAAGACCCCTGGCGCACGCTGCCACTGGTTGCCGCGGCAGAGCACGGTTGGGCCAGTAGCGCCTATCGCATGGCCCATGCAGAAAAACTGCCGGCTTTCAACGCGCAAACGGATACACAGGGGCCAGCGACCATCATGCTGGCGCTGGAAAAGACACAACCCTCGGGTGAGCTGCAAAGGATAGTGGTGATAGGCAGCACGGGCTTTTTCAGCAATGCCCAGCAGCAGCGTGGCGGCAACCTGGCACTCAGCATGCAGAGCCTGCAATGGGTGGTCAACAACCAGCCCAGTGTCAGCCTGCCGGTGGCACCTTTACGCGATAGCGTTATTCTGCTGCCTGCACGGCAGACCTGGTTGCTGCTGTTGTTCAACAGTTTCCAGTTTGGCCTGCCGGCATTATTGCTGGTTGCCGGCTGGTTAAGCTGGCGCAGGAAACACCGGCACTAGCCTGGTTTCTGCCGCATTGACCTTCTGTGAGCCACTCAGCCGCAGCTGTTGACGCCAGCGCCAGTCAGGCGATCCGCGGATGCAGCGCATGCCAGCCACTACAAAGAAAAAGCCCCGGCATGCCGGGGCTTTATTCATGACGCTATCAGCGATTACAAGCCTGACAGGCCTTTTTCAATGGCTTTATTATGTCCACCTGGCTGAGGCGCGGCCTCTCCGGGGGCGGCTGGTGCTGCAGGCAGAGCAGGTGCATCTGCTTTGCCTGCAACCGGCGCGGTGGCTGGAACGGCGGCTGGCTTGCTATCCAGTGTCAGTGTTGAGAAATCGCCAAAGAACTCCACTTTGGCTTCTTTGCGCAAAGCGGCCACTTCATTTTTGATCAGGGTCTGCTGACCGGCGTTCACCAGATATTGCTGGATCACCGGCTTGGCTTTATCCACTTCAACAGGTTGGCGGTCTACTTTGGCCAGGAACAGCAGCACCAGGGCATCTGGGCCTTTAACGATCAGCGTATCACCGCTTTTGAGCGTGTTCAGCTTTTTCAGCAGGTCCAGCGGTAATTGTTCGGCGGCTTTTCTGCTGGCATTGGCGGTAAACACATAGTTATTGTCTTTCAACCATTTGCCCAGTTCGTCGCCGGTCTTGGCAGGCGTAATACCCGCTTCGATCTCGCTGGCATGCTGGTTGCCGTCTTTGACCACGAATTCCTGGATCACATAGACATTACGCTCGCTGAACAACTCAGGATGCGTGTCGTAGAATTTCTTGATGTCGTCACTGGATGGCTGCGCTTGCTTGGCAGCCACTTTTTGCATGTAGGCTTGCGCTAACAGTTGTTGCCTGGTCGCTTCCAATACCTGCAATACATTCGGGTCGCGGTCCAGCTTGGCAGCCAGTGCTTTTTGCTTGAGCAATTCAACATCTACCATTTGTTGCAGGACTTTTTCTGAAGCAGGCTTCAGCTGCGCCTGGTCTATCTTGCCTGCTTTGGAAAGTGCAAAGTTCAGCTGGTGCACCGTGATCTCATCGCCATTGACTTTGGCCACCACTTGCGTGGAGCCTTTGGCGGATTCTTCGTGCTTGCTGCAACCTGCCATGACCAGCATCAGTGCTGGTACGATTAATGCAATTTTTTTCATCATCACCCTTTAATAAAATTCATCTAAATTGTGCTTATGTTTATAGCGCGCCAGAACTATGTTTCTTAACGTCACCTGAGCTTTGGTATGCTCTATTGTTCACAATGTATGTTACCACACTCATTTACCAGTATTGCCAATGTCCACCAAGCACCACCCACGCGCCCAGCACGCCATTGGTCACCATGTGCGCCAGTACCGCGACCCACAGCAGCTGGTATCTACGGTACAGGCCGGCGTAGATCAGGCCGGCCAGTAGCCCGGCGAACCAGAGCTGGTGTTCAATGGCAAATAATACGCTACTTACCAGCACTGCATAAGTGCCCACGGCAGCGGGTGAGACTGCCATAAACTCGGCATGTTCCAGCCTGCGCATCAAATAGGCGCGCCAGAACAGTTCTTCGATGACAGGCACCACCAGCGCGGAGCCGCTCCAGCGACAAACCAGCCAGAACACATCCATCGCATCGTACAAAGGTAAAGCTTTGCTATCAGCGGCAACATAACCGCCCATCCATGCCGGATAAGGCAATATCCAGATGGCGAACACCAGCAGCCCGCTCAGGATGGCGATCACGCCGTGGTAAAAAGAGGGCGCCAGCGACAACTCTGTATAGTCACGCCAGAAATAAAGCAATAATGCGACGGCGGCCAGCGTACGCAACAGGTAGGTCGGTTGGCTGCCCAGCCCCAGCCAGCTCAGCCCCGAGGCAAGCAAAGGCTCGCAAGCCAGCAACAGGATAAAGCCGATAAAAGGATAGATCCTGGCCCGCTCGTGCAGGGTGAACAGGGATTGCAGTTGAAAAGACATCAGCTCAGCCTATACTTAAAGTCACGGAAGCCCCTCAACCACATGCGATGGTCAGGGGCTTGCTATTGTATCAACTTTATTTTCAAGCAGCTGGCTGCGTTTGTTTTGTAACAGGTTTTCAAGCTCTACGCGCTTGAGTTGAAAGAAAGGCTCTTCACGCATGGCTTTGCGGTAGGCACTTGCATCCGCATACAGGCCGACCAGATCATTACCATAGGCATACAGGCGGCTGTTCTTCTCTTCGCAGGACACCAGCTGCTGATGCGCAGCACTCACATTGCTGACCAGCTTCTTGCGCTGTGCATCATTGACGCCCAGATCTGCCCTGGCTGACTGCAGTTGCTGCTCAGCGGTTTCGCGGCCCTGCGTCTGTTCTGCCAGCTGCGCTTGCAACTGTTGCAGCTGGGTGGCTAATGCCGCCTTTTCACTGCCCAGCCTGCTCGCCTCAGCCTGCAGCTGCTGCGTGCGTTTAGCCTGGCCCTGCAGTTTGGCAGAATGCGCACGCTCTGCATTCTGGGCGTGGCTCAGGGCATCAGACATGCTTTTCTTTTCCTGCTCGAACTCGGTCTGCAGCGCCGTTTTCTCTGCTTCCATATCCTGCTTCATCTTCTGCATCAGGATCGCAGCGCGTTTCGCCGCCTTGTCCTGCTTTTCAGCCGCCTGCACCGGTGCCTGCATGCCCAGCAGCAAAAGCCCCACAACCATAGATGAGATGAGTTTCATGCCGTGCTCCTAGAATCTGCCATTCAGGTCGACAAAGAAGGTATCCACCGAGAACGGCAAGCCCGAGATCTCGTCAGTGCTGATATACCTTGAGGATAACCAGGCATTTTTACCTATGCCATACTGGCCGCCGATAAAGAAGCCTTTGGCATCTGTACCACCCAGGTGGAAGTTAGAATCGGTGAAGCCATCCATGACCGCATCCGCTTCCAGTCGGCGATAGCCGCCGAACACTTGCCAGTCATGCAGTTTTCTCACTGACTGATGGCCTACCATCAGCGATAGCTCGTAGCCTTCGTTTTCCTCTTTGTAAACGTTGCCGGTACGACGCAGGATCTCCTGCTGGTCAAAGCCTATGTTTTTCACGTAAGCACCATGCAGAATAACGTGTACCGGGTCGAATGCCGCCAGGTCCACTTCGCCGGTAAAGTTGATCAGCTGGAACTGTGAGGCCAAACCACAAGGGCCACCTGCACCACAGCGATTGGCATTCAGGCCGTCTACACTGAAGGTGCTGTTGCCTTTTTGGCGCCATAACGGCACGGTGCCTGCATAGCGGTTTGGATCGCCTATCGGGTTGAGTTCGCCTTCTACATTCTTGAAGTCATAAAAAGCCACGCCTAGTTTGACTTTGCTATCGTTGCTTGAAGTCCACTCCACACCACCCTGCGCGGCATACAGCCACTTATCTTTCGCCTTGTTGATATTAGAGCTTTCAATCTCTTCTATCGGATAGGCACCCACGCTGGAGAACAGCTTCCAGTGCTTGTTGATGGCCGGGTTGGCGCTCGCCACAAAACCATCAAACGCCAGATCCGGGTCCCAGATCAGATCGGTGCCAAAAGTACGGTTGCTGGTAAAGAAAGGATTGGCGAAACGGCCGCCCGTCAGGGTCAGCCAGTCATACGGTTTCGCTTCCAGAAAAGCACGGTCCAGGCCGAACACGAATTTACCCTGCGAGAAACCCTCGGTCTGGTTAGGCGTCACCGGCGTCTGCAACAGGCCGGTCTGGAAACGGATACCGCCGGTCAACCAGTCATTGATATGCAGATTGGCGCCGAACAATGCGCGGATACGATGGCGCTCACGGTCTTCGGTTGAGTTATTGACCACCACATTGCGCACTTCTGATGACGACAGCACGCCGGGGATCACATTATTCTCGCTGAACATGTCTTCCTGGTAGCGCAGGCGCAACTCGCCTGTCCATTCAATACGGTCTATCCACTCCGGCACACCCAGGCGCTCACCCGCCTTGTAATTGAGCTTTTTCATGACTTCCTGCTCGATTTCGGCACGCATCTCGTTTTTGACATGCTCAGGCACATATTGCACGCGGATAGCCTTAGGCTGGCCTTCAGCCGGCTTTTCTGCGACTGTCTCGGCTTGCGCTGCTGCTGCGTCCGCTTCTTCCTTGGCTTTCTGTTTTGCCAGCTGCGCCTGTTTCAGCAAGGCGTCGGCTTTCTCTTTTGAAAGCACGCCTTCCTGCACCAGCAGCTCGATCAGGCTCATGGTGGTCGCTCTTACCTCTTCCAGTGACTCACGCTCACTGGCACTGGCGATATCGGTCTGCGAGCCGAATATGGCCGCCACCATCATTGGGATCACCCAGTTTTTTGCTTGAATTTTCATTATCTTTCCCTTGTTACCCTTATCTTTTACAACTGCCCGAGCGCTGCATGGCTATGTCCGGGCTTGCCCGGTCAGCACACGATCAGGACATATTTTGTGAAGTCACCCGTATCACCACTTTGCGTGGCATATCTTCAGGTGCTGATTCCCCTAGCGGTGCCACGTGAGCCAATGCCTTGCGTATCAGGGCATCAGTCTCCTGGTCACCGGTGGAAGCTATCAGTTCTGCATGGTCTATATCGCCCTGTGCATTTAAAAACACCCTGACTTCGACCTGGTACTTGGTCTTGTTCAGGCCGCTCTCGGCTGCCAGCGTCTTTTTAATCTGTGCATCCACCTTGCCGGTGAACCAGGCAAAGGCCGCCATATTCTTTTTGCCGCCTATCCTGGGGCCGGTGGTGACATCGCCGCCTTTGTATTCATTGTTGACCGCCCCTGACTGAAACGCGCTAGGGCCATCGCCGGCCGGGCCTTCCATTTTCAGGTTTTCCGCCGGTGGTGCTTCTGCCGGCTTGGGCTCAGGCTCCTTGGGCGCTTCCTTGGGTTGCTCTTTAGGCGTCTCCTTGGGCGGCTCTTTCGGAGGCGGTGGCGGCGGAGGCGGTGGTGTATCCGGCAGCAGCTTGACAGTAGTGATCTGCTTTTTATGCGGCTGGCCGCCAGAGAACAGTTTTTTAAAGCCGTAGCCGATACCGACCAGTACCGCCAGCAGCAGCAATACGATCGCGATACGCGTCAGCCAGACACGTGCCGCAGAGGGCGGCAGCGGCTCTGAAATAGGGTCCAGTTCATGTGATGCCATGGCTTACGTCCCTATCTTGCCGGTGACCAGGCCGACATTTTCTATCTGCAGCCGGTTGACCAGGTCTATCACCGAGATCACGCCGGCATAAGGCGCCTGTGCCTGGCCCTTGATCATGATATTGACCTTGGGGTCCATAGCCTTGGCCTGGTTGAGCTGGGTCTCCAGTTCGGCCATGTTCACGCCCACGCCATTGATAGTCAGCGTGCCGCCCTGCTGCACCTGCACTATCTTGAGGTCGTGTTTCTCGGTGCTGGGTTTGTTGGAAGGCTTGGGCAGATTCATGGTCAGCCCCTGCACGCCCGCCGTGGTCATCAGGATAAAGATCACCAGCAGCACATAAGCCAGGTCCAGCATGGGCGTGATGTTGATGGTGTCGTAGGGTTGTGCGTCGTTTTGAACTTGCATGCTTATTCCACAACCTTTTTGGTGACCAGGCCGACTTCGGTGATATCCAGCCGCTTGCAGATCTCCAGCACTTCGGAGATCTTTTCGTAATGCGCTGCAGCATCGCCTTTAAGCACCACCGGCAACTCGGGGTTACTGCCCTTGTATTCGGCCAGACGCTGTTCCAGCTGTGCCATATCGACCGGGAAAGCATCCAGATAGACACTGCCGTCACTACTGACCGTAATGGCGCGCATTTGCGGCTTGGCCAGTGCCGCAGAGTTGACGGTATGCGGCATTTCGACTTTGACGCCCTGCACTGAAGCGGTGGTCATGATGATAAAAATCACCAGCAACACATACGCCAGGTCCAGCATGGGCGTAATGTTGATCTCATCATAAAGCTGGTTCTCTTCCTTGACGCCTTCTGACATCGCGCTGCCTTATTCCTTACCGTACAGTTCGGCAGTGCGGGTGATGAACTCATCGACAAAGATCTGCATGGCGATGGTGATGTTTTTGACACGACTGGCCAGGTAGTTGTAACCAAACAGGGCCGGGATAGCGACCGCCAGACCAGCGACAGTGGCCAGCAACGCAGCGGCGATACCCGGTGCAATGGCGTTGACGTTGACGTCACCGGCGGCGGCGATCGCGGCAAAGGTGATCATCACACCGACCACCGTACCTAACAGACCCAGG
The DNA here is from genome assembly GCF_052437885.1 of Methylophilus sp. Taxonomy (GTDB): domain Bacteria; phylum Pseudomonadota; class Gammaproteobacteria; order Burkholderiales; family Methylophilaceae; genus Methylophilus. The sequence continues at coordinate 2,007 of NZ_JBQVPB010000018.1, read as the reverse complement.
AAAGGGCCGCCGGAGATCGCAATGGTCAGCAACACCATCAGGCTGTTCATGCGCTGTGTCTCGCGCACCTGGTCAGCATCGACAGCGGCCTTGATCGCATCGATAGAGGCACCGCTTAACGACACCTTGCCGTCATGTTCCCGCTTTCTGATCTCGCGCAGGCCAGCCTGGTACAAGCCGAACAGCGTGGAGTTAGGGTAATTGCCGGCTTTGTCCAGCGTCAGCAGATCTGCGGCTGAAGCTTTCTGGAAACGTTGCAGGAACAGCGCATTGTCTTTGTCAGTACGGGTGACCAGCACCGCTTTGCTGAACATGACCCAGACACTGATGAAGAACATCACGGCCAGTATGCCTATCACCACTTTGGCATCGACGGTCAGACTGTCGATCAGGATGCCCATATAATTAGGTTCACCGCCCTCTTCGGCATCACTTTCACCGGCAGAAGTCACGACGATCAGTTTGGCATCAGCACCTTGCGATTGCGCGACCAGCTCCAGCCAGGCAGCGCTACGTGCTGTGGATGCCAGTTGCAACTCATCGATCTCGGCACTCAGTGCCTCACCTACGGTCAAGCTGGCCGCGGCCTGTGCATCACTGGCGGCAACCTGGGCAACAGATTGCCCATTGATATAAAGAATGGCCTGGCCACCCTGGAATACCAGCGCCACATGTTGCCACTGGCCGGGCTTTAATTCGCCACCGCGTGTGCTGGCAGCACCTGCCTGCAAGGCCAGGGTATTACCGTCCAGGTTCAGGCTGATATTGCCGGTCTTGAACACTGCAGCCGTTTGCGGCAGGCTGGCCGCTTTCAGCCACACTGACCAGGTCGCTCCATCGGCCAGCTGCGGCGCGGCTGGCAGGGTGATGGTCAACGGACTATTGTTGAGCACTGCACTCTCGGCGATCAGGCCGGCTTTTTGCTGGGTGGCATTGCCGCTGGCTGTCAGCTGGCCCGGGCCGCTATCTTTCAGCAAAGCATTTTCAGAGAAGGCAAAGCGTGCCACCAGCGCGGTATCATTGAGCGCCTGTGCGTCGCTACCAGGCTTGGCCGACTCATTACCTGTGTACAGGCTGATGGCCAGGTCTTTGTTGGCAGAAGACAATTGCGGCAGCACTACCCAGGCGACCGCCAGCTCGTTCACCGCATCATATTTCTCAAGTGAGAACTTGAGTTCAGTTTTGTCATCCGCAGCAATAAAGCGGATATCCGAGCCATCGACATTGGCACCGGTGAAATCGAAATTTCCCGAATGCAAACGTACCAGCACAGGCGCCTGGTTCACGGCTTCCTTCACGCTGGCTGTGTCTATGCTGATTTTTTGTTGGGTGGCCCAGTCTGAATTCCAGGCGGCCTTCGCCGGTAAAGCAAGGGTCATCAAACAGAGGCTGGCTATTAAACCAAGGGTAGACTTCTTCATATCCATCGCAGTCGAGTTAATTCGAGGTGCAAGTCTATAGAGTGAATGTTGCAGAGAAATTAACAACGGACTAGCCGGACTAGTTTTTTAATTTTCACAAAAGAATGTAGCGGTCAGGCTTAGTGTTTATAGGCTGAGAGATCATTAAAGCTGGAGGTTTTCTGAGCATGTGCAACGGTTGGTTTATGCGCAAACCGTGCGCGCTACATTAATCCGTCATTCCGGCGGAGGCCGGAAAACGTAGCGTAGCGAAGTTTCGAGGGACGGCTATCCAGGCAAGGTGAATGCTTAGCTTGATTGCAATTAGGGTGCAGATGTCGCGCTTGCTGGAGGTTTTAGTAGGTATTTATTTGGATAGCTCTGTGCTCTATTTCGGCATTTTATTTCGCCCCTCGGCGAGTTACTTTTCTTTGCTTGCCCAAAGAATAAGTAACCAAAAGAAAGGGCACCCTAGCTTCCGCTTTTTCCCTGCGTTGCTCGTCAACGTGGGCGTCCAACGAAACTCGCCCTAGCGGCTTGCACACTGCGCAAGCCACCGCGGAACTCGAACAGACGCTGGCCGACCCCTCCCACGCTGACTGCGCTA
>NZ_JBQVPB010000017.1:0-51598 GCF_052437885.1 Methylophilus sp. | reverse complement strand
GGGTGGTGCTTTCTTCATTGCGCCAGAGGTCGCTGCCCAGGTGCAGGCCGCTGATCCAGCTGCTGTAAGCCGGGTTGATGTCGCCGTTGCCGCCTGCATGCAGGCGCTCCTGGCTGGCAAACAGCCACATCGGGTGCCTGGTTGTGGTCTCTGCACTGGTATCCAGCGCTGTGCCTACGGCCTGCGGGCCATGCAGCAGTGCATGCAAGGCCATACGGCCTGAGAGGTCCATCAGCGCAGGCAAGGCTGCGCTGGCGGGGCGGTAGGCAGGGCGGGCAGTCGAACCACTGCTCAAACTCTGACTGCTTGTACTCTCACTGCTCAAATACCAGTTCTGCCCAAAGCCTTTAGCATCGCCAGCGCGCAGCTTGTATTCGTAGGCACCGGCATACACCGGCTGTTTGAGTTTGAAACCATCTTTGCTGCTCTGTGCGGTGGTGTCGGCATTTGCCTGCGCTTCGACCACCAGCATGCCGTCACCGCCGGTCTTCCCACCCAGGCCGCCAGCGTTACGGATAGCAAGGTAGGTCGTGCCGCTGACCTTGCCGCCATTGCGGATGATGATCTTGTCACCCGCCACACTGCCATCGCCCAGTACTTGGTTGAGCGTGATCAGGCCACCCTGGCCGACAAGCTCATCTATACTCAGGGTTTTAGCTTTGAACACGCTGCCGGGCGCCTCAAAGTCGATATGGCCGTTGTTGCCAAGTCTCAAGATATTGTGGGCAGAATCGCCGGTCATTTTCCAGGTGGTTGTTAGTTTGGCTGCAGCCCCGCTGTTGCTGCCTGGCTCGTAGTTGATAGTGCCTTTCCAGATTGAGTCAGCCTCAAGGTACGCAGCGCCACCGGATTTGACCGTGAGATTTTCTACAGTACCGTTAGCCTTAACATCAAAACTCCCACCCGCCTGCACAGTAGTATTTTTCGCAGTACCGTCTGCCCTTATAAGCTGAGTACCGTCTTTTCCTACCACGGTGCCTTCGGCTATACCCTTAGCATAAACGAATTGCGTGCTGGCCACACCCGGCACGCCGCCCACAGCAGCCCTAAGACCGAGCACCTTCGTATTAGTCGCCGTGCCATAGACGTCTTGTATATCACCATTATCAATCACGGCACCATCGCTACTCCCCCCGGCGGGCACTATGCTATCGGCAGCCTGGGCCTGCTGGCCAGCCAGGCATAACAAAGCCAACAGCAGGCTGGTGGGGTTTAAGATTCCACTCTTGGCACCACGATAAGTACTTGATGGACCTAGGGCCTTATGGGGGGAATGCAGGGACAACCCCCCGGGTTTCTTCAGGGGTTTGTGTGTGTGATTCGGCATAGCATAGGCCTTTCCAGATTTAAAACTTGAGAGTAAAACTGCGAATACGCAGGCATTCTCAAACATCTGGGAGGCACAAAGCTGACAAGAACTTACATATGTTAACGGTGCAGGCTTTACTGGCCTCAATCACTCAAAAAGTATCAAGGGTTGCTGATGGGTGGTTGATTTTTAAGCTTTAGCTGCCAATTGATCATGGAGTTTGAAAAAGTTTGGCAGCCTGTAGCAACCATAGGTGGACTCGCGCAGGGCGAGTGATGCACTTGCTGGAAGTTGTAACTCTTCGGATGATTTCACGGCTGTGTTTCGCCTCTAGGCGAAATAAAATGCTGAAACAGAGCACAAAACCATCCAAAGAAATACCGATTAAAATCTCATAGGAAAGTGCAGGACCTGTGCCCTACTGGAACCAAGCTAAGTATGTACCTTGGCTGGGTGGCCGTCCCTAGAAACTTCGCTACGCTACGTTTTCCGGCCTACGCCGGAATGACGGACGAATGTAGCGCTTATTTCTTGGAAAACGAAGGGTTGGTCGCTACATACGACTTCACCCCCGTTAAAATCGCATTCACCAGCTTATCCTGATAAGCATCATCATTCAGCCTGGCTTCTTCCTCCGGGTTACTGATAAACGCCGTCTCCACCAAGATAGAAGGAATATCCGGCGATTTCAGCACCGCAAACGCAGCTTGTTCTACATACTTGGAATGCAAGGTATTGATTTTTGCTATTCTGCCGAGCACGCCTTTACCCAGGCGGATACTGTCGTGTATGGTCGCGGTCTGCGACAGATCCAGCAAGGTGCGCGCCAGATCCATATCACGCGTATCTATGGCCACGCCACCGATCAGATCCACCGCGTTCTCTTTCTTGGCCAGGTAGCGTGCACCAGCACTGGTGGCGCCGCGTTCAGACAAGGCGAACACCGAGGAACCACGCGCGGTGCTATTGATAAATGAATCGGCGTGTATGGAGATAAACAGGTCGGCTTTTGCGGCACGCGCTTTCTTGACGCGGTCGCCCAGGGGTACGAAGTAGTCGCCATCGCGGATCAGGATGGCTTGCATATTCTCTTCAGCGTCTATCTGCTGCTTGAGTTTGCGCGCGATCGCCAGGGTGATATGCTTTTCGTGGCTGCCTTTGGAGCCGCGTGCGCCTGGGTCTTCACCGCCATGGCCTGCATCTACCGCAATGGTGATGATCTTCTGGCCTGGCCTGGCTTGTTTGAGCGGTTTTTCAACCGGCTTTTCCGGCGCTTTTTCTGCGACTGGTTTTTCCGCGGGCTTTTCTGTTGCTGGATTGGCGATGACCGGCTCTGTCACTGGCTCGCTGGCAGTAGCAGGTTTTTCTTCCGCGCTGGCAGCTTCAGCCTCTTGCAGTTTTTTGCTATGCGCCAGGGCCGGTGAACCCAGTGGCGGTTCAGTCGTGGCTGTGGCCGGGGCGATGCTGATCGCCAGGCGCTGCTGCGAGTTACCGGCGTTCATGTCAGTGACTAAAGGTTTGATATCCGACTTGATATCGAACACCAGCCGGGTGGTGTTTTCGGTGAACGGCGCAATGCGGATTTTGGAAAGATAAGGGTGTTGCGCGTCCAGCTGCGGAGGCAGTGCTTTCAGGGTCGGGCTGATGGCGACAGTGTCCATGTCTATGACCACGCGAAACGGATTATCCAGGGTGAAGACCCGGTATTTGATCTGTTGGTCCAGCAATAATTCCAGATGCACCTGGTTGCCCTGCTGCTGCAGATTGGCCAGTATGACTTCAGCGGCCTGTGCCGGCATGCTGAGTGCAAATAACAAGGTGATCAGCCATAGGTGCAGCTGCTTAAAACGACTTACTGGCATAAACCTTCCAAAGATAGCGCTTGCTGGCTGGTGATATGCAGCACGCGCCCATGTGGCAGAATATCAAAACGGATCTCAATATCGGCCACTGGTAATAAAGCACCGGCATTCTCAGGCCACTCGACCAGGCAAATACTTGTGGTGTTGAAGTAATCCCTAAAACCGGCGGCTTCCCACTCTTCAGGGTCTTGAAAGCGGTATAAGTCAAAATGGTAACATGAACCGATAGCCAGGTTGTAAGGTTCTACAATGGTGTAAGTCGGGCTTTTGACTTTGCCGACGTGGCCCAGTGCATGCAGGATCCCGCGCACCAGCGTGGTTTTACCGGCGCCCAGGTCGCCATGCAAATAGATCACCTGCCCTGGCCGTAACTGCTTTGCCAGCAGGCCTGCCGCATGCGTGGTGGCTGCTTCGTCAATTAAAATCTGTGTAGAATACGTTTCTGTCATGTCACACCATTCACATCCCGCTCCCATACACCTGCCTGATCATCATGCTGCCGAGAAAATGGCGGCCACGATCAAGGGCTGGGCGCGCGAATTGGGCTTTGGCAATATAGGCGTTACCGATACCGACCTGTCTGCCGCAGAGCCAGGGTTTATGCGCTGGCTGGAAAAAAAATACCATGGCGACATGGATTATATGGCAAAACACGGTTCCAAGCGCAGCCGACCGGCAGAATTGGTGCCCGGCACATTGCGCGTGATCTCGGTGAGCCTGAATTACATGCCGGACGACGCCCAGGATGGCTGGAAGATACTTGCAGAACCGAACAAGGCTTATGTCGCCCGCTATGCCATGGGGCGCGATTACCACAAAGTCATGCGGCAAAAACTACAACAACTGTGCACACGTATCACTGCTACCTTCGGCAGTTTTGAATACCGCGTCTTCGCCGATAGCGCGCCGGTACTGGAAGTCGCGCTGGCAACCAAGGCCGGTGTGGGCTGGCGCGGCAAACACACCCTGCTGCTCAACCGGCAACAGGGCTCCTGGTTCTTTCTGGGCGAGATCTACACCAACCTGCCGTTGCCGGTAGACCCACCCACCAGCTCACACTGCGGTAGTTGCAGCGCGTGTATCGATATCTGCCCTACCCAGGCCATCGTCGCACCTTATGAACTGGATGCCAGGCGTTGCATCTCGTATCTGACCATAGAACACAAAGGCAGTATCCCGCTGGAGCTACGCCCGCTGATAGGTAACCGCGTCTATGGCTGTGATGATTGCCAGCTGATCTGCCCGTGGAACAAGTTTGCTGTGGCCACTGAAGAAAATGATTTCGCTGTGCGCAATGGCCTGGATAGCACTGACCTGGTGACCTGCTTTGCCTGGACAGAAGCGGAGTTTCAGCAGCGCATGGCGGGCAGCGCGATCTACCGTATCGGCTATGTGCAATGGTTGCGCAATGTGGCGGTCGGCTTAGGCAATGCCCCGACTTCAGCCGCAGTGATCAGCGCACTGACAGCCAGGCTGCAGGATGACAGTGAGCTGGTCAGAGAGCATGTGCAATGGGCGTTGAATATTCACGATAAAAACAATATTAATCAAAAGGTTAATTAGTATTCATAAAGTGATTAATTAAAATAAAAAAGCTGACCAAGGTCAGCTTTTTTATTTGCGATATGAATAGATCAGACCGACTGTTTGCGCCTGGCCATCAGCCCAAGCAAACCCAAGCCTGCCATCAGCATAGCCACGCTATCCGCTTCTGGTACCGGGACGGCTAACGCAGAAGTGACTGCCCAGACGTAGCTATGCGCAGATTTACTGTAGCCATCCATCTGCACGCCATCATCGGTTGCAAATATCCAGGCACCGCTTGGAAAAGCCGACGGCAATGACGACCAATAGATATCGTATACCTCGTTATCAAAAAAAGCCGTATCGGGAATACCGGCCACATCTGGCTGGTAATTGCCCAGTTTATCGTTGATAGCCTGACCGCCCAGTTCATCGTAATACAGCCTGGCCATCTCGCCGGTGCTGGTGTCCACGTTATAACCACAATCGTTGCCATTATTTGAAAAGCTGCAGCCTACGGCGCCAGTATCAATAATGGCTGGCAAGCGCCACTGGTTGGTGCCAGCGTAAGAAACGCTGTTTAAATAGCCAACAAAGGCGTTAGCCCCATACCAGGTCGCGGCGCCGTCACTCTTAAAGTCGCTGGCAGTTAAAGCATAACTACCGGAATAAGTACCTATGATCGCATTCACCACGGTTGAAAAACCCTGCGTGCTGATCAGGGAACCCAGCAGATTGGCATCTTTGGTCCAAGTGATAGCGCCAGCACTGCTATATACCACTTCGCTGCCACCTGAGGTGTAGTTTGTTAATGCTGCCTGGGAATGACTACTGAATAAACCGAAAAGTGCGATAGAAATAAAAGCCGCTTTATTATTTTTTAGCACGACTAGCTCCTCTTGTTTTTTTTGAAGTTTTTAATTAATTTTTTAAAAGCACTTCAATTTATCACAAAAAGCTTGCCACAGTCACCTACGCCACATGATCAGCGAGTAAGGCAGCGCCCAGTATTCCTGCATTATCTGCAGAGGATGAAAGATGTATTTTCACCTTGTCACGCAACACAGGGATCAAGTCTGTCTGCAAGCGCTGGTTAAATGCATCCTGCATCAGCTGCCAGGAAGAAACCACACCGCCACCTATCACCACGTTTTCCACATCCACAATATTCAGTGTCAGCGCAATCGCCTGCGCCAGCTTTGCACCGGCCAGCTGGAACACAGACTGTGCCTGCGCATCGCCCTGGCCTGCCAGCGTGGCGACTTCAAAAGCCGTTAACTGTTGATTGCCCAGCCTGGCGTAGTTTTTACCTATGGCAGTGGCAGAAGCATATTGCTCTACGCAACCAAAGTTGCCGCAGCCGCATGCCGGCCCGCCGGGTTCGACGATCAGATGACCTATTTCCAGGGCATAACCATGTGCCCCCGCCCATACCTGTCCAGCGCTGACCAGCCCACCGCCTATGCCGGTACCCAGGCCAGCGTAGAGCAAACCACCGGCAGGCCGGCCTAGCAGGCAATACTCACCATAAGCGGCTGCATTGCCATCATTGGCGACCAGTACCTGACGCCCCAGCATGCGCGATAGATCGTGACCCAGGTTGACATTCAGCAACCCGGGGAAATTCGGTGATTGCGCGAGCACACCGCTTTGGGGATTGATAAACCCCGGGAAACCTATGCCTATGGCCTGGATAGCAGGATATTTCTCCAGCAGTGGCTGTATGGCCTCGGCAGTGACCTGCAGTATTTTCTGCCAGGCTAGCTCCGGCGCGTTCTGCTGGCAAATAGCAGAGTAATTGGCCTGAAAGCGGGTATCTTCGACTAATGCCAGGTCTGAGAAAACGCCTAACCTCAAATTAGTGCCGCCTACATCCAGCCCCAGGCGTAAAACGCTAGCGGATTCAGGCATAGGCGCGGCCGCTTTCTTTCACCAGCTGTTTAAAGGCGGCGATTTTGTCATCGGTCAGTTGTTCCCAGTGCATGCGCCAGGCCCAGTTATTGATGCTGGTGCCGGGCGTGTTCATGCGCGCGCTGCCATCCAGGCCCAGAATATCCTGCATGGGCACTACGGCCAGGAAAGCAATGCTGTTCAAGGCGAGCCGCATCAGTGCCAGCGGCATGTCCGGGCTCTCCTGCTGCAGATAATCATGCAGATGCGCACGTGCCCCCTCCTCGGCCTCCTGGTACCAGCCCAGGGTGGTATCGTTGTCGTGCGTGCCGGTGTACATGACGCTGTTTTCGTCTATATTTTCCGGCAGGTAGGGGTTATCGTAGCCACTGCCAAAGGCGAATTGCAGTATCTTCATGCCTGGCAGGTGAAACGCGTGGCGCAAGGCATCGACATCTTCAGTGATGATACCCAGGTCTTCGGCCACCAGGCTGAGCTGGGGGAAGGTCTGTATGATGGTTTGCAACAAGGCGTGGCCAGGCGCAGGCTGCCAGTAACCGTTGATGGCGGTCGGCTCGCTGGCGGGGATCTCCCACGCCGCCTGCAGGCCACGAAAATGGTCTACGCGCACGATATCAAACAGCTTGGACTGGGTCTGGATGCGGCCCAGCCACCAGGAGAAACCATCTGCCTGCATCAGCTCCCAGTTGTAATGCGGATTGCCCCAGCGCTGGCCGGTGATGGAAAAGTAATCGGGTGGCACGCCGGCCACGACTGTCATGTTGGAATCGGCATCCAGCTTGAACCATTGCGGGTGCGCCCAGACATCGGCACTGTCATAAGCGACAAAGATAGGGATATCGCCAAATAGCTTGATGCCGCGCTGGTTGGCGTATATTTTGAGCTGCTCCCATTGCTGGAAGAATATGTATTGCGTGAACTTGATCAGGGTCAGTTTTTCCTGATGGGTTTCGGCAAAGGTCTGTAAGGCCTGTGCATCATGCCTGCGGTAAGCCTCTGGCCACTCGTTCCAGCTTTTATAGCCATGCTGTTCCCGCAGGCTCATAAACAGGGTGAAGTCTTCCAGCCAGTATTGCTGCGCCTGGCAAAAACGGGCAAAGCCAGACCAGCTCAGGCCATGACCATCCACTTTGGAGATCGCGCCATTCGACTGCACGCGCAGCATCACTTTGGCAAACAATTCGGGTTGTGACAGGTTGACCTCATCCGGCAGGCACCAGCCTTCGTTCAACAACTGTTTTACGCTGATCATGCCGGTGTGCCCGGCATGTGCCGACACGCTTTGGTAGGGAGACTGGTCTTCGTGCGGCAAGCTGACCGGCAGGGTCTGCCAGATCGTCACTTCCATATCCACCAGCTGATTCACAAAACGATATGCATCCGGGCCAACGTTACCTTCAGGTAACGAGGTGATATGCATCAATACACCAACTTGTCTGGATTGCGTCATATTGTTCTTATTGAATAATGGTGAAAATGATCAATGGAGTTAATCGGGATATTTAATCAGGTGGTTTTCAATGCCTGATCAAGACGTTCCTCTACGCATGGTGCCTGCATTCTCAGAATTGCCGCCGCCATGACTGATAGACTGAGACAAGTTGTCAGGCGGGACTAAACCCAGCAAATGGTAGAGATTACTCAGGTTGCGGCGGTAGAGTTTGTCAAAACTGGTGACGCTTTGTGCATTGTTGTAATCCCCAAACCACCAGAACCAGTCTGAGCTTTCGCAGACAGATAGTTGCTGCTGGCATTTTTCTCTGGCTGTCACTGAAAGCTTGTGCGCATGCTGGTCATACTGGCGCTTGGCTTCACATAACAGGTCCCAGGCACGGTTTTTGGCAGGCTCGCCTATCCAGGTACTGAAGGTGCCGTGCACCCAGCTGCCGGCGCAAATATCTTCCAGTAGTTTGGGCTGAGGTAACACTTGCGACTTCTGCAAAGCAACAATATCGCTAAAAGTTGTCATCTGGATCAGCGGGTGACTTGCCAGGGCCTGATAGAGCTCATTCAAGAAGTAATAGCCGTTGTAAGGGTAGTATTCCCAGGCATTCTCACCATCCAGAATGACGCTGACAACGGATGTTGTATCTGCGTCGCTATTGGCATGGATGGCTTCAAGCGACTGCACAAAATCATGCACCGCTTCGCTGGCATATTGTTTGGAGTATTCAAAACCGATCTTGTCTGATAACTGGTCATCGCGGAAAAAACAGACGATATCCTGCTGGCCATTCGTCACACGGTAAGGCTGGTACAAATAGTCTTTCGCCTGCTCATGTTCCAGCCCCAATTCTTTCAGACTATTCGCCAGCACGCCCTGCCCGGTAGCTGCCCAGGCGACATTCTGCTCTGCCAGTAAAGATAAAGCCGCATGCGAGACCGCACCTTCAGCTGGCCACATGCCAGTGGACTTTTGCCCAAACACTTTCTCATGAAACACCTTGGCGGCTTCTACATGCGTGATCGCACGCGCATGCCCATCCGGGTAAGCGGGCGATTTAGGCAGAGGCGCATCCGGCATTGCGTCTCGCGTGCTGTTGAGATCGATCAGCAATGGCAGGATAGGATGATAGTAAGGTGTGGTGGTGAGTTCGATCTGCCCTTTGGCAGCCAAGGCCTTATAGCGCGGCAAAATGCCCTGCAGTGTCTCACTCAGGACATCGACCAGCGCTACCCGGTCTTCCAGGGTAAACAGCAGGCCTTTTTTCATCAGGCGCTGGATGACCTTGCTTTTACGGCGCAAGCCTTCACCTGTCCAGGCCAGGTGATACCAGACCAGCAAGTCAGCCTTGAATTGTGCGGACAAATAATGGAATTGCCCGGACTTCATGATAGGTTCGACCAGTTCGTAGAGGTGCAGCAAGCGCTGGTAATGCGGAAACGGACTCAGCATCTTCTCGTGGTGCGCCTTAAAGCAGCTATCGACGATCAGCTGGCAATCTGCATCGGTGATATGTTCAAGATCCGGGCTGGACAGCAAGCGCAACAAGGGGTCACGCCACTGGCCGATACGCGATTGCTCGGCGTAATCCTGTAACTGTTCGACCAGAATAGGCACAAAATTGAATGTGACTCTGGCCTTGGGGTTCTGCTCAAGGTGGTAGGCCATGTCGCTGTAGTCTTTCAGCGCATGCAAATATGTCCACGGCAGCACATATTCACCACTGACCTGATCGCGGTAATCTGGTTGATGCATGTGCCAATACAGATTTAACAGCAGTTTTTTATCGGACATACATATACCTCTTTCAAATTCGACCTACTTTATTTTTTTGGAAGCTCTGATCAAAACCCGCTGCGTCGCCCTACATTGTTATTTAATTTATAAAAACCTGCCTGCCTGTGAACACCGTGTCAAAAACAGTGTTCACACATGGCCCTGCATTCACTATTTGACTCTATACAGGTCCTGGCCCAGCATATCCGGCGTCACCAGCACTATGCCTTTTTCTGACACGTAAAAGCGCTTGCTGTCACGCACCAGATCGACACCTATCTCCATGCCGGCCGGGATATCACAACCGCGGTCTATCACCACATTCTTCAAAATCACGCCTTCGTTGATCTTCACCTTGGGCAACACCACCGCGCCATCAAGGTCGCAATAATCCGCCACATGCACACCGGAGAATAAAACCGAGTTTGAGACGCTGGAACCACTGATCAGGCAACCGCCTGAAACCAGGGAGTCCGTCGCCTTGCCGGTGCGTCCTTCATCCTTGAACACGAATTTAGCCGGCGGCAATTGCTCCTGGTAAGTCCATATAGGCCACTCGCTGTCATACAAGTTCAATTCCGGGATGACTTTTGTCAGCTCCATATTGGCTTCCCAATAGGCATCTATGGTGCCTACGTCACGCCAGTAGTAGCCGTTCTCCAGTGCGCCTACGCAGCTATCGGTAAAACGATGCGCCTGCACCCGGTATTTGTTGATGATGTAAGGGATGATGTCCTGGCCGAAATCGTGGTGAGAGTTGCGGTCATAAGCATCGCGTATCAGTTGCTCGTACAAGAACTTGGCATTAAAGATATAAATACCCATGCTGGCAAAGGCCTGAGTAGGGTCATTCACCATAGGCTTGGGATTGGCCGGTTTCTCATCAAAGGCGACCACACGGTCAGTGGCGTCTACTTCCAGCACACCAAAGCCCTTGGCATCTTCGAGTGGCACATTGATGCAGGCGATGGTCATATCCGCATTGCTGCGCGCATGAGTGGCCAGCATTTTGCCGTAGTCCATTTTATAGATGTGGTCACCGGCCAGCACCAGGATATATTCACCACCGTTTTCGCGCAGCAGGTCTATATTCTGGTAAACCGCATCTGCCGTTCCCTTGTACCACTCCTCCCCCAGGCGCTGCTGGGCGGGGATGATATTCACATACTCGTTGAATTCACCACGCAAAAAGCCCCAGCCGCGCTGCACGTGCTGGATCAGGCTTTGCGCCTTGTATTGGGTAGCGACATTGATACGGCGTATACCAGAGTTGATGCAGTTGGAGAGCGGGAAATCGATGATGCGGAATTTACCGCCGAATTGCACCGCCGGTTTGGCGCGCCAGTCAGTCAGGTTCTTCAAACGGCTGCCGCGACCACCGGCAAGGATGATGGCGACGGTATTTTTAGTCAGGGTACTGATAAAGCGATCAGAGTGACGTTCTTGTCGCCGGGTGTATCTTCTGCGTTCAACAAATTCTGCTTGAGACATGATGCCTTTCCTTTTTTTCTGATCCCAAAAAATCAGCCTGCAGCAACGCACAGCGCCGGATTGTAAAGGCAATATAACGCTTGTTAAATGCAGGTTTGACATCCACAGTCTGCATGATAATCCGGGCAAAGACAACGATATTTCCGCCGTAAACGGCGTAAACCTTCACTTTTTTTGTTAGGATGGCTGTTAGTCAAACGGACCCTGCCAGCATGACAGTCAAATTAGCTCCACCGGATCACACGTACAACCTGCACCTGCAACGCCTACTTGATGCGACTCACCACGACCCTTTCCAGTTCCTGGGCATACACCAGGATGCCGCGAACGGGCCATGGCTAGTGCGTGTGTTTCAGCCGAACGCCGAGAAACTCTGGGTCAGCGTGGATGGCAGCTGGCAAGCGATGACCTTAGTCGACAGACACGGCTTATTCGAGTATTCGTCCAAGCTCGCCATCACTGCACCTGTGGCTTTACGCATACAGCCACACGGCCAGGCTGATTTTTATGAGACCAGTGACACCTACAGTTTTGCCAGCACGGTGACGCAGGAAGAACTCTACCTGTTCGGTGAAGGCCGCTTGCTGGAAGCCTACAATACCCTGGGTGCTGTGCCTATGACGGTGCAAGGTGTAGCCGGTGTCAGGTTCGCCGTGTGGGCGCCGAGTGCCGAGCGCGTTAGCGTAGTGGGCAGTTTTAACCAGTGGGATGGCCGCGTGCATGCCATGCGTGTGCTGGGCGGCAGCGGCGTGTGGGAACTGTTTATCCCGCACCTGACTGAACACGATCTGTACAAATTCGAGATACGCAACCGTGAGCATGGTTTCGTCGTGGTCAAAGCCGACCCTTATGGCAAAGCTTTCGAGCCCAGACCAGGCTCAGCCAACCGTATCTGCCAGAGTCAATACCAGTGGCAGGACCAGGACTGGCTGCAACAGCGCAAGAAACATGACTGGCTGCATACACCGTTCAACTGTTACGAAGTGCACCTGGGTAGCTGGCAACGCGATGAAAATGGTCATTTTCTCAGCTATCGCGCCCTGGCAGATGCGCTTATCCCGCATTTAACCAGCATGGGCTATACCCATATAGAACTGCTGCCTATCGCCGAGCACCCGCTGAATGAATCATGGGGGTACCAGGTGACAGGTTACTTTGCGCCCACCCAGCGTCACGGCAGCCCGGACGACCTGAAATACTTTATAGACCGCTGCCATGCCGCCAATATCGGCGTCATTCTCGACTGGGTACCCGGGCATTTCCCCAAAGATGACTGGGCACTGGCGCGCTTTGATGGCACCGCCCTGTACGAGCATGCCGACCCCAGGCTGGGTGAACACACCGACTGGGGCACCTATATCTTCAATTACGGGCGCAATGAAGTACGCAACTTCCTGCTCAGCAATGCCTATTACTGGATACAGGAATTCCATATCGACGGCCTGCGTGTAGACGCGGTGGCTTCCATGCTCTATCTGGATTACTCGCGCAAGGATGGCGAATGGCTGCCCAACGCCTACGGCGGACGCGAGAACCTGGAAGTGATCGAGTTTCTCAAGCAACTGAACACCATGGTCGGCGAGCGCTTCCCTGGTTCACTGGTGATCGCTGAAGAATCAACTTCCTGGCCGGCGGTGTCCCGCCCGGTCTATGCTGGCGGCCTGGGTTTCAACATGAAATGGAACATGGGCTGGATGAATGATGTCCTTACCTACATGCAGCTTGACCCTATCCATAGACAGCACCACCAGAACCGGCTGACGTTTGGCCAGATGTATGCCTATTCAGAAAACTTTGTGCTGCCTTTCTCCCACGATGAAGTGGTGCATGGCAAGAAATCCCTGCTAGGCAAAATGCCTGGCGACAGCTGGCAGAAGTTTGCCAATCTGCGCCTGCTGCTGACTTTCCAGATGACTATGCCGGGCAAAAAACTCAATTTCATGGGCAACGAATTCGGCCAGTGGCGCGAGTGGAACGTCAATCAAAGCCTGGACTGGCACCTGCTGGAAGAAAGTTATCCCGAGCATGCCATGCACAGAGGCGTGCAATCGCTGGTACGCGACTTGAATAGCCATTACCGGCAACGCCCGGCCCTGCATGCGCATGACTTTGACCAGCAGGGCTTTCAATGGATAGATTGCCAGGATGGCGCTCAGTCCCTGCTGAGTTATATTAGGCGCGGCAATGACCATAGTTTTGTTATAATAGTACTGAATTTCACACCGGTGCCGCGCCTGCAATATCGTCTGGGCGTGCCACAAGCCGGTGTCTACAAAGAAGTATTTAACAGTGACGCAGCTTGCTATGGCGGTAGTAACCTGGGCAATGGCGACAACTGTCACAGTGCCCCCGTTGCGTGGATGGATCATCCTGATTCTATCAGTATAAACTTACCGCCACTGGCAGGTGTCATACTTCAGTTACAATAACTGGCTACACTGTAGCAAACCTATAAGGGCCTGCAGGCCAGCGATAAAGATCGCGCTGCAGGCACTATAAAACGAATCGACTTTAAAATTTAATTGACTTGAAAACTAAAGCAACAACATAACATGGCTAAATTAACGACGCACCCCAGCTGGCACGCGCTGAACCAGCATCAAAGTGATATCCGCAATGTTCAAATGCGTGATCTGTTTAAGCAAAACGCAAAACGATTTGAAGAATTCAGTTTAAATGTAGATGACATTCTGCTGGACTACTCCAAGCACCGTATCACCAAAGAAACCTTATCCCTGCTGTTTCAACTGGCGCGTGACTCTAAAATAGAGACATGGCGTGACCGCATGTTTTCAGGTGAAAAGATCAATATTACCGAAAACCGTGCCGTACTGCATACCGCACTGCGCAATCGCAGCAACACGCCGGTCGCAGTCGATGGCAAGGATGTGATGCCGGAAGTGAACGCCGTGCTGGCGCATATGCGTACCTTCACCGAGCAGGTGCGTAACGGCCAGTGGACAGGCTACACCGGCAAACGTATCACTGATATCGTGAATATAGGCATAGGCGGCTCCGACCTCGGCCCGGTCATGGCCTGCGATGCGCTCAAGCCGTATGCCAGCCCGGATCTGAAAGCCCATTTCGTCTCCAACATTGATGGCGCCCACCTGGTGCGCGCACTGGAGCAATGCGACCCTGAAACCACACTGTTCATCGTGGCTTCCAAAACCTTCACCACCCAGGAGACCATGACGAATGCGCACTCCGCACGTCGCTGGTTCCTGGCTGCGGCCAAAGATGAGCAGCACGTGGCCAAGCATTTTGTCGCTTTATCGACCAATGCCAAAGCGGTAGAAGCCTTCGGCATCAACACTGACAATATGTTTGCTTTCTGGGACTGGGTAGGCGGACGTTATTCCCTGTGGTCTGCCATAGGCCTGTCCATCGCGCTGTACGTGGGCATGGACAACTTTGAACAGTTGCTGGCCGGCGGTCACGCCATGGACAAGCACTTTCAGGAAGCGCCGCTGGAACAGAACATGCCGGTGATCATGGCATTGCTGGGCATCTGGTATAACAACTTTTTCCATGTAGACACGCATGCGATCCTGCCTTACGACCAGGGCATGTCGCGCTTTGCCGCCTACCTGCAACAAGCCGATATGGAAAGTAACGGTAAATTCATTTGCCGTGACGGCAGCCGTGTCAGCTATAAAACCGGCCCGGTCATCTGGGGCGAAGCAGGCACCAATGGCCAGCATGCGTTTTACCAGCTGATACACCAGGGCACACAAATGGTACCGGCCGACTTTCTGATGCCGGTCAAAAGCCATTACAAAGTCGGCAGCCCGGATGACCAGCACCACAAGATCCTGCTGGCCAACTTCCTGGCTCAGACCCAGGCATTGATGCTGGGTAAGACCCGTGAAGAAGCACGTGCAGAACTGGCACAACAGAACATGAGCGGCCAAGCGCTGGAAGACCTGTTACCGCACAAAGTATTTGAAGGTAACCGCCCTACCACTTCCATCATGTTCGAGCAGCTGACACCATACACATTGGGTAAACTGATCGCGTTGTACGAACACAAGATCTTTGTGCAGGGCATCATCTGGGACATCAACAGCTATGACCAGTGGGGTGTGGAATACGGTAAACAGATCGCCAGCCAGATCCTGCCATTACTGATCAGCGCTGAGGCGGTGACCAGCTTTGACAGCTCGACCAACGGGCTGATAAATTACTCGAAGAAAAATTCTTAGATAATTGATTTAAAAATAAAAAAGGCCTTTAAAAAGGCCTTTTTTTTATTGCGTTGATCTTACTCGACCAGCTGGTTCTTGATCGCGTAATGTGTGATTTCGGCATTGTGTTTCAGGTTCATTTTCTCCAGCAAGCGGGTGCGGTACATACTCACGGTTTTCACCGATAAGGCCAGTTTATCGGCGATCTCGCTCACACTCAGGCCGGAAGCGATCATACGCATGACCTGGAATTCACGGTCAGATAAAGACTCATGCAAGGCGGCGGCATGTTCATTACCGACCTGCTCGGCCAGGATCTCCGCCACATTGGCCGTGATATATTTGCGGCCTTTCGCCAGGGTATGGATGGCAGTCAGCAACTCTTCCGACGCCGTGTGTTTGCACAGGTAGCCGGAAGCACCCGAGCGTATGGAGCGCACGGCGTACTGGTCTTCCATATACATGGATAACATGAGGATATTCAGCGCGGCATTCTCACGCTTGATCAGTTTAAGTGCTTCGATGCCGGTTTTATCCGGCAGGGAAATATCCAGCAGCATCACATCTGCCTGTATCTCGCGCACACATTTCAGCGCCTGTGCCACATTCTCCGCTTCACCAACCACATCGATATCGCCGCTGGCGACCAGTATCTGTTTAATGCCAGAGCGCAGAATCGCATGGTCATCAACGATGATGACTCTGATTTTTTTAGTATCCAAGCTGTTGCCTCACGTTTTTCATGTTGCTGCAGTCCGCACCGGGGCTTGCACCCGTATCAGCGTACCTGTTCCCTGTAGTGGTGATTCAATATAGCATTCGCCGCCAAAAGCGGCTGCCCGCTCCTGCATACCGCGCAGGCCAAAAGAATTAGGTTTGATCTTATCGGCCGGGGCGATGCCTATGCCATTATCGGCGATAGTCATGCACAAGGCTTGTTCGACCTGGTTCAACTCTACCCGCACCTCATCGGCCTGGGCGTATTTGGCGATATTCGACAAAGCCTCCTGGCAGATGCGGAACAAGGCCATGGATTTGTCATGGTCACAGTCCAGCTCATCACAATTGGTGACAAACCTGGCTTTTAAGCCCAATTGTTTCTTGAACTGGTTGACTTGCCATTCCAGCGCATCGACCAGGCCCAGATCGAGGATATTAGGCCGCAGGTTACCTGAAATACGGTGCACTGAATCAAAGGTCTGGTTGACGATAGATTGCAGCATGGTCGCCTGCTCGATATCGACAGGCGCGCCCTGCTGGATCTTCTGGATAATGGTGGAAAGGCCTAGCTTCATCGCCGTCATATTGCCACCGAGATCATCATGTATCTCGCGTGCGATGCTGACGCGCTCCTGCTCTTTCACCTGGTTGAGGTGGGCAGTCAGCGCCTGTAAATCGTGCTTGGCCTGCTCTATCTCCTGTTTTTCCTGCTTGCTCTGGCTGATATTGAGCATGATGCCATCCCACTGCACCGCGCCCTGCCCCAGGGCCTGTATGGTGGCGCGTATATTCACCCATTTCATATCCTGCCAGTCGGCGATCCATATCCTGCCTTCCCAATCCAGCCGTTTGTGCTGGCGGGCCGATTGTTGCAGCTTATGCTTGAACTGGCTGGCAGACTTTTCTTCCATGGCATTGAATAGTGCCTGGGCGTCTTTAAGCAAAGCGGCAGCGGGAATACCGAGCAAGGCTTCACAGCCTTCACTCAGGTAAGTGAATACGATTTGCGCATCGGCAGTCATATGCATTTGAAATACCAGGCCGGGAATGCTGGAAACAATGGCTGAAAATCTGCGCTCGCTTTCATGCAAGGCATCTTTGACGCTATCGACTGGAGAGTCAGTTGCAGGGCTGGTCACAGGGCACCTCGTGTTAGATGCCAATCAGCATAGCATGACTCCCTGTGGCTTGGGTATGCTTTATGGGAAATGCCGGCAGCCGCTCAAGCTGACCGGCTGCCGGCAAAATACTGGCGCGGCGATAAAATGCAGAATCAGGACTGGCTTTGCCGCAGATCTATCTCGGTCATCACCCGGTTCTTGCCACTCTTCTTGGCCAGGTACATGGCCTGGTCGGCACGCAGCAGTATAGAGCTGACATCGTCTTCTTTTTGAAACAGGGCGACGCCGGCACTGAAGGTGATCAGCAATTTCTGGTTGTTACCCAGAAAATATTCTTTGGTGAGTGCGCGCTGTAAACGGCTCATGGTGGTGACCGCCTCATCCAGGCCGGTATTAGGCAAAATAACCACAAACTCTTCGCCGCCCATACGGGTGACGATATCAGTGGGGCGTACGGTACGCTTGACCACGCCAGCCAGGTGTTTCAAGGCTGTGTCACCGGCGGCATGGCCGTGCTGGTCATTCAGTGATTTAAAATTATCGATATCCAGCAGCGCCACGCTCAGTGATTCACCACCACGGTGATAACGGGCGATCTCGGTAGCGAAGGCATCATCCATGCCACGCCGGTTCAGCACGCCGGTCAGCTGGTCTATACGCACCACTTCACTTAACTGGCTCAACTCATCCTGTAACTTGAGGATGCGCGCCTGGGTATCGCTGGCAACGCGCTGCTGATTGAGCAGATCGTCGCGTGAGCGCAGGATATCGGTTTGCATGACAGAAGTATCGCGCATCAGGTGGGTGACCAGTTCATTGATCTTGATCAGGTCATCGGTCTGCGAGAGCTCCTGGGCATAAGTCTCTATCTTGCCGCTATAAAGCTCGCTGGCCTCGCCCATGTATTTCAGCTTGTCAATAAATGAGCTGATCAGGGTTTTAAAGGAGTTTCTCGCTTCGATCAGGCTATGTTTTAACAGGCCCTGTTTATAGATCACCTCTTTGAGGCTTTTTTCAGCCTGCTTGAGTTTGGCGCGGTCTAGCGGGCCGTTGATGATGGATTGCACGGCGTAGACCTGCCCGCTCAACCAGCTATCTTCAGCGACCAGCTCGCCTATATTAGACAGCAGCAGATGCAGCAGATCGATAATATCGCCGCGCACATCATCTTCTTTGGCGCCTATCACCTCCACGCGCATCAACAAGGCCTTCAGTGACTTGGCCAGTGCCTCCCACTCTTTGACCTTTTTCGCCCGCTCTGTACTTTCCTGCACGGCAATGGCTTCTACCTGCAGGTCAGGATAGCCTTCCAGACGCGGGATCAGACCCAGTTGCAGGGTCTGCCTGAGCAGGGTCTGCAGAATAGTGAATGCGCCATGAAACTGCTGCACTTCACTGGGCAATTCGTCTTTGCTCAATGGTTCTATCGCCGCGGGCAGCGCAGCCGGGCTGGCCACTTCTTTTAACTCGGGCACCGGGATGCCTTCTACCCTGGCATCGGCCGGTAACCAGTTATTCGCCATGCCCAGCAACTTGTCAGACAGCGTATCGTCATTACCAAAATTGATCAGCACGCGCTCCAGCATCTCGCGTTTTCTGGCGAGCTCCATGCCGCTGCGTTTATCATCCCAGCCCTGCATCAGCGTGCGTATCGCTTTAGGCCACTTGGTGGAGTGACTGAGCTGTTGCTGCATGGCTTCCTTGAGCAGATCACCCAAGCCTTGCCAGTTATCCTGCTTTAGCACTTTTTCCCAACGGTTCACCCAGTTGGTCTGCTCCATGGAGTCATGCGGCAATTGCTTCAATGCCTTGCGCAAGGCGGATGCGGCATCTTCTTTGGCTGGCCGGCCTGAAACTTCGAGATAGATCTGTGTGTAATTGTCCGGCGTAGGCTCCACACGGCGCACCGCCATCTGCTTGATGGTTTCGCGTGCGATCTCCGACGCAGTCATGGATGTTCCGTGGGTTGCCATAATCTATTCTACCGCACACAGTCACTGAAAAATATGGCCTATTGTGCAATGCGCAGCAGCGATTTAATGTGGTCATAAGAAGGCTGATTGCGTGTCATTTTTGAATTGTGCCGCCTGTGGTTTTAAACACGCGGCTTGCAAAAAACAAAGCCATGCCGGCCTGGTTTTGCGTTACAATAGCGCCGGCGGGCCTCCCCGCATTGTAAGATAGCCAACCTGGTCAGATGCGGAAGCAAGCAGCCACAACTGTCAAGCAAGTGCCGGGGGTTGGGCTCGCCCCTTTCTGTATTGCCATCCTGCCGGATTCCACATCGCCATCCTGCCGGATTCTCCCATACCTTGCCCTGTATCATTTAGTTGTAAGTATGTGCGCATGAGCAGGCAATTTAGGCTAAAGTATTGGTTTGGCTTCATGATATTTAATCAATAGAGACCGCAATGTCTTACCAAGTGCTGGCGCGTAAATGGCGCCCAAAATCCTTTAGTAATCTGGTCGGCCAAGACCATGTCGTGCAAGCATTAAGCAACGCGCTCAGCCAGCAACGCTTACACCATGCCTATCTGTTCACCGGCACGCGTGGCGTCGGCAAGACCACGCTGTCGCGCATACTGGCCAAGTCACTCAACTGTGCTACCGGCATCACCGCCACCCCTTGTGGTGAATGCGATGCCTGCCGCGCGATCGATATCGGCCGCTATGTAGATTATGTGGAGATGGATGCTGCCTCTAACCGCGGCATCGCCGATATGGTCAGTTTGCTGGAACAGGCTATCTATGCGCCTTCCTCCGGCCGCTTCAAAGTCTATATGATAGATGAAGTACATATGCTGACCAAAGAAGCGTTCAATGCCATGCTGAAAACGCTGGAAGAACCGCCGGCACACGTTAAATTCATACTGGCCACCACAGACCCGCAAAAAGTGCCGGTCACCATATTGTCGCGCTGCCTGCAGTTTAATCTGCGCCAAATGGCCAGCAGCACCATCACCTCCCACTTGCAGGATATCCTGGGCCAGGAACAGATCACGTTTGAAGCGCCAGCCCTGCAACTGATCGCGCGTGCCGCCAATGGCAGCATGCGTGACGCCTTATCGCTGACCGACCAGGCGATCGCCTATGGCAATCAGTCTGTGCGTGAAACAGATGTGCGCAGCATGCTGGGGGCGATAGATCAAAGTTACCTGTATGAGTTATTGCGGGCCCTGATCAACAATGACGCCGCTACCCTGCTCAATATTGCGCAACAGATGGATTCACGCAGCATAGGCTTTGAAAGTGCCCTGAAAGACCTGGCCGCCTTGCTGCACCTGCTGGCGATCGCCCAGCACAGCCCGCAGGCGATCGCCGATGACCACCCGGAAAGGCATACCCTGCTCGACCTGTCATCGCAACTGACTGCCGAGATGCTGCAACTGTATTACCAGATCGCTATTCTGGGTCACCGCGATATCGGCCTGGCGCCTGATGCCTATGCCGGTTTCACCATGACTTTACTGCGCATGCTGGCATTTAAAACAGACGCCATGGCACCTGTTTCAACCGCGCCGGCTTCAGCGGCACCGGCCGGCAATACCAGTTCTGGTGAAAATAACGCTCGTTCAGTCAGTGCCGCTGGCGGAGCGCGTGCCGCGCTGGCGCAAAGCCGTCAGCCAGCGGCAGAACAGTCAGCCTCTGTAGTACCGGCACCCGCACCGGCTGCGCCTGCGATGACGGTCGAACCTGCGATGGCAGTCACTCAGGCAGCGCTTGTGCACCCGCCTGTGGTTGAATCGACCCCGATCGCAGAACCAGCGCTTGCCCAGCCAGCCGCAACTAGTGAGACCCCTTCTGAAGGCACAGCATTGCAATGGGATGGCAACTGGCGCACCCTGGTCGAGAACCATTTAAGCAAACTGGGCCTGGTGCGCGCATTGGCGCAAAACTGCGAGTTAGTCTCTTATGATGCAGACACTATGGTGCTGCGCATCGGTGATGCACACAAGCACCTGGCCAGCACTAACTACCTGGATAAATTGAACAGCGCCCTGAATAGCCATTTTGGCCGCCGTATCAAACTGACGATACAGGTCGGGCAAGAAGCCAACACGCCTGCCAGGCAAATGGCAGTAGAAAGAGCCGAATTGCAGGACCAGGCCAAAGACGCCATTCTGAGCGACCACTTTGTGCAGGGCCTGATGCAGGAGATGGGTGCGACCATAGTGCCCAACTCAATCAAACCTCTACATTAACCACATCAAACTTAGGAGCAGACGATGATGAAAGGTGGCATGGGCAATATGATGAAACAGGCCCAGATGATGCAAGCGAACATGCAAAAGGCGCAAGCCGAGCTGGCGCTGACTGAAGTGGAAGGCATTGCCAGCAATGGCATGGTCAAGATCACCATGACCTGTAGCAACGATGTCAAACGCATACAGATAGACGATGCAGCCATGGATGACAAGGAAACACTGGAAGACCTGATCCTGATCGCACTCAAAGATGGCAAGGCCAAAGCCGAAGCCACCTCGTCTGCCAAGATGAGTGGCATGATGCCTGCCGGCTTTAAATTACCGTTCTAAACAGCAAGGTCATCGCTTGAACTCTCCGGCAGTCCTGGAACAACTGATCAACGCCCTGCGCTGCCTGCCGGGCGTTGGGCCTAAATCCTCCACCCGCATGGCATATCACCTGTTGCAGCGTGACCGCGAAGGCGCACAGCGCCTGGCCGCCAGTTTGCAACAGGCGCTGGATAAACTGGCGCATTGCGATTACTGCAATAATTTCAGTGAACATGCGGTGTGCAGCCTGTGCCACGATAGCCAGCGTGACAAATCTGCACTGTGTGTGATTGAAATGCCCACCGACCTGATGATGCTGGAAAACACGCGCAGCTATCAGGGCCAGTATTTTGTGCTGATGGGCAAACTCTCGCCCATGGATGGCATAGGCCCCAAGGATATCCACCTGGATAAACTGCTCAAACGCGCGCAGGACAGCCTGGTAGAAGAAGTGATACTAGCGACAAACTTTACTTCTGAAGGCGAGGCAACCGCCCATTACATAGGGCAAATGCTTAAATCCCGCGGCATCAAAGTGAGCCGTATCGCGCGTGGCCTGCCCATGGGCGGCGAGATCGAATATGTAGATAGCGGCACCCTCTCCACCGCACTGCTGGAACGCAAGATCGTCACTTAAAAGATCTGGAACGCAAGATCATCACTTAAAAGACCGTCACTAAAACCCTGGCCCTGCACACGCATGCCTGCTCGGGCTGGCAGCCACATATCAGCGGTCAACCGATTCCTACACAGTTTTAAGCAACAGCCTATAACTCAAGCGTCTGGAACTCCTTATATTGAACATCATATTCTTCACTGACTGTTTCAGCTGTTGGCTTTACCCGGGTCAGATCCGGCCGTAAAACAACCGGCTTTCAGTGAAGATCCATGATAAATAAACAAGGAGCGGTGATGAAACTAACAAAATTATCTTTACCTATCGTGAGCGCATTATTGCTGGGGTCATTGCAGCTTTCAACCGCATGGGCGGGTGGTGCCGCGGGCGGCGGGACAGGCGGCGCGGCTGGTGCTGGTGGTAACGCCGGTGCGGCAGGCGTCGGTGCCGGAGCAGGCGGTAATACTGGTGCAGCAGGTGTAGGTGCTGGCGCAGGCGGTAATGCTGGTGCTGCCGGTGTAGGTGTTGGCGCGGGTGGTAACGCTGGTGCTGCAGGCGTCGGCGCTGGTGTAAACGGTAATGCTGGCGCGAATGGTGCGGTAGTACCGAATGGTGCGGCCACTGATGGCACAACGCGTGGATCTGCAGCCCCGGGCAACAGGCCTGCAGCAAACCCGAATCAACCGTCTGCACCTGCGGGACAGAACCAGAACAACCCTGCGCCCGTGCGCAAGGACATCAATCAGGTAGACCCTGCTAACCGCGATACCAGGGCCAGAAGCAATACCTCCACTGTGCCTCCGGCCACAAATAACA
This sequence comes from Methylophilus sp., assembly GCF_052437885.1. Lineage (GTDB taxonomy): Bacteria > Pseudomonadota > Gammaproteobacteria > Burkholderiales > Methylophilaceae > Methylophilus. Next base: position 28,307 of record NZ_JBQVPB010000017.1, on the reverse strand, counting down.
CCTGTACGACCATAGACGGGCAACCGGCATCAGGTAGCCAGTGTACATCTGGCACCACACCGAATGCCCGCTAAACATTTGTCATAAAAAATACCGCCAGCCGGAATGTCGCTGGCGGTATTTTTTCTGTTTTCTGCATCTCTAGTGTTTATTGCACGGGTAGGTAATGCGTCATTATTTCACTCGCTTATGCCCGGTCCGGGTAACCGATATCCCGCAGATTTTCTTCGACCTGCTCACGTGCCAGACCGTACCTTTCCTGTAATTTAGCTACCAGGTACTCACTATTGCCCTCGGCTTGCTGTATCTCGTCGTCGGTCAGCCTGCCCCATTTGGCCTTGATCCTGCCGGCCAATTGTTTCCATTCGTCTTTCACAGTATCTTCATTCATCATGCACTCCTTAATCAAGCAACTAGGCTTCCAATTATCAGAAGATAGACTGATTGTCACTTTCCGTATGGCATTTGCTTATAGGTATGCGCTGATTCGATTGTAAGAATTACTTTATGGTGAAATCGACGCTCTGACCTTGAAAAAATGACTGCGATAATAGCCAGCACCAGCTGTGCCTGTGGTTAGAGCACACAAAAAAATAGCCAGCTTAGCTGGCTTTTTCTCTACGCGGGCACTACTTACCTGGCGGGTTTAGAGATATTGCAACAGGTCTTGCGGTTGCGCAATAGCAGCATGCGCCCCCCATTCCTCAGGCCGGTCAGTCTCGGAGAGATAGCCAAACAGTGCCACCAGTGTGGTCATGCCCGCCGCATTACCAGCCTGCACATCGCGCTCGGCATCTCCCAGGTAAATAGTATCGGCCGGGTTCAACTGCATGCGTTCGCAGGCGAGCAACAAGGTCTGCGGTGCAGGCTTGGGGGCTGCGGCATCATCGCCACTGATCACTGCACCGGCACGGGCTGACAGGCCTAGCGCTTCAACGATGGGGGTGGTGAAACGGCGCGGCTTGTTGGTCACTATGCCCCACTGCAAGCCTTGCTGTTCAATCGCTGCCAGGGTTTCGGCCATGCCCGGGAATAACACCGGTTGCCGTGTCAACACCTCGGTATACAAGGCCAGGTATTCTGTGCGCATTTCGTCGAAAGCCATGTCCTCGGGGCTTAATCCAAACCCGATCTCCAGCAAGCCTTTAGAGCCATGCGAAGCATAAGGGCGCATCGCGGCATCCGGCAAAAAAGCCAGGCCATGGCGCTGGCGCTGCAAATTGAGCGCATAACCGAGGTCGGCGGCGGTATCTACCAGGGTGCCATCCAGATCAAATAAAACTGCCTGCATCAATGGTCCTTAATGGCATGCAGCATGTAATTGACGCTGGTATCCTGGGTCAGGCTGTATTGCTTGTTGAGCGGATTGTAGTTCACGCCTGACTGATGTTGCAGCTCTAAACCCGACTGGCGTAACCAGGCGGCCAACTCTGAAGGCTTGATGAATTTAGCATAATCATGCGTGCCTTTTGGCAGCAGGTTCAGTACATATTCGGCGCCGACTACCGCCATCAAATAGGCTTTGGCATTGCGGTTAAGGGTAGAAAAAAACAGGTGGCCGCCCGGTTTAACCAGGGCAGCACAGGCGCGCACCACACTGGCGGGGTCAGGCACATGTTCCAGCATCTCCATGCAGGTCACCACGTCAAACGACTGCGGTTGCTCTGCGGCCAGGGCTTCAACTGCCACGCAGCGATATTCGACCGCCACAGCGGATTCCAGCGCATGCAGCTGTGCCACTTGCAACGATTTATCAGCCAGGTCTATGCCTGTCACCTGCGCGCCGCGGCCTGCCATGGATTCGCTCAGGATCCCGCCACCACAGCCTACATCCAGCACCAGTTTGCCATTGAGGCTGGCGCGGCTGTCGATATAATCCAGTCGCAAAGGGTTGAGCTGGTGCAAGGGCTTGAATACGCCTTGCGTATCCCACCACTGATGCGCCAGCTCAGCAAATTTATTCACTTCAGCGGCTTCTACATTTGCCATCATGACTCCTTTTCACTTCTCTCAAGATTGCGCTGACTGTATTTTCAGTTGCCATTGCAATGCGATAGACCTTAATTCTTCTGTTTCTATGCCGGCGAAAACGGCCTGGCCTTCATCGCTACGCTGATAGCGTAACTGGCCTGCCACCCAGGTGTGACTGACCTGCTCGCGCCCGGCCACATAGACCAGGTGGGAGATCGGGTCATAACAAGGCAGGCTGTTGAGGTCATCCAGCCTGACAGCGATCAGGTCTGCCTGCTTGCCTGCTTCTATGCTGCCGATCTGCTCTTGCAAACCCAGGGCCTGCGCCCCGTTGATGGTGGCCATTTTCAGTGCTGTATAAGCGGGGATGGATTCTGCATTATCATCGGCGACTTTTGCCAGCAAGGCAGCGGTGCGCATATCCTGCCACAGGTCCAGCCGGTTATTGCTGGCCGCACCATCCGTGCCCAGGCCTACATTCAAGCCTGCACGCAAGGCGGCTGCGACCGGGGCGATACCGCTGGCTAATTTCAGGTTAGAGCACGGGCAGTGCGCGAGATGCACTCCTTGCGTGGCAAGCAGCTCTAATTCACTTTGCTGCAGATGCACCCCGTGCGCACAGACGCTGGTCGGGCCCAGCATGCCGAGTGCAAGCAGTCTGTCTACTGGCCTTACCCCATACTGTTCCAGACTTTGCTGGATCTCGGCGCGGGTTTCGTGCAAATGGGTATGGATACCCAGATTCAACTGTTCTGCCAGGGTACCGATCTGCTCAAACGTGGCATCGCTGACCGTGTAAGGCGCATGCGGAGCAAAAGAAAAACTGATGTCAGCGTCAGACTTGTAATGATCCCTGACTTCAGTGCCCAGGCGTATATATTCGTTGGCGGTGGTGGCGTAATTGGTTGCAAACTCCATGATCACCAGGCCGATGTGCGCTCGCATGCCGCAGCGTTTGGCCGCTTCTATGGTCGCCTGCGGAAAGAAATACATATCGTTGAAGGTAGTCACACCACCACTCAACATTTCGGCACACGCCAGCAAACTGCCATCATGTACAAAAGACTTGGACACCCATTGCCGCTCGGCTGGCCAGATATGCTGGTTCAACCACGGCATTAAAGCATGATCATCGGCATAGCCTCTGAGCAGATTCATGCTGCTGTGCGCATGCAGATTGATCAATCCGGGCAGCAATGCATGGCGCGAACAATCCACCACAGTCCAATGGCTGGCCCATTCCGGGATCTCGTTCTTGTGGACTATAGCCACTATCTTTCCGGCATCCACCAATACGGCATGCTGTTCAAGAGTGGTCTGCTTGCCATCCATGGGGATCACCCAGCGTGGCTTGATAATAAATGGAGAGTCACTCATGCTTTAATTATAACCGAGGCAAGTAGCCGCTGTACTCGCTGCCAGGCACAGACATAAAAAAAGCCACGCATTTGCGTGGCTTTTTAGCAAGACTAAGTGCTAATTACTGGCAACCAAGTTGCTTGGTACCTTCAGCACGGATCTCAACGCGACGGTTAGGTTGCAGGCAAGAGATCAGTTTCTTGGATACTTTTTTACCTTCGCACTGTACAACTGGCTCAGATTTACCTTTGCCTTCAGAAGTGATGATACCGCCATCAATGCCTTGAGCGATCAGGTAGTCAGACACTTGTTTAGCACGACGCTCAGACAATTTCTGGTTGTAAGCATCAGTACCGATACGGTCAGTATGGCCAGTCACGATCACAGCAGTGATTTCTGGATTAGCCTTGATCTTGGCTGCAGTTTCTTCCAGAACTTTACGACCTTCTTCACGCAGGTTAGCTTTATCAAAGCCGAACAGTTTTTCAGCACTGACGGTAACCACTTCGTTTTGTGGTTTGCAGGTAGGTGCTGGCGCTGGTGCTACCGGCGCTGGTTCTGGAGCTGGCTCAGCAGCGGCTACTGGAGCTGGTGCTGGTGCTGGCTCTTCAACCACTGGAGCTGGTGCGCCGAAACGGAAGATACCGCCCAGGTTTACCAATGTGTTGCCGATAGTGCCTGAATCAGAACCATTTAATGCACCATTTGCATCAAATTTTGCACGGCTCCACTGATGACGTACATCAGCCTGGATACCGAACTTATCGCTGAACAGGTATTGGGCACCCAAACCTACGTTAGCCATCCATGATGTTCTCTTACCGTCAAAGTCAGTACCTGGCAAAGAGTAATCTACATTGTTACGTGCTGCGCCAAGACCTGCTAACAGGAAAGGACGGAATTTTTCGCGGCTGAATACATATAATGCATCCAGGCCCAAAGCCGTTTGTTTGTATTTACCGCTTGCACCAGCAATGCCGGTATCTTCATCAGAACGGGTGTAGCCCAGACGACCCTGGATATCCCAGTGCTCGCTGATCTCTTTACCGATAGACAGGAAACCACCACGGCCATTGTCAGCATCCAGATCATTGTCAGTGTTGATGTATGTTGCACCTGGCACAACGTACCATGCGCCACGGTACATATCTTCAGCTTGCGCAACTTGCGATGCTAATACAAATGCAGAAGCAATTGCCAAGCTTAAAAAATTCTTTTTCATTCATTGACTCCTTTATTATTCGGCTTGAATAGCCACATCTTTGAAAAGACTTACAAGTTGAACTATACGCAAACGCCAACCCTGACGCAACCCTCACCAGCACGCGAATCAAGTATTTATTGGCTTTGAGGCAATATTCAACAAAATTCCGACACTTTTGCAGTGACGAGATGTAATTTTTCTTTAATCAGGGGCTGTTCCCGGCGCTGATTCAGACATAAACCGCTTCTAAAGCCCAGATAATCCGGGGACAGATCTGCCAGGCTATCGACTTGCGCCAGCTGCAGCCCGCCCGCCAGACCGACATACAGGCCCTGCGCTTTTGCCGAACGGACAAAAAAATCCAGCAGATCCACACTGATCAATGCTGTCAAAGGCTGTGATTTCTGGATGGTATCTATCATCACCCCCCAGTAAAGCGCAGTGGCGAGATCCTGCAGGATACTGCTGACCGTTTCGGTGCCGGAAAAGTGGTCGGCTGACAGCACGGCGATGAGTTTCACCTGCCGGGCCAGGAATGTTTTGATCACCGCTGTATATGCCGCATTCGCCCAGATGGTTTGCGGTAGCTTGATGACGTCCACGCCTATATCCAGCCTGGATTGGATCAGCTCACTGAGTGCCGCAGCCGAGCTGCAATCATCCCCTATGGTGGCACTGACGATGATGCCGGCCTGCGGGTGCTGTTGCCGGTAAACATTGACAGCAGCAATGATAGCTGCAGACCGCGGGATATCCAGCGCCGCCAGGGCGCCATAGGCGGTTTCCTTCAGGTCTACCAGGCGCACTCCGGCTGATAATACCAGCTGCGCTTCAGCCACTGAACTGACACTTACCAACACCTGCATAGCGTTCAGGCCTGTTGCAGGCCGCTTTGGCGTGCCAGATGGTTATTGACGCAATCGACCAGCCATTGCCAGGCTTCCAGCTCACGCTCGCCTGCGGTTTTATCGATGGCGATCTGCAGGTATTGCATCTCCTGAGTGATTTTTTCAACCGGCAGCATATGCAGGCGGCTCACCAGTACAGCCAGCTCTATCACTGCCGCTTGCGCGCGGTTGAATCCCATAAACGGGCCATGCAAAGCACTTTCCAGCACGCTCATAGTCAATCTGGGCCGCACTTCATCTTCTTCGACCTGATCCAGCTTCAATACATGATGGGTCAGGCAATCTTGCAGGCGCACACAGCCGGCGGCAACTGGCAAGGTGGCAAACTGGGCTTTTTTGGCGATGGCGGCTGCGAATACGCGTACGTCATCGGTCAGGTTCAATACCGCATGCCCGGTTTCAAGAATATTCTGCAAGGTGGCGGATGGCTTGAAGGGCGAGATGATCACTTTGCCATCGAACCACTGCACGCCGAATGGAGCAATATGCGTTTCACCTTGCGCAGAACAGGTGGTGACTATTGTTTCGTAGATCATGTGAGTGCTTCGTCAATCATGTGAGTGCTTCTTGGGTCAGGTTAAGTGTAGCAATGGTCATGACAGCTCATTCCGCATCTGGCGCCGGGTTCGCATCAGGGGCAGCGCGGGCATTCTCCTGGCGTTCTTTGATAGAGGCTTCTCGGTGCGCGATCTTGGCCTGTCTGTTTTGCTGTATGGAAGCCACGCCCCACTCCAGCATCTCATCCTGCACATAGCGTTTTTTCAGTTGCCAGGCGATTTGCGCACGCGCCAGCTCAACACCCAGGTAAAACGCATGCGATGCATCATTCTGCATATTGAGGCCGGCGTAAAAACTGAAAGGGTCGGTGCCATGCTGTATGCCGTCGCGGTTATAAACATGTACGCCCTGCTCGCTGACCATGACCCTAAAGCTGGGGTCTTTGATCTGGCTGGCCAGGCCCATGATCTCGTCAGCACTGTAGGGGAAAGGCTTGCGGTCATGCAGACCCAGCAAGCCGCTGGAATAACCGCGCGGCAAGCGTTTATCCTGGCTGGCACGGTACATGACGCGGCGGGCGATATCGGCCTCGGCGATCGCTTCGGCCGCATGCGGGCTGACCGAAGTCGCCAGCACGGCGTTGATATTCAGCTCACTGATCACGCCAAACAACAGCGCGTTGACGCCGGTGGTGTCGGCATCGGTCAGTTCGGTCAGGTTACCCACGCCCATCATCATCTCTATCTCAGGATAACGCTTGCGCAACTTGTGGTAACGCACGATGGAGTCGGTCAGGCCGAAATGAATCGGGTCGAGGATGGGGTCGGCAATAAAGCGGCGCCCGCGTTGCAAACAATGTTCGATCGCGCGGGTCAAGCTGGCGACATTGGCTGGCTTGGCCGGGATCAGAATAGGCGTAGACTCGACTTCATCGGCTATCCACAGATTATGCTCATGCAGGCTGAGCAGATAGTCAGCCCCGGCTTTGCCTGCGGCCAGCAGATCGTCATCACGCATGGAGTCGACACTGACTTGAAAGCCCTGGTCTTTCAGTGCTTGTATGGCGGCAGACATATGTGCAAATGACTTACCCGGCAAACAACCGAGGTCTATCACATCGGCGCCCTGCTGCTGAAAGTGCCCGGCTTTGGCCACGATCTGCTCTACACTCAAGTCTGGCGCATCTACGATCTCGGCAAAAATGGTCACGCTATGGCGCGTCAGGTCTGGCGCCTTGCCTTTTTGTCCAAAATATTGAGGCAGATCTTTCAAGTCTTTGGGTCCACGTTCCACCGGCACTCCCCATTGCGCCACTAACGGTTGGAGATCACCCTGACACAAGCCAGGCAAGATCACTTTGTCGATATTCTCGACTTTAGGCACACGGCGCGCAATTAAAGATGGGGTCATTAATGCGGCCACCGACACCCCTATGTGTTTCACTTCATATTCAAACGGAGATTGTTTGCTATCTGCCACAATAGACGCCAGCACTTGATGCAGACTGTGTTCTGCCAGTTTTCCGGTTAGGAACAGCAGTTTTGCCATCGCGTTACTCTGCCAGCTGATCAGCGACCTGTACACCTGCGTGCAAATACAACTCATGATACGTCGCCAGACGCTGCATGATGGTAGATTGCAGATCAGCCATATCCTCCACCACTGCCGTGTCAGCAAATGATTTCAATTTCGCCACATTTTCCAGATCGATCTGACGCGGGTAGACTTTGACCACATTGTCGCGCGGCGCTTCAGATTCAAGCTCCGGCGCGGTATCGCAGGCGAACACCAGGCTGTGCACACGTGTTTTACCCGCCTGGGCATATAAATTGGTGACCAGGCTATCCGAAAAACCATAAGCCATCTTGGCGATGGTATTAGAGGTCGCAGGCGAGATCACCAGCGTGTGGTACACGCCCTCGTAAAAGCGCTCTACCGGGATGCTGCTGGCGGTCTTGTCCTGATAAACCTTATGGCCGGTCGCGTCCAGCTGGTCCTGAAAACCATATTGCCGGATGATCTCGGCCGCGGCACGGCTGAGGTAAATATCCACATCCTGCAAAGTCTGCAGGATAGCGAGAGATTCCCGCAGATAATGGCCGGAACCGGTAATTGCCCAAGCCAATCGCTGTGCGTGCATGACGAGGATCTCTTGATCAGGCAAACGGATGTTGCAGGACTATGGTCTCATCGCGCTCTGGGCCGGTAGAAACGATGGCGATAGGCACGCCACACAAGGCTTCCAGGCGCTTGAGGTAATGCTGGGCATTTTTTGGCAGGCCTTCCCAGGTTTTGACGCCAAAAGTGGTTTCTGACCAGCCAGGCACTGTTTCATAAATCGGTTCGCAACGGGCGACATCATCCGCACCTACAGGCAACATATCCACCACCTTGCCATCGAGTTTATAGCCGGTGCAGATATCCAGCGACTCTATGCCATCCAGCACGTCCAGCTTGGTGATGCACAGGCCGGTCAGGCCATTGATGCGGGCTGAACGACGCAAAGCCGCAGCGTCGAACCAGCCACAACGGCGTTTGCGACGTGTCACTGTGCCTATCTCCTGGCCTACGGTAGACATCTGGTAACCAGGCACGCCTTCGGTCTCTATATCGAGCTCGCTCGGGAAAGGGCCGCCACCGACGCGGGTGGTATAGGCTTTGGTGATGCCCAGCACATAATGCAGCATATTGGCACCCACACCAGTACCAGCCGAAGCCTGGCCAGCGATACAGTTGCTGGAAGTTACATACGGATAAGTACCATGATCTATATCAAGCAATGTGCCCTGTGCACCTTCAAACAACAGGTGTTCGCCACGCGCATTGGCTTCATACAAGGCGGCAGAAACATCGGCCACCATCGGTTTCAGCACTGCCGCATGCTGCATGCTGGCATCATATTGCTGCTGAAAATCCACCGCAGTCGCACCCAGATACTGGGTGAGTACAAAATTATGGTAATCCATCACTTCGCGCAGCTTTTCAGCAAAGCGCTCGGGGTGGAACAAGTCATATACGCGCAGGGCACGGCGTGCCACTTTATCTTCGTAAGCCGGGCCTATGCCCTTGCCTGTGGTGCCTATCTTTTTCTCGGCACTGCGTCTGGCTTCACGCGCCAGGTCTACCGCCACGTGATGTGACAGGATCAACGGGCAGCCAGGGCTGACCTTTAAACGGCTTTTGACATCCAGACCACCCTGCTCCAGTGTGGCGATCTCATGCAGCAGATGCGTGGTGTCCAGCACCACGCCGTTACCGATATAGCAATTGACACCATCACGCACGATGCCGGAAGGCACCAGATTCAGTTTATAAACCTTTTGTGCCGCACCCTGGCCGACCACCAGGGTATGGCCTGCATTATGCCCCCCCTGAAAACGGACTACGCCCTGGGCGTGATCTGTCAGCCAGTCAACGATCTTACCTTTACCTTCGTCGCCCCACTGGGTGCCAATTACAACGACGTTCTTTGCTTGCCTTGATTGTGTCATGTTCAATATTTATCTTGTCAAAAACGAAAATGGGTCGCCGGTTTAAAACGCTTTTAAACCGCAACTACCTGCCAGTGACCATCGACTTTTTCCAAAGCACGGTCACAGGCTAATTCAGAATAATCCAGCAGCGCATTCGGCAGCGCTTCGACCACCACCTGGCCTTGCGCACGCAAGCCATCCACCACTGCGGCCAGCGCTGCATCACCAGCTGCCGGCGCCAGTATGCCTTTACTCAGGCTGGCGGGGCCCAATGCCTGCAGGGCACCACGCAGATCGAGGCTGAACCCGGTCGCCGGGCGTGCACGACCAAAAGCGGCGCCGACTTCGTCATAACGTCCACCCAGGGCGATCGGTCCGGCATACTCCCTGGCGTAGGCGGCGAACACCATGCCGTTATGGTAGTGGTAGCCGCGTAATTCACTGAGGTCTATGGTGACGCTGACTTCATTAGAGCCCAATGCAGTCGCCACCGCTGCCATTTCATGCAGTGCCTGCTCTATCTCGGGGGAATCAGGCAATACATCACGCGCCTGCTCCAGCACTTCGACACCGCCACTGAGCTGGGTCAGGGCGATAAAGGCTTTACGTGATTTCTCAGACAGATTGGCGATCAGTTCCTGCACGCGCGCCACGTCTTTGGCCTGCAAGGCGACCTGTAATTCACGCTCTTGCTGGGTGCCCAGCTGCGCCATATGCGACAGACTGGCAAAGATCGCCACATGGCTCAAATCAACGAACAAAGTGCGCATGCCGAGCAACTGCAAGGCTTTCACCATCAGGCGCTGTACTTCGATATCGCTTTCAATACCGGCATGGCCGTAGATCTCGGCGCCCAGTTGCAGCGGCTCACGCGTACGTGCCAGGCCGTCGGGCTTGGTACGCAACACGGTGCCGGCATAACACAGCCGCGAAACGCCTTGATGGTTCAGCATATGCGCATCGATACGCGCCGCTTGCGGGGTGGTATCCGCGCGCAAGCCCATCAGGCGGCCGGTGAGCTGGTCCACCACTTTAAAGGTCGCGATATCCAGGTCATGGCCGGTGCCGGTCAACAATGACTCCACATATTCCATCATCGGTGGCATCACGTATTGATAACCATGCACACGGAATAAATCGAGGATTTGACGGCGGTAAGATTCTAGACGTGCCGCCTCAGCCGGCAACACATCTTCAATATATTCGGGAAGTAACCAATTATGCATGCCGTTATTATACCTGCAAACCCCTGCCTTATACATGGCTTTAGCGATAGCAATGGCTAGGGACGGCCTGAACAGGCAGTAAAAAAGGCACGCCCGATGGAGCGTGCCTTTAAAATATTCGGCAGGGTGATCAGCGATTAAGCCACAACACCAGCAGGCCGACCGCGGCTGAAATAAAACCGACAAAACGGATCTGCCCGTCTCTCAGTTGCAGCAGTTTCTCAAAGGTTTGCCGCCATGCCTGAGTAAACAGCAATGGCATCAAGCCTTCAATCAATAATACGCCGCCTATCAGCCACCACCAGTTCATAAAATGATCCTGGACACTGGCCTCAACTATTTTTTACCAGAATTGCGCATGTATTTGAAGAAGTCAGAACTCTGGTCTATCACCAGTACATCAGACTTGCTCTTGAAGCTGTTCTTGTAAGCTTCCTGGCTACGGTAGAAGGCATAGAATTCAGGATTTTTGCCGAACGCCTGCGCATACACCTCTGAAGCTTTGGCATCGCCCTCACCTTTGACTTTTTGCGCTTCACGATAAGCTTCGGCAATGATCACTTCACGCTGCTTGTCTGCATCGGCCCGTATCTTCTCTGCGGCAGCGGCACCTTGTGAACGCAACTCGTTGGCAACCGATTTACGCTCGGCTTCCATACGCTGATAGACCGACTCACTGACTTCTTTAGTCAGGTCGACCCGGCGCAGGCGTACATCCAGGATCTGGATACCCATCTGGCGGCTCTCCTTGTCGGCACGCTCACGCAGGATATTCATGATAGTGGCACGCTCACCTGAGACCACGTCGTGGATATTGCGTTTACCGATCTCTGCACGCAAGCCATCATTGACCATTTGCGAGATACGGCGCTCGGCCTGCACCTCTTCACCACGCACGGAGACGTAGTATTTGGCCGGATCGATGATGCGCCACTTGATAAACGAATCCACCAGCACGTTTTTCTTCTCACTGGTAATAAAGCGGTCAGGCTCTTCCCAGTTAAGGGTCAGGATGCGCTTGTCGTAGTAACGGATATTCTCCACCATAGGCATCTTGAAGTAGAGGCCAGGTGTCTTTTTAACCGACACGATCTCACCCAGGCGGAACACCAGTGCAAACTCGCGCTGATCTACCGTATATGCCGATGAAGTAATCACCACCAGCAATACGAATACCCCGATTAATATACTTCCAATATTTCTCATGTTGTTTTTCCTTCAGGGCAGACTAGCGATATTCGCGATCACGGCTACGCATGGCATCGCGTGTGCGATCCAGAACACCGGCATCAGATTGTGAGGATTCCTGCGCCGGTTTTTCAGCAGTAGGGGCAGCGTTAGTGCCACCGCCGGCGCCAGCCGCGCCCATCAATTTATCCAACGGCAGATACAGCAGGCTGTTGCCACCTTTTTGATCTACCAGCACCTTGCTGGTGTTAGACAGGATATGTTCCTGCGCATCCAGGTACAAACGCTGACGCGTGACTTCCGGCGCCTTGTTGTACTGGGTCAGTATCTGCTCAAAACGGTCGGCATTACCTTTGGCCTCGTTTTCAACACGCAATTTATAGCCGGAAGCTTCTTCACCCAGACGGGCCGCCGTACCACGGGCTTTCGGGATCACGTCATTGGCATAAGCCTGACCTTCATTCTTCTGGCGTTCCAGATCCTGCTTGGCTTTGACCGCATCATCAAATGCGGCTTGCACCTGCTCTGGCGGCTGCGCATTCTGCATGGTGACATTGACGACATGCACGCCGGACTGATAGCGGTCCAGCATCTCCTGCATCAGTTTTTTCGCTTTGGCTGCCACTTCATCGCGGCCTTCATACAGCACGAAATCCATTTTGCTCTTACCGGCGATCTCGCGGATGGCAGTCTCGGCAATGCCGCGCACACTTTCTTCAGTGGAGCGGTTGCTAAACTGGTAATCCTCGACTGACTTGAGGTTGTATTGCACCGCCACTTGCAGGTCTATGATGTTTTCATCATCGGTCAGCATCAGCGATTCGCGCGGCTCTTTGCTACGGCCAGACTCGCCTTCAAACGAGCGATAGCCCAGTTCTATGGTGCGCACCTGTTCAAGGTTGACGTTCTCTACCGTCTCGATCGGGAAAGGCAGGTGCCAGCGCGGGCCAGGCGTGGTGGTTTCCACATGCTTGCCAAAGCGCAACACCACACCACGTGAACCCTGGTCGACGATATAAAAGCCGGAACCGAGCCAGATCAGAGCCACCAGGCCTAAAATCGGCGCGATAGGCAAAGGTTGAGGCGCAGGACCACTGGCCCTAGGCCCACCCTGCCCGCCTTTGCCACCGAACATACGATTCAGCTTTTGATTCAAATCCTTGAACACCTCGTCCAGATCGGGCGGGCCTTCGTTATTTTTATTCCAAAAGCCTGGAAACTTTCTCATTCTTGTACTCCGTGTTTTCTATTTCCGGTTAAACGTAAGCACGCTCTTCCGTACTCAGTTTTTTCAAATGTTGTTGATGCTCTAGCAGTGCCTGACGCAGATCTTCAATCCCAGTACCATCTCTGGCCGACACGCGTATGGTGCTGATATTACCATACTCGTCCCTGTCGATTCCCGGCGCCATGCCCATGCGGTCTATCTGGTTCAGCACCAGTATCTGCGGCACCCGGGCAGCGCCGATCTCGTTGAGTACGATATTCACCTGCTCTATCTGGTTGTCGCGGTTGGGGCTGGCAACATCGACGATGTGCAGCAACAGGTCCGCTTGCGACGCTTCTTCCAGCGTGGCACCAAAGGCTTCGATCAGGGTGGTAGGCAGATGTTTGATAAAGCCGACCGTATCCGAAATGACCACAGGATAGCCTTCAGGCAGATGCATCTTGCGCGAAGTCGTATCCAGTGTGGCAAACAACTGGTCAGCGGCATAAACGCCGGAATGTGTCAGCCGGTTGAACAAGGTGGATTTGCCGGCGTTGGTATATCCGACCAGGGAGACGGTCAGCAAAGGCGAGCGTTTGCGGGCACGGCGTTGCATGCCACGCTGCTGTTTCAGTTTTGCCAGTTTTTCACGCAACTGCTTGACGCGTACACGTAGCATGCGCCTGTCCAGCTCCAGCTGTGTTTCACCAGGGCCGCCACGCACACCGATACCACCTTTTTGTCGTTCAAGGTGGGTCCAGCCGCGTACCAGCCGCGTAGACAAATGCTCAAGCTGCGCCAGTTCGACCTGTAATTTACCTTCGTGCGATTGCGCACGCTGGGCAAAGATCTCCAGGATCAGACCGGTGCGGTCTACCACACGGGCTTCGAGGAATTTTTCCAGATTGCGTTGTTGCGAAGGGCTGAGGTCGTGATTAAAAGCGGCCACTTTACTTTCGCAGGTGGCCATCATGGCTTTCAGCTCATCAGCCTTGCCCGACCCGATAAAGAACTTGGGGTCAGGAGATTGGCGTTTGCCTTCAAGCGTAGCAGAGATATTTAATCCGGCAGTACCGGCAAGGTGGCGGAGCTCTTGTAAACTTTCTTCATAATCAGCATCACCAAAGTTGATACTGACCAGAACGACAGCATCTCCGCCGCTAGGTCTATCAAACATGCATTAAGATTCTTGTGCGGGTTCGTGTGGCCCCAGGCTCACGGGACGGGCTGGAACGATGGTGGAAATAGCGTGTTTGTATACCATTTGCGTAACTGTGTTTTTCAGCAGAATGACATACTGGTCAAACGAATCTACCTGACCCTGTAACTTGATCCCGTTAACGAGATAAATAGACACTTGAACATGCTCTTTCCTCAAAGCGTTCAGAAAAGGGTCTTGCAGCATTTGGCCTTTATTATTCATCGAATTGCTCCTTCATTGTTTTAATCATATATTGGAGTTTTTATTATGTTGAACACCAATCCCTTACAGTGACTATGATTGTACTAATTTGTTCCAATTTCAATGCCTGTACCTTATTTTTTTGGAAATAATGTGCGAATGCGCTGCAAACAGGCCGTTTTGCCTAGTATGGACATCACCTGATCTATGCTGGGCGACTGCGCGATACCGATCAAAGCCACCCGTAAAGGCATCGCCAGCTTGGGGAACTTGATCTGTTGCTCAGCGACGACCTGATTCAGGCCATCGTGTAAATTATCGGCAGTCCAGTCCGAATCTTTAACCTTATCGAGAAAACTTTCGATATAGGCCGCGGTTTCCGGCTGGATATGTTTGCTCGCGTCTGCTTCATTGATGAGCGGGTCGCGGTAAAAGAAAGCGATCTCCTGCGCCAGCTGGTTCAGGTTATTGGTGCGTTCACGGTAAAGATTGAGCACTGCCAGCAAGTCCGGCGATTGCGTTTCAGTCACGCCCAATTTGGCCAGACGTGGTTTTACCTCGGCGGCGATCTGCTCCAGCGGCAAGGTCTTGATGTAGTGCGCATTCAGCCAATTGAGTTTTTCAGTATTGAACTGCGCCGCGGATGGCGTGATATGGTCCAGGTCGAACCACTGGCAGAATTGCGCCATATCGAAGACTTCGTCATCGCCATGCGACCAGCCCAGTCGCGCCAGGTAATTCAACACTGCCTCGCGCAGATAACCATCCTCATGGTATTGCATCACGCTCACGGCACCATGGCGCTTGGAGAGTTTCTGGCCATCATCGCCCAGTATCATGGACAGATGCGCATATTGCGGCACCTGCGCACCCAGCGCCTGCAACATATTGATCTGGCGCGGTGTATTGTTGACATGGTCATCGCCACGTATCACTTGCGTCACACCCATTTCCCAGTCATCGACCACCACACAGAAGTTGTAGGTCGGTGTGCCGTCACCCCTGGCGATGATCAGGTCATCCAGCTCGGCATTGGCGATCTCGATACGGCCTTTGACCATATCTTCCCACGCCACTACGCCCTCTTGCGGGTTCTTGAAACGCACCACAGGCGGGATATCCGCAGGTGGCTGCGGCAACACCTTGCCCGGCTCAGGCCGCCAGCGGCCATCATAACGCGGCTTCAAGCCTTGTTGCATCTGGCTTTCACGCAAGGCATCCAGTTCTTCCTTGCTGCTGTAACAGTAATAGGCCTGGCCTGCGTCCAGCATTTTCTGGATAGTGGCTTTGTAGGTGTCCATACGTTGCATCTGGTAGTACGGGCCTTCATCATGGTCCAGCTGCAGCCAGGCCATGCCATCCAGGATCGCTTGCACGGCTTCAGGTGTAGAGCGCGCAACATCCGTATCCTCTATCCGCAGGATAAACTGGCCAGCGTGCCGCTTGGCATAGGCCCAGGAAAACAATGCGGTACGTGCGCCCCCAATGTGCAGGTAGCCAGTGGGGCTGGGCGCAAAACGGGTTTTAACAGCTGGTTGCATGATGACTCTCTGAATTCTTAAGCCGGCTATTTTAACATGCTGGCGCCGCTCTTTATAACTTGCTGCCGCGGCGCTTTATAACATGCTGCCGCGGCTTTGGCCCGGCCCGGCTTTTTTGCATGTTTGCAGATTGAAGCCCAGGATCAAACGCGTTATCATGCGTCCATGATGCAGTCTATCCCTACCAGCAGCGAGATCCATGTCGGCGAGCTTTACGGCAAACCGGCCATGCCCGGGCAAACCAGCGTGATTTACCATGTGGTTGCCGTACACAAACTAGGCATCACCCTGCAGAATATGGATAACCCCTTAAGCCAGTTTGAAACGACAGAGAAAAAACTGTTGCAGTCCGGCTATGTCAGGCTCAGCCAGACGCCTTATGTCAACCTTGCCCAGACCGGCAAACGTAAAAATAGCGAATCAAAACTGAAACGCTGCCCTTATACACTGGATATCTTTGCTGACCGCGCGGATTGCGAACGGCCTCAGCTAACCCAGGCCGCCTGATAAGAATTAAGGCTTTGCTCACTTCTGCAAAACTGCTTTCGAAGAATGGCGCGAGTATCAGCCTCACGCAATCTTAAAAGTGATTTCAAATAAACCATGATTTAAATAAAAAATGCCGCGATTGCGGCATTTTTCATATCTATCGTTGTGATTAAAATGTAGCGATTAAAACTCGGGCGGCGCGCCTATCAGGTCATGCCCTTGTGCATCTACGATCTGCACATCGACAAAGTCGCCAGGGTTGAGGCCTTCAGCGTCCTGCAGATAGACGATGCCATCGATCTCAGGCGCATCTGCCTTGGTACGCGCGATCGCGATCACATTGCCAGCGTCATCTTCGGTCAGCTCATCCACCAGCACGGTTTGCAGGCTACCTATCTTGGCTGACACTTTGGCGGCACTGATACGCTCCTGCACTTCCATAAAGCGGCTCAGGCGCTCTTTCTTGATCTCTTCCGGCACCTGGTTATCCAGGGCATTGGCGGTCGCCCCGTCGACTGCCGAGTAAGCAAAGCAGCCTACGCGGTCCAGCTGCGCCTCTTCCATAAAATCAAGCAGCATGCTGAAATCATCTTCTGTCTCACCGGGGAAACCGACAATAAAGGTACTGCGGATAGCGATCTCCGGGCAGGTCTCGCGCCAGGCCTTGATACGCGCCAGGTTGTTTTCACTGCTGGCCGGACGTTTCATCGCTTTCAGTATGCGCGGGCTGGCGTGCTGCAATGGCACATCCAGATAAGGCAGGATAGCGCCCTCGGCCATCAATGGGATCACTTCATCCACATGCGGGTACGGGTATACATAATGCAAGCGTATCCATACACCCAGTTCACCCAATGCTTTGCTCAAGGCAGTCATATGGGTCTTTACCGGCCTGCCGTTCCAGAAACCGCTACGGAACTTCATATCCACGCCATAGGCCGAGGTGTCTTGCGAGATGACCAGTATCTCGGAAACCCCGGCATTGACCAGGTTCTCGGCCTCGTTCATGACATCGCCTATCGGGCGGCTGACCAGGTCACCACGCATGCTGGGGATGATGCAGAAACTGCACCTGTGGTTACAGCCTTCAGAGATCTTCAGATAGGCATAATGCTTGGGCGTCAGGCGCACGCCTTGCGGCGGCACCAGGTCGGTATACGGATCATGCGGTTTGGGCAAATGCGTGTGCACATGGCCCATCACTTCTTCCAGCGCATGCGGGCCTGTCACCGCCAGCACGCTGGGGTGCGCGCCGGTGACCACATCTTTTTTAGCGCCCAGGCAACCAGTGACGATCACCTTGCCGTTTTTATTCAGCGCTTCGCCGATCGCGTCCAGTGATTCCTGCACCGCAGAATCTATGAAGCCACAGGTGTTCACCACCACCAGGTCAGATTGCTCATAGCTGTTGCTGATCTGGTAACCTTCAGCCCGCAGCTGGGTCAGGATACGTTCTGAATCCGAACCTGCCTTGGGGCAGCCCAGTGAAACAAAACCAACTTTAGGCATACTCTGCATACATTAACCTTTTAACCTTCCACCAGGAGCTTGGTGACCGCGACCGAAGCTACGCCTAATGTAATCAATAATAACTGCAACAACGTATCGCGCAAGGCGGTGCGTTTATGTAAACCGGGGATCAGATCCGCCACTGCCACGTACAACATGCTAGAAGCCGCCAGACTCAGGATATAAGGCACCCAGTGCTGCACCATGTTCAGCCCGGCATAAGCGATCAGGCCACCCGCCAGCGTCGCCAGGCTGGAGGCGATATTGAACAGAAACGCCTTGCGCTTGCTATAGCCGGAATGTAACAAAATGAGGAAGTCGCCGACTTCCTGCGGGATCTCGTGGGCAATGATGGCCAGTGCCGTCACCAGCCCTACCTGCATATCGACCATGAAAGCGGCACAGATCAGCACACCATCGACAAAATTATGAAAGGTGTCACCTATCATGATCATCATGCCGCTGCGGCCGTCATCGTGATGGTGATGGTGACTCAATACCTGCGGCGTTTCAGCTGCCAGCGGCCGGAATTTGATCGCGCCCTGCGGTGCTTTCACTTTTTGTGCCGAGGCCTGTCCCGGATGCAATTCCGGGCAGTGTGCTTCGTCATGCATGGCATGCATCTCACAGTGCTCACCGTGACAGTGGCGCCATAACACCAGTTTTTCCAGCGCAAAAAACAGCAAAATGCCGAATAGCATGGTGGCTGTCATCGCCTCTATATTCGGGCTGGTTTCAATCGCGTGCGGCAATATCTCAAGGAACACCGCCGCCAGCAAGGCACCGATGGCATAACTGACCAGCAGCGGCACCCACTGCTTTCTGGCATTCAGTGCAAACAGGGCGGCGATGGACACGCTCAACACGCCGCCGGCCAGGCAGGCGATCACCATCCCGGTCAGGGGTGACATGGTCGCCAGGCTGGCAGTCAGATCGGCTGAGAAATTAATCATGCATACTTTGTAGAAATGAGGCGCGCATTATACGCGAGTTCTGGCAAAAATGAGCAGAAACAATCAGTTATCATCAATACCGGGTGGCGACGCACCCTGTGTTGTTTCATGACTGCTCACCCCTGTTGCCAGCGATCAGTCCGGGCAAGTCATCAACGGCGGTGCAGCTTTGCCAATGCGGTTTTTTTTGTGCAGCGTCGGCGGCATAACCCCAGGTCACCAGCACGAAATCCATCTGCTGGGCATCTGCGGCCAGGCCGTCTTCCAGGCGGTCACCGATATACAGGCATTCTTCTACCGGCAGTGCCAGGTCCTGCACTATGCGGCCTACCATATCGGCTTTGCAGCTCAGGGCGGGCTGAAAATAATCCAGCGCAAAAACGGCCTGAAACAATGGCTCCCATTGCAGATGGCGTATGATCTTTTCAGTCGGGTATAAACGCTTATTGGTCGCGATATACAACTGGTAGCCTTCACCATGCAGTTGCTGCAACAGCTCGCTCACGCCGGCAAACACTACAGATTTCAGATAGCCGCTGCTGTCGTAGTGCTGCTTGAATGCTGCCGCCAATGCCTGCAACAGTGCATCATCGTCGCGACCAGAAAGTATCTTCAGGCTTTCTATCAGTGGCGGGCCTATCACATCATTGCTTAATGGCACCTGTAATGGCGTGTCTGTGGTTTTAAAGGCCTGGTCATAGCCTTCGAGGATACTGGGGGCGGAATCGATCAGGGTGCCGTCCAGGTCAAATATCAGATGTTTTTTCATGGCTATCGTATGTGTCTCTAACTGCAGGAATGCGGGTTTATGCGCGTGAATGAATGCAAGTGCGTGCGGGGTATGGCTTATTCCAGCCAGATCAAGCTGGCCATGCGCCCGGTTTCGCCGTCACGCCTGTAGCTGAAAAACGTGTCGGCCTCATGATAGGTGCAGCGGCCGCCACCATAAATACGCTGAATGCCTAAGTTGTGCAGCCGTTGTCTGGCAATGCTATATAGATCACCCAGCCATTTTTCGCCATGGGCACGGAAAGCACTTTCGGCTTGCGCGTCTTGCGCCATGAATTGCGCGCGCACTTCGCCACCTACTTCAAAGGCATCCGGGCCAATAGCCGGGCCCAGCCAGGCCAGCAAACGCCCGGCTTTGACCGGCATGCTGTTAACGGTGGCTTCGATCACACCGTCACATAAACTGCGCCAGCCAGCATGGATAGCGGCCACCGCGGTGCCGGCCTCATCACACAGCAATACCGGCAAACAATCGGCGGTCATGGTCACGCAAACCACATCGCTGTGCGTGGTGAAACTGGCATCTGCAGTTTCCAGGCAACTGGCGGCAGCGGCATCGATCACGCGTATGCCATGCACCTGTTGCAGCCAGACCGGCTCAGTCGGCAAAAACGGGCTCAGCGACTGGCGGTTACGCGCCACGTTGTGCGGGTTATCGCTGACGTGGTCACCCAGATTCAGGCTGGCGTAGCTGCCGCTGCTGACACCGCCGACGCGCGTGGTTTGCAGCGCTTTGACGCGCTCGGGCGCTGGCCAGTCCGGCATGATGAATTCAGGTTTAGGCATCTTCCTCATCCGCCAGCAACTCGTCGTCATCCCAGTCTTCGTCGTCTTCGAGGTCGTCATCGCCCCAGTCTTCATCGTCGTCACCGATAAACAGGCCGTTCTCATCGACATTGAGGTCCACCGGCGACAGCGGCTCATCAGGCACTTCAGTGGCGCGCATGGCTTCTAGCAAGGCACGCATGTCATCTGCCAGCTCGATCTGCCACTCCATATGCTCATTGGTGACCGGGTGCGTCAGGCCGAGCTTGATGGCATGCAAAGCCTGGCGCTTGAAATCACCGATCACGGAGCGCAACTCTGTGGACATCATTTTATGCGGGATGATATTGCCTATGCCGTACAGGGGGTCACCGACCATAGGCGCTTTTAAATGCTGCAGATGCACGCGGATCTGGTGCGTGCGCCCGGTTTCAAGATTGCAGCGCAGATAGGTGTTGGTGCCAAAGCGTTCCAGCACCTGGTAATGCGTCACCGCGGATTTACCCCGGCGTATCACCGCCATCTTGACGCGCTGGTGCGGGTGCCGGCCTATAGGCTGATCGACCTTGCCACTGCGCCACAGCTGGCCCCAGACGATGGCACGGTATTCGCGCTTGACCGAATGGGCTTGCAACTGGCGTACCAGGCTGGTTTGCGCCTCCAGCGTTTTCGCCACCACCAGCAAGCCGCTGGTATCTTTATCCAGGCGGTGTACTATGCCCGCGCGTGGCACTTCCTTGAGTTGTGGCCGGTGAAACAGCAAAGCATTCAACAAAGTGCCGCTCCAGTTTCCGGCGGCAGGGTGCACCACCAGGCCGGCAGGCTTGTTGATCACGATCAGGGCATCATCTTCGTACACGATATCCAGCGGGATATCTTCCGGCTCAAACGCGTTGTCCTGCGCATTCACAGGCGGCGTGACTGCGATGTTTTCGCCACCCCAGACCTTGGTTTTTGCGGTGGGTGCTTTGCCATCGAGCAACACCAGGCCCTCTTTGATCCAGGCCTGTAACCGGCTACGAGAATGGTCAGGCAGCATTTGCTGCAAAACCAGATCCAGCCGCTGCCCAC
This sequence comes from Methylophilus sp., assembly GCF_052437885.1. Taxonomy (GTDB): domain Bacteria; phylum Pseudomonadota; class Gammaproteobacteria; order Burkholderiales; family Methylophilaceae; genus Methylophilus. The sequence continues at coordinate 6,754 of NZ_JBQVPB010000017.1, read as the reverse complement.
CGAGGTTGGTAGGCACGACCAGATGTAAGGAAGCGCTTTCTTTCATATTTTCAAACGGCATCAGTTATAATGCCCTGAGTTTCCTTATATATAACGATATTGAACAACATGCTTCGCATTTTACCGCTTAACGCCCTGCTCACGCGCGCTTTTATTTTTATCGCTGCGCTCACCCTGAGTGCTTGTGCTATTTTCGGCGACCCGAATCCGCTGGACGAAACCAAAGGCTGGCCTGAACAGCGCCTGTATGCCGCCGGCCAGGAAAAAATGGCGGATAAAAACTTCGACAAGGCGATCGATTACTTTCAAAAGCTGGAAGCGCGTTATCCGCACGGGGCTTATGCCACCCAGGCCCAGCTTGAAGTGGCTTACGCCTACTACAAAAAATCAGAGCCGGTGCTGTGCCTGTCTGCCGTTGACCGCTTTATCAAGCTGCACCCTAACCACCCCAACCTGGATTACGCCTACTACCTCAAAGGCCTGGCGACGTTTAACGAACGTGGTGTGATCGAAAAATACACCAAGCAGGAAATCAACGACCGTGACCCCAAGACCCTGCGCGTGTCATTCAATGCCTTTAAAGAGCTGGTCGAGCGCTTTCCGAATAGCCGTTACGTTAAAGACTCCACCCAGCGCATGATCTTTCTGGTCAACACCCTGGCCATGCACGAGATGCACGTAGCGCGTTATTACATGCAGCGTAAAGCCTATGTCGCCGCCGTCAACCGTACCAAATACGTGCTGGAGACTTATCCTAACTCCAGCGCGGTTGAAGATGCACTGGTGACCATGATCAGCGCTTACGACGCCATGAATCTGGATGACCTCAAGGCTGACACCCTGCGCGTGCTCAAAAGCAACTACCCTGAGAATCCTATGATCACCGGCAAAATTAATGAGGACGAAAAAGTGTGGTGGAAATTCTGGGAAAGCCTATACAAGTAATGCCTTAAGGCTTTGCCGATACCAGACAAAAAGCGCCAATCTTTGGCGCTTTTTTATTTGGCAGGCGCACGCCTGGCTGGCGCGTTCAACCCTGCTTGCGCACTTGCGGTGTTGCCGTAACTACATCTGCTGCAAAAGCCTCCCGCTCAAAGGGATTGTCATAATACATATGCCGCCCCTGCAACTTTTGCCAAAGCCCGGCCAATACATAGGCGGGGATAAACAGGATACCCCAGCGCTCAGCCTGCCGTACATGCACATGCTCATGCGCACGCAACTGCTCCAGCCTGCTGGCTGAAAAGCCCATGATCACATGGCCTAATGCAATGGCGGCAAACCCCCGCCGCATAAACCACAGCGCCAGCTTGCCACCATGCACTTCAAGCACCCCATGCGCAACCCGTAGCCTGGCGCCAAACGACAGCCATAGAATGGCCGCCAGCAGCCCCACCAGTGTCGTAGGCAAAGCCCATAAGAAGATCAGAAAACGCATAAACCCGGCATCCTTTATTCAACTGATACACTTTATTGTGTGTTTGCTATGCCTGCGCAACTAGTCTCGCAGATTTATTCAATATAGCGCATTCATAGCCTGCGCGCTGTTGAATATGCAATGCCTCTGCTGCGCAGTCTATGCATATTGACAGCCCTATCGCCCGCCACTTATCATGTTGAGAATAGTTATCATTAGTAATGATTGCCCTCATGTCCACTGTGGATGCGCCACCGCAACAACAAGTTCAAACGCTATACCATACGCATCATGCCTGGCTGGTCAGTTGGTTAAAACGGCGTTTAGGCTGTATCCACCATGCCAATGACCTGGCCCATGATACCTTTGTGCGGCTGATCAGCAAATCGCCAGACAACCCCCACCTGGATGAACCGCGTGCCTTTTTGACCACCATCGCGCATGGCCTGATGGTTGACCAGTTTCGCCGCAGGGCGATAGAGCAGGCTTATCTGCAAACGCTCATGCATCTGCCTGAGGCCATGGCACCTTCGCCAGAAGAACAGCTGGCCCTGCTGCAGACCCTGTTGCAGCTGGATCAGTTGCTACACGGCCTGAAACCGCTGGTGCGCACGGTGTTCCTGCTGTCGAAACTGCAAGGGCTGACCTATATTGAGATCGCGGCAACGCTCAAGATCTCACTGCGTAGTGTAGAAGCGCATATGGCGGTCGCCTTGCGCCATGTGCTGCTGGCACGCAGCTTTTGAATCACGATCTATCCATACGCGCCATGTCTGCCTCTCACGCCCAGCCCCTGCCAGATCCTGAACAAATCCCCCCGGCGGTGATGGAGGCGCTGATCGCATGGTCAGTCAAGCTCAGTTCAGGCACGGCCAGCGCAGAAGACCAGCAGCAGTTTGAGCAATGGCGCGCCCGCGACCCGCTGCATGAGCGCGCCTGGCAGGCCTTGCATGCCATGGAACAGACGCTGAACGCGGTGCCGGCAAGCTCGAGATCGCTGCTCGCCCAGAGTATAGACCTCGCCGACCAGCAATCACAACGTGCGGCCAAACGCCAGGGCAGATTCAAGCAACTGGGCATGGGCGCGATCGCAGTGTTCACGCTTGCCTTGCTGGTGAACCAGTTCGGGCCATGGCAACAACAATCACACTTTGCCACGCCCTTGGGGCAACGCGCGTCGTATACGCTTTCTGATGGCACCAGTCTGACGCTGAATACCAATACCAGCGTCGACATCCATTACGCGCTGTTCAAACGCGAGATCGTGCTCAACGACGGCGAGATCTATCTGGAAACCGGCAAGGATAGCCAGGCACTGTTCGGTCGTCGCGCATTCTGGGTCAAGACCAAACAGGCCAGTTTAGAAGCCATAGGCACACGTTTCGCGGTTTACCAGCAAGAAACGGGCACCCGCCTGCATGTGAGCGAAGGTATCGTGGCCATGCATACGCTGGCGCACCCCCCGGTGCGCGCTTACGCGCAGGAGTCTTACCGCATGCACGGTGCAAGCACGCTACCGCAAAAAGAAGCATTGCCCGAGCAAGACCCCATGGCATGGCTGGAGGGTGTCATTGTGGCGAAACAGATGCGTCTGGATACCCTGCTGGCAGAATTGTTGCGTTATCAGGCGCTGCCGGTGACTTATGATGCCGAGGTGGCCAAGCTCACCGTGTCCGGCGTATTCCAGCTCAACCGTGACTACCCGGCCGAACATGCCTTGCAAACCATAGCCCAGACTTTACCTATACGCATCACCAGGCAACATGAGCAGATCGTGATCAGAAAAAAATAATCTGAAAAAATCTGCGGGTTTTTTCATCGCTATCCGGCATAGGGTTATTTCTCATATTCTCTGTAGAGGTTTAACCTGATGCACGCTAGCACCCATCGCAAAAAATCATCCCTGAAACGACAGTTCTCCACTGCGCTGCATGCAGCATTGCTCACCGGCCTGGCTAGCGGCCTGACGGTAGCCTCAGCCGTGCCCGCTTATGCTGAAGAAAGCCGGGTGTACGATTTTCAGCTACCGGCTGGCAAACTGGCAGACGCGCTCAATGCACTGGCCAGGCAATCAGCCGTCACCCTGACCTTTGATGCAGCACAAGTCCAAGGTAAAACCGTGCCTGCGCTGAAAAAACAATTGACGCGTGAGCAGGCGCTACAGCAACTGCTCAAAGACACCGGCCTGCAAGCCAAAACGGTCAACGGCGCAACCATTATCGTGCCGCGCCCGGTATCACAGCATAGCGACACCTTGCCCGAAGTAGCCGTGCAAGCCAGCCGCAACCAGTCCAGCGGCGATCTGCCTGCGCCCTTTGCTGGCGGCCAGGTGGCAAAAGCCTGCCGCATGGGCATACTGGGCAATGTCGATATTTTCAAGACGCCTTTCAGCAGCCAAAGCTTTACCGAAGAGTTCGTGCTTGACCAGCAGGCCCGCCGCCTGGCAGATATTGTTGCGGTAGACCCCTCCGTGCGCAGTGCCATGGCTGAATATGGAGATAGCGAGACCTACCATATCCGCGGCTTTCCACTGTTCACCAACCAGGTGGGCATCAATGGTTTGTACGGCATGACAGAACTGCGCCGCATTGCGCCCGACTTTTATGAACGGGTAGACGTGCTCAAAGGCCCGGCCTCCATGCTCAATGGCAGCAGCCCGTTCGGTGTCACCGGCGGCAATATCAACCTGGTCTCCAAACGTGCTGGCGATACTCCGCTTAACCGCTTTACCGCCAGCTATATCTCAGACAGCCAGTTTGGCGGTCATCTCGACCTCGGCCGCCGCTTTGGCGAAGACAACGCCTGGGGCGTGCGCCTGAATGCATTAGCCAGAGACGGCGACACCCCCATCAGTCGCCAGTCCGACCGCATGTACATAGGCTCACTGGCCGTAGACTATCGTGGCGAAAAGCTGACCGCCAGCCTGGATATCGCCAGCCAGGACCGCCTGACCAAAGGCTACTCAGCCAATATCGTCTACGACCGAGGCTTTGCCCTGCCCCGCGCACCAAAAAATGACAAGAACTTCGTCAATGACTGGGAGTTCTTCAGAGGTGACTCCAACTACTGGATGACCAAACTGGAATACGAGTTTGACCCTGCCCTCACCGCCTACCTCAACTATGGTCAGGCCAGGGGCAATGAAGAGTATTTTTATGCCGGCTCGCAAGGCCGTCGCATCATCAACAGTGCAGGTGACTTTACCGCGCGTGCCGGCGGCTATACCGGCTGGTACGAAGTAGCCACCTATGAGCTGGGCTTGCGTGGGCATCTGCAACTGGGTAGCGTCAGCAACAACTACGCGCTGACCTACACCGGCTTTGACCGTACCGCTGGCGGTTTAACGGTCAATGCCACTGCGCCGTACACCGGCAATATATATCAAAGCCCCAACCTGCCTAAACCCACGGTCAACTACGGCCGTATCCCGCAGAATGGCGATCTGCAACTGCATAGCGTCGGCCTGGTCAACACCTTCGGTTTCCTGCAAGACAACCTACTGCTGACTGTAGGTGCCCGCCACCAGTCACTCTACAGCGGCATTTTTGCCGCTGGCGTCAAAACCGATGCCTATGACGAAAGCAGAGTCACGCCCACCGCAGCCCTGCTCGCCAAACTGGGCGATTACTCGCTGTATGGCAATTACAGCGAAGGCTTATCGCAAGGTGCAGTCGCCCCCAACACCGCGGCCAACTTTGGCGAAAGTCTGCCGCCATTTGTGGCGAAACAGCATGAGATAGGCGTGAAATACAACGCGGGCACATTTGGCGTGACTGCGGCCGTGTTTCAAATCACCCAGCCCAGCTCATTCACCAACGCCGCCAACCGGCTGGTGGCGGATGGCGAGCAGCGCAACCGCGGCCTCGAACTCTCCACCTTTGGTCAGCCTTTCAGCGGCGTGCGCCTGCTCGGCGGCGTCACCTTGATTGACCCGGAGCAAACCAAGACCCAAAACGGCCTCAATGATGGCAAAGACGCAGTCGGTGTGCCAAAAGTGAGCGTAGTCATCAATGGCGAATACGATATCTTCGCCGTTCCCGGCCTGACCTTGACAGGCCGCATCTCCGGCTTTGGTGAAGCACAAGCCGATATTGCCAACACCCAGAGCATCCCGGGCTGGACCACGTTTGATGCAGGCGCAAGATACGCCACCCAGATATCAGGCAACAAAGTCACCTTTCGCGCCAATATCATGAACCTGGCCAACAAGGATTACTGGAACTCAGTTTCACGCAGCTTTATCACTATGGGCGCGCCTCGCACGGCACTGATCTCGGCAACCATTGATTTCTAAGCTTTAGGATTTTTAAGCGTTAGCTGCCAATGGATCATGCAGTTTGAAAAGGTTGGCAGCCTGTAGCAATCACAGGCTGCCATATTTTTTGATGGGCAATCAAGCGTTCGATCTCACGCAACCATTGCCATAGAGTTGGTATTTCTTTGGATAGATTTTCGTTCTGTTTCGGCATTTTATTTCGCCTCTAGGCGAGTTACTTTTCTTTGCTTGCACAAAGAAAACGTAACCAAAAGAAATGCACCCTAGCTTCCGCTTGTTTCCTGCGTTGCTCGTCAACGTGGGCGTCCAACGAAACTCGCCCTAGCGGCTTGCACAGAACGCAAGCCACCGCGGAACTCGAACAGACGCTGGCCGACCCCTCCCACGCTGACTCCGCTACTCGGCGCGTCAGATAGGGGCCCGTTAAAAACACACGCTCTTAGTTAAACAAGACTCGCCACATTTATTCCCGCGCAACCATTGCCATAGAATTGGTATTTCTTTGGATAGATTTTCGTTCTGTTTCGGCATTTTATTTCGCCTCTAGGCGAGTTACTTTTCTTTGCTTGCCCAAAGAAAACGTAACCAAAAGAAATGCACCCTAGCTTCCGCTTTTTCCCTGCGTTGCTCGTCAACGTGGGCGTCCAACGAAACTCGCCCTGACAAGCCACACACACCGTGGCTTGTTGCGGAACTCGAACAGACGCTGGCCGAAAACTCCCACGCTGATTGCGCTACTCGGCGCGTCAGATAGGGGCCCGTTAAAACCACACGCGCTCAGTTAAGCTGAGACTTACCGCATTTATTCCCGCGCTACCATTGTCATAGAATTGGCATTTCTATGGATGGTTCTATGCTCTATTGCACCGTTTTATTTCGCCTCTAGGCGAGTTACTTTTCTTTGCTTGCACAAAGAAAACGTAACCAAAAGAAATGCACCCTAGCTTCCGCTTGTTTCCTGCGTTGCTCATCAGCGTGGGCGTCCAACGAAACTCGCCCTAGCGGCTTGCACACTACGCAAGCCACCGCGGAACTCGAACAGACGCTGGCCGACCCCTCCC
>NZ_JBQVPB010000016.1:0-56380 GCF_052437885.1 Methylophilus sp. | reverse complement strand
GCGTTGCTCATCAGCGTGGGCGTCCAACGAAACTCGCCCTAGCGGCTTGCACACTACGCAAGCCACCGCGGAACTCGAACAGACGCTGGCCGACCCCTCCCACGCTGACTGCGCTACTCGGCGCGTCAGATAGGGGCCCGTTAAAACCACACGCTCTCAGTTAAACGAGACTTGCCGCATTTATTCCCGCGCGACCAGTGAAATTAAAAAACAAAAAACCAAACCCAAAAAATTGGTTTGTTGAGTTTAGTCTTAGAAATTAAAAGGGGCACTGAGCGCCCTGAATGCAAAACCATTTAACTAACGTTTCATCGTGGTGGTTTTAAATGGGCCCCTATCTGACGCGCCGAGTAGCGGAGTCAAAATAAGGAGGAAGGGAGCGACTGTCTGAGCTCCGCGGTGGACTGCGTCTTGTGCAGGCCGCTAGGGCGAGTTTCGTGACCGCTTATTTTGATGAGCAACGCAGGAAGCAAGCGGAAGCTAGGGTGCATTTCTTTTGGTTACATTTTCTTTGGGCAAGCAAAGAAAAGTAACTCGCCGAGGGGCGAAAAACAACGGTAAAACAGAGCGAAAAACCATCCCAACGAAATACCGATTAGAACCTCAAAGCAAATGCAATCAAGTGTTCTCTTGTCTGGACGGCCGTTCTTAAAACCTCTGCTACGCTAAAAATCTAACTACTCTGCTCATATCTCTCATAAGCATTAATGATCTTCTGCACCAGCGGATGGCGCACCACATCCTGTGACATAAACTGGGTAAAGGCGATGCCTTTGACTTCTGTAAGGATCTTCTGCGCTTCAACCAGGCCGCTTTTCTGGTGACGTTGCAAGTCTATCTGCGTCACATCACCCGTGATCACCGCTTTGGTACCAAAGCCTATGCGTGTCAAAAACATCTTCATCTGTTCCGGCGTGGTGTTCTGCGCTTCATCCAGGATGATAAAACTCTGGTTCAATGTGCGGCCGCGCATATAGGCCAGCGGTGCGACTTCAATCGCGCCGCGTTCAAACATCTTATTCACCGTGTCGTAACCGGCCAGATCATACAGTGCGTCATATAGCGGGCGCAGGTAGGGGTCTACCTTCTGGTTTAAATCGCCGGGCAGAAAACCCAGGCGCTCGCCAGCTTCTACCGCCGGGCGTACCAGTACGATGCGTTTGACGCGGTCACGCGTCATCGCATCTACTGCACTGGCGACCGCCAGGTAAGTTTTGCCGGTACCGGCAGGGCCTATGCCAAAGGTGATGTCGTGATCCTGTATCTGTTGCAGATAGCTGACCTGACGCGGGGTGCGGCCATGCAGGTCGCCACGCCGCGTCATCAGCGTCGGCATGGCACTGCTGGCTACTTCTTCTGGTTTGAGCTTATCGATTTCGACCAGGCCGAGTTGAATATCTTCCAGCTCTATCGGTTTTTTCGCGCGTGCATAAAAATTCTCCAGCATTTGCGCACCTAGCCGCGTATTGGTATCGGTGCCGGTCAGGTGGAAGGTGCTGCCACGGCGGTTGATCTCAATATCCAGGCCATTCGCCAGCTGGCGTATGTTTTCATCCAGCGGGCCGCACAAATTGGCCAGCATCAGGTTGTCTTCAGGTTTTAGGGTGATTTCCATGCTTAATTCACTATTTCGCCTACCAGGCGGTGCGGGTTGTAGACATCGGTAATTTTTACTTGGACCATCTGGTGGATAAAGCGTGCATCGGCGGCGATATCCACCACGCGGCCATTGTCAGTCTTTCCTGCCAGCAGGCTGGGGTCTTTCCATGACGGGCCATCGATCAGCACGCGTTGCACGCTGCCTAGCATGGCGCGGCTGATGGCGTCGCCGTTGCTTTCGTTTTCGGATTGCAATTGTTTCAGCCAGCCAGCCTTGATCTCCGCTGCGGTTTCATCCGGCAAATAACTGGCCGGGGTGCCCGGGCGCGGGCTGTACAGAAAGCTGAAGCTGTAGTCAAAACCGACATCACGCATCAGCTTGAGCGTGGCCTGGAATTCTTTTTCGGTTTCGCCGGGAAAGCCGACGATGATATCGCTGGTGATGGTCAGTGCCGGATTGGCCGCTTTCAGCTTGCGGATCAGGCCTTTGTATTGCAGCACGGTGTAGTTGCGTTTCATCGCCATCAGTATGCGGTCACTGCCGGCCTGCACCGGTAAATGCAATTGATTGGCCAGTTTAGGCACATTGGCGTGGCAGGCGATCAGCCGCTCGTTCATTTCGTTAGGGTGGCTGGTGGTGTAGCGGATACGTTCGATTTGCGGGATCTCGGCCACCGTTTCGATCAGCATGGCCAGATCCGCTTCTATGCCTTCATACTGCACGCGGTACGCATTGACGTTCTGCCCTAGCAGGGTGATCTCTTTGACACCTTGTTCGGCCAGTTGTATGGCTTCGGTCAGCACGTCTTCAAACGGGCGCGAAAATTCTTCGCCGCGGGTGTAAGGCACTACGCAAAAAGTACAGTATTTGCTGCAGCCTTCCATAATGCTTAAAAATGCAGTGGCGCCTTCTATTCTTGGCGGCGGCAGGTGGTCGAACTTTTCAATCTCGGGGAAAGTGATATCGACCTGGGGTTTGTTCTCCGCGCGTTTGGCCTTGATCAGCTCCGGCAGGCGGTGCAGGGTTTGCGGGCCGAATACCACGTCGACATAGGGTGCGCGCTTGATAATGGCGTCGCCCTCCTGGCTGGCCACGCAGCCGCCGACACCGATGACCAGATCGGGGTTTTTTTCCTTGAGCGGGATCATGCGGCCCAGGTGGCTGAACACTTTTTCTTCGGCCTTTTCGCGCACCGAGCAGGTGTTGAGCAGGATGACATCGGCTTCTTCCATATTATCGGTCTGGGTCATGCCGTCGTGTTCACGCATGAGGTCCACCATGCGTGAAGCATCGTACTCGTTCATCTGGCAACCAAACGATTTAATGAATATCTTTTTACCGCTGTCCTGCTTCATCTAGCATTTTTTCAAATCAAAACAGCATTTTAGCGTATTTGACTGTGGCTGGCATGATAATCGGCAGCGCAATTCACGGACTGCGGTAAAATGGTGTTCTCTCAAAAAACCATACCTGCATGCAAGCCTTACCGATTTTCTTCAATATTGCGCAACGTCGCTGCCTGGTGATAGGCGGCGGTGACGTGGCGACACGCAAAGTCATTATGCTGCGCAAGGCGCACGGCAGTGTGGTGGTGATCGCGCCTGAGCTGGGCAGCGAGTTGCATGAGATGCTGGCGCAAAACGAGATCGAATATGTCAAGACCCGGTTTGCACCAGAGCAGCTGACCGGCGCTTGCCTGGTGATCGCGGCGACCAATGATGAGGCGGTGAATGAGGCGGTGTCAGTGGCGGCCAAGCGCCTGAATATCCCGGTCAATGTGGTGGATGCGCCTGCGCTGTGTACTTTCACCATGGGCTCTATCATTGATCGCAGCCCGGTGGTGATCGCGGTTTCCAGCGAGGGCAATGCGCCGGTGCTGGCGCGGCATATACGCAGCAAGATCGAAACCATGCTGCCTGCCGCTTATGGCAGGATAGCGACCATAGCCGGCGAGTTCAGGGAGCAGGTCAAAGCCAGGTTCTCCACCACGCAAAGTCGTCGCCGGTTTTGGGAACAGGTATTGAATGGCCCGCTGGTCGAACGTGTATTGTCCGGCCAGGAGCAGGCTGCGCGCGAACTGCTGGGTGAGTTGTTAACGCAAACTGACGATGCACCCGCACGCGGGGAAGTCTATCTGGTCGGTGGTGGGCCTGGCGATCCTGACCTGCTGACTTTCCGCGCGCTGCGTTTAATGCAGCAATGTGATGTGTGCGTATATGACAAGCTGGTGAGCAAAGAGGTGATGGAACTGGTGCGCCGTGATGCCGAGCTGATCTATGTCGGTAAATCGCGTGACCAGCACACCTTGCCGCAAGAAGAGATCAATGCCTTGCTGGCCAGGCTGGCGCTGGAGGGCAAACGTGTGTTGCGCCTGAAGGGCGGCGACCCGTTTATTTTTGGCCGGGGCGGTGAAGAGATCGAGACGCTGATGCAGCATGGTATCCCGTTTCAGGTCGTGCCTGGCATCACTGCGGCCAATGGTGTGTCCAGTTATGCCGGTATCCCGTTGACGCACCGGGACTATGCACAGGCTTGCCTGTTTATTACCGGCCACCTGAAAGATGGCACGGTAGACCTGGACTGGCAGGCGATGGCGCGTCCGCGGCAGACGGTGGTGATTTATATGGGGCTGGTAGGGCTGGAGCAGATCTGTGCGCAACTGGTCGCACATGGCGTATCGCCGGACATGCCTGCCGCTGTGATACAGCAAGGCACTACCCACAAGCAACGCGTGGTGGAGTCTACCCTGGCGAAACTAGCCCATGATGTGGCGGCCGCCGGTCTCAAACCGCCCAGCCTGACCATCATCGGTGAAGTGGTGCAACTGCGGTCACGACTGAACTGGTTCACCCCGGCTGAGGATGCTGCCGACTAACGATATGGTTGATTGATGATGCAGTTGGCTGACTGTACAGTTCACTGATCAGGCGCACCGCAGCCAGAATGGCTTTAAGTGTTTGGCAGGATAGGTAGCGACAGCCTGGCTTCCAGCCCGCCTTCGGGGCGGTTCAGCAAGTAGAGCTGGCCGCCATGCAGTTTGGAGATACGGTTGCAAATGGCCAGCCCCAGGCCGCTGCCGCCTTCATATTTATTGCGTGCGCTATCCATGCGTTCAAACGGGCGTAACAAGCGCTCGGCATGCTCTGGCGGAATGCCGGGGCCATTATCCAGCACGCTGACCACGATCTTGTCAGCCATCACCTGGCTGCGCACCTCTACTTTGCCTTTGCCGTAGTTATAGGCGTTGCCTACCAGGTTATCCAGCAGGCGCTGCATGGCCAATGGCCGGATGGGGATAAAGTATTTGGGCCCCAGCGATATCTTCAGCTCGCGGCCCGCGCGCAGTTGCCGCTCAGACAATGCGCGTAACAGATCATTGATATCCATCATGCGTGTAGGTTCGCCTTCTACACCACGCACAAAATCCAGGAACTGGTGAATGATATTATCCATATCGGAAATATCTTCTATCATGCCGTGTTTCATGTAATCGGCTTCCTGCGGCAGCATTTCCACCGCCAGCCGCAATCTTGCCAGCGGTGTGCGTATATCATGCGATACGCCGGCCAGCAGCAAGGTGCGCTCGGCATCCAGCCTGGCCAGTGATTCGGCCATCTCGTTAAAGGTATGCGTCACTTCACGCAGTTCTTCCACGCTGTCCTCGGGCAGTTTGGGTGCCGGTTCGCCATTGCGCAAACGTTCAGCCGCGTGCACCAGCATGGTCAGGGGCCGGTTGATGCGCGCAGTCAGCAGGTAGCCACCGACCAGCGACAACAGGCCGACCACTGCCGCCCAGCCCAGCCAGTGCCAGGGGAAAGGTCTGTCGACCTGGATCTTGGGGATGACGACCCAGAAATCATCCTGGCCTACATTAAAGCTGATCCACAGGCCGGGAATATCGTAGTGGTTGACCGTGATGATGGTTTCTTCACCGAGCTTGTCGCGGATCTTCTGTGCCATCAGGCTGATAAACGGATCTGAAGGCAATGCTTCGATATCTTCCAGAAAATCTGCTGCATAGACACGCACGCCCTCGCGGCCTGACAGCTCGGAGAGCAGGGCCAGGCGGCGGTTCTCGTGCGAGGCGATCAGCGAGGCACGCGTATAGTTGACGATGGTGACGGCCTGTAACGCGGCGGCAGTGGCGCGCGGTTCGCGATCAAAATAATCAAAGATCTTGAGCGACGCATAAATGCTGACAGCCAATAGAATGGCGATCAGCAACATGATGCGGGAAAGCAGTCTGCGGGGCAGTAGGCGCACGAGAGCTAGGGCTGGCGACGCACAGCGTTACTGTGGCGATTCGCCATCAGGAATAAACACATAGCCAAAGCCCCACATGGTTTGCAGGTAGCGTGGGTGCGCCGGGTCCGGTTCAATGATGCGGCGCAGGCGCGAGACCTGCACATCGATACTGCGGTCAAACACATCCAGCTCGCGCCCGCGGGCCAGTTGCATCAGCCGGTCGCGTGAAAGCGGCTGGCGCGGGTGCTCGGTGAACACTTTTAACAGGGTGAACTCGCCGCTGGTGATGGTGATCTGGGTGCCGTTCTTACTCAGGCTGCGCGTGTTGACGTCAAACACGAATTCACCGAACTGGAAGGCAGATGCTTTATCGTCGGCAGCCAGCTTGGGCGTGATCTCATGGCGGCGCAACACTGCGTTGATCCTGGCCAGCAACTCGCGCGGGTTGAATGGTTTAGGCAAATAGTCATCAGCCCCCATCTCAAGGCCTACGATACGGTCTACTTCATCGCCACGCGCGGTCAGCATGATGATGGGCGTAACATGGTTGGCACCGCGCAAGCGGCGACAGATGGCCAGACCATCTTCACCCGGCAGCATCAGGTCCAGGATCAGCAGATCAAAACTCTCGGCCGCCATGGCCTTGTCCAGTTCCTTGCCGTCAGACACAGATTTGATATTGAAGCCTTGTTCTGTCAGGTAACGCTGTAAAAGTTCGCGCATGCGCAAGTCGTCATCGACCATCAAGATTTTTTTAAACTGTTCTGCCATACGAACCTTCACACTATAAAACTGGCGTCTTGGATAACGCGTTAAGCCGAGATACCGGTGTCATGAGACCTGATGATAAAACGGCTGGGGGGACTAAACTTATCAACTGACATTATACTCCAAGCTGCATAGAGCATGAAATGGGGCAGTTACAAATTGGTTACAATTAGCGTTTATGATGAAATATTACATTTACAATCCTTAGGCATCATGAGTGCCCGTTTACACAAAACGCTGGTTTGAAACACGCTATTTTGTGTTAAAACTGTTGATGTGCTTGCTACAGTTGCGTTATGGTATGCAGCCTGACTTTTTGTAGTCAGCTGGCATTTTCCCAAGTGGTCTTGCTTACACCCGGCCAGGTTTGGCGGTGAAGCTAAAGACACTATGTTATGTATAGGTGTGGATGTTTAGAGCGATAAAACATTTAAATGAGGTTTTTTTGCTAACAACGACCATGTTGCTAGCATTGCCTGCCTGTGCCGATCTGAAGTTGCCTATCCGCCTGAGCGATAACCGCGTGGTGGACAACGATGATGCCGGACTAGCCAAAACGTTGGAACACAACTTCAGCCCCGAAGACCGTGCGCGCTTGCGCAGGGCGCTTACCGAGTATGCCCGTAATACCGATCCCGACCATCAGTTGATGCTGCAAAAGCGTAAAGCCATGCATGACAGCATCTCGCAGCGCTTTAACGAATGTAACCGCGATAACGACGAGACCCTGGACCGGGAAGAAGCCACCTTGTGCCTGCCACAGGTAGCACGCCATTTCTCTTATGTCGACCTCGACGGCGATGGTGTCATTACCCTGGAAGAGCTAGAAAACGCTTATGCCAAAATGACAGAACGTCAGCGCGAAGCGGATTCCAGGACTGAGGCTCAGCAGGCAGCGGCGAGCGATGCCGACATCGATGCCAAACTCAAAAACAAGTCCAAATCCAATCCTTCTGTGATCCCCGCCAGCAGTTCTGTGAACTCTTCAGGTAAAGAGAGTGCTGGCCTGCGCAAGCGCCCCAGCTAGTTTTAGCGCTGCATGCCAGCTGGGCTGGCAATCCTCCCTCATTGTGTTTGCTACTTACCAGATCGCCATTACGCATGGTATAAACTGAGCATGCCCCTTAGTCATTTATCTTTTAGCTGGCGCCGTGGACTGCAGGATATCCCGGCTGCCGCCTGGCAAGCCCTGGCCGGGCCGCATCCTATGCTGGACTACAGGTTTTTGCATGCGTTTGAAACCTCGGCATCGGTAGACCAGCAGACCGGCTGGGTGCCGTATCACCTGATAGTATCGGATGGCGAACAACTGGTCGCTGCCGCCCCTTGCTATATTAAAACCCATTCCTACGGCGAATATGTGTTTGACTGGTCGTGGGCCGATGCTTACGAACAGGCGGGTGGCCAATATTATCCCAAGCTGATCTCTGCCATTCCTTTTTCGCCCGTCACCGGGCCGCGCTTACTGGTGCACCCTGACTTTGCTGCGCCTGAGCAGCTTGCGGCTGCGATGTTGCAGGAAATGCGCACGCTGTGTGAAACGCATGCATTATCCGGCAGCCATATCCTGTTTCCCGACACCGCATCGGCCACGCAGTGTGCGGCGCAAGGCCTGTTGCGCCGTGATGGGGTGCAGTTTCGCTGGGAAAACCCCGGCTATGCCGATTGGGATGCCTTTATGGCTGTGCTCAGCCGCGACAAGCGTAAAAAAATACGCCAGGAAAGAAACAAGGTCGAGCAACAAGGCGTGACTTGCCGGGTACGCAATGGACACCAGCTGACGGCAGATGAATTGGCCTTGTTTTATCAATGCTATAGCAATACCTATCACCGGCACGGCAGCCAGCCATATCTGACCATGGCATTCTTTGAACACGTAGTGCGCGACATGCCCGACAGTATCCTGCTGTTTATTGCCACCCAGGCGGGAGAGGATATCGCCACCAGCCTGTGTATCCTGGGTCCGGACGCACTGTATGGTCGCTACTGGGGCAGTCTGCGCGATATTTCCTGCCTGCATTTCGAGTTGTGCTATTACCAGCCGCAGGCATATTGCATCAGCCACGGCGTGCGCTATTTTGAGGGCGGCGCACAAGGCGTGCATAAACTGGCGCGCGGGTTCGTGCCCTATACCACCTGTTCTTACCACTGGTTGACGCATGAGGATTTTCAGCACAGTGTCGCGCGCTTTTTGGCACGGGAAGAAACCGCCATGCAGCATTATGTCAATGAACTGGAAGAGCGCAGCCCTTACAAGGTGATTGCCGGGTCACAGGATGGTGCTGTCGATGACGACCATGGCAAAGACCATGGATGATCACCAGCCGGTATAGTTACCAGGGCACGGTCTTGCCATCATAGGCGATAAACTCACCCGAGCGTGTCACGCTCAGTTCATCTATCACTTTGCGCAGCCCGGCCACGCTGGTTTCGGTGTCGATCAATCCGTTAGGGCCGCCCATGTCGGTGCGCACCCAGCCCGGGTGTAATAAAGCCACTGCGATATTGAACGGTTGCAGATCCAGCGCCAGACTTTTGACCACCATATTGAGTGCGGTCTTGGTGCTGCGGTAAATATATTCGCCGCCGCTGCCATTGTCGGTGATGCTGCCCATTTTGCTGGTCATGGCGATCACCTTGCCTTGCGCTGCGCGTTGCAACTGCGTTAAAAATGATTCTGCCAGATAGTAGGTAGTGAGGGTATTGACCTGAAAAGCGTGCAGCCATGCCTGCGGGTCAGTCGTGCCCAGGCGGCTGGGCGGGTAGATGCCGGCATTGCTGATCAGTATGTCTATAGTCAGCTCGGATAACTGTGTAGCCAGGGCACGGATAGCTGCAATATCAGCGACATCGAGTGCCAGTACCTGCACCTGGCTATGCCTTGCCGCCAGCGATTGCAGCTCATGGGCGCTGGCAACATCACGCACCGTGGCATAGACCGTATGGCCGGCCTGCGCATATTGGCGTACGTATTCCAGCCCGATACCACGGTTGGCGCCGGTGATCAAAATCGTTTGTGCAGTGGTCATTGCTTGTATCTCCTTCTATCAATGTCGTCAGATACTCGGGCATATCTGCGATATGATTGAATTTTACGCGGTTTAGTTTGCCTGAGCTGTATATTTATAACCATAAACGGAGTGGCTGGTCTTGATGCGTTTGAATCGAAAAAAGGGTGTGTTCAGTGTTGGGCTATGTCTGTTTTGTCTGTTAATGCTGAGCGAAGTTCTGGCCGCGGCAGGCGATATGAGCCGGCAGTTACGCACCAGGCCCTCTCTACTCAAGCCTGAGGATGTCGCGGTCATTTACAATATCAACGATGCACTCAGTGAAGAAGTCGCCCGCTATTATTTACAGGCGCGCCAGGTGCCGGCCGAGAACCTGATCGGCGTGGAGTTGCCGCGGCATGGCAAAGATGTGCTCAGTGTGGCCGAGTTTGAGTCACTGAAAAGCCAGATCGAGGCCAAGCTGGGTGATCAGCAAGTGTTGCTAGTGGTGTGGAAAACGCCGTTTGCCGTACAGTGCAACAGCCTGACCAGCGCACTGACCCTGGGGCTGGACCTGGAGCAGTGTAAAAAAACCTGTGACCCTGGCCGCGATAGCCCTTACTTTAACAGTACCTCACTGCGGCCATGGGCAGACCATCATATACGCCTGTCCATGCTGCTGCCTATCACCAGTGTCGATGCTGCCAAGGCATTGATAGACCGCGGCACTTTGAGTGAATTCAGCCTCAATGAAGGCAATGGCTATTTTCTCAAAACCAAAGACGCCGCCCGCTCCAGATCGCGCGAGCCGTTTTTCCCGCCGGATGGCATGACAGTCAGATCCAAACGCCTGACCTTGCACACGCTGAGTCAGGAAGCGCTGGAGAAAGCCCAGGCGGTGATGTTCTATTTCACCGGGCAGGCGCAGGTCGATTACATACTCACCAACAGTTACCTGCCCGGCGCGATCGCCGATCATTTGACCTCTACCGGAGGTCAGCTGACCAGCAGCTTTCAAATGCCTGCCACGCGCTGGCTGGATGCCGGGGTCACCGGCAGCTATGGCACGGTGTCAGAACCTTGCAATTACTGGCAAAAATTCCCTAATCCGCAAGTGGTGATGGGGCATTACCTGGCCGGGGAAACCTTGATAGAGTCTTACTGGAAAAGTGTCAAATGGCCTGCGCAAGGGCTGTTTGTGGGTGAACCGCTGGCCAAGCCTTATGCCAAAAGCGCGCCATTGATGATGGACCCATAGGCCGGCCTCTACTGCAAGCTTATCTCAGGCGTCACAATCCTGCCGCGGTTGTGTCGTATAATCCCAGCCATCTGTATTTTGGGTGTCGCCTGTGCAAGATATTCGTTGGAAAGCGTTCTGGCTGCTGATTTCCTGGGCATTCTGCTGCCTGATCCTGGGCTGGGTGACCAGTGCAGAAACCGCCTGGCTGGCCTACGTGGTCGGTGTGATCGCCTATCTGGCCGGGCATCTTTACTGGATGCACCGTTTGTACCAGTGGTCACTCAAGCCCGGCCTCAACTTCATGCCGAATGGCAAAGGCATCTGGGAAGACATTTTTGCCAACCTCTACCAGGAAATGCGCAGGCACTCGCGTAGCCAGAGCCAGCTAAGCAGCACACTGGAAAGGTTGCGCCACGCGACTAGTGCATTGCCGGATGGTGTGGTGGTGCTGAATCATCGCAACGAAATCGAATGGTTCAACGAGCCGGCGGTACAAAGGCTGGGCTTTAAGCGCCAGCATGATGAAAATCAGCCTATCTACTATTTACTGCGTCAGGCCGAATTCGTGCAGTATTTACAGAGTGAAGATTACAGCGAGCCGCTAAAACTCAAATCCTGGCGCAGCCCGGATGTCACGCTGGAATTACAGATCATTCCTTTTGCCAGTAAGCAGCGCTTACTGATTTGCCGCGATATCTCAGCCATTGAAAAAACAGAAATCATGCGCAGGGATTTTATTGCCAATGTCTCGCATGAATTACGCACACCGTTGACGGTGGTGGGTGGTTTTTTGGAAACCATCAGCGATATGCAAGGCGAAGTCTCGCCTGACATTCAACCTTATTTCGATATGATGCAGTCGCAAACCACCCGGATGCGGCGCATTATAGAAGACTTGCTGACATTATCCAGTTTGGAAAATAATGTCCTGCTCAAGGATGAAACCGATATTGCGATGGAACCTCTGCTTAACCAGCTGCTTAAAGATGCCAAAGCGTTAAGCCTGGGCGAGCACACCGTGACTTTACATATGGATGCCAAGGTGAATATTCGCGGCAGCTATAATGAATTACTGAGCGCCATGAGCAACCTGACCAGTAATGCTGTGCGTTATACGCCGGAAAATGGCAAGATAGATATTTTCTGGCAAATGCAGGATGAACAGGTGATATTCAGTGTGCAGGATACCGGCATAGGCATAGAGTCTCAGCACTTGCCCAGGCTGACCGAGCGCTTTTACCGTGTTGATAGCGGGCGTAGCCGCGACACAGGTGGTACCGGCCTTGGCCTGTCGATAGTCAAGCATATTCTGCATCATCATCAGGCTATCCTGAAAGTTGAAAGTGAGCCGGGTAAAGGCAGCCGTTTCAGTATTGTCTTTCCAGCGCAAAGGGTGCTTGTGGCATGAAGTGGCGGGGCTGCAGCTGGATAAGCATATTGTTGCTTGCGGCTTGTAGCACTAACCCGAGTGGCGGCTATGTAGATTCGCCCAATGGCAGACCATTGCCGATCCGGCAAGACCGCAATGCCCTGCACCAGCTAGTGAAAAGTGATAGTGACCGGCTGGCGGATATTGAATATGCCGAGAATGAGGCCAGCTTGCGCCTGCTGATGTTCAAGCTGTACAAACGCAACCCGGCCGAGGTACACAAGTCTGGCCTGGGGTCGCCGGAGCAGATCGCTACCTATGTATTTGACCAGGTGGCTACGCATCAGTGGAAATTCGAGGCCCTGGGCGGCGCGCAGGATACGGCAGCCATCAAACTGGCCTTAAATCCGCAATTCAGCGGCGACCGCGTGCTGGCGCTGATTGTCGGTCTGCAATCGATGCTATACCGTGCACACGGCAATAAATCCGCATTCTTTCTGCTGGATAGCATAGAACCGCAAAACTTGTACAATGCAGCGCGCAACATAGAGATCGCGGTCTGGAAGCTGGGCAATGCCAAAAATGCCCGTGGTGAGCTATTATTGCTGACCAACAGCATGCAGGCCGATGGTCAGAACCTGAGTTTTGAACGTGAATTCACAAAACTGATCGCACGCACCGATCTGCTGGCGCTGATGCTGGCGGAAAAATCGCAGCGCTTTATTTCCCGCTTGACGCAAAGCATTACCACGACGCCTTTCCTCCCTTTTAGATAAACATTATTCATGCAACAAGCTCTGACCTTACTCAACGGCCTGACCCCGGCGCAATTCATGGCCGAATACTGGCAAAAAAAACCATTGCTGATCCGCGCAGCCATCCCCGATTTTCAGGGCCTGCTGACGCCAGATGAACTGGCCGGCCTGGCCTGCGAAACAGAAGTACCGTCACGCCTGATACAGTTCGACCCTGCCCGTGCGCAGGAAGGGGCGGGCTGGCAGGTCACGCAAGGCCCGTTTGATGAGGATGACTTTTCAGCCTTGCCGCCCCAGCACTGGACACTGCTGGTGCAAGGGC
Source organism: Methylophilus sp. (assembly GCF_052437885.1). GTDB lineage: Bacteria > Pseudomonadota > Gammaproteobacteria > Burkholderiales > Methylophilaceae > Methylophilus. The sequence goes on along the minus strand of NZ_JBQVPB010000016.1, from coordinate 43,094 downwards.
TGAATTATCTGCTGCCGGAAGCACAAGCCCTGTTGACCCGGTTTGATTTTATTCCCACTGCCAGACTGGATGATGTCATGGTCAGCTATGCGCCTACCGGCGGCGGCGTGGGGCCACATCTGGACAGCTATGACGTTTTTCTGTTGCAGGGGGCGGGCAAGCGGCGCTGGTCTATCAGCCAGCAACCAGATACGCGCCTGATCGCAGATGCGCCCTTGCGTATACTGGCCGATTTTGTCAGCGAGCAGGAGTGGGTGCTGGAACCCGGCGATATGCTGTACCTGCCACCCAACGTGGCGCATTGGGGCGTGGCCGAAGATGATGACTGTATGACCTATTCCATAGGCTTTCGCGCACCGGCGGCCAGAGAGCTGGCGGTTGAGTTCCTCGATGCCTGCCGGCAGGAGAGCTTGCCGGATGAGCTGTACCGGGACCCTGAGTTGCAGCCGGTCACGGATGCGGCGGCGATTGACCAGGCGATGGTGAAACGGGTCAGCGAGATGTTGCAACGCCTGACCTGGCAGCCTGAAGCCCTGGGGCCTTTTCTGGCGCGCTACTTCACTGAGCCCAAAACCTATGTGCTGTTCACGCCTAACCGCAAGCTCAGTCTGGCAAAGTTCAGCGCTGCTGTGCGCGACTCTGGCGTAGTGTTAGACCTGCAAACGCAGATGCTGCATTGGCAGGGTCAGTATTTTATCAACGGTGAACTGGTGCCGGTCAGCGATGAACGTGCCGGGCTGCTCAATCACCTGGCGAACCGGCGGCAGCTGGATGTGCCGGTTTTTCAGGACGAAACTGCCAGCTATTTATTGCCATGGTTACGTGACATGTACCTGCTGGGCTATCTGCATTTGGCTGAAATATGAGCTTGCCAGCGCTGATTTGAACCATTTGTGCCGAGTTTTTGTCAAAAAAAGCGAGAGTTGTTGTTCGTATGCAAAAAAATCCTGTGTTTTTAATTGCACTTACATTCTTTTTTTAATAAATTACTGATACAATTTTTCTACTCGGCGGGTTCTTGCATATGAGAATTGTGCCGTACACAAAATTTTGCTCATACATACTAAGGAAATAAGATGACACGTTCTGCATTGTTGGCTGCATTGTTGGCTTTGGCTTTGACCGCTTGTGGTGAAAAACCAGCTGAAGAGGCTCCTGCTGTTGAGGCTCCTGCTGCTGAAGCTCCAGCTGCTGAAACACCAGCTGCTGAAACACCAGTTGAAGCTGCTCCTGCTGAAGCTGCTCCTGCTGAAGCTGCACCAGCTGAAGCTGCTCCTGCTGAAGAAGCTAAGTAATTCAGACAGTTGTAATCTGGATTACCTGGTTATAAAAAAGCCGACGCAAGTCGGCTTTTTTGTTGCCTGAAAATCATGCTGTCGATCAGGCCGCTGTTTTTAAATCGGTTAATTCATTTGCTATCTGGCAGATGCGGATAAAGTCTTCTGCGATCAGCGAAGCACCGCCGATCAGACCACCATCTACATCTGGCATACTCAATAACTGCGCCGCATTGCCAGGATTGACGCTGCCGCCATAAAGCAGATCTATCTTTTCTGCGACTTGTTCATCCAGCAAGCCTATATGGCCACGGATAAACGACAAAATGGCCTGCACGTGTTGCGGTGTAGCAGCTTTGCCCGACCCAATCGCCCACACCGGTTCATAGGCGATCACGCCCTGAGAGAGTGCCTCAATGCCTACATGCGCGATCACCGGGTTTAACTGGCGTACGACCACCAGATCGGTCTCACCCTGTTCATATTCCTCCAGCGTCTCACCTATACACAAGATAGGCGTCAGCCCGGCTTTGATCGCCGCTTCAAACCGTTCGCCGCAGCTTTCATCACTATCATGGCCGCGTTGCCTGCGTTCTGAATGGCCAATGATCACATAGGTACAACCAAACTCTTTCAGCATCACCGGCGAGACCGAGCCGGTATAAGCGCCTTTTTCAAAACGGCTCATGTTTTGCCCGCCCCAGGCGATATGGCTGTTCTGCAGTATATGTTGCGCCTGATAAAGATATGGATGTGGCGGGCACACGGCGTAGCGCGCCTGGTGATGCTGCGTTTGCTGCAACAGGCTTTGCATGAATTGATGATTGTCTGGTACGTTGCCATGCATTTTGCGATTGGCAACCACCAGTTTCGGCCGATTCGACATCCCACGGTTTCCTTTAAGGGTTTTCTTCTTATAATGACGGATATTTTTCAGAAAACTTGACCGTATGCCGCAACTAGATTTTTCCCTGCAACTGGCTAGCGCAGAAAACGACCTGCCTGCTGCTGCAGAATTCAGGCGCTGGGTGCGTGCCGCCTTGCGCGTGGATACCAGCGTCACTATCCGCATCGTGGATGCCGAGGAGGGTCGCCTGTTGAATGCGACTTACCGTGGCAAGGATTATGCGACCAATGTGCTGACTTTTCCGTTGACTGAAGTGCCGCAACTGATGGGTGATATCGTGATCTGCGCCCCTGTGGTGGCGAGAGAGGCGGGCGAGCAACGCAAAAGCCTGCGGGCGCATTATGCGCATATGACAGTGCATGGCATATTGCATCTGCACGGCTATGACCATGAGGTGGATGCGCAAGCCGAGTTGATGGAAGCCATGGAAAAAGCGGTCATGCAAAAACTGGGCTTTGCTGACCCTTATGCCGAATAACCTTTAATCCGCACGCGCAAATCGTTACAATCCCCAGTATGGATATCCAGGAACACAGCCCGGTCAGGATCAAAGGCGAGACGCTCTCCGAGCTGCCGCAGGACCTGTATATCCCGCCAGATGCGCTGGAAGTCTATCTGGATACCTTTGAAGGCCCTCTGGATCTGCTGCTTTACCTGATACGCAAGCATAACCTGGATATCCTCGATATCCAGATGGCACGCCTGACTGCGCAATATATGGCGTATGTCGAAAAGATGAAAGCCATCAAACTCGAGCTGGCCGCAGACTACCTGTTAATGGCCGCCATGCTGATAGAGATCAAGTCACGCATGCTGTTGCCCAAGCCCACCGAAGTCGAGCAAGAGGATGATCCACGCGCGGAACTGGTCAGGCGGCTGATGGAGTATGAAGCCATCAAGCTGGCGGCGCAGCGCCTGGATGCCTTGCCTAAAGTAGGCGAGGAGATAACTGTCGCCGCCGCATACTATCAGCACATCAGCCAGGTCAAACCGCCGGAAGTCGGCCTGGATGACCTGGTCGAGGCCTGGCGCAATGTACTCAAGCGCGCCAAGTTGAACCAGCACCACAAGCTGGGGCGCGCCGAGCTTTCGGTGCGCGAACATATGAGTTTGTTATTGCGGCGCCTGAGCACGGCCAACGTACTGCGGTTTGATGAGTTGTTCGATCTGGAAACAGACGGCATCCCCAAACTGGTTGTCAGTTTTCTGGCCATGCTGGAACTGGCGAAAGAAGGCCTGATCCGCATCACGCAGCAGGAGGCGTTCGGCACGATTTATGTGCAGGCATACGCTTACAATGAGGAGGCCTCCTAATGCGTGACCCGGACAATATCCAGGAGATGAAACAGATACTGGAAGCCGCCTTGCTCACCTCGCCGCAGGCACTGGCGCTGGATGATCTGCTAAAGCTGTTTGCCGGCCGCATGGAGCGGCCTACGCTGCGCATGCTGCTGGATGAACTGAAAACCGACTGGCTGGATAGGACGCTGGAGCTGGTGCAGGTGGCCAGTGGTTATCGCTTTCAGGCCAAGCCGCAATACAGCGAATATCTTGCGCGCCTCAACCCGGAAAGACAGCCGAAATACTCGCGCGCAGTGATGGAGACCCTGGCCATTATCGCCTACAGGCAGCCAGTCACCAGGGGCGATATCGAGCAGATCCGCGGCGTGGCCGTCAACCCGAATGTGATCCGGCAATTGCAGGAACGTGACTGGATAGACGTGGTCGGCCAGCGCGAGGTGCCAGGCCGGCCATCGTTATACGCCACCACCAAACATTTTCTGGATGATCTGAATTTACGCTCGCTGGCAGAACTGCCGCCATTTGAGGCGTTTGCACAAGCCGAGATCCCGCTGGAATGAGACAGATGCCACCAAGCCTACTCAAGATACGCATCAACCATGAAGGCAACACTGCGCTGGGGCCGGGCAAGATAGAGCTGTTGCAGATGATAGAGCAGCACGGGTCTATTTCTGCCGCTGCCAAGCAGATGCAGATGTCTTACCGGCGTGCCTGGGAGCTGGTGGATGTCATGAATCGCTGTTTTGACCAGGCGGTGGTGCAGAGTACCACCGGCGGCACGCATGGCGGCGGGGCGCAAGTGACGGCGTTTGGCCAATCGCTGATAGCGGCCTACCAGCAGATATTACAGAAATCGGCACAGGCGGCAGCGGATGAGTTGCACCTGATCACCCAACATTTGAAGAAAACCTGAGCACTTGAAAAAAACCTGATTTTTTTTGGGTTTCGTAATGCATGTGTGGCTATAACGATGATAGCATGACTGCTTTTGGCGAGTCATTGCTAACGCCAGTGCTTAATTATATGGGATGGAAATCATGAGAAAACAGGGTGGGCTACACTTGGCCGGGCGACACTGGTCTGGTGCGCGCGTATTGTCTTGTGTGGGCATGCTGGTCGGTCTGTGCCTGTTCAGCGCCTGGGCGCCAGCAGAAGAAGGCAAGATCAAAGTATTCGCGGCGGCCAGTCTGACCGATGTGATGAACGTATTGGCCAAGCAATATAGCCAGCAGAGCGGTGTACAGATCGTGCCGGTATACGGTGGCTCGGGCACCCTGGCAAAGCAGCTGGAGCAAGGCGCGCCGGGGGATCTGTTTATCTCTGCCGATGAAAAGTGGATGCAATACCTGAAAGACAGGCAACTGGTGCAAACTGCGACCATCAAGCCATGGCTGAGTAACCGCCTGGTGCTGATCACTCCTTTGGCCAAACCGTTAACCATCAAGACCGAGGCGGCAGCAGATGTGAATCAGCAAGCCCCTGGCTACTGGTGCACCGGCGATACCTTATCCGTGCCGGTAGGCATTTATGCCAAACAGTCGCTCACCAGCCTGGGCTGGTGGGAAAAGCTCAAGAACCGCCTGGTCAGCACACAGGATGTGCGCGCCACCCTGAATCTGGTGGAACGCGATGAGTGCGATGTCGGTATCGTGTATGCCAGTGACGCGCAGTCTTCAAGCAAGGTGAAGCTGGCCGGTGAGTTCCCTGAAAGCAGTCATGTGCCTATCATCTATCCTATGGCTGTGTTGCCACAGGCTGCATCGGCGACCACTGCTTTTTATCAATATCTGCAAACACCTGAAGTCAAAAAAATACTTGGCTCATATGGGTTCAAACCACTTGATTAAACTGTTGTTGTCTTTGTAGTTCGTATGTGGACCTTATCTCCTGCCGAAATCGCCATCGTGCTGCTTTCACTGAAAGTGGCCTTTTGGTGCGTGGTCGTTTTGCTGTTACCGGCCATGCTGATGGCCTGGCTGCTAGTCAAAAAACGCTTCTGGGGGCAGTCATTGCTGGATGCGCTGGTGCATTTGCCCATGGTGTTGCCGCCGGTAGTACTGGGCTATATGTTGCTGGTGCTACTGGGGCGCAGGGGCTGGATAGGCGCCTGGTTATATGAGCATTTGCATATCCAGTTCACTTTTCACTGGTGGGGCGCCGTGATCGCCTCGGCGGTGATGGCCTTCCCACTGATGGTGCGTGCCATCCGCCAGGCGCTGTATCAGGTCGATCCACTGCTGGAACAAGCCGGGCAAACACTGGGTGCTACGCCATTAAAAGTATTTTTTACCATCACGCTGCCTTTGTCCTACCACGGCTTGCTCACCGGTGCGATCCTGGCATTCAGCCGCAGTCTGGGCGAGTTTGGCGCCACCATCACCTTTGCCGGTAACCTGGAAGGCGAGACCCGCACCTTGCCATTGGCGATCTACAGCCTGACCCAGACGCCGGAAGGCGACGCCGCTGCGCTGCGCCTGGTGATACTCAGTGTGCTGGTGTCTGTGTTCGCCCTGCTGGCCAGCCAATGGCTGGAAAGACGCCTGATCAGGAGCCAGCGCTGATGCTAAAAGTCGATATCCTGATCAGCCAGCCTTACGCGGTCGCCGCGGCAGCGCCTGCTTTTACGCTGCAAGCAAAGTTTGAGTTAAAACCTGGTAATTGCCTGGGCATCATGGGTGCCTCGGGCTCGGGCAAGACCACCTTGCTGCATAGTCTGGCCGGGCTGTTGATGCCAGCTTCCGGCCTGATTCAAAGCCATCAGCAGGTATGGTTCGATTCCAGGCATGGCATACAGTTGCCGCCCTGGCAGCGCCAAGTAGGCATCGTTTTTCAGGATGGCAGGCTGTTTCCGCATATGGATGTGCAGCACAACCTGCGCTATGGCATGCCTAAAGGCGCGGTGGCTATTTCATTGCCTGAAGTGGTCGAAGTGCTGGATATCGCTGCTTTATTGCAACGCAGGCCCAGCCAGTTATCCGGCGGTGAAAAACAAAGAGTGGCCTTAGGCCGGGCCCTGCTCAGCCAACCCAGTGTATTGTTGATGGATGAGCCATTGAGTGGCCTGGATGAGACGCTAAAGCAGCAGGTATTGCCTTATATCAGGAAGGTGATCACCACATTTGGTTTGCCGACCTTGTATGTCAGCCATGTGCGTGATGAGGTGGCGGAGATCGCCGATGAGGTGTTGCAACTGGCGCAAGGTCAATTGCGCCAGCCGTTTTAATACTGGCCTGGTTTAATACTTAGTGATGATGGCCACCGGCACCATGTACATGCTGGTGCTCTATTTCTTCTTTGTTGGCTGAGCGTACATCTTTGATGGTTGCCGTGAACAGCAGGCGTTGACCAGCCCAGGGATGATTGCCATCCACCACTACTTTGCCATCAGCGATATCAGTGATGGTGTAGAGGATCACGTCACCGGTTTCGTCTTCACCTTCAAACTGCATGCCCACTTTCAACTCTTCAGCCGGGAAAGCGCTGGCCTGCTCGATCTGCACCAGGCCATCATCGTACTCACCAAAACCATCTTCCGGGTCCAGGCTGACTTCGATCACATCACCGACGTTTTTGCCATGCATGGCTTCTTCTACTTTAGGGAAAATATTGTCGTAACCGCCATGCAGGTAAGCGACAGGTTGCTGGCTTTCCTCCAGGGTCTCACCCTCGGTATTTTGTAGTTTGTAAGTCATGCTGACTACGGTGTTCATTGCTACTTGCATGTGAAGTGTCCTAAGTTGTTCGCTAATAAAAACATTATTCTAAAGGATATTGACGGGATATGGTCATTCTCGCTGTCGATAATGTTGACCAAAATGCTTGCGCCAAACCCAGGGTGGGGTGGGGTCCGGCTGTTGCCATAGACCCAGTGCCTGCTGTTGTGCCTGTTGTTGCAATGGCGCTAATTCTGTGCGGCTGGAGTAGCGGCTATTGAACCAGGCCATGCCCTGTGCGACCTGGTATCGGCTGGCGTCGATATTGTTGCAGCTCAGGTGGCCCAGGGTGCGTCCGTAAAGGTCTGTGCCGCTGGTCCGTACCTCTATCTTGCCGTTGCAAAGGCTCATCAGGCTGCGTTTTGCCTGCTTGCCATAAGCCTGCTGTGATTCAGGGGCGTCGATATCCAGCAGGCGCAGGCGATAGCTGCTGCCCTGGTCACGGATGATCACCGTGTCGCCATCCACTACTTTTTGCAGCACCGGCTCGGCATGGCTGCCTGCGCTGGTCAGGCATAACACGCAGAGCAGTAGACGTGCCCACATGTTAATCCAGCAGGCTGGTGTAGTTTTCTGGTGCTAACACGGTGGGGATGGCCTCTGCTAACAGTTCGGGGTGATCCTTGCTGTAATGCAGCCCGCGGCTTTCCTCGCGCTCGATCGCACAGCGCACGATCAGCTCGGCCACCTGCAACAGGTTACGCAGTTCTATCAGGTCATGGCTGACCTTGAAGTTGCTGTAAAACTCGTGCACCTCATCGCGCAACATATGGATGCGGTGCAATGCCCGGCTCAGTCTTTTATTGGTGCGCACGATGCCGACATAGTTCCACATGAACCGCCGCAGCTCATCCCAGGTGTGGGTGATGAGTACCTCTTCGTCGGCATCGGTGACGCGGCTTTCATCCCAATCCGGCAGCGAGATGGTGGGTTGCTGGCCCGAGGCTTGTATGTCCTGCGCGCAGCTCTGGCTGAATGCCAGGCATTCCAGCAGGGAGTTGCTGGCCAGCCGGTTCGCGCCATGCAGGCCGGTACAGGCGGTCTCGCCTATCGCATACAGGCAATCGATATCGGTGCGGCCATGCATGTCGGTCATCACGCCGCCGCAGGTGTAATGCGCGGCAGGCACCACCGGGATAGGCTGTTTGCTGATATCTATGCCCAATTGCAAACAGCGTTTATAGATGTTGGGGAAATGTGACTGGATAAAGTCTAGTGGCTTGTGGCTGATATCCAGGTAGACACAATCCAGGCCGCGTTTTTTCATTTCAAAGTCTATCGCGCGTGCGACCACGTCGCGGGGTGCCAGCTCGGCCCGTTCGTCATGCAGATGCATGAAGCGGCTGCCGTCCGGCAAGGTGAGCAAGCCACCTTCGCCACGCAGCACTTCCGAGATCAGGAACGATTTGGCATGCGGGTGGTAGAGGCAGGTCGGGTGAAACTGCACGAATTCCATATTGGCGACCCGGCAGCCGGCCCGCCAGGCCATGGCAATGCCGTCACCGGTGCTGATATCCGGGTTGGTGGTGTACAGGTAAACCTTGCCGGCACCGCCGGTGGCCATCACTGTATATTGCGCCGAGAGCGTGGTGACATGCCCGGTCTGGCTGTTTAACACATAAGCACCCAGGCAGCGGTTAGGGCCGTCACTGGCGGTCTGCTGGAACAGCTTGTGCGTGGTGATCAGGTCTACCGCGATATGGTGTTCAAGAATAGTGATGTTGGGATGTTCGCGCACACGGTCGGTCAGGGTGGTCTGCACTGCCTGGCCGGTGGCATCGGCGACATGCACCACCCGTCTGTGGCTATGGCCGCCTTCACGCGTCAGGTGCAGGCGGTCATCTTCCGCTTCACGTGTGAAATTCACGCCTTGCTGCAGCAACCATTCAATGCTGGCACGGCCATTATTCACCACCATGCGCGTGACTTCGCTATCGCACAGGCCGGCGCCAGCATCCAGGGTGTCCTGTATATGGGCTTCTATGGAGTCTTCACTGTTGTGTACTGCCGCGATGCCACCTTGTGCCCAGTTACTGGCACTCATGGACAGCTCACGTTTACTGAGTATGCAGATGCGGTAACTGTCGGCCAGCCGCAAAGCCAGCGATTGCCCCGCCAAGCCACTGCCAATGATCAAGACGTCAAAGACTTTATTCATATGTTGTTAAGTCGGGGGAACTTCGCGGAAAAGGCGGTGTCAGATAAAAGTCTGTATTGCATGTTGCATTGGCAGGCGAAAATAAGGGATGAGACGATGTTAAACACAACAAAATTAGAGGCGTTAACACGCACCGGGTTCGTCGATAACAATACAAAAGCGTATACTACTCCCAATCAGAAAATTACCCAAGGGAGTCATCGCGATATGACTGTTCAGGCGGCAAACGCCAAACAGATAGAGAATAGAGAGTTCGACCAGTTGCTGGTTGAACGTGCCCAGCAGGGCGATAAACGCGCATTCGGATTGCTGGTAGAGAAATATAACCGCAAGCTTGGGCGTCTATTGTCGCGTATGATCCGCGACCAGGCCGAAGTCGAGGACGTGGTTCAGGAATCCTTTATTAAAGCCTATAGGGCTTTGCATAGTTTTCGTGGTGACAGTGCCTTTTATACCTGGTTGTATCGTATAGGCATCAATACCGCTAAAAACTATCTGGTGTCTATGGGGCGCAAGCCACAAGTCATGCAGGACGTTGAAATCGAAGATGTAGAGAATTTTGACGAAGGCCAGGACATGCGTACGATGGAAACGCCTGAAACCTCGCTGATGACCAAAGAGATCGCGCAGACTGTCAATGATGCGATCAGTGCTTTGCCAGAAGAGTTGCGTACGGCGATCACCTTGCGTGAGCTGGAAGGCTTGAGTTATGAAGACATTGCCACGGTCATGCAATGTCCTATTGGTACCGTGCGCTCACGTATTTTCCGCGCCCGTGAGACCATTGCTGCAAAACTGAGACCATTGCTGGATACGCCCCAACATAAACGTTGGTAAGCAAGTCCAATTTGATGCGGTTATTTTTTGAATATAGGTGTTATGACAAATAATTTGTTAAGTGCTAACATAAAAACATTGATTGATTTGGGGTTATTATGAAGCAGCAATTGTCCGCTTTAATTGACGGCGAAGCCGATGTTGAGCGCTGTGAACATATCTTTCTGGCGGCCAAGTCTACCGGAGAGGTGGCGCAGGCCTGGCAGGATTATCACATCATCCGTGATGTCATCCGTGAAGAAAATTGGGTGCAGCCGGATATGACCAGCCGCATCATGGCCGCTCTGAACGATGAGCCTGTGGTGCTGGCTCCTCAAGCCGCAGTGACGCCTGTCGTGGCGCAAATACGCCCGCGCCCGACTAAATACATCTGGTCTGTGGCGGCATCTGTCGCAGCGGCGTTTTTTGTCGGCATGTTCGTGCTCAATCAGCCGGCAACGGTTGAAACGGTGCAGATCGCCGATAGCGAAACTGATCAGTATGTGATGGCGCATCACAACTATTCCCCTAATAGTGCGACTTACTATATCCACAACGTAACCTACAACGCTGGCGAATAAATTTAACTGTGATTGGTATGTCTGTGCCGGGTGTGATTCGTGTGTTGCTTGCGTGTGTGCTCTGCCAGCAGGCGTGGGCAGAAGAAGATTTATGGCCTGCCATGCAGAGGACCGCTTCTGCAGCCAGGGAGCTCAATTATCAGGGCTTGTTCATTTACCACAACGGAGCGATCATTCGCTCCGTTCAAATTACACATATCAATGAAGCCGGGCGCGAATTCACGCGCAATGTCGTGCTCGATGGCCGCCCGCGTGAAGTGTTCAGCGAAGGCGATGACATCGTTATCTTTAACGCTAAAAACGACAAGGTAGTGATTGAAAAGCGCCGTGGCCAGAACCTGTTCCCGGCCATGTTGCCCACCCAGCTGCAACCCCTCAAGCAAAACTACAAGCTGAAATTCATCGGCCAGGAGCGCATCGCCGGCCGATTGGCGCAAGTGATCGATATGATCCCGAATGACAATCTGCGCTACCAGTACCGTGTCTGGTCTGACAGCGAATATGGCTTGCTGCTAAAAATGAGCATGCTGGATACCCAGGGCAATACACTGGAGCAGATCGGCTTTAACCAGGTCTCCATGCTGCAAACCAAAGACCTGGACTGGTTCCAGCCCAAGATAGATGCTTCCAAACCATATGTGATGGATGACACCACCGATCTGACCCATGTGGAAAATAACCTGGTGATCGCTAACCTGCCGGCCGGTTACAAAAAAGTAGACCAGATACGCCTGCGTGTACCAGGCAGGGCAGTGCCGGTGCAGCAATTGATCTTCTCTGATGGCCTGGCCTCGGTATCACTATTCGTCGAGCCGGTGATCAAAGGCATGCAGCCGCGCATAGGCAAAAAGAACATGGGTTCCACCAATGTTTATGCACATGTGTTAAATGGCTATCAGCTGGTTGTCGTTGGCGAAGTGCCGGCACAAACGGTTGAACAGATCGCACAGCAGGTGACCTTTAAAAAATAGACCCGCGGACCACTTCTGCCCTCAGCATGCAATATGCACTCGACACGACTCTTTAAATCCCCGATCTCTTTCCCATACATGACGAACGCCTTTGATCTATCCCTATTGCATGTGCAGACTGCATTGGCAGTGGCGTTTTGTATGGCGGTGTCACTGCGTGCTCTTGTTTTTGAGTGCAGCGGACACCATGTGAGTAAAAAAATAACGCCTGCGATCGCCACAGAGCCGGCAGCTTGGAATATATTTTTATAAAATTGAATTTTGAACTGATTAAATAATAGGAAGAATCATGATGAAGCAATGGATTTCTGCAGTATTGCTGACATGCAGCATGTCATTAACGATGTTCGTCATGCCGGTGCAGGCCAAGGACTTGCCTGATTTCACCGAGCTGGCTGAAAAACAGGGGCCTACCGTGGTCAACATCAGTACCACCTCGGTCGTCCACGGCAATGGTGGCGGTATGGGCTTCCCAGGCATGCCGAATGATGAGAACCTGCAAGAGTTGCTGCGCCGTTTTGGCATTCCCGGTATGCCTGGCATGCCCGGGCAAGAGGGCGGGCAGGATTATAAGACTCAGTCCTTGGGCTCAGGCTTTATCATCAGCGGCGACGGTTATATTTTGACCAATGCGCATGTGGTGAGCGAGGCAGATGAAGTACTGGTCAAACTGTCTGACAAGCGTGAATTCAAGGCGAAGATCATAGGTGCTGACAAGCGTACCGATGTTGCGCTGATCAAGATTGAAGCGACCGGACTGCCTAAAGTCGTGGTCGGTGATCCTGGCGCATTGAAAGTCGGTGAGTGGGTGGCTGCGATCGGCTCCCCGTTCGGTCTGGAAAACACCATGACAGCCGGCATCGTCAGTGCCAAAGGCCGTGCCTTGCCGCAGGAAAATTATGTGCCGTTCATCCAGACCGATGTCGCCATCAACCCGGGTAACTCGGGTGGCCCGCTGTTCAACCTGCGCGGTGAGGTGGTCGGTGTCAACTCGCAGATCTACAGCAAGAGCGGTGGCTCCATGGGTCTGTCTTTCAGTATCCCTATCGATGTCGCCATTGATATCTCCAACCAGTTAAAATCCAGCGGCCGTATCTCGCGTGGCTGGCTGGGCATAGGCATACAGGAAGTCACCAAAGACCTGGCTGATTCTTTTGGCCTCAAGCAGACCAGTGGCGCATTGATCGCCGGGGTCGAGAAAAACAGCCCGGCAGACAAGGGTGGCCTGGAAGTCGGCGATATCATCCTCAAGTTTGATGGCAAGCCTATCGTGACATCTGCCGATCTGCCGCGGGTGGTGGCTGCGATCAAGCCAGGTAAAGTGGTGCCGGTAGAGATCGTGCGTAAAGGCGCCAGCAAGACCTTGCAACTGGGTATCGGTGAGATGCCTAACGAGCAGGCAGACGCGCAGCCTTCGAGCAAAGAGCCTGCCAAGCCTGAGTCTAACAAGATCGGTTTGACCCTGCGTGAACTGACGCCACAGCAGAAGAAAAAGCTGAATGGCAAAAACGGCCTGCTGGTGGTTGAAAGCGTGGGTGCAGCTGCCCAGGCCGGCATACGCCGTGGTGATGTGATCCTGGGGCTGAACAACAATGAAAGCCAGAGTGTGGATCTGTTCAACAAGCAGATCAACGCTGTCGCTGCCGGCAAAACGGTGGCGGTGCTGGTGCTCAGAGGTGAAAATACTTTGTATGTGCCTATCAAGGTGAGCAAGTAAGGGCGTGTTTTAAAGCGCTGTGCAGCCTGGGCGCTTTAAAATAAATCCCTGATAAATAGGCGTTTGCTGTAAAATGCCAGCAAATTCGGAAAGGCGCGTTAAGCGCCTTTCTTGCTTGTAATCAACCTATAGCAGAACATGAAGAATATTCGTAATTTCTCGATTATTGCCCACATTGACCATGGCAAATCGACACTGGCTGATCGCATCATTCAGTTGTGCGGTGGCCTGGAGGCGCGCGAAATGGAAGCGCAGGTGCTGGATAGCATGGATATCGAGCGTGAGCGCGGCATTACGATCAAAGCGCAAACCGCTGCCCTGCAATACAAAGCCAACAACGGTGAGACTTATTTCCTCAACCTGATCGATACCCCGGGGCATGTGGACTTCAGTTACGAGGTCAGCCGCTCACTGTCCGCCTGTGAAGGCGCGCTATTGGTGGTGGATGCCTCGCAAGGCGTTGAAGCGCAAAGCGTGGCCAACTGTTACACCGCCATCGAGTTGGGTGTAGAAGTCACCCCCGTACTCAACAAGATAGACCTGCCTTCAGCCGATCCGGCCCGTGTGGCGCAAGAGATTGAAGATGTGATCGGCGTGGATGCCACCGATGCCGTGCAATGCTCAGCCAAAACCGGGTTAGGTGTACGCGATGTGCTGGAAGAAGTGGTGGCCAAAGTGCCGCCGCCGGCAGGTGATATAGATGCGCCGCTCAAAGCCCTGGTCATCGATGCCTGGTTTGATAACTATGTGGGCGTGGTCATGCTTGTGCGCGTGGTTGATGGTGTTTTGCGTGCCAAAGAGAAGATACGCCTGATGGCGACCGGCGCTGAATATCTGTGTGAACAGGTAGGTGTGTTCACCCCTAAATCGCTGCAACGCCCGCAGCTGAATGCAGGTGAAGTAGGGTTTATCATCGCCGGTATTAAAGAACTGGCCGCCGCCAAGGTGGGCGATACCGTGACGCTGGCTGGCAGACAGGCCAGCGCGCCATTGCCTGGTTTTAAGGAAGTCAAACCACAGGTGTTCGCCGGTTTGTACCCGGTCGAATCCAACCAGTTCGAAGGCCTGCGTACCGCGCTGGAAAAACTCAGCCTGAATGACGCCAGCCTGCAGTTCGAGCCGGAGAACTCCACTGCGTTGGGTTTTGGTTTCCGCTGCGGCTTTTTAGGCCTGCTGCACATGGAGATCGTACAGGAGCGTTTAGAGCGCGAGTACGATATGGATCTGATCACCACCGCGCCTACCGTGATCTACGAGTTGCTGCTGAAAACCGGCGAAGTAGTGCAGATCGAGAACCCGTCACGCCTGCCCGAGCCTTCCCGTGTGGAAGAGATCCGCGAACCCATGATAGTGGTGAACCTGCTGATGCCGCAGGATTATGTTGGCCCGGTGATGACGCTGTGTAACAACAAACGCGGTTTACAGCGCAATATGCAGTATATGGGCCGCCAGGTCATGCTCAGTTACGAAATGCCACTCAACGAGGTGGTGCTCGATTTCTTTGATAAACTGAAATCCGTGTCGCGTGGCTATGCCTCTATGGATTACGAGTTCCTTGAGTTCCGTGCCGCCGATCTGGTGAAACTGGATATCATGGTCAACGGCGAGCGTGTCGATGCGCTGAGCCTGATCGTGCACAGGGCCAATAGTATCTATCGCGGGCGTGAGCTGGTGTCTAAAATGCGTGAACTGATCCCGCGCCAGATGTTTGATATCGCCATTCAGGCAGCGATAGGCGCCAATATCATTGCGCGCGAGACTGTCAAGGCCATGCGCAAGAACGTGATCGCCAAGTGCTATGGTGGTGATGTCAGTCGTAAGCGCAAGTTGCTGGATAAACAAAAAGAAGGTAAAAAGCGCATGAAGCAGGTCGGTAATGTGGAGATCCCACAAGAGGCCTTCCTGGCTATTCTGCGCGTTGAAGACAAATAAAACGGGAACACCCGATTTCTACAGGGAACGAGCATGTATTTTGCGATTTTTATGTTGGTGATTTTGCTGGTATCCGGCGTGATCTGGTTGCTGGATATTCTGATTTTGCGCAAGAAACGCCAGGCGAGTGCGCTGGGCGACGTGCCAGACCCGTGGTATGTGGAATACAGCAAAAGCTTTTTCCCGGTAATCCTGCTGGTGTTCACTGTACGTTCATTTATCGTAGAACCGTTCAAGATCCCTTCCGGCTCCATGATGCCTACCCTGCTGGCTGGCGATTATATCCTGGTGAATAAATTCACTTATGGCTTGCGCGTGCCTATCCTCAATAACGTGTTTTACCCGGTCGACAAACCCAAGCGTGGCGATGTGTTCGTTTTTCACTATCCGCCAGACCCGTCTATAGACTACATCAAGCGCGTCATCGGCTTGCCTGGCGACCAGATCCAGTACCGCGACAAACAGCTGACCATCAACGGCAAAGTGGTCAACCTGGATTTCATAGCACCCTACAAGTATGCCCTGAATGTGAATGACGAGAGCGGCAGCGCCCGTGCAGTCGATGTCACGGCCTCGCGTCTGACTGAGCAGTTAGACACGCTCAAGCATGATGTGTTGATCCATGACATCATGAACCAGTACAGCCCGGGCAGCCTGGGTGACCGCCTGATGCAGGGCGAGACCGTCACTGTGCCTGAAGGCGAGTACTATGCCATGGGCGATAACCGGGACAATAGTTCTGACAGCCGCGTCTGGGGCTTTGTCTCAGAGAAACACCTGGTCGGCCGCGCCTTCTTTATCTGGTTTAACTTTGACCAGTGGCGCCGTATCGGGCAAAGTATCAGTTAAGCACCCCGGGTGATGGTGGTGATAGTCGCAATTTGTGAGGAGATGGCAAATGAAATGTTCTAGGGTTTCAGCACGCGCACAACATGGGCTAGGTGTACTCGGTTTCCTGCTGGTGCTGACTGCGGTCGGCATTATAGGCATGGTGGGCTTAAAGGCACTGCCATCTTATATGGAATACTTCTCCATTCAATCTACCATCAACCGTATCGCCCATGACCCCATGCTGCAAAGTGACGCCGATATGCGTACTGCATTTGACCGCCAGATGCACGTAGACATGATCACCACTGTGCATGGCCGCGACCTGAATGTGGTCGGCCGTTCGGTGGCCGTGCGTTACCAAAAAAACATCCCGCTGACAGATACCATCAGTTTGCTGATTGATTTTGACGCGACCAGCAAAGCAACGCAGTAGGTGAGATGAGCGCGCTCCCGGTATTACAGACCCGCATTGCTTACAGCTTCACGCAGCCAGACTTGCTGCAGCAGGCGCTCACACATCGCAGCTTTTCGGCCAGTAATAACGAGCGGCTGGAATTTTTGGGCGATAGCGTACTCAACTTTATCATTGCCCACCAGTTATTCAATTTATTCCCCGACCTGCCCGAGGGAGACCTCAGCCGTTTACGTGCCAAACTGGTCAAAGAGGCCAGCCTGGCTGAACTGGCCATCAGCCTGAATCTTGGCGATGCCCTCAAGCTGGGCGAAGGCGAATTGAAAAGCGCAGGCTGGCGCAGGCCTTCTATCCTGGCTGATGCACTCGAAGCCATCGTCGGTGCTGTTTACCTGGATGGTGGCTTTGCTGCTGCCGAACAAGTAGTGGCCTTGCTATACCGTGACACCCTGACCACTATCAACCCGAACGCGATTGATAAAGACGCCAAATCCCAGTTGCAGGAATACCTGCAGAGTAAAAAGATGGATCTGCCTGAATACCAGGTCGTGACTATCGAGGGCGAGGCGCACGCACAGACTTTCACCGTGCAATGCTTTATCAAAAAACTTAAACTTACCACCACCGGTGCCGGCACCAGCCGCCGCGTGGCGGAACAGCAGGCGGCCAAGCTCGCCATGGAAAAGATCCAATCATGACAGAACACATACAGCCTACTGAAGACTTCCGCTGCGGCACCGTGGCCATCGTCGGTCGCCCCAATGTCGGTAAATCGACGCTGCTCAACCATATTCTGGGCCTGAAGTTAGCCATCACTTCGCGCAAGGCACAAACCACCCGGCATCGTTTGCTGGGCATACATACCACTGAAGATACCCAGTTCCTGTTTGTGGATACGCCGGGTTTCCAGCAGAAACATATCAACGCGCTGAACAAGACGCTGAATAAAACAGTGACACAGGTGCTGTCTGAAGTCGATGTGGTGCTGTTCGTGATCGAACCCATGAAACTGGGCGAAGCCGATGAGCTGGTACTGAAATTACTGCCCATGAACAAACCGGTGTTACTGGTGGTGAACAAGGCAGACCTGATGGGTGACAAAGGCAATCTGTTACCGCTGATACAGGACTTTGATCTGCTGTTTGACTTTGCCGGTATCATCCCGGTCAGCGCCAAAAAGAACCAGAACCTGGAAGGATTGCTGGCCGCTGTGCGTGAGCACCTGCCGGAGCAGCCCGCCATCTATGGTGAGGATGAACTGACCGACAAGAATGAGCGTTTTCTGGCAGCCGAACTGATACGCGAAAAGATCTTCCGCCTGGTGGGCGATGAGTTGCCTTATTCAATGACGGTAGAGATTGAAAAGTTCGAGACCGTGAAAAAGCTGCGCCGTATCTTTGCCGTCATCATCGTCGATAAAGACAGCCAGAAACCGATGATCATAGGCAAGGGTGGCGAGAAGCTCAAGCAGATCTCCACCGAAGCACGCCAGGACATGGAAAAACTGTTCGGCTCAAAAGTCTATCTGGAAACCTGGGTCAAGGTAAAAGGTGGCTGGGCAGATGACGAACGGGCACTCAAAAGCCTGGGTTTTTAGTCGTAGCGACCAGCAGCTAGCGCCATGGCCGTGAGCATGCCTAACGTTGCCTCACTTAAGCAATCGCTACAGCCGGTCTTTATCCTGCACACCTATCCCTTTAAAGAAACCAGCCTGGTGGTTGAGATGTTCAGCCGCGATTTTGGCCGCATAGCCGGTGTGGCCAAAGGGGCGCGCAGACCGCTGTCTGCCATGCGCGGCATGTTGCAGTCTTTCCAGCAGCTGGCGGGTACCTGGTCGGGTAAAAACGAACTGAAGACCTTGCACGGGCTGGAGTGGCTGACCGGGCTGACGCTGCTCAAAGGCGACGCCCTGATGTGCGGGTTTTACATGAATGAATTGCTGTTGCGCCTGCTGCCGCGCGACGACGCCCATGCGCAACTGTTTGAGTATTATGCGCAAACCGTACAATTGCTGTCCACGCTCAGCCACGAGACCGGCAGTGGCCAGCTGGCCGAGATCATGCGCAGGTTCGAGCTGAAAATGTTGCAGGAGCTAGGCTATGCCGTGCCACTGACGCATGATGAGAACGGCGAGATCATCCATGCCGATGAAACCTATAGATTTGAAGCGGATTATGGCGCCTGCGCACCTGGCGTGACTAAAAACGGCGTCTTGCTCCAGGGCGTGACGCTGCTGGATATGGCGCGCGGCAGTTATGGCAATGCCACCACGCAGACACAAAGCAAGCAGTTGATGCGCTATCTGCTGCAACATTACCTTGGAGAAAAACCCTTGCACACCCGCCAGTTACTGGTGGATCTACAAGGGTTTTAATTTAAGCAAAGCAGGCGTTCTCTTGCCTGCATCATCATGGCCTGCACGACTGGCTGAGGGAGACCTCAGTTGTGAGGCCTCACCTGTGAGACCTCAGGTAGGTCGTCAGGCTTTTTGTTTGCGTCTGACCATGCCGCCAAGCAAAGCCAGGCCTATCAGGAGCATGGCAGAGCTTTGTGGTTCTGGTACGGTTGCGGCTTGTTGTATAAAGCTAAAGTAACCTGAATTGTTGATCGTATCCAGGCCGAAAGCGGTGAACTCGGAGAAGTAGCTGTTATCCGGGTATAGCGTCAGGATAAAAGAGGAACTGTTATTGTTTGCAATAAACGTGAACCCTTGTCTGTCTATGCTGATGCTGGCGTCTGTGCTGCTATAAGTGACGTTGTCTAAAGGGTTATTCAGGACAAAGTCTAAAACGCTGAAGTTGTAGTCCAGTGAGAAGGGCGCACTGGTGGTCATAGTGCCGGAGAATGTAGGGTCTCCGTCTACGTCATCCACTGCAATAATGTTGTAACGATAATCCGCGAGCGCAGCGCCGCTAGCAGTGAAAGTCAGAGCCACTACCAACAGCAAAGATTTAATGAATTGCATAAAGAATCCTGAAATATTAAGTTTAAAAAAATATGTCGCCATCACAGTGGGAAGATGAGCAGCGATCGCTGCCCATCCTCGCTATTAATTGACTGAGACGAAAACCGGGTTGGAGTAAAACCAGAGACTGCTGTAATTACGGTCATTGATTGCATTCACGCGACCATTGTTATCAACGCCACCCTGACTGTTGAGTACCCAGGTTTTCTGGTCAGCCAGTGGTTCGCCGTTGAAGCTGAGCCCCGGTGTGTCAACTGCCAGATTCGTTCCGCGCAACCTGAAGTATTGGTTTTTGTTGGCCACCAGTTGTACGGTGATAGATGCAAAACCGTCTTTGCCTACCTTCCAGTCTGCAGCTGTGTAGCGCTTTAGAACGCGGGTGGATGCATTGGTGGCAACGTTGTAAGCCGCAGAGTCAGGGCTGGCTTTGGCTGTGACATCGCCTACGATAAGGTCCACATGGTTGACTACAGGCTTCATATTGGCCAGGGTATTGCCATCCACCGGCTTGAGATAGTTGTTTAATGCCGGACTTTTAAAGCGGATGGTGAACTTGACTTTTTCACCTGCGCCGACTTTGATCTCCTGACCCATAAAGGCAGTGCCTGAAGAACCTACTACTCTGAAATCCAGCGCATCGATCAGGTCACCATACACACCAAACATGCGACCCTCGCGCAGGCTGGAGATGAACCCGGTGGCCGTGCCTTTGCTGCTGTCTGGCATCCACACATAGTTCTTGGAATATTCACCAGGATAGTAGCCACTGCTGTTGCTGGCCGCATCGATTTTAAAGTGTGAGTCGGAGTTGGCGATGTTCCAAACGTGACGCCCTTCGCCCAGCAGTGCATCCCACATACCGCCGACTTTGGCGACGATGGCATCCGTGCCACCATAAGTGCGATTGGGCAGATT
This sequence comes from Methylophilus sp., assembly GCF_052437885.1. Taxonomy (GTDB): domain Bacteria; phylum Pseudomonadota; class Gammaproteobacteria; order Burkholderiales; family Methylophilaceae; genus Methylophilus. Next base: position 22,597 of record NZ_JBQVPB010000016.1, on the reverse strand, counting down.
GGCATCTATATAAGCTGAGGTATAACCGCCACGGTCAGGTTCCATCTGGTTGCCGACCATGCCTTCTATCATAAACACGATGTCAGGTGCCAGATCATTCATTTGGCGCAGATTCTGTATCGTATATTTGTTAGGGTTGCGCGAAGGATGGTTGATGGTGGCAAAGCTGGTGGTCGGATAATTCGTTTTCAACCACGAAAAAGCGGCTAAAGCATCGGCGCCAGTCGTGTTAGGGCGCTTGGTGCCGTTTCTGTTTTTCCAGGCGGCGACATCGACCGGGTCAAACGTTGACTCAGCCAGGGTGGTGAACAGATACTGGAACTCTTTTGCACCTCTGGTCGAAGCCTCCAGCGTAGCTTCGTTGTCTAGCATCACCACGTTGACGTGATCATGCGTAGGCATATCCCATTCGGCACCGGAAATGATCATTTTGTCTGCGTAAGTGCCGCCCGCCTGCAGATCTTTAACGTGCGGGATCTCAATGGTTTCCATGGCGTAGGCAAAAGGCACCGGTTTAGGCAATACATTGCCATTCTTATCTAACCTGGATGAACGCAGGTGATTGCTCAGTATCATCCAGTCCAGTTTGTAAGTGTCCAGTGACTTATCCAGCAGATAGTCTAATGTCTGTGTCGTGCGTGAGTCATCAGATTGGGTGGTATGGGTATGCAAGTCGCCGGTAGTCCAGCTGCCTTTGTCATCAGGTATTGAGAGCGTGGGTTTGAGTTCCAGCCCGGAAACCAAGGAAACTGCGCCTAGAGACAATCCCACTGCTGCGATCACGATGGAGGTAGATTTATATCTTTTTAATTTATTCACAAAAATCCCGCTAAATGAAAAATTCCGTCAAGGAGGTGTTTAAAGAGCAAAGTATTACTGTGCGGGGATGATGGTTGAAACAGATTAATCTTTAATGACTGGGGCAATATATTTGCATGACATCAGCCTATACCTACCCTGACCCCTGACGGTCAGCGCTTAATGGTATGGTTTTGCTCAGACAGCAGGTAAAATAGCGTTTTTATCAAGTCTCTTAAAAGCCAGATATGCTGAAATTAGGTGTGAATATCGATCATGTCGCCACGATACGCCAGGCGCGAGGTACTAAATATCCTAGCGTGGTTCAAGCTGCCTTACGCGCCGAGCAATCCGGTGCCGACAGTATCACCCTGCATTTGCGTGAAGACCGCCGCCATATGCAGGATGCCGATATCTTTGCCTTGCGTCCTTTGCTGCAAACCAAGATGAACCTGGAGTGTGCAGTCACTGACGAAATGCTGGATATCGCGATACAGGTCAAACCGCAGGATGTCTGCCTGGTGCCGGAGCGCCGCGAAGAACGCACTACTGAAGGCGGCCTGGATGTGCTGGCGCATTATGCAAAAGTGGAACATGCGGTCAAAAAACTGTCTGACCAGGGCATACGTGTCTCGCTGTTTATCGCGCCGGATCTGGCGCAGATCGATGCTGCCATCAAGCTGGGCGCACCTGTGATCGAGATACACACTGGCACTTTTGCCGATGCTGAAAGCGAAAAGACCCAGACTGAAGAGTTACGCCGGGTAGAGACTGCGCTTTACCATGCCAAGACTGGCGGCCTGGTAGTCAATGCCGGGCATGGTCTGCATTACCACAATGTGCATCACATCGCGCGTCTGCCCGGGTTTGAAGAGCTGAATATAGGCCACGCCATCGTGGCGCATGCACTGTTTGTAGGTTGGGATAATGCCGTGCGCGAAATGAAAGCCCTGATGAAAGAGTTCTCGGCCAGGTAGTCTGTACATGAGGTAAGGCTGTAGCTACAGGGGGCGCCGGCAACCGGCAAGACCCTGCAGCGATATATTAGGAATTCGGCGATTTGACTAAACCCTGAACGCCGCAGATAAATGCAAGGGTTGAGTTTGCGAGGTGACCATATGATCTTTGGAATTGGGACAGATATCGTTGAAGTCGAGCGCATACAGGCCTCGCTGGATCAGTTTGGCGAACCGTTTGCCAAGCGGATACTGGCAGATTCGGAGTGGGCCGATTATCAGGCCAGCCAGTTGAAAGCCCGTTTTCTGGCCAAACGCTTTGCCGCCAAAGAAGCCTTTGCCAAAGCCATAGGCACCGGCATACGCGGCGACGTCAGTTTTCACAATATAGCCGTCACCCATGACGCGCTCGGGCGGCCACTGCTGCAGCTGGCGCCTACCTTGCAGGCTTTTCTCAAGCAACATCACATTCATCAGTCGCACATCAGCATCAGCGATGAAAAAAACCTGGCGCTGGCATATGTGGTGCTGGAAACCGTGAGCAGCAAATGAATCTGGCCGTACCTCCCGAGCTGGATATAGCCCGCCGTTTTTCCGGCGTGCGCCGCTTGTATGGCGAGCCAGGCTTGCAACGCCTGCAAGCCGCGCATGTGCTGGTGATAGGCATAGGCGGGGTAGGTTCGTGGACGGTGGAAGCCCTGGCGCGCAATGCCGTCGGCAAGCTCACCCTGGTTGATCTGGATAATATCGCCGAATCCAATATCAACCGTCAGATCCATGCGCTGGATGCCAACCTGGGCAAAGCCAAGGTGACCGCCATGCGCGAGCGCATAGAGCAGATCAACCCGCTGTGCCAGGTGTTTGAGGTCGAAGACTTTATCTCGGCAGAAAACATCAGCAGCGTGCTGACGCCTCAGCCTGCTATCGTCATTGATTGCATGGATGATACCAAAGCCAAGATAGCATTGGCTGCTTATTGCCAGCAGCAACGATTGCCGCTGGTGATGGTAGGCAGTGCCGGAGGCAAGCTGGATGCGACGCGCATACGCCTGGCCGATCTGGCGCATGTCAATGGCGACCGCATGCTGGCAAAAGTCCGCAACCAGTTACGGCGTGATCATGGCTTTCCCAAAGCCAGCGATAATAAAAAATCTGCCAGATTCGGCATCACCGCAGTCTATTCAGACGAGCCGGTAGAAAAGCCCGCAGAGGCGTGCGAGGCCGAAAGCGGGCTGACCGGCTTGCATTGTGCGGGTTATGGTTCCAGTATCTGCGTCACTGCCAGCTTTGGTTTTGTGGCCGCCCAACATGCCCTGCAACAATTAGTGCAGGCTGATTGATCCCTGCCTTTTAAGTCGCTGCTCTGGCGGCCATCGACATTATGCTGTCACAAGATTGTTGAACAATCTGGCAGATGCGGCGTCTACTTTAATAGAAAATCAGGCATGGACATTGCATAACTAGACAGAGTTAAACTTCTGATTGAGGTTAAATGCAGGTGTTTCCAGCCTGTCATCGCAACTTTGCGCCGCCGTGTTGTCGGGTACAGTTTGGCTGCAAGTATCGCTAAAACCATAAAAAAGGTATCTGCCATGCAATTGGACGTATTTCTGAAACAGGTTTCACTGAATCATGCATTGAACGTGTTGATATGGCACGCAGCCCAGGCTGGCATTGAGATCGCTGCCCTGGTGCGTCAGGGCGCCCTGCAAGGGGTGACTGAAAAAACCGCCACTACCAATGTGCAGGGCGAGACGCAGATGCAACTGGATATCCGCAGTCATGAAGTCGCCATTGAACAGTTGCGTGCTTCAGCCGTGGTGGCTGCCGTGCTGTCTGAAGAAGAAGACAAGCCGGTGCTGTTCGAAACGCTGGATGCACCATTTCTGGTCAGTATGGACCCGCTGGATGGTTCTTCCAATTTAGCCATCAATGGTGTGGTCGGCAGTATTTTCTCTGTGCTACCGAATACCGGCGTGGCGACCCAGGGCGAGCAGGCATTTTTACAGCCTGGCCAGGCACAGCGCGCTGCGCTGTATGTGATGTATGGGCCAGCGACTCTACTTGTGCTGAGCATAGGGCAAGGCACGCATGTGTTTACCCTGGATCACGACAGCAGCAGCTTTGTGCTCACCCAGCAAACGGTTGAGATACCGCCTGAGACTTCTGAATATGCCATCAATGCCAGTAACCAGCGTTACTGGCAGCCTGCGATACAGCGCTATATAGGCGAATGCCTGCAGGGGGCTGAAGGCGCACGCGGGCGTGATTTCAATATGCGCTGGTGTGCCAGTATGGTGATGGATGTGCATCGCATCCTCACGCGTGGCGGCGTGTTCCTCTATCCGCGCGATCACAAGCAACCAGTCAAGGCCGGGCGCTTGAGATTGTTGTATGAAGCCAACCCTATGAGCCTGCTGGTGGCGCAGGCGGGCGGCGAGAGCATCAATGGCCTGGAAGACGTGCTGGCCATACAGCCCACCTCCTGCCACCAACGTGTCCCGGTTCTGCTGGGGTCCAGACAAGAAATCCAGCGCTTGCGTGAGTACCACCAGCAAGCCACAGAATAAAGGAGTTTTGCATGGCATTGATTTCCCTCAGGCAGTTACTCGATCACGCAGCTGAAAATAGTTATGGCTATCCGGCGTTCAATATCAATAATATGGAGCAGATCATCTCCATTATGAAAGCCGCTGACGAAGTCGATAGCGCAGTGATCTTGCAGGCGTCGGCCGGTGCGCGTGGTTATGCCGGTGAGTCGTTTCTGCGCAAGATGGTAGAAGCGGCTATCGAACAGTTTCCGCATATCCCGGTGTGCATGCACCAGGATCATGGCACTTCGCCCAAGATCTGCCAGATGGCCATACGCAGCGGTTTTTCCAGTGTCATGATGGATGGCTCGTTAAAGGAAGACCACAAGACCCCGGCCAGTTATGAATACAATGTCGATGTCACACGCCGCGTCGTTGAGTTCGCCCATGCGGTGGGTGTGTCGGTCGAAGGTGAATTAGGCGTATTGGGCTCACTGGAGACCGGCCTGGCCGGCGAGGAGGATGGTGTAGGGGCTGAAGGTAAACTGGATGAATCACAGTTGCTGACCGACCCCGACGAAGCGGCCGCGTTTGTGGAGGCGACCAAAGTCGATGCGCTGGCGATCGCCATAGGCACCAGTCACGGTGCTTACAAGTTCACTCGCCCGCCGTCAGCCGACACTTTATCGATCCAGCGTATCCGCGAGATCCACGCCAAGATCCCTAACACCCATCTGGTCATGCATGGTTCTTCCAGTGTGCCGCAATCCCTGCTTGAGCAGATCCGCAATTACGGCGGTAACATCAAAGAGACTTATGGTGTGCCTGTCTCGCAGATCGTTGAAGGCATCAAGAGCGGGGTACGCAAAGTGAATATCGATACCGATATTCGGCTTGCCATGACCGCTGCCATACGCGCATACTTTGTTGAACATCCCGAAGAGTTCGATCCACGCGGCTACTTTAAAGAGGCCACCAACGCGGCGCAGCAATTATGTAAAGAGCGCTTTGAAGCGTTTGGCAGCGCTGGCCAGGCCGGCAAGATCAAAGTGGTTTCGCTGGAGAAAATGGCCGCCATTTATTAAAAATGATTGAACGGTTATAGGGGATAGCTGCCATAGATGTTAATGTTGCCACACCACTGGCAGTCAATAACACCTACTCCACTTTACCCGCTCGTACTTAAAGCAAAAATATAATCTCATCGAGGGGGCATGATAGAAAGGTTTACATCATGCGCAAGAAATTAGTCATCGGTAACTGGAAGCTGCACGGCAGCCTGCTGGAAAATCAGGGCCTGCTCAACCGGCTCAAACAGGAACTGCATCACCTGGAAGGCGTAGATGCTGCTGTCTGCCTGCCTTATGTTTACTTATACCAGGCGCAATCCGCCTTACAGGGTTCAGCCATTGCCTGGGGCGCACAAAACGTCAGCCAGTTCACCGAGGGCGCTTACACCTCCTGCATCTCGGCAAAAATGGTGGCCGAGTTTGGTTGCACCTATACCATCGTCGGCCATTCCGAACGCCGTGCGCTCAAGCTGGAAAGTAACCAGGTGGCCACCAAGCGCCTGCTGAATGCCTTGCACGCCGGGCTTACGCCTATCTTTTGTGTCGGTGAGACGCTGGATGAACGCGATGGCGGCATGGCCGAGCTGATAGTGCGCAACCAGATGCTGAATGTTGTTTACGGCCTGGATGATGCGGCGTTCGCCCTGGCAAAAAAACTCAATATGGTGATCGCCTATGAGCCGGTGTGGGCGATAGGCACCGGCGAGCACGCCACGCCTGAACAGGCGCAGCGCATGCATGCTTTTATCCGCATGATGATCGCCGAGCGCGACCGCGAGTTTTCCGAACAGATACGCATTCTATATGGCGGTAGTATGGCGCCCAAGAATGCCGAGAGCCTGCTGATCATGCCGGATATCGATGGCGGGCTGCTGGGCCGTGCCGCACTGGTGGCAGAAGATTTCATCGATACTTGCCGCATAGCTTCGCATTGCTGGCAGCAGCAGGAAAGATTTAAGGCGCTGGCGCACTCACCGGCGGTGGTCGTTTAAACCGGCATGCGCCAGTTGCCATCACGCAATTTCACAAAACTGTCATAATTGGCTGGACGCCAGGCGCTACAATGAGGGCATGAAAAATAACCCCTCTGTTTTACTAGACCGGGACCTTAGTATCCTCAGTTTCAATGCGCGTGTACTTTCCCTGGCGCAACGTGAAGACTACCCCCTGCTGGAACGCTTGCGTTTTTTATGCATAGTCTCCAATAATCTGGACGAGTTTTTTGAAGTGCGCATGCCATTGCAGATGGAAGCGCACCAGCAGGGCGTCACGCACGGCCCGGTGACCGCCAGTGGCTGCGAACAGATCGCCAGCATGGCGCATGCGCTGGTGGCAAAACAGTATGAACTGTTTAACGACGCGCTGATGCCTGCGCTGGCCACGCAGGGCATACACCTGGTTTCAGGCACGGTGCGCACGCCGGAACAGACCGCCTGGGTGAGCAGTTACTTCAAGCGTGAAGTGCTGCCATTCCTGATGCCGGTATCACTGGACCCTTCGCATCCTTTCCCGCAAGTCGCCAACAAGTCATTAAACTTTATCGTGCGTATCTCTATCGATAAAGAAGAGAAGATCGCCATTGTGCGCGTGCCGCGCGTGGTGCCGCGCCTGCTGCAATTGCCACATAACATCAGCAAGGGCCAGCAATGCTTTGTCTCGCTGACCAGTATCATCCGCGCGAATCTGCATGTGTTGTTCGAGGGTGCCAAGATACTGCATTTCTCGCAGTTCCGTGTCACGCGTAACAGTGATCTGGAAGTGGATGAAGATGATGTCAGCAATTTGCGCATGGCCTTGCGCGAAGAGCTCGCACACCGCCAGTATGGTAAAGCCGTGCGCCTGGAAGTGACGCATGAGTGCGATGATGCACTGGCTGATTTCCTGCTCAAACAATTTAATCTGCCGGCGCTCGCGCTCTATCGCGTCAATGGGCCGGTCAACCTCGGTCGCCTGATCCAGTTGCCGGATATGGCAAAAGGCGACCACCTGAAATTCACCTCTTTCCAGCCGCAATGGCCTAAACACATCAATAAGAACATTTTATTGCTGGCGCAGATGCGTGAGCGCGATCTGCTGATACACCAGCCTTACGAAAGTTTTGATGTGGTGATCCAGCTGCTGGAAGAAGCGGTGAAAGATGATCATGTGCTGGCGATACGCATGACCATATACCGCACCGGTGCCGACCCGCGCATGCTGGCCCTGTTGCAGGAAGCCGTGCGCCGTGGCAAAGAAGTGCTGGTGGTGGTGGAACTGAAAGCCCGTTTCGACGAAGAAGCCAATATCAACTGGGCAGAAGCGCTGGAATCAGTCGGTGCGCAAGTGGTGTATGGTGTGGTCGGCCTGAAAACGCACGCCAAAATGTTATTGATCATGCGCCGCGAAGGTAAAACCATACATCGCTACGGCCATTTATCCACGGGTAACTACAATCCGAAAACCACGCGGCTGTACACCGACTGGAGCATGCTGACCGCCAACCCTGACCTGACCAAGGAGATGGAAGCGGTGTTCCGGCATTTGACCAGCGAACTGCCGTTGCCACGCATGCGGCATTTACTGGTGGCCCCGTTCACGCTGCATTCCGGCATGATCAGGCAACTAGGCAAGGCCCAGCGTTTGGCCAGGCAGGGCAAACCGGCACGCGTGATCGCCAAAATGAATGCGCTGACCGATGTGCCATTGACCGAAGCCCTGATCAAGGCCGCCGCTGCCGGGGTGGAGATAGACCTGATCATACGTGGTGCCTGCATCTTGCCAGTCGATCTGCCTGCGATCAAAGGCCGCATCCGTGTCAGGTCTATTGTTGGCCGCTTGCTCGAGCATTCACGCGTGTTCTATTTCGAGCTGGATGGACAAGTACAGATGTGGCTGTCCAGTGCCGACTGGATGAGCCGTAATATGGTCAGACGGGTGGAGCTGGCCTGGCCTATCACAGACCCGAAAATGCAGCTGCGCATCATGCAGGAAGGCCTGCAGATTTACCTGGATGACAACCTGGATGCCTGGCAGCTGGCTGAGCAGGGCGTTTATAAAGCAGTGCGTGATTCAGCCGGCGATACGCCGCTGCAATCTTGCCAGCAGATATTGTTAAAACAATATCATTCGCTATAGGGGCGACGATGTCAGTACGTAACCTGATCTTATGGCGGCACGCAGAAGCGGAAGACCTGCAGCACGGGCATTCTGATCTGGAACGCGCGCTGACCAAAAAAGGCCACAAGCAGGCCAAGCAGATGGCGGCATGGCTAAAGAAATACCTGCCCAAACAAACCTACGCCATGGTCAGCCCGGCGCGGCGTACGCAGGAAACCGCAGCTTACTGGGGCGAGAGCTGGCAAGAAGAAAACCGGCTGGCGCCGGAACGTCCGCTGGAGCCTATACTGCAGTTGCTGGCGCAAAGCCCGTTTGAAGACATCATGCTGGTCGGGCATCAGCCCTGGATAGGTGAACTGGCGGCGCAATGTCTGGGCATGGAAGATACGCAACTCAGTATCAAAAAAGGGGCGATCTGGTGGTTGCGCTTGCCCAAGTCCGGACCGCCCTACAAACTATATAGTGTGCAGTCGCCCGATCTGGTGGAATAACCGCAGGCGTTTAGCTAGCCATATGCAGCGGCTGGTCTAACTGTCATCAGCTGGAACAGTCACCGGCGTCGTTCTGTCAGCGATACGGCATTCAATCTGTGCGGCAAACCTAAAGATCGAACGCCGTTGCGGTGCAGGATTACTTCTTGGGTCTGCCTGTTTTGATGGTTGGCACTGTGTTCAGTGCAGCTGTTAATGCCGTGTCGTTCAGCGTTGACAGCAGTTTTAAACCGGCACGCAATAATTCGCTTTTCTTGACTGGTTTGCCCAGGCCTTCAAGGCGTTTTTTCAGTGCTGCGATCTGCGCGTACTCGTCTTTGGGCATGGTAAAGCTATCACGTTCCATTTTGACTTTAGGCGTTTTGGGTTTGTCGTTCGCTACTACTGGTTTAGCGGAGGTTTTTGCCGCTGGTGCAGCAGCTGGTTTTTTAGCCGCAGGCGCAGTTGCTTTTGCCAGCGGTTTTGCGGCTGGTTTGGCTGCCGGTTTTGCTGCAGCTTTACTGATTGGGGCTTTGGCTGCTGCCGGTTTGGCAACAGCTGGTTTAGCCGTATTTGCTGTCACTGGTTTTACCGTTTTGGCTACGGTGGTAGTGGTCGTTGCTGCTGGCTTGCTTTTTGCCGTGGGTTTGGCTGCCGGTTTAGTGGCCATGTCGCTCTCCTCAGTTTTACGTGGAAACAGTTTATACCGTTTTTATTTTGCGTCAATTGTCATAAAAATTTCATATTGCTATGGTGTCATAGAGGCTGTTTTTCATGACAAAATTCAAAACCTTAAAACAGGGAGCATGAGATGCGCAGGGTATTGGTGGCAAACACCAAAGGCGGTAGCGGTAAAACGACCCTCGCCACCAATCTGGCTGGCTATCTGGCGCAATTGGGGCACAAGGTAGTGCTGGAAGATATAGACCGCCAGCAATCATCTGCTTCATGGCTGGCACGCCGCCCGCAGCACGTGGCCAGCGTATTCAATGCCGAAGATCTGGGCAAATCTGCCTTGCAAAAAGCCGATTGGGTGATCACTGATTCCCCCGGTGGTCTGCGCGACAAGAAGATCTCTGATGCGGTGACCGAGACTGACCTCATTCTGGTGCCTGTCGCGCCTTCTGCTTTTGATATTGGCGCTACCCAGGATTTTCTGAGTTTGCTGGCCGAAGAAAAGGCCGTGCGCAAACACAAGACGTTTGTCGGGCTGGTGGGCATGCGCGTGATGCCGCGCACCAAATCTGCCGAGCGCTTACTCACATTTATGGATGAATCCGGCTTTGCCGTGTTATCGATGTTGCGCTCATCCCAGATATACGTCACTGCGGCCGAAGAAGGATTAAGTATTTTTGAATTGTCGGGCTCTCTCAAAGAGGTCGACATCGCACAGTGGAATCCGGTCACCGACTGGATTTTACAAAACAGTTAGCGATTGCCCTGTCCAGGCAGGCAATAAGTACTAAGTCAAAGGGAGTAATATGAAAGACAAGTCGAATCCAGTGTATCTGGAAAAAGTGCAACAGCTCAGCCCGGCAGAAGCTGAGCGCGTGTTATCACGTATGGGCGGCAAGCTGCCTAAACGTTTTATCAAGGAAAAACTGTCGCAGGAAGAAGCACTCGCTTTGCAGCTTGAGATCGAAGATGAGCAGTTGAACGAGTGGCGCGACAAAATGGCCAAGCTGCGCGAAGAAGACGAAAAACAAACCAAAAAGAAAAAGGATTAGTTCGCTGCATAGTCTGGCTGTGGTGCAGCCATCATGCAGCAAAACAAACGGGCCTGTCAGGCCCGTTTTTATTTGCTCACCAGTATCTAAGTCTGCTGGCTAGTCATAATGCGCCTCCAGCTGCCAGCCCAGCTTTTGCCACAGCTGGCATTCTTCTTCCAGCAGGTAATGCGTTTGCGGATGCTGGCTGACCCATTGCGCAGGCAGTGTCAAAGTGAACTGCTGTTTTTCGTGCGCTAATTGCAGATGCTTGAGCACCGGCAAGCGGCGTGAGTGGCAGAATATCACCGCCAGCCGCAATGCCATCAACTGGCAGACCAGATCCTGATTATCGAAATCCGCAGGCAGCTTGCGCAGCTTGCCCTGATGCCCCAATACCAGCAGGCTGATGGTATGTAACTCGCTTTGTGCAAAGCCCATCAGCTCGGTGTTATCGAGAATATAAGCGCCATGCTTGTTACAGTCGGTATGCGAAATAGCCCAGCCTATCTCGTGGCACAGGGCGGCCCACTGCAATAAAGGTTTCTGCGTGTCACAGGCCTGCATCACATCGTAAAAGTGCAGCGCCACCTTGCTGACATTCTGTGCGTGTTCCAGATCTACGCCAAACTGTTTGCACAGGCGGGCGATAGAGGCTGAACGCAAGTCTTCAGTCGCATCGGCCGGGCTTAAAATGTCATACAGCACACCATGGCGTAGCGCGCCATTGGCGACCAGCATGCTGTCTATATTCAAAGTGTCAAATACGGCAGTCAGTATGGCCAGGCCACCGCCTATCACCGCGCGCCTGTCATCTTTCAGGCCTTCCATGTTCAGGCGGTCTGGCGTTTTGGCCTTGATCAGGGTCTGCTTCAGCCATTCCAGCTGGCTGCGCTCTATCTTGTTGGCCGAGAATCCTGAGCCCGCCAATACATCGGCCACGGCGCCCACCGTGCCAGAAGCACCATAAGCGACTTCCCAGCGGCCGTTATAACGGCTGGCGATCATGTCTATAATAGATTCGGCAGCGATCTCGGCGCGTTCAAAATTGCGCTCGCTCAACTGGCCATCGGCGAAATATTTCTGTGACCAGCCGACGGAGCCCAAACGCAGTGATTCGGTGACATTGGCTTTAAAGTGCTGGCCCAGGATAAACTCGGTCGAACGTCCGCCTATATCGATCACCAGGCGTTTCTCATCCGATTGTGGCAGCATACGGCTGACGCCCTGGTAGATCAGGCGGGCTTCTTCCACGCCAGAAATGATCTCTATCGGGTAGCCCAGTACTTTCTGCGCCTGCTTGATAAAGTCGGCGCTATTGGCCGCCTCTCTCAATGTCTGCGTGGCGACCGCGCGTACATGCTCAGGCGCAAAGCCTTTCAGTCGCTCGCCAAATCGCGCCAGGCATTTCAGCCCGCGTTCAAAAGCTGCCGGTTTCAGGTTGCGGTCTTCATCGAGGTCGCCGCCCTGGCGAACGGCCTCCTTCAGATAATCGACGCGCAGTATCTGCCCGTCGACCACACGGCCGATTTCAAGTCGAAAACTGTTGGAACCCAGATCTACAGCAGCGAGTTGGGTGTCATGGGTAATAGTTTGCATGCGATACCACTGAAGAAATTACTTTAGATAACGTGAAATGGCCTTGGGGTATTCAGGAAAGTAGCGTTCGATCACACTCAAATCAAAACTTCTCAAAATACTGGAGTTGGACTCGCGATCAAGCAGAAAATCGAAAGAAGCGGCTACCAGATCAGTGATAGTATGCGGCGTAGTCAATAACTGCCTGGCGTAATCCGGTTTGACACTGACCTGGTGCGTGGTGACTTGTGACCCGTGCACGGTGACAGAAAAAGAATTAGGACTGGTTTCAGTCACCTCAATAGTCGCCACGATCACCTCCGCCATGTTTGCCCTTATAGGCAACTCCTGCAAACAGTATAAATTGTTATGTTGGCAGAGGCCAGTGAAACTAATATGACGGCATTGAATATAAAATGCCGGCCTGACAGACCACACATTTCATTAAACTGTCATCGCCAGAAATTAAAATAAAAAACAAAAAATGATGAAACTGATACTGACATATTGCTGCCTGGTGCTGGCGCTGTGCCTGTCGCACAACGCCCATGCCGCACGCCCCCTGGTCACGGATGACGCCCGCCTGACCAATGCCCATAGCTGCCAGCTCGAAAGCTGGGTGCGAGCCTATGAAGGCGGGCGCGAAATGTGGGCGCTACCCGCCTGCAACTTCGGTGAGAACTTTGAAGTCACCCTGGGCGGCGGCGTTTACCGCAATCAGGACGAAAACTACAGGACCGAAGACTGGATAGTGCAATTCAAAACCTTGTTCAAACCTTTGGAAACCAACGGCTGGGGCTGGGGTCTGGCTGCCGGGCATGTCAAGCACACCGATATCCAGCCCGGCCCTAACCAGTTGGGTAATACCTACTTTTATGTGCCGGTGTCTTTTTCCTTGCGAGATGATGATGTGATCGTGCACCTGAATATGGGCATGTTGCGTGACAAGCAGGCATCAGAACTCAAGGCCAGCATGGGTCTGGGCGCCGAATTCAAACTGGGTGGACCGTTTAAAGGCATTGCGGAAGTGTTTGGGGATAATACGCAGAACCCGTTTTATCAGCTGGGTGTGCGTTACTCGCTGGTGCCGGAGGTGTTTCAGGTGGATGGCACGCTGGGGCAGCAGGTGAATGGGGATAGTGAGAGTCGGTGGTTGTCGATTGGGTTGAGGTGGACACCGTAGGGGTTTGTTTTTGTGCCATTAATGGGTATGACTCGCCTGGCTTCATTGGAAAGTTAAATCGTTCTAATCGGTATTTCTTTGGATGGTTTTTCGCTCTGTTTTACCGTTGTTTTTCGCCACTCGGCGAGTTCTCTACTTTGCTTGCCACAAATGGCGGAACTCCCTGAGCGAGTGATGCACTTGCTGGAAGTTGTAATTAGGTAATTCTTTGGATAGCTCTGTGCTCTATTTCGGCATTTTATTTCGCCCCTCGGCGAGTTACTTTCCTTTGCTTGCCCAAAGGATAAGTAACCAAAGGAAAGGGCACCCTAGCTTCCGCTTGTTTCCTGCGTTGCTCATCAGCGTGGGCGTCCAACGAAACTCGCCCTAGCGGCTTGCACAGAACGCAAGCCACCGCGGAACTCGAACAGACGCTGACCGACCCCTCCCACGCTGACTGCGCTACTCGGTGCGTCAGATAGGGGCCCGTTAAAACCACACGCGCTCAGTTAAGGTGAGACTCGCCGCGTTTATTCCCGCGCAACCAGTGAAATAAACAAAGCAAAAAATCAAAATGAAACAAAAATCACCCACAAACCAAAAGAATTGGTTGGTTTGTGGGTGGGTTTTGGTCTTGGAAGTTAAGAGGGTTACTAAGCGCCCTGTGCAGTTTGAGCTTCACAACTATCTAAACGTGGTGGTTCTAAATGGGCCCCTATCTGACGCGCCGAGTAGCGGAGTCAAAATAAGGAGGAAGGGAGCGACTGTCTGAGCTCCGCGGTGGCTTGCGTAGTGTGCAAGCCGCTAGGGCGAGTTTCGTGACCGCTTATTTTGATGAGCAACGCAGGGAAAAAGCGGAAGCTAGGGTGCATTTCTTTTGGTTACGTTTTCTTTGGGCAAGCAAAGAAAAGTAACTCGCCTAGAGGCGAAAGAAAATGCTGAAACAGAGCACAAAGCCATCCATAGCCATCTCTTACTTCAACAAAATAATCCGATTAATCTGCCCCAGCCTAAACGCCGTTGTGCTCATCTTCCCGCCTTTCAACGCCAAAGGCCTGATTGGGCACGGCGGGATCCTCCGCCCATCCTCCATCAAGGTATCATCCTCGGCCGTCGATTGCCAGACACCGCCATTCACCGGCCTGAACTGCCAGCGGATATAGCCGACTTTGGCACCCAGCTGCAACATCTCGTCGCGATCGGGTGCTTCACTGACCAGTAGCTCGTTTTTCAGCGCTTCATCATATTTGCCGAATGCCTGTTTGCACGCCCAGGCCTCTTGGTCTGTCGCACCAATATAAGTGCAGGCCCGGTGTTCTTCGCGTTGCACATCCCAGGCGCCTAATTGCCAGGCGGCGTCCAGTACGGCTTCTTCCACCATTTCTGGTTGACGCCAGCGGTCATTGATCTGCAAGGCTGAGCCTGGCACCGGGTGCAGTATCGGTTTCAGCATAGGTAGTGCCGCCATGGGCTGCTTGCGAAAGCCATGCCAGTGCAGCATCAACAGCAAGGGTGTATCCGCGCGCGGCACCGCAGTCAGTGTGACGGCGGTCAGGGGCAGTTGCATGACTTGCATTTGCTCAATCAAAGTGTGAAAAATATTCATCATCCACTCCTCATTACTTAACAAAGCCGGTTTAGTAAATAGCTAGCAAGAAGTGTGCTGGGCGCCGCTTTTTGAATCGGCGAGCAGCGCGATGAAGCGGCGGCTTGCCAGGCAAATGGCGTGTGTGGTCTTGTGTTTTAATCATGGGTTGCTTGCGTGATTTTCTGCAAAGTCATTCCCCCTCTTGAAAAACGGTTTTGTTTTCCCCATCTAAACAAAAATTTTTGTGTTTAACACCCGTTATTTGGAGAAACCGTTATGACCACAGCGACAGCAGAATCGCCATCTAAACAAACCATGGGCTTTCAGGCCGAGGTTAAGCAATTACTACAGTTGATGATTCATTCGCTGTATAGCAATAAAGAGATCGTATTGCGTGAGTTGATCTCCAACGCGTCGGATGCGGCAGATAAATTGCGCTTTGAGGCGATCTCAAATGACAGCCTGTATGAGAATGACAGTGAGCTCAGCATCAGGATCGCATTTGATAAACAGGCACGCACACTGACCATTTCTGACAATGGCATAGGCATGCGCCGCGAAGAAGTGATCAATAACATCGGTACGATTGCCAAATCTGGGACCAAAGAGTTCTTTCAGAACCTCACCGGGGACCAGGCCAAAGATGCCAACCTGATCGGCCAGTTCGGCGTCGGTTTCTATTCCAGCTTTATCATCGCCGACAAGGTCACGCTGATCACCCGCCGTGCGGGTGAGACAGAAGCGATCAAATGGGAATCAGGCGGTGAAGGCGATTTCACCATAGAGACTACTGAGAAAGCCGGGCGCGGTACCGAGGTGATCTTGCATCTGCGCGAAGCTGAAGATGAGTTCCTCAATGACTGGAAACTGAAAACCATAGTCCGCAAATATTCTGACCATATCACCTTGCCTATCGTGATGAAAAAATCGGAATGGAAAGATGGCGAGAATGGCGAGGGCGGCCAGATGGTGTCTACCGATGAGGACGAAACCATCAATACCGCTTCTGCCTTGTGGGCGCGCAGCAAGAGCGATATCAGCGAGCAGGAATACAACGAGTTTTACAAGCATGTGTCGCACGACCATGAGAACCCGCTGGCTTATACCCACAGCCGCGTAGAGGGCAAGCAGGAATATATTTCGCTGCTGTACGTGCCGAGCAGGGCGCCGTTCGACCTGTATGACAGGGAGCGTCGTCAGGGTATCAAGCTGTACGTCAAGCGCGTATTTATTATGGAAGAAGCAGAAAAGCTGATGCCACAATATCTGCGTTTTGTGCGCGGGGTGATCGACTCTGGCGATTTGCCACTCAATGTGTCGCGTGAGATCCTGCAGGACAGCCGCGATGTGGAAGCGATTAAAAACGGTTCGGTGAAAAAAATACTGAGTTTGCTGGAAGACATCGCCGAAAACAAAGCGGAAGAATATAGCAAGTTCTGGAACGAATTCGGCCGGGTGCTGAAAGAAGGCCCGGGCGAAGATTTTGCCAATAAAGACAAGATCGCCGGCTTGCTGCGCTTTGCTTCTACCCATGCCGATAACGAGTCGCAAAACGTGTCGCTCAAGGATTATATAAGCCGCTTTAAAGCGGAGCAGGAAGTGATCTACTACATCACTGCCGATACCTTTGCCGCGGCCAAGAATTCGCCGCACCTGGAGATCTTCCGCAAAAAGGGCATAGAAGTATTGCTGCTGTCTGACAAAGTGGACGAATGGTTGCTGGGCAGCCTGACCGAGTTTGAAGGCAAAAAACTGCAATCCATCGCCAAAGGTGACCTGGATTTAGGCAAGCTGGAAGACGAAGCCGATAAAGAAGCGCAAAAACAGGTGGAAGAAAATGCCAAGGGCCTGGTGGAGCGTCTCAAGGCAGCACTGGGTGATGCGGTGAAAGAAGTGAAAGTCACGCACAGGTTGACCGATTCCCCGGCTTGCCTGGTGGCTGGCGAGCATGATCTTTCGGGTAATCTGGCGCGTATTCTGAAGGCGGCTGGTCAGCAGGCGCCCGAGAGCAAACCTATCCTGGAAGTGAACCCGGCGCACCGGCTGGTAGAAAAACTGCAGGCTGAAACGGATGATGCGAAATTTGCCGATTATGCGCATGTGCTGTTTGACCAGGCCTTGCTGGCAGAAGGCGGGCAGCTGGAAGACCCGGCCAGTTTTGTCAAACGTATCAATAGTTTGATCCTGTAACTTTGATCAAATAAGCAGCAATATCTGTTGTTGATATAAAGCCCGCGCTAGCGGGCTTTATATTTTTAATTGTTATATAAATATAATTCAAAATTATTTTTAGCTATTAAGTAAGCTTGGTAGATTAAAAGCCTCAACCATAGATAAAGGGGCTGGATATGCGTACTACTATCAAACTGTTGCCGTGGCTGTTAACTATGATGGCTGGCCAGGCCTGGGCAACCGATGGTTACTTTGCCCACGGCTACGGGGTCAAGGGTCTGGGCCTGGGCGGCGTAGGCATTGCACTGCCGCAGGATGCACTGGCGGCGGCGACCAATCCGGCTGGTCTGGGCATTGTTGGCGACCGTATCGATTTTGGCGTGACCTGGTTCAAGCCGGACCGCGATGTGCGGCTCAGCAATACTGCTGGTGGCAGCGGGGCGCTGGATGGCCGTTACGATGGCAATGATAGCGAACACTTTTTTATCCCGGAGTTTGGCTACAACCGTGTCATCAATGAGCGCACCACACTGGGCGTGAGTGTTTACGGCAATGGCGGCATGAATACTGATTACAAAGACGGTATCCCTTATTTTAATAACACCGGCAGCCGGGTCGGCATCGATTACCTGCAGGTGGTGGTGGCGCCAACCGCGACCTGGCGCGTGAATGAGCAGCATGTGCTAGGCCTGTCACTCAACCTGGCATACCAGCGCTTTGAGGCCCAAGGTTTGCAGAACTTCGATAACGCAGGTTTCACCACCTCTCCCGGCAATGTCACCAACAACGGACACGATCACTCCTATGGTGCGGGTTTGCGCCTGGGCTGGATCGGCCAGCTCAGCGACGCGGTGACCGTGGGGGCGACTTATCAAACCAAGACCTATGCCAGCAAGTTTGATAAATATAAAGGCCTGTTTGCCGAAGGGGGCGATATTGATATCCCCGCCAATTACGGCATCGGTATCGCCATTAAAACCACTCCCTCATTCACCCTGGCTGCGGATGCGCAGCGTATCTTGTATTCTGATGTGAATGCGATAGGTAATCTGTCGCTGAGCAACCTGCCTGCCAGGCTGGGCGCAGGCAGTGGCCCCGGCTTTGGCTGGCGGGATGTCACTGTGCTCAAGCTGGGCGCACAATATGCCTATAGTGATAGCCTGACTTTGCGTGCCGGCTACAATCACAGTTCGCAGCCGGTGCGCAGCAGCGAGACCTTGTTTAATATTCTGGCGCCTGCCGTGGTGCAGGATCACCTCACGCTGGGGGCGACCTACACCTTGCCGAACAAGTCTGAGCTTTCCTTGTTTTTTGCGCATGCTTTTGAAAACAAAGTGCGCGGGAACAATTCGATCCCGGCTGCGCCGTTCGGCGGTGGCGAGGCTGATGTGCGCATGAACCAGAACTCGCTGGGCATTGCTTATGGCTGGGCGATATAAGCTGTTGCGATTGGATAGACTGCAGCAAGCCTGGCGCGCAGCGCCACTATTTTAGTCATCATCTTTACATTTATCGTGTTTATAATAAAAGCCATGGCACCTTCGCTATGGCTTTTTGTCATACAGGCTGATTGCCGCGACAGGCTTGTTTTTTGCTTTTAAGTTAGACAATCACATCCGTTATTGATCATTCCAGGGGAAGATGCATGGCCACTAATGCCAAATCCACACGTAGCAAGACCAACAAAATAGAAACCATCCATAACGCTGAAGACTTTTTACTGACGCAGTTGCCGATATCGCAAGCTTTACGCAACCATCTGACATTCTCCCTGGGTAAATCCAACTCCTGGGCCACTACCCGCGACTGGTACCAGACCGCTGCCTTTACTGTGCGCGACCATTTGATGAGCCGTTGGGTGATCACACGGGACGCCTATAGAGACGCCAATACCAAACGCGTCTATTATTTATCCCTGGAATTTCTGATCGGCCGCATGCTGTCAAACGCGGCACTGAATTTGGGCGTTGCACCTGAATTAAGCGAGGGCCTGCAGGAAATCGGCCAGCAACTGGAAGGTGTGGCCGAGATGGAGCCGGATGCTGCACTGGGAAATGGCGGTTTGGGCAGACTGGCCGCGTGTTTTGTGGATTCCATGGCCACCATGGATATTCCCGCTACCGGTTACGGCATCCGCTATGACTATGGCATGTTCCGGCAAAGCATAGAAGGCGGCCAGCAGGTCGAAAACCCGGATAACTGGCTGCGCTACCAGAATATCTGGGAAGTCCAGCGCCCCGAGCACACTTGCGAAGTGAAGTTCTATGGCCGCGTCGTGCAAGTGCATACCGAACGTGGCACCGAGCGCCACTGGATAGACACCGAAAGCGTGGTCGCCATGCCTTATGATGTGCCGGTGCCTGGCTATGGCACGCAAACGGTGAACAACCTGCGTCTGTGGTCTGCCAAGGCGACCAAAGAGTTTGATCTGCTGCATTTCAACCAGGGCAATTACGATAAATCAGTCGAAGGCAGGCATGGTGCCGAGACCATCTCGCAAGTGCTGTATCCCAACGATACTTCCGAGTCTGGTAAAGAGTTGCGCCTCAAGCAGCAATACTTCTTTGTCTCTGCCTCAACACAAGACATTCTGCATCGCTTTATCGGTAACAACTCGGATTGGGAGACCTTGCCCGACAAAGTCGCCATTCAGCTGAACGATACCCATCCGGCGATCGCAGTGGCAGAAATGATGTACCAGCTGATCGATCATTACCACCTGACATGGGACAAGGCCTGGAGCCTGGTCACCAGGATTTTCGCCTACACCAACCACACCCTGATGCCGGAAGCGCTGGAAACCTGGTCGGTGGACCTGTTTTCATCGTTACTGCCGCGGCATCTGGAGATCATTTACGAGATCAACCACAGGTTCCTGCAGATGGTGAACCAGCATTTCCCTGGCGACAGCGGCTTGCTCAGCCGTGTCTCGATTATTGATGAAACGCATGGGCGCCGCGTGCGCATGGCCCACCTGGCCGTGGTCGGTAGCCATACCGTGAACGGCGTGGCCGCGCTGCATAGCGAGCTGTTGCGCACCACATTGTTTGCCGATTTCAACAAGATCTACCCGGGCAAGTTCACCAATGTCACCAATGGCATCACCCCACGGCGCTGGCTCAATCAGGCCAACCCCCTGCTCACCGAGTTATTGACCAAACATATAGGGTCAGGCTTTCAGAAAGACCTGGGCCTGATCCAGAAAATCGAGCCGCTGGCAGAAGATGCCGCATTCAGGAAAGCCTTCAGGGAAGTCAAAGCCGCGAATAAACAGCGCCTGGCCTACAAGATACTGCAGAAAACCGGCGTCGCCATCAATCCGCAAGCCATATTTGATGTGCAGATCAAACGTATCCATGAATACAAGCGCCAGTTATTGAATGTGTTGCATGTCATCACCTTATATAACCGTATTCGCAGTGGCCAGGCAAAAAACCATACCCCGCGCGTGGTGATCTTTGCCGGTAAGGCTGCACCGGGCTACTGGCTGGCTAAACAGATCATCCGCCTGATCAATGATGTCGCCACCCTGATCAACAATGACCCGGTAGTGGGTGACCAGCTGAAAGTGGTTTTTTATCCTAACTATGAAGTGAGCGCCGCCGAGATACTGTTCCCGGGCGCTGATCTGTCCGAGCAGATCTCTACCGCCGGCACCGAGGCCAGTGGCACCGGCAATATGAAGATGGCACTGAATGGCGCGCTGACCATAGGCACGCTGGATGGTGCCAATGTCGAAATCAAGGAAGAAGTCGGCGACGAGAATATCTTTATCTTCGGCCTGACCACGCCTGAGGTCGCGCAGATCAAGGCCAGCGGCTATAACCCGTGGGATTACTACAACGGCAACCCTGAACTGAAGCAGGTGATAGACATGATAGGCAATGGCTACTTTTCAGTGGGCGAGCTGAATCGTTATCAGGCGATAGTCGATACCTTGTTGCACAAAGGCGATCATTACCTGTTGCTGGCTGACTACGCCGCCTATGTGGAGGCGCAGGAAAAAGTGGCCGCCCTATACCAGGATGAAGAGGCCTGGTCGCGCGTGGCCATCTTGAATGTAGCGCGTATGGCCAAGTTTTCCAGTGACCGTACCATAGGTGAATATGCCAACCGTATCTGGAAGGTGGAACAGTTTAAAACGTAATTGTTGAAGCCAACAGAAATACCAGCATGACAAAGCAAGCCTGCAAAGGCTTGCTTTTGTGCTTTCTTGCCAGGTCAATTATAGGTAAACTGAACTCGATTCTGCGTGGAGATAGATCATGAAAAAAACAGTGTGGGTGGTACTGATAGGCTTGCTGTTCTCAGATGCACAAGCGCTGGACCTGAAAAGCCTGGGCGATGTCGTTAATAAAGTCAGTGGCAACTCGGCTACCGGCAATAGCAGTGCTGTCAGCAGCCTGACCGACCAGGAAACCAACGATGGCCTGAAAGTGGCGCTTAATCAGGGCGTGACCAAAGCCGTCGATGTGCTGGGCGCCACGGATGGCTTTCTGGGCAACAAAGAAGTGAAGATCCCTTTGCCGGATTCGCTGAAGAAAGTGGAAAAAGGCATGCGGCTGGTCGGCATGGGCGATCAGGCCGACGAACTGATCCTGAAAATGAACCGTGCAGCAGAACAGGCAGTGCCAGAAGCGAAAACATTGCTGATCAACTC
Organism: Methylophilus sp.; assembly: GCF_052437885.1. Taxonomy (GTDB): domain Bacteria; phylum Pseudomonadota; class Gammaproteobacteria; order Burkholderiales; family Methylophilaceae; genus Methylophilus. The sequence goes on along the minus strand of NZ_JBQVPB010000016.1, from coordinate 810 downwards.
GGTCAAGCAGATGAGCCTGGCTGATGTCAAAGGCATACTCACCGGCCCGCAAGATGCAGCGACGCAATACTTTAAGAGAACCACCTCTGCCGACATGGCGGCCAAGTTCCTGCCGGTGGTGCAAAAAGCCACTGCCAATGTCAAACTGGCCGATACCTATAATCAGTATGCAGAGATGGGAAGCAAGTTTGGCGTAGTCAAAAAAGAAAATGCCAATATCAACCAATATGTTACCCAGAAAGCACTGGATGGCGTATACCTGATGGTGGCCAAGGAAGAAGCCGCCATACGCCAGGACCCTATGGGCCAGGCCAGCAACTTGCTGAAGAAAGTATTTGGCGCAGCTAAGTAACCAGCCGGGGTAAAGTCCTGGGCAGTAAAAGGCGCCGCTGACCAGCGGCGCCTTTTACTTTAAGCGCCGTTGTTGATGGCTTTGGTCCTGTAAGTATTTTGCAATTAGTGTTGACACACCTTCAGCTTCCTTGCTATAGTCTCACCTCTCGACGCAACACAAGTTTTACCAGTCGATTCGGACGCGGGATGGAGCAGTCTGGCAGCTCGTCGGGCTCATAACCCGAAGGTCACAGGTTCAAATCCTGTTCCCGCAACCAAGCAAATTAATTCGTTTTATATTGAAATAAATTTCCTGCTTGACCGATGTAAAAAGCGCTGTATAATGCGCACCTCGTTAACGCAAAGCGTTAGTGATGAAGGCCCTGGTGGCCCTGTTCTTTAAAAATTAGGATGACTGATAAGTGTGGGTGTTTGTAGTTGGGTGAAGCGCATTTGATGCGTAGAAGCCTCAGAAAA
>NZ_JBQVPB010000015.1:0-67667 GCF_052437885.1 Methylophilus sp. | reverse complement strand
GTGTGCAAGCCGCTAGGGCGAGTTTCGTTGGACGCCCACGCTGATGAGCAACGCAGGGAAAAAGCGGAAGCTAGGGTGCATTTCTTTTGGTTACGTTTTCTTTGGGCAAGCAAAGAAAAGTAACTCGCCTAGAGGCGAAATAAAATGTTGAATCAGAGCACTGAACTAGAGCAAAGAAATACCGATGAGAATGTCACAGCAAATGCATCATTCATCACTGTCACCAACCAAACCCTGAGCCTAGCCCGGCTCGCTGCCACCGTAGCAATAATATATCAGCCAGTGGCATCCTTTTTTTTCTGCAATCCCCAAACCACCACCAATACCAACAACAATAAACCACTGCTAACAATCATCACCAAATGCGGTTGTTGCGACCAACCTTGCACTGGCAGATGCCCCATCGCCCTGAGATTAGCCCGCAAGTTAGCCTGCATCTGCGCAGCCACGCCCGGCTGGTTTACCGCGAAGGAAACATGATTCAATTTCATCCATTCCGGCACCTGGATTGAAGGCAAGCTCAGGCTGGGTAACAGGCCCCCCGATGACTCCACCTGCTGCATCTGCAGGCTCATCACCAGGCCTTGCGTCGCAAACATCTGCGGGTCTGCTTCATCGGCTTTTTTAATGCGGTGCGTCACCGTATGCAGCGCTTGCGCATTCGGCACGGCGATCAGTTGCGCAGTAGAGACACGTTGGTCGGCAGTGAGCAGGATGCCGCGGCTGCGGCTAAAGGTGAGTGATTGCTGTACAAAGCGTTGCTGCAACACCGGGCTTTGCGGGTACAGTTTAGCCGCCAGGCTGTTGATGCTTTCGCCCGGTAAAAGCGGCCATAACATCGATTGTTCGTGCCTGGGGTTGGCGATACCGAATGCGGCTTGCGCCGGTTGCTGAACCAGCGCGGCAAGCAGGCTGGCGCAAACTAGTAATCCTGCCATCATCAGCCAATGTGATCTGTGATTCCACTGGTGATGATGCAGGCTGGCCATCAGCGCCCTAACTGTTCCCTGGCTTGTGTGATGGCGCGGCGGACTTGTTCGGGGGCGGTGCCGCCGGTGTGGTTGCGGCTGGCGACCGAGCCTTCCAGGGTGAGGACTGCAAACACGTCATCATTGATGGTGGCGCTGAATGCCTGTAACTCGGCCAGGCTGAATTCGGCCAGGTCGCGGCCTGATTCCACCCCTGCCTTCACGGCATGGGCGACGACTTCGTGTGCATCACGGAACGGCATGCCTTTTTTCACCAGGTAATCGGCGAGGTCGGTGGCGGTGGCAAAGCCTTCCAGTGCGGCCTGGCGCATATTGTCGGCTTTGACGGTGATGCCGCGCAGCATGTCGGCGTAGATCTGCAAGGTCACCAGCAGGGTATCTGCCACGTCAAACAGCGGTTCTTTGTCTTCCTGGTTGTCTTTGTTGTAGGCCAGCGGCTGGCCTTTCATCAGGGTGAGTAAAGCAATCAGGTGGCCGTAGACACGGCCGGTCTTGCCACGTACCAGCTCAGGCACATCCGGGTTTTTCTTTTGCGGCATGATGGAAGAGCCGGTACAGAAACGGTCGGCAATATCAATAAAACCGAATCTTGGGCTCATCCATAAGATCAGTTCTTCGGAAAAACGTGACAGATGCATCATCAGCAACGAGGCGGCGGCATTGAATTCAATGGCAAAATCGCGGTCAGAGACTGCATCCAGCGAGTTCTGGCACACGCTATCAAAGCCCAATAGTTCGGCGACCAGCTCACGGTTGATCGGGTAGCTGGTGCCTGCCAGTGCGGCCGCGCCTAGCGGCAGGCGGTTGATACGCTTGCGCGCATCGGCAAAGCGTTCGGCATCACGGTTGAGCATCTCAAAATAGGCCATCAGATGGTGGCCGAACGTCACCGGCTGCGCCACCTGCAGATGGGTGAAACCGGGCATGATGGTAGCGGCATTCTGTTCGGCCAGATCAAGCAGCGAGGTTTGCAGCGCGCGGATGCCGGCTATGCTGTCGTCGACGATGCTGCGCAACCACAAGCGTACATCGGTGGCGACCTGGTCGTTACGCGAGCGGCCGGTATGCAGGCGTTTGCCGGCATCGCCGATCTTCTCGGTCAGGCGTCTTTCAATGTTCAGATGCACATCTTCCAGGTCGAGCAACCATTCAAACTGGCCGGCTGCGATCTCGTCCAGGATCTCGCCCAGGCCACGCTTGATATCTGCCACATCTTGCGCGGAGATGATGCCTTGCGCACCCAGCATGGTGGCGTGCGCGATGGAGCCCTGGATATCAAATGCAGCCAGGCGCTTATCAAAGTCTACCGATGCGGTGTAGCGTTTCACCAGTTCGGCCACCGGCTCATTAAAACGGCCAGACCAGGCCTGGTCTTTTTGATGCAGCGAAGATTGTGGTTTGGATTGCGAAGTTGTCAAAGCAAAAATTCTTTCTGCCAGAAATTGGGCGTCTAGCGCATGCTTGCGCCACCGGCGCTTAATACTTATGATGCTGGCACGACATTATAAATGAAACGCGCGATTAAGTGATTGAGCGAGATGAAGTGCAAGGCGCAACTGGCGCAGCAAGCGAAATAGTATGCCTGATCCCGCGAAGTTCAGAGCATTACGCACTTGAGCGCACGATTTTCGGCAATCCTGTCCGCGCACACAGCTATTATATGTTTCATCAACGGAAACCGCGCCGTGCGTAAAGGCAGCCGCATCCCTAACTTCCGCAATCTGGGCATACATCTGCGCGTGCTGTTATTGCACGTTTGCTTGCTGGGATTGCTGACCATAGCCGACGGCCAGCCAGGCTGGAGCATTGCGCTGTGGGCTACGCAACTCACACAACTGGCCGGGCAGTGGCTGCCACCGTTGTTGCTGACCATGGGTGGCCTGACATTGTCATATCCGTTGATCGTGCGTCTGCCTTACCGTAGCGGCCTGGCCGCCATTTTCGCGCTGGCGCTGCTGCTCACTGCGTTATGCAGTCATGGTTATCAAGTCTGGATCTCGCCACTCACTACCGCCCAATACCTGCAGATCATGCTGCTGTGCGCAGGCGATGTGGCTTTATGCCTGTATTACCTAGCTCTGTTGCAGCGCGCATATTCACCGGCGATTGCCGAGGCGCGCTTGCAGGCCCTGCAGGCACGTATACGCCCGCATTTTCTTTTCAATAGCCTGAACGCGGTGTTGTCACTGATACGCAGTCAGCCGCAACGTGCTGAAACGGCGCTGGAAGACATGGCAGAGCTGTTCCGGGTGCTGATGGCGGATAACCGGGCGCTGGTGCCGCTGGCACAGGAGATCGCTTTGTGCCAGCAATACCTGAATATTGAGAAACTGCGCCTGGACGAGCGCCTGAACTGCCAATGGCAGGTGGCCGAGATCCCGGCCAGCATCATGATACCGCCGCTGATCTTGCAGCCGCTGGTTGAAAATGCCGTCTATCACGGTATCGAGCCGCTGGCACAGGGCGGCATGATAGTGATAGATATTCATACCCAGGCGCAGGATCTGCTGCTGCGCATCAGCAACCCGTTGCCGCCGCGCCCTGATAAATCCGGCGGTAATAAAATGGCGCTGAAAAATATCCGCGAGCGCCTGCGTCTGCATTACGACCTGGAAGCGCGGCTCAAACAGTATGAAGCGCAAGGACACTACGTGGTCGAGATCACTATCCCTACCCGTCCGCTTTCCGAGGTGATGCATGGCTAGCCAGCAATTGCTGATTGTGGATGACGAACCGCTGGCCAGACAGCGCCTGCGTGACCTGGTCGGCGATGTGGGTGGTTACAACATCGTTGGTGAAGCGGCGAATGGCGTGGAGGCGATGGCGCTATTGCAAAACCAGCCTGTCGATATCGTGCTGGTGGATATCCGCATGCCGGTGATGGATGGCATTGAACTGGCGCAACATATCCGCAAGCTGGCAACGCCGCCCAACCTGATCTTTACCACCGCCTATGATCACTATGCCTTGCAGGCATTTGACCTGAATGCCATCGATTACCTGCTGAAACCTATACGTGCAGAAAGGTTGTCGGCCGCCCTGGCCAAGGCGCGGCCCCTGCAAGCCAAACAGTCGCAGGCCTTGCAGGCATTACAGCAGCCCCCGCAGCACTTAAGCATACATGAGCGCGGCAAAGTGCTGCTGATCCCGCTAGCGGACGTGCTCTATCTGCGTGCCGAGCTTAAATATGTGACGGTGCGTACACTGGAAAAAAGCTATTTATTAGAGGCGTCGCTGAATCAGCTGGAACATAGCTACGCAGAACGCTTTGTGCGCGTGCACCGCAATGCACTGGTCGCCAAAGATGCGATCGCCGGTTACGCGAAACAGCGTGTGTCTAAAGTCGAGCAGGCCGGTGCTGAGCAGATAGGGGCCGAGGCGGGAGAGTCAAGCTGGGTGGTGCTGATCAAAGGGGTAGACGAGACGCTGGCGGTCAGCCGGCGTCATCAGCATGTGATCAGGGCCGTCTGAACGGCGCCAATATATAATCAGGGCCGTCTAAACGGCCCTAGTATATGATCAGGGCCGTGTGAACGGCCCTGGGTGGTGGTGAATAATTACATTTTCTTTTTCTGGTCGGCTTGCTCTATCACCTTGGCTGCCCAGTCTTTACCGCCCAGGCCGAATGCGATCGCCAGAGCCAGAAACACGGCGCCGAAAACAATGATAAACAAGGCGTGTATCAGTTGCATGCCTATGCCCAACTGTTCCAGACCGATGAAGATCGCCAGGATCTGTATGCAATATTCAGCCGAAGTACTGATGATCAGTGCCTGTTCAAACTTGATGCTATGCAACCAGGCGAATACCAGGCGGTTGATAAAGCGTGCAAACAGGGTACCAAAAATCACCACCAGGATAGCAACGATGATGTGTGGCAGGTAGCTGGCCAGTTCACGTAACAACATGGCGACTTCTGTCATGCCCAGCGAGTTGGCGCAGGTGATCACAAACAGCAGTATCACCAGCCAGTAGATCACCTGGCTGATAATGCCGCTCAGCGTGACATTGAAGTTGGCGCTACGCATAAAAGATTCCAGGCCGGAACGTTTGGCGAACGCGTCGAACTGGGTGATCTCCAGCAGGCGTTTGACACCTATGCGTACCATTTTGGCCACTAGCCAGCCAAAAAATAAAATCACTACAACGGCGAGTAATTTGGGTACAAAGTTGACGAGTTCTACCCAAAACTGGTTGAGTGAAGAAAGAAAAATATCGATTTGATACTGCATGGCAGCCCTCCTTTTTTATCGTTGATACTTTAATTTTTAGCAGTGTTCCTGCTTAAAAGCCTTGTTAGCATAACTCAATCCGACCAGGCTGTGGCGTAAAAGGTTCTTGAAAAATACGCTGTAGCTGATGCAACCCAGAGCGACTATGCCCTATGTTAAAATGCCGGCATGACTACCGTTACCCCTCCGAAATCCCTGGTGATCGCCTCGCGTGAAAGTGCATTGGCGATGTGGCAGGCACAGCATATCCAGGCTCGTTTACAGGCACTTTACCCGCAATGCGAGGTGAGCATTTTAGGCATGACCACCACCGGCGACCAGATTCTGGATTCACCGTTATCACGCATAGGTGGCAAAGGCCTGTTTGTCAAAGAACTGGAAAGTGCACTGGCAGATGGCCGGGCCGATCTCGCGGTACACAGCCTGAAAGATGTGCCCATGCATTTGCCTGAAGGTTTCGCCCTGGCCGCGACCGGCGAGCGTGAAGATCCGCGCGATGCCTTTGTCTCCAATCGCTATAGCAGCCTTGAAGAATTACCTGCGGGCAGCGTGGTCGGTACTTCCAGTTTGCGCCGGCAAAGCCAGATCCAGGCGCGCTTTCCGCAGCTGAAGATAGAATCATTGCGCGGCAACGTGCAGACCCGCTTGCGCAAGCTGGACGAAGGCCAGTATGCAGCCATTATTCTGGCCGCCGCCGGGCTGATACGCCTGGGTCTGGGTGAGCGTATCAAAGGCTTTATTGATCCGGCACAGAGTATTCCGGCCGTCGGCCAGGGCGCACTGGGCATTGAGATCAACGCCAGCCGTCACGACCTGATGGCGATTCTGGCGCCGCTCAACCATGTGGATACGCAATTATGTGTAGAGGCCGAACGTGGTTTCAGCCGCGCGTTGGCAGGCAGTTGCACGGTGCCGCTGGGGGCTTATGCCACCAAACAGGATGACACCATCACCATCAACGGTTTTGTCGCCAGCGTGGATGGCCGGCAAATGCTGAAAGAAAGCGTGACTGGTCCGGCGCAAGGCGCGGAAAAGCTGGGTCAGCAACTGGCGCTGAAACTGATAGAGCGTGGGGCGGATAAGATCCTGGCGGCGCTGGATGGCGTGAAATGACCCAGCCGCTGGCTGGCGTGCATATTGCCGTCACACGGCCACCAGAACAGGCGATAAAACTGAATGCCGCCATCACCGCCGCGGGCGGGGTGGTGATCTCTTTCCCCTTGCTGGATATCGCCAGCCTGCCTGACCTGACGGCTTTTCATGCCGCCATTACACCGCTAGCTCAGTTTGACTGGGCTGTTTTTATCAGCAGTAATGCCGTGCAGTATGGCATGCCCTTATTGCAGCAAGACTTACTTCCTGCCACATTATCGCTTCCCGCCACATTGAAGTTCGCCGCTATCGGCCCGACCACCGCCAGTGCCTTGCATGGCTTTGGTATCGCCCAAGTATTGACGCCCAGCGACAGGTTCGATAGTGAGTCTTTGCTGGCATTGCCTGAATTACAACAGATGCAAGGCCGGCGCGTATTGATCGTGCGTGGCGTAGGCGGGCGTGAAGTGCTGGCTGAAACGCTGAAGCAGCGTGGCGCCGAAGTGGTGTTTGGCGAATGTTACCGGCGCATCAATCCGCAAACGGATGCGGCCTTGCTGGCGCAGTCTCACAGTGCAGGGCAGTTGCAGGGGGTTATTATCACCAGCTCTGAAGCCTTGCGCTTTTTGCTCGATCTGGCTGCAGGTTCGGCATGGCTGCAAGCGACCACTGTGTTTGTCAATCATGACCGTATCGCCGAGCAGGCCGCCGCGCATGGGCTCAGCGTTGCCAGTGCCGGGCAACCCGGTGACGAAGCGATGCTGCAATTGCTCACCCGGCATTTCACAGCCAAATCTTGAAGCTACACTGAAGCTACATTAAATCAAACAGCACCTGCAAAAAAATAGTTGACATAAATCACTAAATAACTAATTATTTAGTTATATGAGATCACTTACACAAATTCCAGAGGCCTGGTCAGAGATTTCTGACCTGTTTGTTGCATTGGGTGATGCACACCGGCAACGAATTTTGTTATCGTTTGAAAAAAACGAGCGCCTGACCATTTTGCAGATCGTCGACAGTTCTCAACTCAGCCGCACGGCCGTGACCCACCACCTGAAAGTACTTGAGCGCGGTGGCGCCTTGCGCAGTGAAAAGATAGGTCGCGAAGTGTATTTCTGGGTGAATAAAGACTGGATGCAGCAAGCACTGCAAAATGTCATGAACTATTTAAAAGAAGATATCTAAGGGGAAAGTGCATGCTTGCCAGCCTATTGAGAGTGTTGTGTCGTTTGGTATTCCGCGTCCGCGTGCTGGGGCTGGAGAATATCCCGGCGGAAGACCGTTTACTGATCATCGCCAATCATGAGTCTTTGCTTGATGGCATGTTGATAGGCCTGTTCTTGCCTAAACGCGCTACTTTTGTGGTGCATAGCGATGTGCTTAATAATCCTTTTTTCAGGGGCATACTGAGCCTGACGCCACATGTGGCGGTCAACCCCAGCAGTCCGCTGGCGATGAAGAAAGTCATACAGCGCTTGAACGCTGGTGAAAACGTGGTCATCTTCCCGGAAGGGCGCATCACCTCTACCGGCGCCTTGATGAAGGTGTATGACGGCCCGGGATTCGTTGCCGCTAAAACCGGCGTCAAAGTGCTGCCAGTGCGGGTAGAAGGGGCGGCGCAATCCTACTTTGGCCGTTTATCGGCTGCGCACCCGCGTAAATTATTCCCCAAGGTGACGCTGGCGGTATTGCCAGCCACTGAGATCAAGACCGATTCCGACAGTCAGCCGCCACTCACCAGCAAGCAGCGCCGCCGTATTGCTGGCGTTGCCATGCGCAACATCATGCAGAACCTGTTATTTCAGACCCAGCAAAGCAGCACTTTGTTTGAAACGCTGCTTGATGCGATCGCCAGATCAGGCAGCAAAACGCGCATCATCGAAGACCTGTACCTGGTAGAGGAAAGCTACCAAGACCTGCTGAAGAAAAGCCTGGCGCTGGGCCGCCTGGCCAGCAAGATCAGTCAGCCCGGCGATGCGATAGGTGTATTGATGCCGAATGTCACCAATACTGCCGCCCTGATATTGGGCATGATGGCTTTCAGGCGTATTCCGGCCATGCTGAATTACACTTCTGGCACTGCCGGCATGCAGAATGCCTGTATCGCGGCGAAGATCAGTACCGTGATCACCTCACGCAAGTTTCTGGAAACAGCCAAGCTGCAGGAAGTGGTCGCGCAGTTGCAAGGGATCAACGTCGTCTACCTCGAAGACTTGCGCCCGCAGTTCGGCCTATGGGACAAGGTCTGGTTGATGGGCTATGCCCTGCATTTTCCGCGTGCCGCCATGTTGCCTGCAAAGGCAGAAGACACTGCTGTCATCCTGTTCACCTCAGGCTCTGAAGGCAAGCCCAAGGGCGTGGTGCATAGCCACAAAAGCATACTGGCCAATATCCACCAGATCATGGCCATGCTCGACTTTAATCCTACCGATAAATTCATGATGGCATTGCCTATATTTCATGCCTTCGGCTTTACCGGGACCCTGCTGCCGTTGCTGAACGGTATCCGTATCATGCTGTTTCCGTCACCGCTGCAATACAAGGTGATCCCGGAAGTGATCTACGATAAGAACTGTACCGTGTTCTTCTCCACCAATACTTTCCTGGCCAACTATGCCAGGTTCGCCCACCCGTATGATTTCTACAAATTACGCATAGTGGTGGCCGGTGCCGAGAAACTGAATGAGGAAGTGCGCAAGACCTATCACGAGAAGTTCGGTATCCGTATCCTGGAAGGTTATGGCACCACAGAATGCGCGCCGGTGGTTTCTGCCAATACGCCTATGGCGAATAAAAATGGCACTGTCGGCCAGTTTTTCCCCGGCATCTCCCATACTTTGGAGCCTATCCCCGGCATCGAGCAGGGTGGTCTGTTGCGGGTCAAAGGGGACAATATCATGCAGGGCTACTACCTTTATGACCAGCCTGGCAAGCTTATCCCGCCGCCGGATGGCTGGTATGACACCGGCGATGTGGTGGAAGTGGATGCCGAAGGGTTTATCCATATCAAGGGCCGCGTCAAACGCTTTGCCAAAGTGGCCGGTGAAATGGTCTCGCTGGAGTTGGTGGAGAAGATCGCCAACACGGCAGCGCCCGAGCACCAGCATGCAGCTACTACGCAAAGCAATGCCAATCGTGGTGAAAATATCGTGTTGTACACCACAGATGCCGCATTAAAACGTGAGGATCTGCAAGTCGTCGCCAAAAACCTGGGCGCGCCGGAAATCGCCATCGCCAGGAAAATAGTGCTGGTGGAAGCGATACCGTTGCTGGGTACCGGCAAGACCGATTATGTGACACTGAAACAGATGGCAGCAGAGCAGCCATGAATCGGCGCCAGTTCTTGCTGGCAGCGGGCGGCTTAGCGTTTGCGGGTATCAGCCACGCCGCCTGGCGCTATTGGCCGGATGCCGGCCTGATCAACCCCTGTCTGGCCGAAATGCCGGAAAGCGTGTTGCAACACCCGACCTACCGGCAGATCTGGCAAGGCATCAGGCCGGAGCAGGTGTGGGACTCACACGTGCACCTGGTGGGTGTGGGCGATGCCAGCAACCAGACCTGGTTCAACCCTGATATGGATAGTTGGTCGCACCCGCAGTTAAAGCTGCAAAAAGCGTTTTACATGAATGGTACCTGTGCGGACCCGGCAAACATCGATCACTCCACCGTGGCGAAAATGACACAGCTGGTGGCGGCCATGCCGGCTGGCGTCAAATTGATGTTGTTTGCGTTTGACTGGTACCGCGATGGTGCCGGGCAGGTCCTCAAGGAAAATTCGATCTTTCATGTGTCGAATACCTATGCGGCACACATCGCCAGCCAGCAGCCCGACCGGTTCGAGTGGGTGGCTAGCATACACCCTTACAGACCTGATGCGCTGGACGCCCTGGATCAGGCTTATGCCGGCGGCGCGCGTGCCATTAAATGGCTGCCATCAGGCATGGGTATAGACCCCGCCTCAGGCAAATGCTTGCCGTTCTATAAAAAACTGGCGGCCATGCAATTGCCCATCATTACGCATACCGGCAAAGAAAGCGCCGTGGCTGGCGGTGAGCAGACCTATGGTAATCCGCTACGCATGCGGCAGGCCCTTGATCAGGGGGTCAAAGTCGTGCTCGCGCATTGTGCCAGTGACGGGGCCGATGAAGACCTGGACCATGGTGGCCGGGTGGTCAAAAGCTTTGACCTATTCACCCGCATGATGGACACCCCCGATTACCAGCCTTTGCTGCATGGCGATATTTCGGCCACTACCCTGATCAACCACGCCTGGGTGTTACCCACGCTGATCGCCCGCCAGGACTGGCACGCCCGTCTGGTGAATGGTTCGGATTACCCATTGCCCGGTATCATGCCGCTCACCAATATCAATACCCTGATCGCCAACGGCTGGCTGGCCAGCGAGCATCAGTCATTTTTAGTCAGTTTAAAACAGACCAACCCTTTATTATACGATTTTGCACTCAAGCGTTTGCTCAGCATTAACGGGCAGACATTTTCAACTCAAGTTTTCGAAACCAGACCACTCTTCGAACGCCATTCAAGCTGAACACTATGCATAATCCATTCTCCCTACTTACCCAGCCGCGCTTTCGCCCCTTTTTCTGGACCCAGGGCTTGGGCGCATTCAATGACAATGTATTTAAAACGGCATTCATCACGCAGGTTGCCTTCAATACTGCCAGCCTGACGACCCTGGATGGCGGCACCCTGGTCACTTTGCTGCCCGGGTTGTTTATTCTGCCATTTTTCCTGTTTTCGGCCTCAGCCGGGCAGTTGGCGGACAAGTATGAAAAATCGCAGATCATACGCATGGTCAAGTTGCTGGAGATCGCCATCATGCTATTAGCCGGCGCCGGTTTCCTGCTACATAGTCTGGGCATGCTCGCCCTTGCCCTGTTTCTGATGGGCTTGCATTCCACCGTGTTCGGGCCGGTGAAATATTCTTACCTGCCACAACATCTGCAGCCGCATGAGTTGACCGCAGGCAACGGCCTGGTGGAGATGGGCAGCTTTGTGGCCATTTTGCTGGGGCAGGTATCAGGCGCCTGGTTGGGCAGTTTGCCACAGCATGAATTCTCCACCAGTTTAAGCATACTGCTGATCGCCGTTTCCGGTTTTCATATCAGCCGCAGTATTCCGCTATCACCGGCGCCAGTGCCGGAAATGAAGATCAACTGGAACCCTGTCAGCGAGACCATTAACAATGTGCGCATCTTCTGGGCGCAACAAACCTTGTGGGTAGGTATCGTTGCTATTTCATGGTTCTGGTTTTTTGGCGCCACCTTGCTGGCACAATTCCCCAATCTGGCAAAAGACGGCCTGCATGGCAGCGAGCGCGACTTTATTGCGTTGCTGTCCATTTTTTCGGTAGGCGTGGGTATAGGTTCTGTCTGGTGTGAAAAACTCTCCAAAGGCAAACAGGAGCTGGGCCTGGTCATGCTAGGCGCTGTCGGCATGTCACTGTTTGCCTGGGATTTTGCCGCTACCGCAGGCAGTATCCAGCAACAATTTCTGGCGCACCCTGACTGGACTTTGCAAGCCATCAGTCAGCTGGATTACTGGCGCATGCTGCTGGATGTGGCATTGCTGGGTGTGAGCGGTGGCCTCTATATCGTGCCTTTATATGTGCTGCTGCAATCACGAGTAGAGGCCCGTTACCAATCGCGTGTCATCGCCGCTAACAATATTATGAATGCATTATTCATGGTGGTTTCTGCCGGCTTCTCGCTCATGTTATTCGGTTATGGTTTCAGTATCCCGCAATTGTTTGCGACGACTGCAGGCCTGAACCTGCTGGTGGCGGCCTATTTATGCTGGCGGCAGCCCGAATACTTGTTGAGTAGCATGGCCTATGTCAAACGCTGGTTTGGCGCACAGTAGGGATGCACATGCGGTCATTTGGCTGGTGGTTGCTGGGGTGCTCGCAGATGCTAATGGCGCAGGCCGGAGAGAGGATGGCACAGGCAGGTGAGGTGGTGAAACAGCCGCTGGGGCAATATGCCAGCGAGCAGTTTGTGACAGTGCAAGCGCCTTGCCCGGATTGCCAAGGCCTGGCACAAGCCCTATGGTATTTTAAAGGCGAGACAGTCGCAGTGCCGCAAGCCGGCCAGCCTGTCACCGGCTTTGCTGCCGGCAAGCGCGGTGCGGATGATGTCGCCTCGTTAAATGTGCATGCCCTGCCAGGGCTGGTGTGGACCGGCGCCACCCGGCAATGGGCAAATACGCATTTAGTCGCTGGCGCAAAGCAATTGCGCCTGGCAGATGGTCAGGAATCCGCGTTTGAGATCGTGCCCAAGATACCGACTAATCTTTCATACTGGAACCAGGATAGCCAGGGTTTTTTCGCACAACGTGCGCTGAGCATACGGGGCGAGCAGCAAGGCCCCACCATTGTTGCACGCACGATCTGGCCTGAGGATTTCCGGCTTGACCTGCAGGCCACTGCGCAACCATTGCAAGCCGGTGAATCACTCAAACAACTGGTGCAATTTGAGCATGGCGGCGCCCGCAGCCCGCACCAGAGTCGTTTGCTGTGGCAGAAAACAGCGGGCACTCAGCCGTCACTGGCAGGTAAAGCCGTATTAGGGGTGTTATTGAACGGCGCGCAAGGTGACGACGACGAAGCGCACGGCGGGCATTTTGCGCTAGCCACCGGCGTAGTCGCTGCCGATGGCAGTTACCACCACTGGCTGGTCAACAACTACTACAATCTGGCGACCAATAGCGAGAAAGGCATTATTGCCGGAGTGACGCCTTTTGATAAATACATGGCTGACCTTAACAGCGGGCAGGCGTTTTACCGGCCTTCCTATATGCTGGTGGCCGTCTTCTCCCAGGCGACCATTCCGGCCACTATCCAGGCCTCCAGCAACCGCGTTTACCAGCATTTTTACCGCAATGATTTTATCTATGACCATGCCACTAACAACTGCGCAGGTATCAGTGTCGATGTGTTGCGCAACCTGGGCTGGAAAGTGCCGCAAAGCGGCGGCGAGAGTGTGCTTAAAGCCAGCGCCGCCTATTGGTATATCGCCGCGCAGGAGCGCAGCCTGACTAAAGGCCGCGCGATTTACGATTATCTCGACACCGAAATGACGCGCCTGTTTCCCGCCGTGGCGTTTGATGCGATAGGCAACGACCTGCTACACATCGCCCATACCGGCACCACTGAGACCCTGGCCGGTGACATGCACAACCTGGCAGATCAACTTGAAGCGATTTATTTTGTACGCATCCCGCAACTGCCCTCCAGCCGTGCTGACGGCCTGGCACCCGTCTATAGCTTCGCGCAATATCAGCAGCAGGCCCCGGCTGATCGCAGCCAGTGGAAGATCATTCCAGTCACGCCCAACCCACTGCCGGCTCATTTAAAAAATGGCTGGGCGCTGAAACCGCAAACCACTGCCCTGGTGCCCATACCCGCACTGTTGTTTTTAATCAGTGGTTTGGCGATAATCTGGTTTTTGTTGCTGTTTTCCGGCAAAGCCTTGCGGCGCTTATACCGCAACAAAACCACTCCTTGAACACCACATGATGAAAACACCACACCCTTTTCTGGCCGTTCTGTTAGTCAGCTTTTTAAGCAGTGCTGCGCAAGCAGATGAGGGTTTGGCACTAGAGTCAGAATCCAGGAATGTCGCATCTGCCTTTGTCGGCGCCGCCAATTTTGTGGTGGGCCGTATAGGCATAGAGTGCCTGGCACTGCTAGGCCGTCTGGAAACACCCAGAGAGTATGTCAACATCTGGCAGGAGCGTAATAGCAAATACTACGCCGCCTCCACCAAATACATCGCGAAAAAAATGGAGGCCGCAGAGGCTTCAGGCGGCGTTATCGCCAGGGATGCAGTGCTCAGGGATTATTCCGTGATCGTGCGCAAAGAAGGCGAAGGCATCATCAAGGACTGGATAGGCAAAGGCAATAAAAGGGAAGGCTGCCATCAGGCGGTGATGATGATAGATAAAGGCGTACTGGATGTAAGCCCCGAGGCCGCCATATACCAGGATATTGAAGCCTTGGCTGTGTGGTCCAAGATCAATTAACAGGCTTGTCGCCACCCATGTTTTCATAGTGCGGCGAGCGGGTCAGAGCGACACTGTTGCTGCACTATCCATCGCCGCACAGATTGGCCTGCAGGCTGTTTAAGTCGTTTCGCCAACTTATGCGTAGCTGCGATGTCAGAGAAAGTTCAGAATCAAGGAGGCAATATTTATGTCACTGGCAATCAATCGCAAGCTGGTCCTGACCGCCATTATTTGTTTGTTGTTATACCAGGTGGGCACCTGGATCACTGTCATTGCCGGTGCTGTATGGGGCGCGGGTGCCGCTGTGGTGGTAGCTATCGTTTCTTATGTCTCGGCACGGCTTGCCAAACGCGGTGCGACCAGTACCATCTGGTTTCTGGTGCCGACCTTGTTGTTTACCGTGATCCCGCTACTGGCAAAGTTGTGGAGCGCGTTTACCAGCCAGACCGGCATAGTCGATATGCTGGTGGATCTGATCCCTTTGCTGGTCGGCTTTGTCATCCCTATCGTATTGTTATCAGCTGTCTACCTGGATCTGCGTAAAAAGACGCCAGTGGCAGATGGTCCTTGATTTGAAGCAGTGTTTATTTTCAAGCACCGGCTTTTTTCCCCAGGTGTGCGGCAATAACATTGCGCAATAACCCGTTATAATGACACGCTTGAATCAATTCTGATTAAGCAAAACATGCGATCAAGTTATTTCGGTAAGCCTCCTTCACACTCCAAGCTCTGGACCATAGGTCACTGGTTTGGGCCTTTTGCGCCGCTGATCGTGATGTTTTTAAGCGGGCTGGTGTTTCTCTCCCTGACCCGCCTGGGGCTGGTGGGCTGGAAGTGGGAGCGCGTACTCGCCACCGGCGAGCTGTGCCAGATTCTGCTGCAGGGCGTGCGGGTGGACCTGATACAGTTAGGCTTGCTGGCTATCATCCCTATATTACTGGCGCCTGTGCTTGCCACGCGCAAACGCTTTCATGTCTGGCGTGCATTCACTTTCTGCTGGGTGTTGCTTTCACTGGTGCTGCTGGTGTTTCTCGAAGCAGCCACCCCTGGTTTTATACTCGAATACGATGTGCGCCCCAACCGTATCTTTGTTGAGTACCTCAAATATCCGCATGAAGTGTTCGGCATGCTATGGCAGGGCTTCAAGCTAGAACTGTTTTTTGGCCTGGGCATGGCCCTGCTGGCGTTAGTGCTGGTCTACAAACTGCTCAAACCCTGGCGTGAGGCAGAGGCAAAATGGTCTAACTGGGCGGTATGGCTGGTGTGGCCCTTTATTCTGGTGCTGACGGCGTTTGCCATTCGCTCTACACTCACGCACCGGCCGGCTAACCCGGCCCTGTTTGCCATCACGCAAGACAGCATGGTCAACAGCCTGATCCTGAACTCCACCTATTCGGTGTTTTATGCCGCTTATAGCTTGCAGCACGAGGCTAAATCGAGCGAGATGTATGGCAAGTTGCCGCGCGAAAAAATATTTGCCCTCACCGGCGCCAAAGACGGCGATATCCCCACCCTGACCACACTGGTGCCTTCGGTGAAACGCGATAAACCATTGAACCTGGTCATCTTGCTGCAGGAAAGCCTGGGTGCCG
Organism: Methylophilus sp.; assembly: GCF_052437885.1. Classification (GTDB taxonomy): domain Bacteria; phylum Pseudomonadota; class Gammaproteobacteria; order Burkholderiales; family Methylophilaceae; genus Methylophilus. The sequence goes on along the minus strand of NZ_JBQVPB010000015.1, from coordinate 51,731 downwards.
GGTTTGTTGAATCACTGGGCGGCAAGCCGGTGACACCCAATCTGGAACAACTCAAGTCCGAAGGCATCTGGTTCACGCATCTGTTTGCGACCGGCACGCGCTCTGTGCGCGGTATTGAGGCTGTGGTGACAGGTTTTCAACCCACGCCTGCCGATAGTACGGTCAAGCTCGGTTTAAGCCAGGGCAATTTTTTCACCCTGGCTTCCCTGCTGGGCAAACAAGGCTATCACACCGAATTCATCTATGGTGGCGAGTCTCATTTTGACAATATGCGCAGTTTTTTCATGGGCAATGGCTTTCAGCAGATCACTGACCAGCCGGATTTCAAGCAGCCGGTATTCGTTGCCAGCTGGGGCGCTTCGGATGAAGATCTTCTGAATAAGACCCATGAGCAATTGCTGGCACATCATGCCAGCGGCAAGCCATTCTTCACCCTGGCATTCAGCTCTTCCAACCATGCGCCGTTTGAATTCCCCGATGGCCGCATCACACTGTATGAACAGCCGAAAGCGACCGACAACAATGCGGTGAAATATGCCGACTATGCCATAGGCGAGTTTTTCAAGAAAGCCAAGGCCAGCCCGTACTGGAACGACACTGTGTTCCTGATCGTGGCCGACCACGATATCCGGGTGCGTGGTGATACGCTGGTGCCTATAGAGCATTTCCATATCCCGGCGCTGATTTTGGGCGGTGCGGTTGAGGCAAAAGCGGTGGATGCTATCGCCAGCCAGATCGATCTGCCAGTCACCGTATTGTCATTGATGGGTATCGCCGCCCAGCACCCGATGACAGGCCATGATCTGTCTAACATCAGCGCCGATTATCGCGGTCGTGCCATGATGCAATACAACTCTAATTACGGCTGGATGCAGCAACTGGGCCCCACGATTGAGCAGAATGAGGTGGTCGTGTTGCGCGAAGGCAAAGCCCCGGCATTCGGCCATTACGATCCACAAAGCAAGAAACTGCAAAATACCGCCGCGCCAGCGGACGGGCAGACATTGGCCGAACAGGCTTTAGCCAATGCCTTGTTGCCGGCCTTGCTTTATAAAGAGCAGCGTTATCGCTTGCCGGAGTAACAAGTGGCTGTAAAACGTTCTCCTTTGCCCAGCATGTTGACCCGGCAGGTAGTGCAAGATGGGCTGGCCTATATCTTCAAGGGCGGCCTGCGGCTTAAAAACAGCCATTTGCCGGTTGCAGATCATGTGATCCCCACCCATTTCATAGGCATCTGTGTCGCCACCAGCGAGCAGCCGGAAACCGATGATTATGTGCTGGCACAACTGGCAGCCCTGGGGCTGGGCCGGGTGCGGCTGGATATAGGCGATGATGAGATGACTGTGCACCAGGTCAGGTTGTTGCAGCGTCTGCTGGATGCCAGCCTGCTGGTGGATGTGCACCTGGTGCAGCCGTTTGCGATTGCCCGCCATATGCTGGATGCGCAAGTGCAGGCCAGGTGGCAGCAGTTCGTTGAACAATTCTTGCAGCAATATGCTACGCAGATCGCCAGCCTTGAGATCGGCAATACCATCAACCGCAAACGCTGGTCAGGCTATCAGTGGCCGGGCTTTTTGCAGGCGTGGCAGATCGCGCATAGGCTGGCCAGGCAATACGGTGTCAAAGTGGTCGGCCCGAATATCCAGGACTTTGAGCCGCTGTATAACATCAGCGCCTTCAAAAAATTGCAGGCAGAACACCTGCTGCCGGATGTGCATAGCAATAACCTGTTCGTAGAGCGCGTGATAGAGCCCGAGCAGCCGGATCACCGTATTTTCCAGTTCCGCTGGACCCGTTGCTTAAAATTCAACCTGATCAAAAAAGCCCGCTTGCTGCAAAAGATAGGCGCGGATTTTGGCGTTGCCAGCCTGGTTTCGCCGGTGGCATTCTGGGCCATTTACCGCATCCAGCGCCATTTGCCCGATGGCGCACAAAAGCAGGCAGATTATGTCACGCGCTATTTCACCCTGCTGGCAGCCTCTGGTGCCTTGCAGCAGGCCAACTGGGGCGCCATGATCTGCCACCGTGAAGGGGTGATCAATGACGGCCTGGATGAGGCGCGCTACCCGGCACTGGAGCGGGTGGCCTATTACCAGTCGGCCGATGGCAATCTGCATGAATACCAGCGCAACCCGAGTTTCTCGGCCCTGAGAACCATCGCGCGCTGGCTGAATGGCGCGCACTATATCGGCCCATTGGCCACTGGCAATGGTCTGGAGATCCACCAGCTGCGCAAGCATCAGAAACTGATCCATGTGGTGTGGGCCATCAATGGCCACTGCGCCATCTTGAACCAGGTGTATGCGGAATCCAGCCTGCGCAAGGTGGAGTGTATCAATCGCAATGGGCAGTCTATTGCACAACCGGCCTTGATCAGCGAAACGCCGGTCTACCTGATGTGGGATGCGATCGAGACCGTGGAATTACATACCGCTGCCCCCAAACTGTCGCAGACCATCATCCACGCCCATATTCAGGGCCTGCAGTATTACCCGGTGCAGGAAGCCGACTGGCGCGGCATGATACTGGCTGAAAGCAGTGAGCAGGCGGCGCAGCTGTGGTATGCCTGGCACCCCGGTACCCTCAGAGCACCAGCCAAAGAACAGGCGCTACGCCATGCGCGCAATGCGATCTGGCCGATCGCTGACCCGCGGTCGGCAAACAAAAAAGTCACCGTCAAACAGCCGGTGAGGATGCACTGGCACAAGACGGTGCTGGACCGCTTTAAGCCCAGCAAGGCCAAACGCAGCTGGAACGGCGCCATGGAGCTGTTGCGCCGTGGCGTAGGCACTGCCATGCCGCTAGCCTTTTTCGAGCGCGTAGACGACAGCAGCCTGAAGCAGAATTTCTTTATTTGTGAATATGTCACGCACGACTTTACTATCGCCCAGGCATTTATCGCTTTCAGCCAGGGCGAGCAAAGCTTTCATGGTGTGGCTGCGCAAAACCTGTATCAGGCGTTTGCACTGTTCTGTCTGCATATGCATGCTTCCGGCATTTATTTCAGGGATTTCTCCGGCGGTAATATCCTGGTCAGCCAGCAGGATGAACGCCTGACATTCTCGCTGATCGATACCGCGCGCCTGCATGCCTATGCGACGGCTACTCCGTATAGTGAACGCATCGCCGATCTGACCCGTGCCATCCAGAAATTGCACTGGGAGGGGCGCAAGCAGTTTCTGACACTGTATCTGGGTCTGTCCGGGCACAGCCTGAATATCGGCACCTTACTGCCGTTTTATTTATATGATTTCAAGGTGCGTTTAAAACGCACCATAGGCCGTAAAGGCATGCGCAAGTTATTGCGCAAGATCAAAGAATTGCGTGGCGGGAACGCTGCTTAGCCCAGTCTCATGAAAATCATGATAGCCAGTCGCGCAGTTTAAGCACGACAAGTTTGGTGCGCAGTTTTAATATGGTCACACGTGATAGCAAATGCTAAAGCGCAATGATTTAACAAAACTATCTAACAAACTAGCGAAAAGGAAATCAATCATGTGGACAAAACCAGCTGCTACCGAAATGCGTTTCGGCTTTGAAGTAACTATGTACGTAATGAACAAGTAATTGTTCCTTGCTACGAAAAACGGGCGCTATCAGCGCCCGTTGTCATTTCTGCCCAGCCTTCAGTGCTGGAATATCAGTTAGCCTTCACGGCTGATATCAGTAATTGATCTGCCCGGATAAATACCAGCCGGTCTGGTTCTCTTTGGTGGCTATAGTGCCCAGGTCTATATAAGCCCCGGTCACCGAAACATTTTTATGCGGAAACCAGGTCAGAAATATATCCTGGGCTTTTTTCTCTTCTGCGCCGGAAAGGTTATCCGGTTTAAAGCGCAACTCGGTGCCTACCAAAAAGCTGTCAGACAACATCACTGCCGCAGAAACGGCAGGATAGATGCGGTAACTGTCACGTCTGTCACCGCCAAAACCCAGCAGGCCGAACTGGTTGGCTTTAGTGGCATGCAAGTTGGCATTCACTAGCAGGTTGTAGCCGTTAGCCGCACCCAGAAACAATTTGCTGGCGGCCAGGTAGTAATCGACACCGCTACGGTCTTTGGCACCCAGTGCTTTGGGGATAAAGTCAAAGTCTTCGTTATATTTGTATTGAGCACCTACCGAGAGCTGCGGCAGCCAGGTGTCCTGGTCATAAATCGCATCGCCCATCAGGCGCAATTTCACACCTAGCGTATTCAGGCGGATTTCTTCACCGCGTACCGTTTTGCCCAGGCCGAACCTGGTTTGGGCGGCACTGACTTCAACGCGGTTCATAAAGCCTAATGAAATGCCGGCTGAATTTAATTTGTAATCGGCTTTGGTTTCAGCATGTGTATAAAACGCAGAGCCGCCGACTTGTTTGTCTGTGCCATAACCGCTGATCACTGCCCAGGGCATCAATCCACCGCCAGCCGAGCCTTCAACCTGTGTCACGCCCCCGGTCGCCAGTAAGCGATCGCCGGCATGCACCAGTGAACATGGTGCAAAGAATGCCAGTGCGACGGATAGCACAGTGGCAATAAATTTTAGCTGATGCATAAAGACCTCGCTTGATTCGTTTATAGCTGCATTATCCAACTGGCGCGATAAATATAATTGCGTGAAAAAACACTGGAATACAGTTTTTTTTGCCATATGCTTCACGCGGCGCAGTTGTATGATGCGAGCATTGGCCAAAAGAGTAATGGAGATAACCTATGCGTAGTTTTGTGATTGCCATGCTGGTATTGTTATGTGCCGGATGTGCCCTGCAGCCCAAGCCAGAAGCCAGCTTGTTCCAGCGGATAGGCGGCTTGCCCATATTGAGCCGTATCTCGAACCAGACCCTGGATATCGTCAGCAAGGACCCACGCACCAAGCGCTCCTTTGAAGATGTTAAGATGAAGACCTTAAAGGAAAGCCTGACGAATTTCCTCTGCATCAAAACCGGTGGTGATTGCGTTTACGAAGGCGAAACCATGAAGAAATCGCATGCAGATCTGCATATCACCACGGCAGAGTTCGAGCTTCTGGTCGATGTGTTACGCGAGCGCATAGATGCGAATGGCATAGGCACCAGAGAAAAGAACGAGTTGCTGAGGATACTGGCACCGATGAAGCATGATGTGGTCACCAATTAAAATGAATAAAGGAAATATGATGCTGGCTGCGATCGTACGTACAGTGTGGCTGGTATTGGCAGCGACCATAGTGAGTGTGGCCCATGCAGACACGGTGACTGTGAGTGTGACCGATGCCGCGGGCAATGCGGTGACTGACGCCGTTGTCGCTTTTTATGATGGCAAGACCCCGGCCAGTAACCCGAATGCGACCGGCAAGATCGTACAAAAAAACAAAATGTTCAACCCCAAGATCACCGTGGTACAGACCGGGACCAATATTAGTTTCCCTAACGAAGACTCATTCCGGCATCATGTGTACTCTTTCTCCCCAGCCAAGAAATTTGAATTAAAATTGTATTCAGGTGTGCCTACCAATCCGCTGCCGTTCGAGCAGGCCGGTGTGGTGACCTTGGGGTGCAACATTCACGATTCTATGTTAGGGTACATATACATAGTAGATACACCATTTTTTGCTAAAACGGATGATAAAGGCCGGGCTATGCTCAAATTGAGCGAAGGCCAATATACTTATCAGGTATGGTCGCCAGGGGTGAACAAGCCGGCTACCGAGCAAAAGGTAAAAGTTGATGGGGCTACTGAGGTTAAAGTGTCGATTCCATAAAAATAAGACTGCATGATCAAGTTCAAACATATTCGCTCTCGAATAGCGTTTACATTTCTCTCCGTTGTTGTCGCTATTCAACTGGCTGGCCTCATACCGCTGAAGTACGCGCTGGGTAAACATGCGAACGAACTCGCCGAGGAGCAGATCAACGTCGGTGAGCGCGTGTTCGTTAACCTGCTGCAACACAACACCCAAAGCCTGAAACAAGCCACGCAAGTGCTGGCCGCTGACTTCGCCTTCCGCGATGCGGTTGCCAGTAACGATGCCGAAACCATCAAGTCCGCGCTGGAAAGTTATCAGGGGCGCATACACGCCCAGGTCGCTTATTACATCAGCAATAGTGAAGACCTGGTGATAGGCACGGCCGATAGTAAATTTGATGTAGACGCGCGCGAAGCCGTTTTGCAGAACCAGAACGGTACCCTCAAGTTTGATATCGTCGATGGCAAGCCGTATCAACTGATCACCGTGCCGGTAAAAGCACCCGATGTGATAGGCTGGATCGTCATGGGCTTTGCCGTCGATGGCCGGCTGGCAGACCAGATCAAGCAGCTGACGCATCTCGATGTCACCTTTTTGCAAAAAACAGCGCAACATGACTGGAAACTGATGAGTGGCACCAGCACCAGCCAGCTCTCTAACGTGCTGGTCAAAACCATCTCTGATATTTACAAGCAAAAACTGTCACTGCACAAAGTCGATTTACGCGGCCAGACCTACCACCTCAAGATACGCTCCCTGCATGAAACCAAAGACGAAGTGCTGCTGGTGGTGCTGCAAGGCTCGGTCGCGCCGTTTACGCGGGAGTTGAGCCAGCTTTTTCAAAGCATGGTGGTGCTCACTTTTATGGGCGTGCTGATTTTTGCCGCACTGATCTGGTATGTTTCGCGCAAAATCACCGAGCCTATCGCCGAGCTGGTGAAAAATGCCGACGAGATCGCCATGGGTGATTATGCAAAAGAGATAGATATCAATAGCAGCGATGAAGTCGGCTATCTGGGTAAAGCACTTAACAGCATGCGCGAGGCGGTGTTGCAACGTACGCTACGCATACAGCGCCTGGCGTTCAATGATGAGCTGAGCGGGCTTTCTAACCGGCTGGCATTTATGCAAGGCATGCAGCAGGCGATCACGCGGCATGCAGAAACGCAGCAGAAATTCAGTGTGCTGGTGATCAACATCCACCGTTTCAAACCGATTAATAAAACGCTGGGCCGGGATTTCGGTGATGACTTGTTGCGCCATGTCGGCCAGGTGTTAAAAGAAAATATCCTGTCTGAGCATGATGTGGTCGCCCGTTTGTCCGGCGATGAGTTTGCCATACTGCTGCAATACGCAGACCAGGCCAAAGCCACGCAGTATGCCGACAAGATCAATCGTATTTTCGATGCGCCGGTCAACGTGCAAGGGCAAGCGATAGATGTGCGCATCGCCATGGGTATTGCGCTGTATCCTGACCATGGCGTGAGTGAAGAAGCCTTGCTCAATCATGCCGAAACCGCCCTGCATGAATCCAAAGTCAAAAAGGCAGAATGGATAGTCTACAACACGGCGCTTGAGATCGACCAGTCGGAAACGCTGACCCTGATCTCCGATTTAAAAGAAGCGATCCATAAGAGTCAGCTATTACTTTACATCCAGCCCAAGATCGATGTGAAAACCCGCAAGACGCTGGGTGGCGAAGCACTTATCCGCTGGGTGCATCCTGAAAAAGGCATGATCTTCCCTGACCAGTTCATCCCGTTTGCCGAGCAGACCGGCATCATCAGCGAGATCACCAACTGGATGCTGCTGCGTGCCTGCCAGGTGCTGGCTGATTACAAAAGCCAGGGCTTGCACATGAGCCTGGCGGTGAATCTGTCCACCCGCGATCTGAATAATATGGAACTGCCGGAGCAGATCGCTGACCTGCTGAAGACGCACCGGCTGGATGCAAAAGCCCTCAAACTGGAAATCACCGAGGGTAGCCTGATGCAGGACCCGGAACGCGCCGAAACGGTAGTCAGGAAGCTGGCAGCCATGGGCTTGCACCTGGCCATTGATGACTTCGGTACCGGCTATTCCTCGCTGGCTTATTTGCGTCAACTGCCAGTGCAAGAGCTCAAGATCGATCGCTCGTTCGTGATGTTTATGGATAAAAATACCGGTGATGCCAGCATAGTCAAATCGACCATAGACCTGGCGCATAACCTGGGCCTGACTGTGGTGGCTGAAGGCATTGAGAACGAAGAAGTGCTGGGCCAGTTAGCCAAACTGGGCTGTGATGAAGGGCAGGGCTATTTCATAGGTAAGCCTATGCCGGAAAAAGATTTCGCTATCTGGCTGGAACGCTGGGAAGGCCAGAACGAGATCGATATCGATATCGGTGATGACCTGTCATTTGCCGTCAACCCGCTGGATGGCTTTAATCCACCACGTTAAGTCTGTTGCCTGGTCAACGTTGCGCTAGCCCCAGCCCCAGCCCCAGCCCAGACACCGCGCGTCTGCAGTATGCCGCTTCTATCAATTTCCCTTATCAGCCTGATAAAAACATTCAATTTTATTCAATGATGCATTCGTTCTAATATGTGACTCATGTTTAAAGGAGCACAAAATGAGCAAACTCAGAATGCATAACAAAGGTAATTTCGTGGTGAAAGCCATCATCAGATTGTTTAATAAATAAGCCATTAATTTTTATTGCTATTAAATAGCGCGCTATATATAATCGCTGCATGACTGGCACCACCAAGAGCAAGACCCCGATCTTAAATGAGCAATTATGTTTTGCCGTGTATTCACTGTCGCTGGCCATTAACAAGGCTTACCGGCCATTGCTGAAAAAACTGGGTTTAACTTACTCGCAGTATCTGGTGATGCTGGTGTTGTGGGAGAGCGATCAGCGCAGCGTCAGTGATATAGGCGAGCAGCTGTTTCTTGATTCGGCCACTTTAACGCCATTGTTAAAACGGCTGGAGGCGGCCGAGTTGTTACAACGGGTGCGGTCTAGTAAGGATGAGCGGCAGGTCATTATCTGCCTGACCGATGCCGGGCGTGCTTTGCGGCTACAGACATCCGATCTTATGGATGAGATGCTATGTGCCATGGGTTGCCCGGTCGAAGAACTGGTGTCATTGCGTGACCGTATGAAGGTATTACGCAACCATTTGATCCAGCATGCAGGATAAAAATGGTTGCATAAGTAGTTGGGGTTGTTTTTATATTTTTTATGTCATAAACATAGTGCACTATTTAATTTTGCAAGATCGATAAAACACATTTTTTTTTACCTCACAGATTGAAAGGGACATCATCATGAAAATAAAAATACTCATCAGCGCATTAGCAGCCGCTTCTTTTATTACTGCTCATCCCGCTGTGGCCGACGATAAAACAGCAGACCAGGCCAAGCCGGTCACTGAGCAACTGGTCGATACCTTGACCACGCTATCTGGCGGGCCGCACGCCGGCTTTCGTTCCAACCACGCCAAAGGGGTGATGCTGGAAGGGACATTCAAGCCTGCAGCGCAAGCGGCCAGCATCAGCAAGGCGGCACATCTGCAGAAGGCAGATAGCCCGGTGCTGGTCAGGTTTTCTGATGCCACTGGCGTGCCTAACATCCCGGATGCCAACGGCAATGCTTTCCCAAAAGGCATCGCCATCCGTTTTCAACTCGAAGATGGCCTGGCGACCGATATAGTCAGCATCTCGATAAATAACTTTCCGGCGGCCACACCTGAGGATTTTTTAGGCTTGCTCAATGCCGTGCGTGATTCACAGAACAGCACGGCCAAACCCAGCCCGGTGGAACAGTTTTTAGGCACACACCCGGCAGCCTTGAAATTTGTGACCACACCCAAGCCAGCGCCAGTCAGTTTTGCCGCCCAGCCATTTTTTGGCGTGAATGCGTTTAAATTCACCAATGCGGCCGGGCAGAGTGTCTACGGCCGTTACCAGATCATCCCGGTGGCCGGTGCGCAGTACCTGAGCAAGGAAGCGACCGACGCAGCAGCGCCAGATTACCTGATGACCGATATCGCCGAGCGGGTAAAAAAACACAGCGTGCAGTACAAGCTGTTGCTGCAAATCGCCGAGCAGGGCGACGAAGTGAATAATGCCACCATACAGTGGCCAGAAAGCCGCAAAACAGTGGAATTAGGCACATTGACGCTGAAATCAGTAGTGGCAGATAGCAAAGCCAAAGAAAAAACACTGATGTTTAATCCGCTGCAATTAACCGAAGGCATAGAGGCCAGCCAGGACCCTATCCTGCTGGCGCGCCCGACGGCTTACGCGGTGAGCTTTGGCAGAAGACTGGGAAAGTAAATCTAGCTAAATAAATCTAGTTAAATAAGTAGCAGATGTGAAATACCCCCTGCGGACAGCCGTCCACAGGGGGTATTTTTTTACGCGCATAAAGCTTAAGTGCTGATGAACGTAGTCGCTTTAGCGCGGATAAACGTAGTCGCTTTAGCGCAGGTAAACATAGTCGCTTTAGCGCGGATAAACTTGCTCGCTTAAGCGCTAATAAACGTAGTCGCCTTGCCGTTGATGCAATAACGCAAGCCGCTTTCAGTTTTGCCATCGGGAAACACATGGCCCAGATGCGCATCACAGACATTACATTTCACTTCTATGCGCTGCATGCCATGGCTGCCATCTTCAATATAGGCGATCGCATCAGGCGTCAGTGGCTGGTCAAACGAAGGCCAGCCGGATGAAGATTCGAATTTTTGCCCGGAATCGAACAATGGCTGCTCGCAACAGGCACAGGCATAACGGCCTGGCGTGAACGCTTCACACATTTCGGATGAAAACGGCCGTTCGGTGGCGCTCAGCCGCGTGATGGTGAACACGTCTTCATCAAGAATGTCACGCCATTCGCGTGGTGATTTAACTACTGTATGACTTGGCTCTGGGTTACCTTCTCTGGCAAATTTGAGCACATCTTTCCATTTCAACATCATCATTTACTCGCTGACGGTTATGAAGGTGACAGGTTATAAAAAGCGTTAAACCAGCCGATTTCCCTGTTTCTTTTGCAAATGCAAACAGGCTGCTGGCAGATACACTTAAACCATCGAGTATACATCACAACAATAGTTCGATCCGCAGGAGAAACCATTTGATCGTCAGACCCAGACCGCATTTGCTAGAGCTGTTTTTTATCATTAAAGGTTCTATCGTGTTGCGTATCATGCCACTGCTGATATTCGTGGCTACGCTCTCCACCGTCATCGTCTCCATTTATACCTTCAAGCCAGGCTGGTTGCCCAAGTTCGATGGCGGCCCGTTTGCGTTACTGGGCATCACCTTATCCATCTTTCTGGCATTCAGGAATAACGCCTGTTACGAACGCTGGTGGGAGGCACGCAAGATCTGGGGCGAATTCGTGCTGACTGCGCGCAGCCTGGCCCGTACTAGCAAGGTGCTGGATGGTGACCAAGACACTACGCAATCCCCGCGCCGTATCCTGCTCGAATGTAATATCGCCTATGCCCAGGCGTTGCTGGTGCAACTCAGGCCCAGCAACCCGCAACACAAGATCCACGCTTATCTGCCAGAAGCGGTGTTTCATGAGTATTCAAACAGCAGAAACCCGGCCGAAGCGATATTGCGCGCCATGGAGTGTGTGTTGATACAGGCATTGCATAGCGATCGCATCGATACCATACAGTTCAACATGCTCGATGAACTGGTACAGAAACTGGCGCAGGTGCAGGCCTCTTGCGAACGCATACAAAATACGCCTATCCCGTTCGGCTATACCCTGCTGTTGCACAGGACCGCCTACACGTTCTGTTTTCTGCTGCCATTCTGTTTTGCAAACACGCTGGGCTGGGCGACGCCTTTTGTCACCGCGCTGGCTGCCTACACCTTCTTTGGTCTGGATGCGCTCGGTAACGAGCTGGAAGAGCCATTTGCCATGGGTGCGAATGCATTGCCTATCAGTGCCCTGGCGGATGTGATAGAAATTGAAACCAAGGAAGCATTAGGCGATACAGATATTCCGGCATTGCCAGTGCCTAAAGACTTTGTGCTGATGTGACCGCTGCTGCTTTAGAGCGACTCAAGAAACAGTAGCAGTAATGCCCGTTCCTCTTTGCTGAAAGTCATATATCGCTGTTTAGCCGTCTTGCCCTCACCATCGTGCCACAAGATCGCTTCCTGCAAGCTCCGCGCCCGGCCATCATGCAGAAATCCTGCCTCAGGATGCACTTGCTTCGCCAGGCCTATACCCCACAAGGGTGGCGTGCGCCATTCGCGGCCATTGGCGGCAAAGTCTGGCCTGTGGTCGGCCAGCCCTTCGCCCATATCATGCAGCAATAGATCGGTATAAGGGCTAATGCTGCGCTGGTTTAGCAGCGCGATACTGGCGCTTTGCCCGGTGCGTAATTGGTCAGAGTGGCATGCTAAACATTGTGCCTGCCTGAATAAGGCGGCACCGCGTTGCAACGCCTGGCCAGGCGCTTCCGCTTGCGGCACTGCCAGGGCGGCCAGGTAAAACTGAATGTCATCCAGTTGCTGGTCTGATAGCTCAGGCATGATTTTTGTTGGTATTGCAAGGCAGTCAGTTTGTTGTGGTGTGCAATTTTCTATGGCAAACAGGCTGGAGGTAATGCCAAGGTCACCATGAAAAGCACTGGCGATCTGCTGGCGCAGATTAGGCACATTCGCCTTCCAGCCAAACTTGCCAATCACCGTTTTCTGCTGCGCAATATCCCACACCATATTCGGCCGCCCGGCAATGCCCTTGGGCTTGCGCTGTTGTGCCTGGCGCAGGATCTCAGCATCGGCAATATTATCCAGCAAGCCCAATCCAAATACCGCGGGGGCTATGCGTGCCGAAGTCATCACATGATCTAGCGGGCCATAAGCCAGCTCGCTAAAACTCAGTGCCGGTTGCCGTAACTGCACGGTTTCGCCGTCGCCCAGTGTGACGGTGATCGTTGCATAACTGATGTGCGCGCGGCCTTCGCCAGCCACGCCGGGGATACCGAATTCATTCAGCTGCTCGCCGTACACCGGGTGCGGCAAACTACCCTGTAGCGGGTCTTGTACGCTCAATCGTACCAGCATGGTTTTCATGGCTTGAGCTGGGCCGTCCGGCGCAAAACCGCGGCCATTGCCCGGATGACAGGCGACGCAGGAGAAACGGCTATACAGCGGCCCTAGCCCTGAAAAGCGCTGGTCTTCGCCACCTTGTATAGTCCAGACCTGGCGAAATAAGGTACGTCCATCCTGAAACGCCTTGAGGGCGAGTGGGTCAGTTAAGCCCGGGTAAGGTTTTGTGTAAGCATCCGCTGAACGAACAGGCGTGGTCAGCGCTGACTCTTGCGCCGCTACACTGCATGCGCATGCCAGCAGGAATACACATAGTATCAGCCGCATGTTCTGCAAATCATCATTACGGTGTGACCAGCAATGTCTGTAATGTATTAGCGACAGACAGATAGCGGGTCTTGGCAAGCTCAGCCCATTGTTTGATCAGCGGCTCTTTTTCGCTGGCCTGGTCAGATTGAAACCGCTGATAATTCTCGGCAGTAAACAGTTGCTGTTCGGCTAATAGCGGCTGCAACAACTGTTGTTCAATGTCATTGATTTTCGCAGTATCACGGTGCAAATGTCTGGCAAAGGCCAGGTTCACAAACAATGATTGCAGCAAGCTTTGATGTTTGGCGAGCGTGGCCTCGAAATAGGCATTCAACAGGTTTTGCTCTACCACGTCGCGCACTTTTTCACCTTTGCCTGCTGTTGCGGCGTAAGGGTTGAAGTAACCCTGAGGACGCTGCGCATAGGCAGCAGGGGCTACCGGCAATTTACGAATATCAGGCGTAAACAGTAATTGTTGCCCGGCAGGCGATAAGGTAAATTTTGCAAAATCGCGCGCTGCTGCCAGGTGAGGTGCATGTTTAAGGATAGCCACATGCGCAGGCGAATAAGCGACCACTGGCGGATAGATATATTGCAGGGGTGCACCTTTGGCGATCGCGGATGCCGCAAAAAAGTCCATGGTAATACCGACCATGGCACGGCCGGCAGCGACTTCATCGGTGATAAACGTAGCGCCGTTTTCTATAAAACGCGCATTCAGGGTGATTTTAGTCAGCATAGCCCAGCCCTCAGGCCAGGACTTTTCTTTTAACATGGCATCAATCAGCCCCCCGGCAAACCCGATCTTAGCAGGTAAGGGAAATGCGATCTGGCCCTGCAAAGTTGCTGGCGTCAGGTCTTGCCAGTCCTTGGGGGCGGCAAGTTTGGCTTGTGTAAATGCCGCAGGCGCGATGACCATGCCCAGGCCGGCGATCTCCGTCGCCGCATAATAAGCCTGCGGGTCATTCAGCATAGTGCCATGCAAACTGGCAGGTGATTTGATCCAGGCCGGCTCCAGTGTCTGCAATAAACCTTGCTGCTTTAACTGCACAAAATTCTGCCGTGAAGGCGTCCAGTAAACATCCACTTCGCCCTGATGCCGGATGAGGTAGGGCAGGGCGTCGTTCGATTGTTTCCACAATACTTCCAGCCGGTACTGTGGAAACTGCTTTTCAAATGCCGCTTCAAATTGCGAAATCATTTCTTGCGGATAGCTGGTCATGATCACCACTTTTTCGGTGGCTTGGGCTGGCAGACTGAACAGCCAGGCGCTGACTAACAATGATCCACACAACAGGCCAACAAGCTTGCGGCGACAGTACATAAAATGACTCCTGCTTAACATGCATAGCCCACTGTTAGAACCGCCTGCCGCTTGTGCAAAACCAGTGCAGGCAGGCGGTGTGGGCGGCAAAGGTAATTAGAACTGGTAACGGGTAGACACCAGGAAGTTACGACCCTGCGAAGGATAGCCGGCCGATAATTCATAATTCTTGTCCAGCAGATTATTGGCGGCAAAAGACACTACCCAGTCATTCACTACCCGGTAATCGACTTTGAGGTTGAGTAAGTTGTAAGAGCCGGTTCTCACAAACCCAGGCCCCGGCAACCCGATGATCTGCTGTGACCAGCGATTATCAGCAACTTCATAACTGGGTACGATATTCCAATGGCTGGTGGGCGTCCATTTTGCATAAAGGAAACCCTTGTTTTTGGGCGTCGCCAGATAAGGATACGCAGTCACTGTGCCTGGCGGGGGGGATATCTCGGCATCTATCCATGCATAGTTACCGCCCACTTCCAGTGTAGGCATGACCGAGGCGACGATACCGAGCTCCAGCCCTTTGATGGTGGCTACACCTACGTTCTGGTTCTGGTTGACAAAGCCACCACCCGGGCCAGGAACAAACACGGCATTCGGCACGGCCTGGATATAATCCTTGATCTTGTTATGAAAGATCGCGGCTGTGCCGCGCACGCCCGGCGCCAGATTATCCTCTATGCCCAGCTCATAATTGCGCGAGCGTTCCGGGTCTAGCCCAGGGTTAGAGGCTGCAGTGCCAAAACGCCCACTGAAACGCTCAAAGATGGTAGAGAAGCGTACCCGGTCTGATGCCGAAAAATGCGCTTTGCCGCCAGGCTGGTAACGCCAGATCGCCGCCGCCTGGTAGTTATTCGCATTGGTGTCTTTCACCGGCAGGTTGAACAGGGCTGCTGGCTGGCCAGGGGCTGGCACATTGAATTCCTCCGCTTGCTTGGAGCCGCGCATGTCGCGGCTGATCCCGGCTATCAGGTCTATGGTGGATGAGACATGCCAGGTGTCTTCCAGCGCTAACGACCAGATATCTTCAACCGTTTTTTGCTTTGGTTCAGGCGGGTTGTTGTTGGTGTTGACTGCATTGCCCTGGTTGCTGTTCATCTCTATGTGTTCATCACGGCGGTAGTGCAAGGAGGTTTTCAGGGTTTGCCGTGGAATAAAGGTGGTGCCAAATTCGACACTGAATCCCTTGGCGTTGTCATCATAGGTGCTGGAGTTCGCCAGCGTGCCCAGGCGGTTGCCACCACCGGCTGCCACGGTGTAGAAATCCAGCCTGTTGTTAAAGGTGTTGTAATAAGCCCGCGTTTTCAGATAGTTTTTGGCGCCCAGTTGGGTGTTGGACAAAAAGTAAAGGCTGGAAGTATCCCATACCGGCCAGTCCCACAGACGCGTGTTAACACCGCTGCTCTGCACATCATCATTGCCGCGCACTGGCGGCGCTCTACGCTTTTCACCACTTTGCTTGGAGTAGTTGAATGAGTACTCGTCTGTCTCGTTGGGCGTGAACCCGAGCTTGAGGCTGCCACGCCAGTCGCTGGAATCCGAGAAATTGCGCAGGCCGCTGCCCTGGTAATTGGGAGCAGTGGCAGGCAGATCTGATTTGTAATCCCGAGACAGGCGCCAGCCATCAATGTCGCGTTGCTGCAGGCTGGCTTGCCAGTAAAACTTCTCCTGCTTGCCGCCGAGGTTGGCATACCAGATATCGCCGTCGTACTGGCCATCGCCACCCAGCAGCGCGGAATAACGTACCTCGCCTTCGAAGTTTTTGACCGGCTTGCGCGTCACCAGGTTGATGGCACCACCCATGCCATCCGGGCCGTTGATGACTGAGACATAGCCTTTTGCAACCTGGATCTCAGACAGGTCAGCGGTGAGGAAGCGACTGAAGTCTATACGATTGTCCGCCGGCAGAAACAGGCGTATGCCATCTATGGTCAGCGGCACCCGCGTGCGGTCCAGACCGCGCAGGCTGATGTCGGACTCGTTGCGTCGGCCCTGCCCGGCAACCATGGTAGTCGCGACGCCGGGGATCAGGTTGAGTGCATCAGCGACCCCGTTCTTGCCAAAATCCCACAGTTGCTCACGATCAAGCGTGGCGGTACCCAACGGGTTTTCTGAGTCGCGGTTACCGGTTACCGCGATCTCACCCAGGGTGAATACATTGCTGTTATTGCTGTTGTCTTCTGCCAGTGCCTGCACACTGGTGCCCCCCAGCAGGCAAGCGATGATGCCTGCCATTTTTTTGTTATGTGAAACCGCCACTTTAGGTCGTCCTCTCGTTTCAGTACTTGCTGTCTTAAGAAAATCTATCGATATTCCCAATTGGGAATATCGATGCACGTAATAGTGCTGATTTGTCTTACCCCTTAAATAATCAGGGATTCTAGCATCGTTATATCTAAACGGGAATATCGATTCAGCTGTCATTTAATTGCAGGTTCCACCGCGCCCATCTGGCAAAAAACAGTTAACTCGGTTAAATTCACATCTCTTGTTAAGTAAAGTCAAAGCGGGCAAATGCCATGCGATCTCTGTTTGCTTGACCTGACACAGGGATGCATCAAAAGCACAGGATTGTTAGTGATCGTTGAATAACTCTTAAAAAGGACATATCTCAAAAACTCAGCCCATCGTTGCAACATGCTTGCGCATCCGTGACATACGGAAGAGTCAAAGCGCTGCTTAAATTTAAAAAGTGATTCGTATATAAAAAGGAAAAAGAAATGAACGAACTTGTTTACCCGCGCGAACGTAGCTTAGGCGCTATCACTCTGGTGCTAGGCATTCTGATCTGGATTGCCTTGATTGTTGGCACCTTCGGCGTTGCATTAATCATCTTGGCGCTAGGATACATTGCCTATTTATTTGCCCAGTCAGCTTTGATCGCGCATATCAAAGGCAATGGTGTAGAGCTTTCTGAAACCCAGTTCCCTGATCTGTATGCGCAATTCAATGATTGTTGTGCGCGTCTACAGCTCATCATACGGCCGCAGGCATACATACTGAATGGCAATGGCGGGCTTAATGCATTCGCTACCCAGTTTCTCGGTACCCAATATGTGGTGCTGATGTCTGATGTCGTTGATGCCATGGAGCAACATACGGATGGGGTGCGCTTTTATATCGGCCACGAACTTGGCCATTTACGCATGAAACATCTGGATTTCGGGCATCTGCTACGCTGGCCTGCGTTATGGTTGCCACTGCTAGGGGCAGCCTATTCACGTGCGCGTGAAAGTACTTGTGACCGTCATGGCCTGGCATGCAGTAACTCTCCCGAAGGTGCAGCGCGCGCACTGGTGGTACTGTCGGCCGGGGTTGAGCGCTGGCAGAAACTGGATCTGAATGCCTATCTGCAGCAGGCAAAACATGGTGCCGGTTTCTGGATGTCTTTCCACGAACTGATCGCCGGCTACCCATGGCTGACCAAACGTGCGACACGCATATTGAACCCTGAAGACCAGGTCCCCCGACGTAATGTTTTTGCCTATCTGATCGCCGTATTCATTCCGTACGCCGGACGACTGGGTGGCGGTTTTGCGCTGCTGCTGATGATTTATGTGACAGGCCTGATCGCGGCCGTGGCTATTCCTGCCTATCATGATTACACGGTAAAGGCCAAACTGGAGCTGACAGTGTTGCAGTCGCAAGGCGCGCGGCAAAGCCTGAGTGAATATTACCTGGTCAATCAGAAGACACCGACTTCACTGGAGGACGCCGGGATCGCTCCATCCCAGGCTGATGGTAGTGCCCTGCAACTGAACCCGGCGAATATGGAGCTGACTGTCAGCAACCGGCACGGCGCCCTGGTGTTTATACCATCGCTGGATAATCAGGGACGTATCAGCTGGAGTTGCACCAACGGCGAAGGCCTGAAACCTGCACAGCTACCGCCGTCCTGCCAGAAATTAAAACAGTAAGGCACTGGCTGTCGTGCGGCAGGGGATGCGCTGGTTCAGCGCTCCTGATGCACGGTTCTGACCCGTCTGGGCAAAGCCGGGCTATCGTTTTTGATAGCGTGAATATTGCAAGTCCTGGGTTTCTATCGCCGGTTTCTCGCCGGCGACCAGATCAGCCAATACCTGGCCTGAACCGCAAGCCATGGTCCAGCCCAGTGTGCCATGGCCGGTGTTCAGCCATACATTTGGCAGGCGGCTATCAGCCTGCCCTATGATAGGGGTGCCATCTGGCGTCATCGGGCGCAAGCCGGTCCAGAAACTGGACTGTGTCAGGTCCCCCGCTTGCGGGAATAGCCCGGTGAACACTTTTTCCAGGGTCGCACGGCGGTGCGGGTTGAGCGTCAGGTCAAAACCTGCCAGTTCAGCCATGCCGCCTACCCGTATGCGCTGGTCAAAGCGCGTGATGGCGACTTTGTAGGTTTCATCCATCACGGTAGAAACGGGTGCGGCATCACTGTTGATCACAGGCACGGTCAGTGAATAACCTTTTACCGGGTAGACCGGCAGATTCAGGCCCAGGCCTTGCATCAGTTCGCGTGAATAACTACCAAGGGCGACCACATAATGGTCTGCCGCCAGCGTTTCTATCCCCTGCGCACCATTGATCTCCACCGCCTGCAGCTGGCCGTTTTGCGTGAGCAGGCGCGTGATGCTCACGCTCTGCCTGAATTGCACGCCCAGGGTTTGCGCCAGAGCCGCGAGGCGTGCGGTGAACAGCTGGCAATCGCCGGTCTCATCGTCAGGCAAATACAGGCCGCCCAGCAACTGGTCTTTGACCTGACTCAAAGCTGGTTCAATGCGGGCGCAGCCATCCGGGTCCACATGCTGAAAAGGCACGCCCATATGGCTGAGCACCGCAATATCCTTGGCTTCTACATCCAGTTGTTTTTGCGTGCGGAAAACCTGCAAGGTGCCTAGTGTGCGCTCTTCATAGCGGATAGCTGTATCCGCACGCAACTGGCGCAGGCAATCACGGCTATATTCGGCCAGGCGCACCATGCGGGATTTATTGAGGGTGTAGCGTTCGCTGGAGCAGTTGCTGAGAAATTGCGCCATCCATTGCGCTTGCCAGTGGCTGAAATCAGGTCGCAGCCTGAGTGGCGCATGCCGCTGGAACAGCCATTTCAGTGCTTTGTAAGGTACGCCAGGGCCAGCCCAGGGGGCAGCGTAGCCAGGGGAGATCTGGCCGGCATTGGCAAAACTGGTTTCCAGCCCAACTGCCGGCTGGCGGTCTATGACGGTGACAGCGTAGCCTTTCAACGCCAGATAATAAGCGCTTGTTACCCCTATCACCCCAGAACCCAGCACTAGCACACGCATGCCCTAAACTCCTGCCACAGCCAACCATGATATAACCGGCTTAATTAAACCGTTTAAACCATATTAGCAAACTTGATAAACAAAACGTTAGTCGATTGCAGGAATTTGTGTTTTAACGCTGCGCTTAAGGTGCCATCTGGCGTATGGGTGCGGTGCAGGTGCGCACAAAAGCGCCAGTAAAAAGTCTGGCGCCACCGGCGTGCAGTCTGTCAGGCCGGGAGCCGCGCTATGCGCGGCAGTTAAAAAACAGAATGACTTTTTATTTTTTCAGCGATGTTTCCAGCGCCTCTACCATCAGCGCGGCCGGGTCGCACGGTGCTGCCCAGTCACGCGATTGCGCGGCTATCTCTACCATGCCGGTCGGGCTGGTGACATTCACTTCGGTCAGATAATCGCCTATCACATCCAGCCCCACCAGAAACAGGCCGTGTTGCTTGAGGGTTTTGCCCACTGTTTGCGCAATTTGACGGTCACGCGCACTCAGCGGTTGGGCGACGCCTTTGCCGCCGGCAGCCAGGTTGCCCCGCGTTTCACCGGTTTTGGGGATGCGCGCGAGTGCATAGGGCAGCGGTTCGCCATTGATGATCAGGATACGTTTGTCGCCCAGGGTGATTTCCGGGATATAGCGTTGCACCATGATGGTCTGGGTTTCAAAGCGGGTCAGTGTTTCCAGGATGGAAAAAATATTCGGGTCATCTTTACGCAGGCGGAAAATACCGCTGCCGCCCATGCCATCCAGTGGTTTGACGATGATGTCGCCATGTTGCGCCAGAAAAGCCAGTATTTTTTCGCGCTGGCTGGTGACGATAAACGGCGGTGTGAATTGTGCAAAGCGGGTGACAGCCAGTTTTTCGTTCCAGCCCCTGATAGCCGCCGGGTCGTTGACTATGGTCGCACCTTGTTGCTGCGCCAGTTCCAGCAGGTAGGTGCTGTACAGGTATTCATTATCAAACGGCGGGTCTTTGCGCATGAGCACGGCGTCAAAAACCGTGGGCGTATGCGTGGTTTTATCGCCGCTAAACCAGTCTTGGGAAGTGCAGCCTTTGTCTGTGAACTCAAAAGTTTGCGCATCGACCAGGGCGAGTTCGCGCTGCAAGTGCCAGTCATGCTGCTCGCACACATAGAGCTGGTGCCCGCGTGCCTGTGCGGCGCGCATGATGGCGAGGCTGGTGTCTTTATAGGCGGTCAGTGTATGCAGCGGGTCTAGTATAAACAGCAGTTTCATCATGCGCCTTAGAGTCGATTATGCGTTCAGCGGGTCATTTTCCTGTAATTCCATGCCGGCCGCCAGCAATGCCAGGCGCGCCACCACACCATAAGCGTAGAAGCGGTTAGGCGGCGCATCCGGCGCGCCAGCACAGTCGGGCAGGGTACAGGGCTTTTCAAAGGCCAGCGGCACAAACTGCATGCCGGGTGCATTGAGGTTCTCATCCACTCCGCGGCTGGTGTGCACGCGGTAAAAACCGCCGATCACAAAGTGATCCATCATATACACCACCGGCTCGGCCACCGCGTCATTGATGTTCTCAAAGGTGTAGACGCCTTCCTGTATCATCACTTCGGAGACTTCTACACCTTCTTTGATCACCGACATTTTGTTGCGTGTCTTGCGGTTGAGGTCGCGCACTTCGTCGGCCGATTTCACGCTCATGATACCCATGCCGTAGGTGCCTGCATCGGCTTTAACGATGACGAAAGGCGCGTGCTCTATGCCGTATTCGGCGTACTTGGCCGCGATTTTTTTCAGCATGGCATCGACTTTGTCAGCCAGCTGGTCTTCACCGACGCGGGCATGGAAATCAATGCCGCTGGCCGTATCAAAATACGGGTTGAGCAACCAGGGGTCTATATCCAGTAGCTTGGCAAAACTGGCCACCACTTTGTCATAAGCGGCAAAGTGTTGCGATTTGCGGCGTACGAACCAGCCTGCGTGCAGCGGCGGGATCAGGTTCTGCTCCAGGTTCTGCAGCAGCTCGGGCACACCGCCAGATAAATCGTTATTGAGCAGGATGGCACAGCTGTCAAAAGCCGGGTAATCCACACCTTCAAAAGTGACCGCCTGCAGTTTGAGGCGGTTCTTCTCACGCACCAGCGGTTCCAGGATCAGTGGCAGGCCATCGTGGGTCTCCAGCCTGGCGACTTCGGTGATCTCGGGCGAGAGGCTGCCTACGCGTACCTCCATGCCAGCTGCTTTCAGGATATGGCAAAGTTCGACCACATTGCGCAGGTAGTAGGTGTTACGGGTATGGTTTTCCGGGATCAGCAATAAACGGCGCGCGTCAGGACAGATCTTTTCCACCGCCACCTGGGCTGCCTGCACCGCAAGACTAAGGAACTCAGGATTGAGGTTATTAAAACCGCCGGGAAACAGATTGGTATCCACAGGTGCCAGTTTAAAGCCGGCATTGCGTAAGTCTACACTGGCATAAAATGGCGCGGCGACTTCCTGCCACTGGCCTCGGAACCAGTGCTCTATGTCTGGCATGGCTTCCAGCATGCGCTTTTCCAGGCTGACCAAGGGGCCGCTCAGGGCGGTGGTTAAATGTGGAACCATATATTGCTCCTATGCAAATCTTGGGCTGGGGTTTTCAGGCGATAAGTCCAGCGCTGCTTTTCATTATGCTTGTTGCGCGATGACGCCGTGCGCCTGCTGGTCAGCATGGTAGCTGCTGCGTACCATGGGGCCGCTGGCGGCGTTATCAAAGCCCATGGCGTCAGCCTGTTGTTTAAACCAGGCAAACGTATCCGGCGTGACATAGCGTAGCACAGGCAGGTGATGCACACTGGGTTGCAGATATTGCCCCAGCGTCAGCATGCTGACATTGTGCGCACGCAGGTCACGCATCACTTCTATGATCTCTTCGTCGGTTTCACCCAGACCCAGCATGAGGCCTGATTTGGCAGGCACATGCGGGTACATCTCGCTGAATTGCTTGAGCAGGTTGAGGGAGTGCTGGTAGTCAGAGCCGGGGCGCGCCTGTTTATACAAGCGCGGTACGGTTTCCAGGTTGTGATTCATGACATCGGGTGGTGCTTCACGCAGTATCTTGAGCGAGATATCCAGGCGACCACGGAAATCCGGCACCAGGATCTCGATTTTGATAGCGGGTGATTGGGCGCGGATAGCGCGTATGCAATCGACAAAATGCTGGGCACCGCCATCAGGCAGGTCATCGCGGTCTACCGAGGTGACGACCACATAGCGCAATTTCATCTGCGCAATGGTGCGTGCCAGGTTTTCCGGCTCATTGGCGTCTGGCGGTAGCGGTTTGCCGTGCGCCACATCGCAGAACGGACAGCGGCGGGTGCAGATATCGCCCAGTATCATAAAGGTCGCAGTGCCGCCACTAAAGCATTCGCCTATATTGGGGCAGCTGGCTTCTTCACACACGGTATGCAGGTTATTGTCGCGCAACACCTGCTTGATCTCCTGAAAGCGGGCCGAATCCGGCACTTTCATGCGTATCCATTCCGGCTTGCGCAACACCGGCATGGGCACGATCTTGATCGGGATGCGCGAGGTTTTCGCGGCGTCTATCTCTTTGACGCCAGCGACCTTTTTAGCCGGGCGTTCAGTTTGGCATTTATCTGACATACGCCAGTTTCTCTTTCAGTCTCTGGGTTAACTCAGCGGCTATGTCAGCCATGGTTAACGGAATATTCAATGCTGTGGTTTGCGTCATCTGCATTCCGGCATAGCCACACGGGTCTATGTCGGCAAATGGCTGCAGGTCCATGTTTATATTTAAACTTAAGCCATGATAACAGCACTGATTTTTAAGGCGTAATCCTAATGAGGCGATTTTTTTACCGGCCACATAGACCCCAGGCGCATCAGCGCGTGCTTCAGCAGCCACGCCCTGGCCTGCCAGGCATTCTATCAGGCTGTTTTCCAAGATGGTGACGAGTTGCCGTACATTCAAGTGATGTCGTGCCAGATCTATCAAACAATAGATGATCAGCTGGCCGGGGCCGTGGTAAGTGATCTTGCCGCCACGGTCTACATTCACCAGCGGAATGTCGTTATCCGGCAGGCGCACTCCGCGGCGGTTGAGGCCCAGGGTATATACCGGCGGGTGTTCGGTCACCCACAGCTGGTCGGCAGAACCGGCATCGCGCTGTGCGGTATAGGCCTGCATCTCGGCCAGGGTGACTGCATAATCAGTCAGGCCCAGCTGGCGAATTTCCAGGGCAGGCATGGGATGTGCAGGGAGGACTACAGCACGACCTTGACCATAGGGTGCGAGGTCAGGCTGCGATAGATATCGTCCAGTTGCGGTTTGGAAGTGACGTAGACCAGGCAGGTCAGGCTCTGGTATTTGCCAGTGCTGCTGCCACGGAATTCGATCAGGTGGTCGCCAAACTCGGGCAAATGCGCTTGTATCACACGCGTGATTTCAGCGATAAAGTCAGCATGTGTTTCGCCCATCACCTTGATAGGAAAGTCGGTAGGAAACTCAATCAGGGTTTCCTCTGTGCCAGGGGTCTGTTCTGGCGTATTCTGATCTTGCTCACTCATAGGCTCACCTGTTGCATACGCTGTTACTGCAAGTACAAACGCACTTGGTCTATCATGCGTGAAAAAATATTGCTGGCTTCGACGGCCTGTATGGTCACCAGTGGCACGCTGTGTACCACCTGGTTATTCAGGGTGAATTCGATCTTGCCGACTGCCTGGTTTGCTTTCAACGGCGCTTCCAGTGGCTTGGCAATGCGAACATTGGCTTTCATATTGGCATATTCACCTTGTGGCAGGGTCAGGTAGACAGGCTTGGCCACGGTCAGATCGACTTCGCTCTCTGTGCCTTTCCAGACTTTCTGGCGGGTGATGGCTTTAGCGGCCGGATAAATCAGTTTTGATTCAAAGAACTGGAAACCGAAGTTCAGCAGTTTCTGGCTTTCGGCCGCGCGCACGTTGTCTGAAGTCGTGCCCAATACCACAGAGATCAAACGGAAATCGTTACGCTTGGCAGACGAGATCAGGCAGTAGCCGGCAGATTCGGTATGGCCGGTTTTCATGCCATCCACGCTAGGGTCCAGAAACAGCAGGCGGTTACGGTTAGGCTGGGTGATCTTGTTATAGGTATAAGACTTTTGCGAATACAGGCGCGCATAGTCTTGCGGATAATCACGGATCAGGGCGTTGGCCAGGATAGACAGGTCACGCGCCGTGGTCGTGTGGGTAGGGTCAGGCAAGCCGGTCGAGTTGATAAAATGGCTGTTCTTCATGCCCAGCGCCACCGCTTTCTTGTTCATCAGCGTGGCGAACAGCTCTTCGCTGCCGGCAATGCCTTCTGCCAGCGTGATGGCGGCATCATTGCCGGACTGTATGATCAGGCCATGCAACAGCTCGTCTACCGTGACCGTCATGGTGGTGTCGATAAACATTTTAGAGCCTTCGACCTTCCAGGCTTTATGGCTGACCGGCAAGGTCTGCGTCAATGAAAGACGCTTTTGCTTGACCGCTTCAAACGCCAGGTAAGCAGTCATCACCTTGGTCAGTGAGGCCGGCTCCACCGGCATATCCGGGTTACTGGCAGCCAGTAACCCGCCGGTATTGGCGTCACGCAGGACAAATGCTTTAGCAGCCAGCGTCGGTGAAGGGACATTCAGGGTGACGGTTTCAGCCGCCAGCGTGATGATAGGTAAAGAAAGTAGAAGTGCAATGCAAGAGCGCCACATGGTTAGTCACTTAACGAGAAAAACAGTCAATGAGAAAAAACCCTAAACGGGAAACAAATTTCACGCAGGAAAACCTGGCGCGAAAAAAACAATTACCTGGATAAACAATTACCGGGATAAGATCAGTGCAGGTAACTGCAGTTGGTCACGCATCTGGCTGGCAGCCTGTGCGGCCAAAGCGTGATCTGGATACGGCCCCAGTACGACCTGGAACAACTTGCCATTATACACTTTGTTGAGCAGGGTTTGTGTCTCGGGCATGCTGTTGGAGATGCGTTTCTGCAAGCGGTCGGCATTTTCTTCCTGGCCAAAAGCCCCTACTTGTATATAAATGCCATTGGCTTCCAGCCCGCTGGCGCTAGTGTTTGCTGCGGCGGAAGTGCTTGCAGGCGTCGGCGTGCTTGCAGGTGAAGCTGCGCTGGTAGAGGCAGGCACGCCTGCGGACACAGACTGGACGATCTCCCTCGTTACTTGCACGGTCTCACTGGCGGCCGGCGGCGCTGCCGGTGCAGATTGTGTGGTGTCTATCAGCGAGATCTCAACCTGGCTGGAGCCGTGGCGTATGATATCCAGCTGTTTGGCCGCCGCGTACGATAAATCAATGATGCGCGGACGCCCGAACGGACCGCGGTCATTCACCCTGACGATCAACGATTTACCGTTGCTGAGGTTGGTCACGCGCGCATAGCTGGGCAGAGGTAGGGTCTTGTGCGCGGCAGAAAGCTTGAACATATCATAGACTTCGCCGCTGGCGGTCTTGCGGCCATGGAATTTTTTGCCATACCACGAAGCATGGCCGGTCTGGCTGAACGGTGCGCTGATGGCAGTCATGGGCGAGATCGTCTCGCCATTGACGATATAAGGTTTGGTGGTGGACTTGACGATAGGGTCCAGCCTGGGCGTGACTGTGGTTTCCAGCGGGATATTCGGGTCTATGCCATCGGTGGCATTGCCTTCGAACTCAGGTTTGGGGTCTATATTGATGACGCGCGGCCCCATGATGGTCGGTGCCGAAGGCGCAGATGCCTGCGGTTTGGCGCTTGGCCGCTGATCTGGCGTGGATTTGCTGGCAGGTGGTTGTGCAGGCGAGGTCTGGCGTGGCGGCATACTGCTGCTACAGGCGGCCAGCAGGCTGGTCAGTAGCAGAATTACCGGCAGGTTTAAATTGAAAGACATTCTATCCTCACAAATGACAGCACTAATCAGTCGCCACTGATTGGTCGCTACTAATCTGTAGCCACCAGGCGTTTATGCGATTGCACGCTCATTAACAGACCCAGGCTCAGGCCCAGTGTCAGCAGCGAGGTGCCGCCGTAGCTGACCAATGGCAGCGGAATGCCGACCACCGGCAAAATACCGCTGACCATGCCCATATTCACAAAACAATAAGTGAAGAAGGTGGCAGCGATGCTACCCGCCAGCAGGCGCGAAAAAGTATTTTTGGCTTGCGAGGCAATGATAAAAGCGCGGCCTATGATAATAATGAACAGCAGCAATAACAGGCAGCAGCCGACCAGGCCGAACTCTTCGGCAAATACGGCAAAAATAAAGTCTGTGGTGCGTTCAGGCACAAAGTCCAGTTGTGACTGGGTGCCGTTCAGCCAGCCTTTGCCGGTCATGCCGCCGGAGCCGATCGCGATGGTGGCCTGTATGATATGGTAACCGGCGCCCAGCGGGTCCTGGCTGGGGTCTATCAGGATCTCGACCCGGCGTCGCTGGTAGTCATGCAGCATGGACCACAGGATAGGTAGTGCCGCGCCGAACGCGATCGCGCTGCCAAAAATGAATTTCCAGCTCAGCCCGGCCAGAAAGATGACGAAAAAGCCGGAGGCAAACACCAGGGTGGCGGTGCCCAGGTCAGGCTGTTTGGCGATCAGTAATACCGGCACCAGCAAGATCACACCGGCCACCAGATAATCAGCGGTGCGCAACATGGTTTCGCGTTTGGAGAAATACCATGACAGCATGATGGGCACTGCCAGTTTCATCAGCTCCGAAGGCTGTATCTTGGTCACGCCCAGGTTCAGCCAGCGCCGTGCGCCGTGGCTGATATCACCTATCAGCGCCACCGCCAGCAACAGGGTCAGGCCGAAGATATACACCGGAAACGCGATACGTTCTATCAATAGCGGCTGGGTGTTCGCCACCAGCAGCATCACTGCCATCATGATGATGATGTTGATGATCTGTGCATTCACCTTGGTCAGCGACTGGCCAGCGGCGCTGTACAACACCATCAGCGCCACCACCAGCACCATGAGCACGGTGGCCAGCAGGATAGAATCTATGTGCCGTATAAAGCGTACGATCAATTGTCTAATCATGTGGCTCCTCTTCTACTTCTGGCGCATTCGGCACCGTGGCTTCAGGCGCCGCGGCCGCAGCCGGGTCTACCGGCACTTTGCCCAGCAAATAATAATCCATCACCTTGCGCGCGATCGGGCCGGCGGTCGAGCCGCCATGGCTGCCGTTTTCAACGATCACCGCCACGGCGATCTTGGGGTCGTCAGCGGGGGCATATGCAATAAACCAGGCATGGTCGCGGTGGCGCTCGTTAATCAGCTTTTCGTTGTATTTCTCGTTCTGCTTGATGCCCACCACTTGCGCGGTACCCGTTTTGGCCGCGATCAGGTAGCCGGCATTGGCACCTATCGCCGCTGCAGTACCGCCAGGCTGTGTCACATCCATCATGCCCTGTTTGACGATCTCCAGGTTGTTGGCGCTTAAATTCAACTGGTCGGCGATCTCGTGTGGCAACAGGCTGACCTGGTTGGTCTTGGAGTTGACGATGGCATTCACCAGGTGCGGCCGTATGGATTTGCCGCTGTTTGCCAGCATGGCAGTCGCGCGCGCGAGCTGCATGGGGGTGACCAGGGTATAGCCCTGGCCGATACCGACGATCACGGTCTCGCCCATATACCAGGGTTGTTTAAAACGCTTTTTCTTCCAGGCCGGGGTAGGCAGCAAGCCGGATAATTCGCCCTGGATATCGATATGGGTTTTTTCGCCAAAGCCAAAATGCCGGACAAAATCGGTCAGCCTGTCTATGCCCAGCTCCATCGCCAGGCCATAAAAAAAGGTGTCGCAAGACACGGTGATCGCTCTGCGCATATCTACCGCGCCGTGGCCGGAAGGCTTCCAGTCACGGTAGCGGTGACGGCTGTTAGGCAGCATGAAATAGCCGGGGTCGCTGATGGCAAAAGGCGGCTGGCGTTTGCCTGACTCCAGGCCGGCCAGGGCGACGAACGGTTTGAAAGTAGAGCCTGGCGGGTAAATGCCTTTCAGGCTGCGGTTGATCAGTGGTTTATCCAGCGAATTATTCAGCAGGTTCCAGTTATCGTAATCAATGCCATCGACAAACAGGTTGGCGTCAAATGAAGGCATGCTGGCCATGGCCAGCACCTCGCCGGTTTTAGGCTGGATGGCGACCAGGGCACCGCGTCTGCCGGCGAATTCGTGTTCGGCGATCTCCTGCAGCTTGGCGTCCATAGACAGCACGATGTTATTGCCCGAGGTCGGTGACGCACTGGAAAGCACACGCACGGCACGGCCATCGGCATCGATCTCCACCTGCTGGAAACCGGTGATGCCATGCAGCTGCTCTTCATAAGCCTGTTCTACCCCGGCTTTACCGATGTGCTCGGTGCCTTTGTAGTTCGACAGCTGGTTATTCTCTTTCAGTTGCCTGAGGTCGTTCTCGTTGATGCGGCTGATATAGCCGATGGCATGCGTACCCAGCGTGCCATAAGGATAGTGGCGGAACAGGCGTGACTTCAGTTCTACACCGGGAAAGCGGAAGCGGTTGACCGCGAACTTGGCTGCTTCGTACTCATTGAGATGGGTGCGGATAGGGATGCTCTCAAAAGTGTGGCTTTGCCCGCGCAGCTTTTTAAAGCGCTTTA
Organism: Methylophilus sp.; assembly: GCF_052437885.1. GTDB lineage: Bacteria > Pseudomonadota > Gammaproteobacteria > Burkholderiales > Methylophilaceae > Methylophilus. Next base: position 22,473 of record NZ_JBQVPB010000015.1, on the reverse strand, counting down.
AATCGGTGGGTGAGATCTCGACCAGCTGACCCAGTTCTTCTATCGTATCCTGCAGGTCATCGGTTTTAGACGGCGTGATCTCCAGCGTGTAGACAAAAAAGTTATGCGCCAGGATGATGCCGTTGCGGTCAGAGATCAGTCCGCGGTTGGGCGTGATGGGCACGATAGAGATGCGGTTGTTCTCAGCCAGCGTCTGGTAGTAGTCGTAGCGGTAGATCTGCAAGAAATAGAAACGCCCGGCCAGCGCCGAAAACGCGGCGATCACCACTAATACCAGAAAAACCAGGCGTACCCTGAACTTGTGCTGTTCGTTCTGATGGTTCTTGAGTTCGGTGCTGTACCCCATGCGCTTACAGCTTTTTCGGGCGCGACAGTTCGCCAAACCACATGATCATGATTTGCCAAAGGATAAGGTCGGAGATGATAGGCAGGCCATACGTCCAGTCCGGCAATTCGCCGCCGGCAAACAGCTTGAGCAACATGATCAGCAGGCGTTGCATGCCAAACAGGAAGATCAGGTAAAGATAGAGCTGCCAGCGATTGAACAGCACCAGGCGGCGCTGGTAGATCAGGCCGAGAAAAGCGGTGATCGAAAACGTCAGCGCGTGCTGCCCCAGCAGGCTGCCGGTGGCCAGGTCTACCAGTAGCCCGGCAAACCAGACCCAGCCGATATTGCAGTGGTAAGGCGCCTGCAACAGCCAGTAAAGCGCGATCACCAGCAGGAAATCAGGACGGATAATGACGCCGGAGTTAGACCACGGATAGAGCTGGAACACCAGCCCGACCAGCAGCGTAAAAAAGAAAGTACTGAATTTAACCGGCTTCATGGACGCTCCGGTGTGGTCGTGGTCGGGTTGCCAGGCGTGCCGGCCGGTGAGGTGCCTGCTGGCGGTGCTGCCAGTGGCGTGGCTGCTGCTTCGCTGTCTGAGGTTTCCAGGCTGGGGATCTCAGTCACGGGATGCGGGTCCACAGCGGCATTGTTTTTTTGCAGCACATCGACCACTGATTGATCCAGGTGCTGGGCGTTATTGCGCGGCAATACCGGCTTGTTGTCAGTCACCGGGTTGATGGCCGGCGATTCCGGGATCTTCAAGATCAATACGTGTTTATGGTTGTTGACCCCGGCGATAGGGCGGCTGACGATCTTGGCAAATGGCGAATCCTGGCTTTGCTTGATCTGCGTCACGATGGCGACCGCCAGACCGGCAGGGTAGACGCCGTCTATGCCTGAAGTCACCAGTTTATCGCCGACCTTGATATCGACGCTGGTCGGCAGGTAGGGGATGTCCAGCGTGTTGCGTTTGCCCTCGCCAAAGGCGATCGCGCGCAACTGGTTGCGTTCGATCTGGATAGGGATAGACAACTTTTTGTCGGTGATCAGCGTGACTTCACTGGTGAACGGGTAAACGCGGGTGATCTGGCCGACTACGCCCTGTTCATCGACCACCGCCTGCCCGGGCGTGATGTCGTGGCGGCTGCCGCGGTTAAGGGTGATGATATTGCTGAACGGGTCGCGCCCCATATGCATGACTTCACCCAGGGTGGCTTTGGGGATGATAGGCGCATCACCGGCCAGCAGGGTGCGCAGATGCACATTCTCGGCATCCACCGTGGCCAGCCGTTGCAGCGCGGCACTGTCGATCAGGCCTTGCTGTTTCAGCTTGAAGTTTTCCTGGATCAGCTGGTTATGCGAGGTGAAGTAGGTGTTGATATTGCGCCCCCACTCATTCGGGGCGCTGGCGACGATCTCCAGCGGGTGCAGCGCGGCGCTGAACCATTGGCGCACCTGGCTCAGGTACTCGAAGCGCGCATCTATGGCCATCATGACCAGCGACAGGGCGCAAAAAAACATCAGGCGTGAAAAAGGCCGCGGCCCCTGGATAAAAAAGGCCGGGGATTCGTGCGGATCAAGCTGTTGGTGTATGCCTTTGAGCATAATGAGGGTAGCGCCAGCCGGACCTTTTCTTATTCACTGGCAAACACATTGCCCAATTTGTCCATTTCTTCCAGCGCGCGGCCACAACCACGGGCCACGCAAGTGAGCGGGTCTTCAGCCACAATCACAGGCAAGCCGGTCTCTTCGACCAGCAGGCGGTCGAGGTCGCGCAGCAATGCGCCGCCGCCGGTCAATACCATGCCTTTTTCAGCAATATCGGCACCCAGTTCCGGCGGGGTCTGTTCCAGTGCAGACTTTACTGCACCGACGATGGAATTCAGTGGTTCAGTCAGTGCTTCCAGGATCTCGTTGCTGGAAATCGTGAATTTACGTGGCAGGCCTTCGGCCAGGTTGCGGCCGGTGACTTCCATCTCCAGCACTTCAGAACCCGGGAAAGCGGAACCTATTCTTTTCTTGATCGCTTCCGCTGTCGGCTCGGAGATCTGCATGCCGTAGTTGCGGCGTATGTAGTCTATGATGGCCTGGTCGAACTTGTCGCCACCTACGCGTTCGGATTTGGCATAAACGATACCGCCCAGCGAGATCACGCCTACTTCGGTAGTACCACCACCGATATCCACCACCATAGAGCCGGTGGCTTCTGCGACTGGCATGTCGGCGCCTATGGCCGCTGCCATAGGCTCTTCAATCAGAAACACCTGCTTGGCACCGGCGCGCTCGGCTGATTCCTTGATGGCGCGGCGCTCAACCTGGGTAGAGCCTACCGGCACACAGATGATGATGCGTGGGCTAGGGGAGAACCAGCGGGATTCGTGAACTTTACGGATAAAAAACTTGAGCATCTGCTCGGTGATGGTGAAGTCGGCGATCACGCCGTCCTTCATCGGGCGTATCGCCTGGATATTCGCTGGCGCACGGCCCAGCATGCTTTTCGCATCAGAACCTACCGCCAGCAACACCTTTTTTCCGTTTGGTCCGCCTTCGGTTCGAATCGCCACTACAGACGGTTCGTCCAGCACGACACCCTTGCCGCGCACATAAATCAGCGTGTTGGCTGTGCCAAGGTCAATGGCGAGATCATTGGAGAAGTAGCTGTTGAGTGCACCGAACATGTTTTATCCTGTAAAATTCCGACTTTTGAACTGTCAGCCGAGTGTGGCTTAAAATCAAGGTATAATAGCGCAAAACGCACATGAAATTAAGATGTGATTTCGAATTCTTGAAGACTTAACCTCTATGGCACTCAATCTTGAAGACATCAAACGTATAGCTCATCTGGCTCGCATCGAAGTCAGTGACAGTGAAGCGCAAGAAACTTTAAACAAACTTTCCGGCATTTTAGGTCTGATCGAGCAAATGCAGGCGGTGGATACCAGCGGCATCGCCCCCATGTCGCACTCGCAGGATGTGACGCAGCGCCTGCGCGATGACGTGGTCACGCAAACCAATCAGCGTGAGTTATTCCAGTCTATCGCCCCGGCCACGCAAGATGGTTTATATCTTGTGCCCAAGGTCATTGAGTAAAACATCGGTCAGCACTGATCGAATAACCAGTCGCTCCCTCTCATACGGTTTTAATGATGATTAACAGTAGCCTCAAACAGCTGGGTCAACAATTGGCCCGCAAGCAAGTTTCCAGTGTCGAGCTCACGCAAGCCTATCTGCAGCGCGTGACGCAGCTCAACCCAGCCATCAATGCCTTTATCACCCTGGATGAAGAAAAAACCCTGGCCCAGGCCAAAGCCGCTGATGCGCGCATCGCCGCCGGTGACTTTGGGCCGCTGACCGGTATCCCGCTGGCGCAGAAAGACATTTTTTGCGCCAAGGGCTGGCGCACCACTTGCAGCTCGAAAATGCTGGAAAAATTCATTGCGCCGTATGACGCACATGTCATCAGCCAGTTCGATGCGGCCGGTGCGGTCAACCTGGGCAAGACCAATATGGACGAATTCGCCATGGGTTCTTCCAACGAGACCAGCTATTTTGGCGGCGTGAAAAACCCGTGGGATTTCGACCGCGTGCCAGGCGGCAGCTCGGGTGGTTCGGCAGCGGCAGTGGCAGCGCGCTTATGTGCGGCAGCCACCGGCACCGATACCGGCGGTTCCATACGCCAGCCGGCTTCACTGTGTGGCTTTACCGGCCTGAAACCGACTTATGGACTGGTCTCACGCTACGGCATGATCGCGTTCGCCTCGTCTCTGGACCAGGCCGGCCCTATGGCCAAGTCTGCAGAAGACTGTGCGCTGATGCTCAACGTGATGGCCGGTTTCGACGAGCGCGACTCCACCAGCGTCAACCGCGAGAAAGAAGATTACACCCGTGGCCTGGCCGCCATGACAGGCGAGCAGCCGCTCAAAGGGCTGCGCATAGGCCTGCCTAAAGAATACTTTGCCGAAGGCCTGAGTGCCGAAGTCGCCAGGGTGATTGAAACCGCGATCGCCGAATACAAAAAACTGGGCGCGGTCATTGTTGATATCAGCCTGCCGAATAACAACCTGTCTATCCCGGTCTACTATGTGCTGGCTCCGGCCGAAGCCTCGAGTAACCTGTCGCGCTACGATGGTGTGCGCTACGGTCATCGCGCTGCCGAATACAATGACCTGCAGGAAATGTATATGAAATCACGCGCTGAAGGTTTCGGCGCCGAGGTCAAACGCCGTATCCTGATCGGCACCTATGTGCTGAGCGCCGGTTATTACGATGCCTATTACCTGAAAGCGCAACAGATACGCCGCCTGATCGCGCAGGATTTCGTTGAAGCATTCAAGCAGTGTGATGTGATCATGGGCCCGGCTGCCCCTTCGACAGCCTTTAAGGCCGGGGAGAAGACCAGTGACCCGGTCGCCATGTACCTGGAAGACCTGTATACCATTGCCGTCAACCTGGCCGGTTTGCCAGGCATGAGTGTGCCGGCAGGCTTTACCCCGAGTGCTGACGGCAAACCGTTGCCGGTGGGTCTGCAGATCATAGGTAATTATTTTGATGAGGCGCGCATGCTGGATGTCGGCCATGCCTATCAACAAGTGACAGACTGGCATACACAAATGCCAGCCGCATTGGAGAACATCTAAATGCAGTGGGAAGTCGTGATCGGGTTGGAAACCCATGTACAGTTACAGACAAACTCCAAACAGTTCAGTGGCGCTTCAACCACCTATGGCGCAGCGCCAAACACACAGGCCTGCGAGGTAAGCATCGCTTTGCCTGGCGTGTTGCCGGTGCTGAATAAACAGGCGGTGGAATGCGCGATCAAATTCGGCCTGGCGATAGATGCCGAGATCGCCCCGCGCAGCATCTTCGCGCGCAAGAATTACTTTTACCCTGACCTGCCCAAAGGCTACCAGATCAGCCAGTTTGAATTGCCGGTAGTAGGCAAAGGCAAGGTCACCATACAGGTGCCCGCAGGCAAAAACAGCGAGGCTTACGAAAAAGTCATCAACATCACCCGCGCCCATCTGGAAGAAGATGCCGGTAAATCCGTGCATGATGCGGTGCAAGGCATGTCTGGCATCGATTTGAACCGTGCCGGTACGCCATTGCTGGAGATCGTGACTGAGCCGGATATGCGCAGTGCGGCAGAAGCGGTCGCTTATGCCAAAAAACTGCATGAGCTGGTGCAATGGATAGGCATCTGCGATGGCAATATGCAGGAAGGTTCTTTCCGTTGCGATGTCAACGTCTCGGTACGCCCTAAAGGCACTGAGAAATTAGGCACCCGCCGCGAGATCAAAAACCTCAATTCTTTCAAGTTCATGTTGCAGGCGATAGAGTACGAGACCCGCTGGCAGATTGAGACCCTGGAAGATGGCGGCACTATCCAGCAGGCGACTATCCTGTTTAACCCGGATACCGGCGAGACCCGCGCCATGCGCTCCAAGGAAGAAGCCAACGATTACCGCTATTTCCCCGACCCTGACCTGCTGCCGCTGGAAGTGACCGAGGCGGACAAGGCCAGAGTTCGTGCGCAGATGCCGGAGTTGCCGCAAGCCTTGCAGGCGCGTTTTACCAGTGAGTACCAACTCTCCAGCTACGACGCCAGCAACCTGACCAGCGCACGGGCAGTGGCCGATTACTTTGTGGCCGTGGTCCAGGCCGGTGGCGACGCCAAACAGGCTGCCAACTGGGTGATGGGCGCATTGTCAGCCAAGCTGAATGCCGATGAAAAAACCATAGAGCAGAGCCCGGTGTCTGCAGCGCAACTGGCGGCTCTGTTGCAGCGTATCGCCGATAACACTATCTCTAACAACGCTGCCAAACAGGTGTTTGAAGGCTTGTGGGCGGGTGAGGGTGAGGTCGATGCGATCATCGCAGCCAAAGGCCTCAAGCAGGTATCCGACAGCGGTGCGATAGAAGCGATTATCGATGAAGTACTGGCCGCCAACCAGGCCATGGTCGAGGAATACAAAGCTGGCAAAGAGAAAGCGTTTAATGCGCTGGTGGGTCAGTGTATGAAGGCTTCCAAAGGCAAGGCCAACCCGGCCCAGGTGAACGAGCTGCTAAAAAACAAACTAACTTAAGTTACAAATTGGCTTAGTCGCTGCCGGCAGCCCGCTAACAGGCTAAAGCTTAGAGTTTAAAATGGCGTGAAGATCATTCTTCGCGCCATTTTGCATTAATGGCGATCAGATCGGGCAGACAGCTGAGCATGGCGGCAACCACTTGCGGGTCAAAATGGCGGTTGGCCTGGGATTTGATCTCTTCCACCGCTTTTTCCACTGGCCAGGCTTCCTTGTAAGGGCGTTTGCTCAACAGCGCATCAAATACATCGGCAACCGCGACTATGCGCGCCTCTACCGGGATCTCCTCACCTTTCATGCCGAACGGATAACCGCTGCCATCCCATTTTTCATGGTGATAGAGTGCCACGGTATACGCCAGCTTTATCAGCGGGGAGCTGGATTTATCCAGGATCTCGGCGCCCAGCTGCGGATGGGAACGCATGATAGACAGTTCTTCGTCATCCAGTTTGCCGGGTTTGAGTAATACATGGTCGGGGATGCCGATCTTGCCTATATCATGCATGGGTGCAGCGTGCACCAGTTGCTCGGCAAAGCCTGCATCCATGCCCATTTCCAGCGCTATCCTGCCCGAAACATGGCTCATGCGTATCACATGCATGCCGGTTTCATTGTCTTTGAATTCGGCAGCGCGCCCCAGGCGTTGTATCAGTTCCAAATGGGTGCGTTTTAATTCGTCTATATGCACCAGTGAAAGATGTGTTTTGACGCGGGCGCGCACCAGCGCCGGCGAGATAGGCTTGTTGATGTAATCGACACCACCGGCTTTGAAGCCTTGTGATTCATCTGCCTCGTCTGCCAGCGCAGTGACGAAAATGACCGGGATAGTATGGGTGTCAGGGTCGCTCTTCAACTGGCTACAGACCTCAAAGCCGGTCATGCCTGGCATCATGACGTCCAGCAGGATCAGGCCCGGACGTTCTTTTTTGACCAGCTCCAGTGCATCCATGCCATTTTTGGCAAAGCTCAGACGATAGTCATCCTGCAGCACTTGCTTGAGTACTTTCAGATTGAGCGGCTCATCGTCGACGATCAGGATCTTGGCTTGCTGGGTGATGTAATCCGTCATGAAGTGGTCCCTTGTGTCTGGGTCTCCAGTAGTTGGTCAATATGAATCACCGCTTGTTCAAAGTCAAATTCATTCAGGCACATGGCGATGTCGTTCAAGGCGGCCTTCCATCCGGCAGGGGCATGCTGCAACAGCTGCTTGAGCAGGGCGTCATCCAGTTCTGCCATGGCAGTCAGTGTGCGCAGTGCCTGCAACCATTCCAGCAGTTGTGTCACTGCCGTGCCTGAAGCCGCTTCAGCCACGGCGGTGTCTGTGATGGCGGCACCTGGCTGTGCATAGAGCAGAGGGTGCAGCGCCTGTGATGCTGTTTCCAGGACGATCTGTAGTTGGGCGACGATCGCTGCGGCTGTGTGCCAGTTCTCCTGGCTAACCAGTTCGAGTTCGGCATACACTGACTGCAGGCCGGGCAAGGCCAGATTGGCGCTCACGCCTTTATTGGCATGCGCGAGCATATTGAATGCGGCATAGTCATGCGACTCTATCGCCGTATTGAAAGCGCCTATATGTTGCGGCACTTCAAGCAGGTATTGGCTGACCTCGGCCAGGTAGATCTGCTGGTCACCCCATAAAATAATGCCTTTATCCAGGTTGAAAGCCTGTGGCTCGACGCTGTCTTTCTCGACTGCTGCCATCTGTGCAGGCGTGACGCCATGCAGCACGCGCGCCATTTCTGCCAGCAGCAGCGGCATTTCTATCGGTTTCGAGCTGAAACCATCCATATCGGCCTGTTTGGCGGCCAGCCTGTCCTGTTCAAGCACGCTGGCAGTAAGGGCGATGATGGGCGTCCTGTCCCAGCCCGCTTCACGCTCCATCTCACGTATGCGCAAACTGGCGGTCAGACCATCCATCACCGGCATCTGCACATCCATAAGGATAATATCGAATGCCTGGGTGTTCAGCGCGGCGACGACTTCCTCGCCATTGGTGGCAAGGGTGACCCGGTGCCCCTGTTTCTCCAGCATGATAGTCAGCAGTTTGCGGTTCTGCTCTATATCATCTGCCGCCAGAATATTTAGCGAAGGCAGGAAAGTCTGTATCAGGTTGACGTCAACCAAGCTTTCGCTCTGTGAGCCTTGCTCTAATGGCAGGATGACACTGAAGCAGCTGCCCTGGCCCAGGGTGCTGGCAGCCGTGATACGGCCACCCATCAGCTCGACCAGCTGTTTGCTGATGGTGGTGCCCAGGCCGGTGCCGCCAAAGCGGCGGCTCATGGTGGCATCGGCCTGGGTGAACGGTGCGAATATGCTGCCCAGCCGGTCGGCATCAATGCCTATGCCGGTATCTATCATGTCAAACTGGATCTCGCCATGCTGGGTGGGGTATACCTTTAATTCTACATGACCGCTTTCGGTGAATTTGACCGCGTTGCCCAGCAGGTTGGTCAGCACCTGGCGTATGCGGTGCTCGGCACCTTTGAAATAACCGGCTGCATCTGGCGCCAGGGTGAGTTTTAATTCCAGCTGTTTTTTGCGCGCCTGCAGCCACAGTGAAGAGATCACGCTGTCGACCAGTTCGCGCATGGAGAAATCCAGTATCTCCAGTTCCAGCATGCCTTTTTCAAGCTTGGCGCTGTCGAGAATATCATTCAGCAGATGCAGCAGTGACTTGGCCGACTGGCTGATGGTGGATAAATAATTGCGCTGTTCCTGCTGCATGGCGGTGTCCAGCAGCAATTCGCTAAAGCCTATGATGGAGTTCATGGGCGTGCGTATCTCATGGCTCATATTGGCGAGGAAGGTGCTTTTGGCATTGGCCGCCTGTTCGGCTTTGTCTCTGGCCAGCAGCATATCCTGTTCCATCTGCTTGCGTTCGCTGATATCTATCATGAACATCAGCACTTTGATGACCTTGCCATCCATATTGCGTATCGGGCTGTAAGAAGCATGTATCCAGATCTTTTTGCCATTTTTGCCATAACGCAAAAACTCGCCATGCACAAACTCGCCACTTTTGAGTGACACCCACTTTTGCCGGTAGCGATCAGTGGTCACGAACTCAGGCGGGCAAAGAATGGAATGATGGCGCCCCAGGATATCCGGCAGTTCGTAACCCAGCAGGTCGAGAAAGCTCTGGTTCGCCGTCAGCACAAAGCCGTCTATGGTGAATTCAGCCATGCTGGTCGAGTTATTGATGGCATTGGCAATCCCCTCAAACTCGGCATTTTTCTGTTTAGATTCCGTCACGTCCAGCATGACCCCATCCAGCGCTTCAGCCGCGCCGTCGTTGCTATAAATGGCAGAAGCGAATTCCGAGATCCACTTTTCATTGCCTTTGCGGTCGGTGATACGGTATTCGATCGCGTAGTTGGTGCGGTTGGCGACCGCAGCTTCTACGATAGGCTGTATACGGTGCGCATCGTCGGGGAAGATCAGCTGCGAGAAATGCACCTGGCCGTTGAGGTAATCTTCGGCTTTCCAGCCTGTCATTTCCTGCACCGCATCGCTGATCAGCCGCATGCTCCAGTTGTCGTCCAGGTTGCAGCGGAAAGTCACGCCCGGAATGTTATTCATCATGGAGCGGATCTGCTGGTCTTTTTCGCGTATGGCCTGCTCGATCGCCTTGCGCTGGGTGAGGTCGGTGATAAAGCCGACAAACAGTTTTTCCCCCGGCAGTTTCACCTCGCCTATCGCCAGGCGGATGGGGAACTGGGTGCCATCCTTTTTAATCGCTTCCAGATCGCGGCCTTCGCCCAGTATCTGCGCCTTGCTACCGGACTGGTAATTCTTCAGGTAATACAAATGATTGGAACGGTCTGGTTCCGGCATCAGCATGGAGATGTTCTTGCCTTCCATCTCGGCTTTGCGCCAGCCGAACAGCCGTTCTACCGCCTCATTGCAGGAGATGATCTGGCCGGTGGTGTTGATGGTGACTATGCCGTCCACTGCAGTGTTCAAAATGGTCGATAAGCGCGTTTCACTGACCTGGATGGTTGTCAGCGCCTGACGGTAGCTGATCAGCACATTGATCGCCGCCGCGATGATGCCTATCAGTATGGTGACCAGCGTGATGCCCAGTGCCAGCGAGATGGACTGGTTGTCTTCGGGGTTGAAGCCGGGTTGCGCCTGGCCGATAAAGCGCGCAGAAGCCATGCCGGTGTAATGCATGGCGGTGATGGCACTGCCCATCAGCACGCCGCCCAGCACTATGCTGACTTTGGCCGGTAGCTTGCCTTTCTGGTTGAGAAAGATACCAGTCCATAATGCCAGGGTCGCCAGGCTGACGACGACGATCACCGAGATCAGTACCCAGACCAGGTCGAATTTGAGCACCGGCTCCATTTTCATGGCCAGCATGCCGGTATAGTGCATGGCACCTATGCCGGTGCCTACCGAGAGCCCGCCTTTGATCAGTTTGCCGTAATCAAGCTGGTTCTCCGTCATCAGGTTGAGCGCGTAGTACGACGCCAGGATGCCGGGCATCATGGAGATCAGGGTGACTTCAGGGTTATAGGTGACCTTGGTACAGATTTCGTAAGCCAGCATGCCGATAAAATGCATGGCCCAGATGCCTGCGCCCAGCGACGCCGAGCTGGCAAGGATAGAAAATTTCTGCGAAACCAGTGAAGTCTGTTTTTGTGACAGGCGGGTGAGCTGCAAGGCCAGCACCGAGCTGCCGATAGCGACCAGCGCTGAAAGGATCACCAGCCATGGATTATAAGTACCAAACAGCAGGGTGGTGGGCGAACCTTCCCTGAAAAAGAAAATACTGTACCAATCCATGCGCTGAATGCCTTCAATATAAACAGTTGATTTGCAACCGATATTCTAGCGCCTGACCGCGGCAGATTATATTGAGAACAATGCGGTTTTAAAAGCCTAATTCGGAGTTTAACTGATTGACTTGATTGGTATTTAAGCAGCCAGGCAATCACAAAAAAACCCTGCGCAGGCAGGGTTTTTCACGCGCTGGCACCTGGCTGGTCAGTGACACAGCACGTGACAGATCAGCTGGTAGCAGATAGTCATAAAGCCGATAGTGGTCAGCACAAAACTAATGGCAGAAAACACTTTCCACTTCATTTTGCTCCAGAAGTCGGGATCAAATGCGGCAATGGTGAAAATGGTCGGGTTGGTAAAGCCGCCGATCGCGACACAGACACAGGCAAAATGATGCAGCTCTATGCCGGCGGTTTTAGACGCGGCAAAGAACCCCAGCTGAAACAGCGCCATCAAGGCGTAGTCTACATGAGCGCGTATCATGGTTTTGTAATCGATCAGAAATCCGCCATCTATCCCGGGTATGGGAAACCAGCGGGCAAATGTCATCAGCCATGCCGATAAGATTAAAGCGGTAGTACAGGCGACTGCGCCTATCAATAAGACTTCCATGTTTCTCTCCTGAGCTCTGGTTTAAGGGTGTCCCGTCTTTTTATGCTGTCGGGTAATGTGATTATAGACAGACCTGTCTACCTGTCAATATACGGCAGCTCAATTGCAGCGTAACTTGCGTTATCTGTGGTTTTCGCGCACAATCCGTTCCTTGCTAGGGGTCTGTATGCCTTCGTTTTAAAGGTTTGCAGTGAGAATTACCCTTCGAACCTGATGCGGTTGATACCGCCGTAGGGAATGCAAAGTCCCGCATCCTTACGTCTTTTCTTTTAAGGATGCCAATGAACGCCATAGACAAAAACCTCCAGTCGCCGAATTCCCCGTCTAAAAACATCAGATTCGTCAATGCTGATGCCAAAGTGGACGAAGCCACCAGCAAACCGTTTGCCAAGTCGCGCAAGATCTATGTTCAAGGCTCACGCGCCGATATACAGGTGCCTTTTCGTGAGATCTCGCTCAGTGACACGCCTTCGAGCTTTGGCGGTGACAGCAACCCGCCAGTGGTGGTGTATGACACTTCTGGCCCGTATACCGACCCGGCGGTGGATATCGATATCCGTAACGGTTTGCCAGCCTTGCGTGCGCAATGGATCATGGAACGTGGTGATGTAGAGCAGCTGGACGGCCCCAGCTCTGATTTTGGCCACCAGCGCCTGGTCGACCCGGAATTGGCCGACATGCGTTTCAACCTGCACCGCAACCCTCTGCGCGCGAAAGCCGGCCATAATGTCAGCCAGATGCACTATGCGCGCCAGGGCATCATCACGCCGGAGATGGAGTTCATCGCCATCCGCGAGAACCAGCGCCGTGAGAACATGAGCGAATTGTTGCAGACCCAGCATCCTGGCCAGCATCATGGCGCCAGCATCCCCCAAGTCATCACGCCTGAATTCGTGCGGGATGAAGTGGCGCGTGGCCGTGCCATCATCCCGGCCAACATCAACCACCCGGAAATCGAGCCCATGATCATAGGCCGTAATTTCCTGGTCAAGATCAACGCCAACATCGGTAACTCGGCACTCGGCTCTTCTATTTCTGAAGAAGTGGAAAAAATGGTGTGGGGCACGCGCTGGGGCGGCGATACCGTGATGGATCTGTCTACCGGCAAAAACATACACGAGACCCGCGAGTGGATCATACGTAACTCACCAGTGCCTATCGGTACCGTGCCTATCTACCAGGCACTGGAAAAGGTCAATGGCAAGGCCGAAGACCTGACCTGGGAGATCTTCAGGGACACCCTGATAGAGCAGGCTGAGCAGGGCGTGGATTACTTCACCATACACGCCGGTGTACGTTTGGCGTATATCCCGATGACGGCCAAACGCATGACAGGTATCGTCTCGCGCGGTGGTTCCATCATGGCCAAGTGGTGTCTGGCGCACCATAAAGAGTCTTTTCTGTATGAGCATTTTGAAGACATCTGCCAGATCATGAAGCAATACGATGTGAGTTTCTCACTCGGTGATGGCCTGCGCCCTGGTTCTATTTATGATGCTAACGACCAGGCGCAATTTGCCGAGCTGAAAACGCTGGGCGAACTGACGCAGATCGCCTGGAAGCACGATGTGCAATGCATGATAGAAGGCCCAGGCCATGTGCCCATGCACCTGATCAAGGAAAATATGGACCTGCAACTGGAGCACTGTGGTGAAGCCCCGTTCTACACCCTGGGCCCGTTAACCACCGATATCGCGCCTGGCTATGACCACATCACCTCGGGCATAGGTGCCGCCATGATAGGCTGGTACGGCTGTGCCATGTTGTGCTACGTGACTCCTAAAGAACATCTGGGCCTGCCGGACAAGGAAGACGTGCGCGTAGGCATCATCACCTACAAGATCGCCGCCCATGCCGCTGACCTGGCCAAAGGCCACCCGGGGGCGCAGATCCGCGACAACGCTTTATCCAAGGCACGGTTCGAGTTCCGCTGGGAAGACCAGTTCAACCTTGGCCTGGACCCGGAAAAAGCCAAGGAATTCCACGACGAGACCCTGCCGCAGGAAGGCGCCAAGCAGGCGCATTTCTGTTCCATGTGCGGCCCGCACTTCTGTTCCATGAAGATCACGCAGGATGTACGTGATTACGCCGACAAAATGGGCGTAGATGAAAAAGAAGCGCTGCACAAAGGCATGCAGGAAAAAGCGATCGAATTCGTGAAAAAAGGCAGTGAGGTTTACCAGAAGGTGTAGTTAAACCGCAGTAGCCGTCAACCTGAGCCAGCAGTCATGCTGGCTTTTTTATGGCAGGTCGCACGCGCAGGCATGCAAGATGTAAAGAATTGAATTTAAATCAATATATTCTTTCCAAGTATTACGTAGCTCAACACTACTAGACGAGGAGAATGCCATGAGACGCAGGCTCTATTTTGTTTTACCTGATATCAAAAGCGCGCATACACTGATGAATGAGTTGCTGCTGCAAAGAATAGACGAGAATCACATCCACTTTCTTGCCGACCAGCCACAGTATTTAGGCAACCTGCCCAAGGCGGATGCCATGGAAAGGTCTGATGTGGTTTACAGCGCAATGGGCGGTTTTTTATTCGGTGCCATATTCGGCTTGTTCGGCGGCATACTGGCTTATATGGTGCCGTGGTGGTTCGGCGAAGTCTCGCTGAGCGTGATCCCCTACTGCATGGTGCTGGGCGCGTTTGCCAGTGCGGCCTGGGCCGCGGCTGTGGCGAGCGCGGCACCCAGTTTCCGCATTAAACCGTATAAAAACACCATAGCACAGGGCAATATCCTGATGATAGTCTCGGTGCCATTGCGTAGGCTTAACGAGATTCGACTCAGTCTGGTCAGCAAACACCCGGAGGCAAGCTATCGCGGCGTCTGGCCGGCCGAACATACCCTGTTTCCTTAAACAAAAAGCCGGCGGTGGCCGGCTTTTTTACGCGCATCATTCTGCAGGCTAGCCTATGTCTTTCAGGCGTACGGCGGCGATCTCGAAACTGTCACCCTCGTAACTCACCAGTATCTGTTCATCCTGTATGCTAAAGCTGATGGAAAGCCCGCGTGCAGCGGCAGCGGCCAGCTGCTCGGTGTCCGGCAGATTGAGCACAGTCACGTTGTCCAGCTTGAGCATGGCTTTGCTGTTTTGTGCCCACCACATATCAGCCGTGCGGCCGCCATACAGCACCTGCACCACGTGTTTCGCTCTGCCACAGGCTTTGCGTATCTCGCGTTCTTCCGGCAGGCCCACACAGATCCAGCGCTGAATCGCGCCGGTCAGGTCTTTTTGCCACAGGTCAGGCTCGTCGTCATCGCTCAAGCCATTGCCAAACAGCAGGTGCTCATCAGCGTAGAGCACGAATGCCAGCAAACGGACCATTAAACGCTCGTCGGTTTCGGAAGGATGTTTAGCCAGCGTCAGGTTATGCTGCTGGTAATAATGCCTGTCCATATCCGCGATATTGAGGTCTATCTTATAAATGGTGGATTTCAGCGCCATGCGTGCATATGTCTTAACTATGAAAGTGTGGCGAGTATAGCAAACATGCAGAGCAGGCTGTTAGGCCATGCATGCTGGCGCAACTGAACAGGTGCATTCGTAACCTGTTAGATACAAGAAATCACTTGCGTCTTTTATGGATTGTCATAAAATAAAAAAGAAACGTTTTATTTTTATTTCAGGCAGACATTGATTTCTTTACCCGATATGGAAATTTCACCCCATAGAGTGAAAGCCGGTCGCCCCAAAGCCGGCACTGAGCAAGAGCGCCATGCGCTGCTGCTGGAGCAGGCGCTGGAGATCTTCATGCTGGAAGGCGTGTCGCAGACCAGCATAGGGCGCATCGCCGCGGCCTGCGGCGTGTCTACACGCACGATTTATGAACGCTTTGAAAATAAATATGCGTTGCTGATCGCCGCTATCAAACACATGGTCGAAAAAGATGTCTCTGCCATGGTGCAGATCGATAACCTCTCTCAGCAGACGCTACAGCAGGTGCTCACCGATGTAGGCCGCTTTATGCTCAAGCGCGTGCTGGAGCCTCGCATGTTGTCGTTCTTTAAAATAGGCGTGGCCGAAGCCTCGCATTTGCCTGAGCTATCCCGCGCCATGAAAGCGGTAGGGCCGGAGCGCATACACCAGATGCTGGCGGATATTTTCAGTTTTTATGCCGCAAAAAACCCATTGGCTACCCAGGATTACAAACGTGCGGCGGAGTCGTATTGCGAGTTGCTGATCGCCTCGCCACGGCAGAAAGCGTTATTCGGTGTGCTGGAGCCAGACTGGGATGCGGAAGCGCACCTGGCATTTGTAGTGAATTTATTTTTGCATGGATTGCAGGGAATGGAGCCAGGCTATGCAGTTAAGTAAATATAGTCACTGGCTACTGCTGATCTTGCCACTGGCAGGTTGCTCGGTGATAGATGAATATATACGTCCCAACCCGGTGACGGTAGAGCAATGGCAGGCACCATTGCCACACAACGGCAATGTGGCCACATTGACCAACTGGTGGGCACAATTCAAGGACCCGGTGCTGGACCAGTTGCTGGCGCAGGCGCAAAAAGAAAGCCCCTCGCTGGAGATCGCTCTGGCCAATATTCGCACCGCGCGAGCCAATGTGCTGTCGGCAAGGGCGCAAGGCATCCCTGATTTAAGCAGCACCGGCAGCATGAACCGCAGCAAAGGTGGCGGGGGCGGTGGTGCTTTCCCGGCGACCACCATAGAAATCGATTCCATCTCGCTGGATGCCAGCTGGGAAGTCGATCTGTTCGGCAAGATCAAGGCCACCAAGCAGGCGGCCAAAGCCCAGCTGGAAGCGAAAAAGATCGCCTGGCACGATGCCCGCCTGACGGTCGCGGCAGAAGTAGCCAATAACTATGTGAATTACCGTGCCTGCCAGGCTTCGGTGCAAGCCTTGCAGGGCGCCTTCAACTCGCGCAAGGAGACCGCGCGTTTGACAGGCATTTCAGCCAGGGCTGGCTTCACCGCCCCGTCTGATCTGGCGCTGGCAGAGGCAGCCACCCACGCCAGCGAATCTACACTGGATGGTCAGCAGGCCGAGTGTGATGGTTTGGTGAAAGCCATGGTCGAGCTGACCAACCTGCCGGAAACCGAGTTGCGCAGTTTGCTGGCCAAGAGTAAAGGCATGCCGCAACCGGCGGTGTTCGAGGTGAATGCGCTACCGGCCAACCTGCTTACGCGCAGGCCAGACCTGGCGATAGATGAGCGCAACCTGGCTGAAGCCAGCGCCAATGTTGGCGTAGCCAAGGCACAGCTTTACCCCAGCCTGACATTGAGCGGGTCTATAGGTTACCGCCGCACCAGTTTTGGTGGCGCGGTGACACGTACCGACTCCTGGTCTTACGGGCCTTCGCTCAAATTGCCGATCTTTGATGGTGGAACCTTGCGCGCTGATCTGGCTGAATCGCGCGCCAATTTTGACAGCCTGATGGCAACGTACAAACAAGACGTGCGCAAGGCATTGAAAGAGGTAGAGCAGGCACTGGTCAATCTGGACAGTGCCAACCGGCGAGCACAATCCGAACAGGCCAGCGCACAACAGTATGCGCGCTATTTTCAGGCGGCTGAACTGAACTGGAAATCCGGCGGTATCGATCTGCTGTCACTGGAAGACGCGCGCCGCCAGAAGATCAATGCCGAACTGAATGTAGTCACCCAGCAAAAGAATCGGGTTTTACAGTGGATCGCATTGTACAAGGCTTTTGGTGGTGACTGGTATGAATCGCAGCAGCAGGCTAAGCAGGGCCAACAGACCGCGCCAGGCAATAAAACGACAGTAAAGGGTAAATAAACATGGCGAGAAGACTCTCAAAAAAAGCAAAGTTCCTGATCATTGCCGCCGTCCTGGTCGGGGTGAGCTTATGGTTTATTCAACACCCGTTGCACCAGGCCGAGCTGGCTGAAAAACGCGGCGATCGTGCCGGTGCCAATGTCAAAGCCGAGGCTGCTAAAGCCACCTTGACTGTAGAAGCGACCAGCCCGGCCGCTGTGCAATGGCCGATGACACTGGTGCTGAATGGCAGTATCTACCCCTGGCAGGAGGCGCAGGTCAGCGCCGAGATCTCCGGCCTGCGTATCCAGCAGGTGCTGGTGGAGGTGGGTGCACAGGTCAGCAAAGGCCAGCCTTTAGTGCTGCTGGCGGATGAAACGGTAAAAGCCGACTTGCAAAAGCAGCTGGCGACCGTAGAGAAAGACAAAGCCGGCCTGGCTGAAGCCAAGAGCAATGCCGACCGTGCCAATGAGATCAAGGATAGTGGCGCATTATCCGCGCAGAAGATCAATGAATACGTGATCGCCCTGCAAACTGCCAGGGCCAATCTGGCGCTGTCCGAGGCCGAGCTGGAGAACCAGAAGATCCGCATCCGCCAGACCAAAGTGGTGGCGCCGGATGATGGCGTCGTTTCTGAGCGTTCAGCCAACCTGGGCAATGTGGTGTCCTCAGGCACCGAATTGTTCAAACTGATACGCCAGGGCCGTATTGAATGGCGAGGCGAAGTGAATGCTGACCAGCAGGCAGCCTTGCACACCGGGCAAACCGTCAGTCTGAATCTGCCGGGCGGTAAAAGCGTTGCCGGAAAAGTGCGCCTGATCTCGCCGGTGGTGGATAACAACACGCGTAATGCCCTGGTATATGTCGATATCCCTAAAAACAGCGCCAAACCCGGCATGTATGTGCAGGGGAAAATAGATATTGGTCAGCAGCGTGGCCTGTCTGTCCCGCTCAGTGCCGTCACTTACCGCGATGGTTTTGCCTATGTGTTTGTGCTGGGCGCCAGCAACGCTGACGGCATGAGCCAGATCACCCAGCGCAAAGTGCAGACCGGCCGCACGTTTGAAGAGCAGATCGAACTATTGAGTGGCATAGAAGCAGGCACCAGGCTGGTGCTCAGCGGTGGCGCTTTCCTGAATGACGGCGATACTGTGAAAGTCGTCACCACTGGCAAGAGCGGAGCTTAAGTAATGAATTTTTCGGCCTGGTCTATCCGTAATCCGGTTCCGGCTATCCTGCTGTTTGTGGTGCTGACCTTTCTGGGTCTCAGGTCGCTGAACCAGTTAGGCAAGCAGAACTTTCCCGATATCGAACTGCCGGTGATCATGGTCAGCGCCACACTGGAAGGCGCGGCGCCACCACAGCTTGAAACCGAGGTGGCCCGCAAACTTGAAGACAAGATCGCCACCATAGGCGGCATTGAACATATGTCCAGCGTCATTACCGATGGTGGCGTCAGCATCAGCGTGCAATTCACCATAGATACCAATAGTGAAGAAGCGCTCAACCTGGTGCGCAATGCGGTAGACAGCGCCCGCTCGGAGCTGCCGGCGGCAGTCACCACGCCTACCGTCTCCAAGTTGACCACCACTGGCAGCGCCATCCTTACCTATGTGGTCTCGGCCGATAATATGGACGAGGGCGAGTTGTCATGGTTTGTCGATAACGAGATCAGCAAGGCCATGCTGTCGGTGACCGGCGTCGGCAAGATCAGCCGTACCGGCGGTGTAGACCGCGAAGTGCAGGTCAATCTTGACCCCACCCTGATGTCTGGGCTGGGGGTGAATGTCAGTGATGTGTCGGCCCAGCTCAAGCGCGTACAACAGGATGCCTCAGGTGGCCGTGGCGATATCGGTGACAATATCCAGTCGGTACGCACGCTGGGCGCGCTGCATAGTGCAGATGAAGTCCGCAACCTGGATATTCCTATCAGTGATGGCCGCCATATTAAACTGTCACAAGTGGCCAAGGTGCTGGATACTTATGCCGAGCGCAGCACCTATGCCAGCTATGATGGCAAAGAAGTCATCCGCTTTGAGATTACGCGCAGCAAAGGCACCAGTGAAGTCACGGTCGCCCAGCATGTGCGCGAGGCACTGGCCAAATTTGAACAACTGCACCCGCAGGTCAAGATCGTCGAAGCTTTTAATATGGTCAAGCCGGTGGAGGATAACTACAACGGCTCCATGCAGTTGTTGTACGAAGGCGCCTTACTGGCGGTGCTGGTCGTGTGGTGGTTCTTGCGCGACTGGCGCGCCACCATCATCGCTTCGGTGGCCTTGCCGCTCTCCATGATCCCTACGTTTGCCTTTATGCAGTACTTCGGCTTTTCGCTCAACCTGCTGACCCTGCTGGCGCTGGCACTGGTGGTCGGCATCCTGGTCGATGACGCCATCGTCGAGATAGAGAATATCGTGCGCCATTTGCGCATGGGCAAAACACCGTACCAGGCGGCGATGGAAGCCGCCGACGAGATCGGTTTCGCCGTGATAGCCACCACATTCACGCTGGTGGCTATCTTCCTGCCGACTGCGTTTATGAGCGGCATTCCCGGCAAGTTTTTCAAACAGTTCGGTATCACGGCCGCCATCGCCATCACCTGCTCACTGATAGTGGCGCGCCTGCTGACGCCCATGATGTCCGCTTACCTGCTCAAACCGCACCCGATCAAAGAAGAGCAGGATTCAAGCACCATGCGCATTTATCTGCGCTGGGTGAGCTGGTGTTTAGGTCACCGTAAAACCGTGGTGCTGGGCTTTGTGCTGTTTATCGTCGGTTCCATGAGTCTGATGCCCTTGCTGCCCAAAGGCTTTGTGCCTTCTTCCGACAGTAGCCAGACCAAGATCAACATCGAATTGCAGCCAGGCACTCCGTTGGCGCAAACGCGCAGACTGGTCGATGAGGCTGAACGTATCGTCAGGCAACACCCTGAAGTGAAAGCCGTGTTTAGCGCAGCGGGTGCGGCCAGCACTGGCGGTGGCGGCCCGCACGCTGCCGAAAGCACTACCGATGTGCGTAAAGGCAGCCTGATCATCAGCCTGACCGAGCGTAGTGAGCGCAAACTCAAGCAATCGGAGATAGAGGCAGATTTGCGCGAACGCCTGAAAAACCTGCCTGGTGCACGTATCTCGGTCGGTTCCGGCGAGTCTGGTGAACGCTTGCAAGTCACGCTGGCCAGTGATGACCCGGTGGCATTGCTAAGCGCCAGCCAACAGGTGGCGCACCAGTTGCGTAGTATCAACGGTCTGGGCAATATCACCTCCAGCGCCAGCCTGCAACGGCCAGAAGTGCAGATCATCCCCGACATGGATAAAGCGGCCGAGCTAGGCGTCACCGTAGAAGCGATCGCGCAGGTGATCCGCGTCGCCACCTCAGGTGATTTCTCCAACAGCATGCCCAAGCTCAATCTGCCGCAACGCCAGGTGCCGATACGAGTGCGCCTGGGGCCTAGCGTGCGCAGCAGCCTGCAGGAGATCGCGCAGTTGCGCGTGCCTGCCCGCAACGGCAGTGTCAGCCTGGAAACCGTCGCCACCGTGCGCATGGGTAGCGGGCCGCAGCAGATAGACCGCATGGACCGCATGCGCAACGTCACCTTTGATATAGAGCTGAATAAGCGCCAGATAGGCGAAGTCATGCGCGAAGTGCAGCAGCTATCCGCCATGCAGAACCTGCCACCCAGCGTCAAGCAACTGGAAGCAGGCGATGCCAAACGCATGAATGAGCTGTTCAGCAGTTTTGGCGGCGCCATGGTCATAGGCATCATGTGCATTTATGTGGTGCTGGTGCTGTTGTTCGGCGACTTCCTGCAACCCGTGACTATCCTTGGGGCCTTGCCGTTATCGCTGGGCGGTGCGTTTTTTGCGCTGCTGGTGACACACAACAGTTTCTCCATGCCTAGCGTGATCGGCTTGCTGATGCTGATGGGGGTGGTGACCAAAAACTCTATCCTGCTGGTGGAATACACCATCATGGCGCGCAAGCAATCCAGGATCAGCCGCTTTGACGCCATTATTGATGGCTGCCATAAACGGGCGCGACCTATCGTGATGACCACCATCGCGATGGCGGCAGGCATGATGCCTATCGCCTTAGGCTGGAGTGCAGACCCAAGCTTTAGGGCGCCGATGGCGATCACGGTGATAGGTGGTTTGATTACTTCAACGGTGTTGAGCCTGTTGGTGATCCCGGTGTTGTATACCTATGTGGATGATTTGCTGGGGTGGTTGCGGGGGGTGGGGAGATTGGCTAGGAGGCATGCCTAGTTGGGGTGATGGGTTTGCGGTAGGGTGTATCGGTTGCAATAAAGGGTAATTGCTGTGAGGTTTTAATAGGTAATTCTTTGGCTGGTTCAGTGGTCTATTCAGCAGTTTATTTCGCCTCTAGGCGAGTTACTTTCCTTTGCTTGCCCAAAGGATAAGTAACCAAAGGAAAGGGCACCCTAGCTTCCGCTTTCTTCCTGCGTTGCTCATCAAAATAAGCGGTCACGAAACTCGCCCTAGCGGCTTGCACACTACGCAAGCCACCGCGGAACTCGAACAGTCGCTCCCTTCCTCCTTATTTTGACTCCGCTACTCGGCGCGTCAGATAGGGGCCCGTTTAAAACCACCACGTTGAAACGTTGGTTTAAGGGTTTTGCGTTGAGGGCGCTTAGTGCCTTATTTAACTTCCAAGACTAAAACCCACCAACCAACCAATTCATTTGGTTTGTTGGTGGGTTTTGTTTCGTTATGGTTTTTTGCTTTGTTTTCTTTCAATGTTTGCGCGGGAACAAATGTGGCGAGTCTCACCTTAACTGAGCGCGTGTGGTTTTAACGGGCCCCTATCTGACGCGCCGAGTAGCGCAGTCAGCGTGGGAGGGGTCGGCCAGCGTCTGTTCGAGTTCCGCGGTGGCTTGCGCAGTGTGCAAGCCGCTAGGG
>NZ_JBQVPB010000014.1:0-89653 GCF_052437885.1 Methylophilus sp. | reverse complement strand
TAGCGCAGTCAGCGTGGGAGGGGTCGGCCAGCGTCTGTTCGAGTTCCGCGGTGGCTTGCGCAGTGTGCAAGCCGCTAGGGCGAGTTTCGTTGGACGCCCACGTTGACGAGCAACGCAGGGAAAAAGCGGAAGCTAGGGTGCATTTCTTTTGGTTACTTATTCTTTGGGCAAGCAAAGAAAAGTAACTCGCCTACAGGCGAAAAGTAACGTTCAAATCATCCAAAGAAATACTAACTAGAACCTCCCAGCAACTGCAATATTAGTTCTCCCTCGCCAACAAGCTAACACCTGGACAGCCATCCTTAAAATCACCGCTAGCCACCACATTTCCCCGCCAACGCCGGAATAACGAACAATTGTGAGAAGTTATTCAAGCAATCTCCCGCTGAAAAATGCCGCTTTTGTTGTAAGATACAACAGCTTTTCCTACACATCATTATATAAATCTATCCTCCCGCATGGCCTTCGAAAACCACACTCCCATGATGCGCCAATACCTGGCGCTCAAAGCACAGTATCCCGATATGCTGCTGTTTTACCGCATGGGCGATTTTTACGAACTGTTTTTTGAAGACGCCGAAAAAGCCTCCCGCTTGCTGGGCATTACCCTGACCCGTCGCGGCGCCAGCAATGGCGAGCCTATCAAAATGGCCGGTTTGCCTTACCATGCAGCGGAACAATACCTGGCCAAGCTGGCAAAAATGGGCGAAGCGGTCGCCATTTGCGAGCAGGTCGGCGATCCGGCGACTTCCAAAGGGCCGGTGGCGCGCGAAGTGACGCGCATCTTAACGCCAGGCACCCTGACCGATGCGGCGCTGCTGGATGAGACGCGCGACAACACCTTGCTGTGTATCGCCAAAGGCGATGGCGTATTGGGGCTGGCACGGCTTAACCTGGCTTCCGGCGAGTTCGTTCTCAGCGAGATCGCACCCGGGCATTTGTCACAGGAGCTTGAGCGCATCCATCCGGCTGAACTGATCACCGGCGATGACCATGTGTCTGAGGTGTTACAGCAGGCACGTTGTGCCAAGAAGCGGCTGGCGCCCTGGCAGTTTGATCAGGAATCGGCACAGCGTAGCCTCTCCCAGCAGTTCAATACGCATGACCTGGCCGGGTTCGGTTGTGGCGAGATGCCGGTGGCGGTAGCTGCGGCAGGCGCTTTGCTGGATTATGTCAAACACACCCAGCGCACGGCATTACCGCATATCACGGGCTTGCGGGTAGAACAGACCAATCATTATCTGCAACTGGATGCGGCTACCCGCCGCAATCTGGAGATCGATACCACCATACGCGGTGAGGCCAGCCCGACGTTATTTTCTTTGCTGAACTCTACGCAAACAGCGATGGGCGCACGCTTGCTGCGCCACTGGTTACATCATCCCTTGCGCGATCAGCAGGTGATACAGCAACGCCATCTGGCGGTCGCCGAGCTGTTGACGCGATTTCTGGATAGCACTTTACAGCAGGCTTTACACCCCATAGGCGATATTGAGCGCATGACTGCGCGCGTGGCGCTGAAAAGTGCGCGGCCGCGTGATTTGTCCGGGCTGCGCGATAGCTTGTTGCAATTGCCATCACTGGCGCAAGTGTTGCCTGAGGTGCGATCCGCTTTACTACTAGGCCTGCTGGCTGAGCTGCAGGTGCCTGCGCAAGCTTTGCAGATACTGGTGCAGGCCATACAGGCCGAGCCTGCTGCTATTTTGCGTGAAGGTGGGGTGATCGCCAATGGCTATGATGCCGAACTGGATGAGTTGCGTGCGTTGCAAACCGACCACGGCGACTTTTTACTGCAATTCGAGGCGGCAGAAAAAGCCAGGACCGGGATTGCCAACCTCAAGGTCGAATATAACAGCGTGCATGGCTTTTATATCGAGATCAGCCGCCTGCAGGCAGAGAGTGCGCCGGCAGAATACCGCCGCCGGCAGACACTGAAAAATGTGGAGCGTTTTATCACGCCTGAGCTGAAGACGTTTGAGGACAAGGTGCTGAGTGCCAACGAGCGCGCACTGGCGCGTGAAAAAATGTTGTATGAGCAGGTGCTGGACGCGCTGTTGCCGCATATCACGGCCTTGCAGCGTATCGCCACGGCAGTCGCCAGTCTGGACGTGATCGCCAGCTTTGCCGAACGGGCGCGGGCGCTGAATTACGTGCAACCGCAGTTCCGCAGTGATATTGGCCTGGACATCCAGCTTGGCCGCCATCCAGTGGTTGAGAGTATCGCCCAGCCCTATGTGGCCAATGATGTGACGCTCAACCCTTATCGCCAGCTACTGCTGATCACCGGGCCTAACATGGGTGGTAAATCCACTTTTATGCGGCAGACCGCGCTGATCGTATTGCTGGCTTATTGTGGCAGTTTTGTGCCTGCGCAAACGGCGGTGATAGGCGAGATAGACCGCATCTTCACCCGTATCGGTGCCTCGGATGACCTGGCCGGTGGCCGTTCTACCTTTATGGTGGAAATGACGGAAACTGCCAATATCCTGAATAATGCCAGTGCCAACAGCCTGGTGCTGCTGGATGAGATAGGCCGTGGCACCAGCACTTTCGATGGCTTGAGCCTGGCCTGGGCGGTCGCCAAGCAGTTGCTCGAGAAAAACAAGGCACTGACGCTGTTTGCCACGCATTATTTTGAGCTGACGCGCATCGTCGATGAGGCCAAACACGCGGCGAACGTGCATCTGGACGCGGTGGAACATGGCCAGGGCATCGTGTTTCTGCACAAGGTAGAAGAGGGTGCGGCGACCATGAGTTATGGCATACAGGTGGCGCAACTGGCTGGTATCCCCAGATCAGTGGTGCAACTGGCCAAGCGCAAGTTGCAGCAACTGGAGAATCAGAATTTTGCTGCCACGCCACAAAATGACTTGTTTGCCGCCGCAGCGCCGGTCGAGGAACCGCCATTGCATAGCGTGGTCGCAGCTTTAGAACGCATACAACCAGATGATTTAACGCCCAAGCAGGCTTTAGAGCTGCTTTACACTTTAAAAAAACAACTGTAACAACTACCGTGAGGATCTATGACCATATCTAAGCCAGCGACCACCCAACAGCCTATCCATGAAATCATTGCCAACCGCTGGAGCGGCCGGGCTTATGATGCCAGCAAGCCAGTGAGCAAGGAACAGATCATCAGCCTGCTGGAAGCAGCACGCTGGGCGCCTTCCTGTTTTGGTGATGAGCCATGGCGTTATGTGGTGTGTAACAAGGCCGATAACATGCAGGCCTGGCAGGCCGCTTTTGATTGCCTGGTGCCGGGCAACCAGGGCTGGGCGGTCAATGCGCCGGTTTTGCTGCTGATCTGCGCAGATACTGTTTTCCGCGCGAATGGCAAGCCTAACAAATGGGCGCCGTATGACACTGGTGCTGCGACTGAGAACTTGTGCCTGCAGGCCGCTGCATCAGGCTTGATGGCGCACCAGATGGGCGGCTTTGACGCCGATAAAGCGCGTGCCAGCTTTAAAGTGCCAGAGCGCTACCAGATACTGCCTATGGTGACCGTAGGTTATCAGGCGCCAGTAGATGCCTTGTCTGACGAGGTGAAAGAGCGCGAACTGGCTGCGCGCAATCGCCAGCCACTGGGCGAACTGTTTTTTGATGGTGCCTGGGAAAAACCGATTATTTGATCGCCAGCCTGGTCACTGGCTCTGAAATTTGAAAGTGCGTCAGGTGGCTGCCTGGCGCACTTTTATTATTATCTGGTCTTATCTGGCGTTATGTTCCTGAGCGGCAGTTTATATAGGCCTAGCCGATGGTTCTCGGCAGCTGGAGCCAGTCTTGTACGCTGGGGCGTTGCCATTGCGATGTCGCGTAATCGGCCAGGTGCTCAGGTACCGGGTCTCCGGCCAGCACCAGGCGGTTGATCATCAGTGCCAGGTCAGTATCGGCAATGCACCAGTGATCGAATAAATGCTGCTGGCCCGGTTGCAGTAACTGTGCCGCCGCATGAAACAGCTTGTTGGCCGCGGCCTGCGCTCTGGCCGATAAGGGCATGGGCGAGCTGTCCAGGAATAACACCTCGGTCGAGCGCTCTTCACGGATAGGCAGCAGATCGCTTCTCAGCCAGGCCTGCAGCGCTCTTGCCTGAGCTCTTGCCAGCAGGTCGCGCGGGTAAAGTCTGGGGCCTATATAGCATTCATCGATATATTCACTGATGGCTGAAGATTCGGATAAACTGAAATCATCATCCACGATCGCCGGCACCCGCTGGGTATTAGATATCCCGGCATAGACGGGTGATGACTGTTCGGATTTTTGCAGGTCCAGCAGGCGCAACTCAAAGCTCAGGCCTTTTTCACGCAGCGCGACAAAGGCCGACAGGGCATAAGGCGAAAGATAATGGGCATCCACGTAAAGTATCATCTGTCATCCATCCTCAGTATAGCAACGCTTGTTAGATGCTAGCGCGCAAGTGAGTGCGGCTGCACCCACTGCGCTGCAGAGCCTGAAAACTTAAACCAGGGTAGCGATTTTCAGGCCGACTATGCCTGCCACGATCAGCACCAGGCTGGCGATACGCAACGGCGTCGCCGGTTCGCCAAACAACACCATGCCTAATATCACGGTGCCTATGGCGCCTACGCCTACCCAGATGGCATAGGCAGTGCCTACCGGCAAGGTTTTCATCGCCAGGCCGAGCAAGCCCAGACTGATGACCATGGCCGTGACTGTGCCCACTGTAGGCCATAGCCTGCTGAACCCCTCGGTATATTTCAGGCCTATGGCCCAACCCACTTCAAACAATCCTGCAATCACAAGAATCACCCAAGCCATACTACATTCCTTTCAATTGTGAATCAGGGCCGTCCCTGCATAAAATGGAGCGGTGGGGTCGTCCTCACTTCCTGGCTTCATCATACCTCAGGTGAAATGTTATTCAAGTGCTGCCTGGCGGCAACGCTACATGCGGGCATGCTGTTTGCTGTCTGCATTGGTAATGGCAGCGCTATCCTCTGCTACAATAACGGCACAAAAACCAATCTACAGGAACAGGAAATATCATGGCAGTCATCACGCTGACTAAAGCGAATTTTAAACAAACCATAGAAAGTAATGATTTTGTCATCGTAGACTTCTGGGCGCCGTGGTGTGACCCTTGTGTCGCGTTCACGCCTACCTTTGAGGCCGCCGCAGCCAAGCATACGGATATCGTATTCGGCATGGTCAACACCGAAACCGACCCCGAGATCTCCGATTATTTTGATGTGAAACAGATCCCTGGCTTGCTGGTGATACGCGAGCGTGCAGGCATACATGCACAAGTGGGTGAGATCGGCGCTCCTGCCTTTGATGAAATCATCAAATGGGCGCGCGAGTTTGATATGACACAGGTGCGCAAGCACTATGCTGAAGAAGACGCAAAGAATAAATAAGCCGTATTCAACAGTGAACAAAAGGTCATGCGCTGCATGGCCTTTTTGTTTTTTATACGATAGGCAATCTGGCGCGCGCGATCACATTGCGCAATACAAAGCTGGTGTGCACGCCAGTCACGCCGGCTATCCTGGTGATCTTATGCAGCAGTAGATGCTGGTAATCATCCATATCCTTGACTGCTACCTTCAATAAATAATCAGATTGCTGGCCGGTGATCAGCAGGCATTCCAGCACTTCCGGCACATTGACGATGCTGGCTTCAAAATTGGCAAATCGTTCAGGCGTATGCTGGTCCATAGAAATACCTATCAACGCCATCAGGCTCAGCCCCAGTTTTTTAGCATCTATCAATGCCTGGTAGCCGGTGATCAGGCCGGCCTGTTCCAGCGCTTTGACACGGCGCAGGCAGGGGGCGGGCGAGAGGCCTATGCGTTCGGCGAGCTCCTGGTTGCTGATATGGCCATCTGTTTGCAGGATGTCCAGGATAAGCCTGTCAAAACGGTCTAGTTTCATATAATTTGCGCGTTTATTTTTAAATTGAAACAATATTACATTTTATTTAATTAAATTGAAATTTAATTTCAATATTTGGTGGTTTAAACCAAAATTCGCAATAATATTTTTGTTAAAACCCCTATCATGGGTGGTATCGAATTTACAGGTCAGGATGACAACATGCACGCACAACCCTCACAAAAATATCAGCCTTTCCCTGCGGTGCAGCTTAAAGATCGCCAGTGGCCGGGGGCCGTGATCAGCAAGCCGCCGGTGTGGATGAGTACCGATCTGCGCGACGGCAATCAATCGCTGTTCGAGCCTATGGATGCCGATAAAAAGATGCGCATGTTCAAGATGTTATGCCAGATCGGTTTCAAGGAGATCGAAGTGGCGTTTCCCTCTGCCTCGCAGACCGATTTCAATTTTGTGCGCACCTTGATAGAGCAGCAGCATATCCCCGACGATGTGACCATAGAAGTACTGACCCAGGCGCGCGAGCACCTGATACGCCGCACTATGGAATCGGTGCGCGGTGCGCGGCGGGTGATCGTGCATATTTACAATGCCATTTCGCCGACTTTCCGCGAGGTGGTCTTCAATATGAGCAAGGCCGAGGTCAAAGCCATGGCGGTGGAGTCGGTCAAACTGGTCAAAGTCATGGCGGCGGAGATGCCAGAGACAGAAGTGATACTGCAATACAGCCCGGAAACCTTTACCGCGACCGAGCTTGAGTTCGCCAGAGAGGTCTGTGACGCGGTGACCGAAGCCTGGGGCGCGACGCCAGCACGCAAAGTGATCATTAATTGCCCGGCGACAGTAGAAGTGGCGACCCCGAATATTTACGCAGACCAGATAGAGTGGATGCACCGCCACCTGGCCAGGCGTGACAGCGTGATCCTGAGCCTGCATCCGCACAATGACAGAGGCACGGCAGTGGCGGCGACTGAGCTGGGCATCATGGCTGGCGCCGATCGCGTCGAGGGCTGCCTGTTCGGTCATGGCGAGCGCACCGGCAATGTCGACCTGGTCACCGTGGCATTGAATATGTATACCCAGGGTGTGCATCCGGGGCTGGATTTTTCTGATATGAATGCAGTGGGGCGCACGGTTGAAGAGTGCACGCAGATCGATATCCACCCGCGTCACCCCTATGCCGGTGACCTGGTGTTCACGGCTTTTTCCGGCTCGCACCAGGATGCCATTAAAAAAGGTTTCGCCAGCCAGCAGGCGCATGCGCTGTGGAATGTGCCTTATCTGCCCATAGACCCTAAAGACCTGGGGCGCAGTTATGACTCTATCATCCGCGTCAACAGCCAGTCCGGCAAAGGCGGCGTCGCCTATCTGATGGAAAGCCAGTATGGCGTGGTGATGCCGCGCCGCCTGCAAGTCGAGTTTTCCGGCGTGGTGCAGCAGTATACCGATGCGCATGGCAGCGAGGTGACGGCCACCGATATCTGGCAACTGTTTAACCGCACTTATACTGAAGCCGCGTCACCGCTGCGTTTTAATGACTATCAGCTGCAATCACAGGACGGCGGCCAGGCCATCCGGCTGACAGTGACTGTGAATGGCGTAGCCAGCGTTCTGAGCGGGCAGGGTAACGGGCCGGTGGATGCTGCCATCCATGCATTGCAAAGCATAGGCGTGCATGCACAGGTACGCAGCTTCGAGGAGCGTTCCATTGGTGCCAGTGCGTCGGCCGGCGAGGCCTCGGCCTGTGCATTCGTCGAGGTGGTTTGCGAGGGTAAGGTGTGTTACGGCGTGGGCATACACCCGGATATCGTGACCGCTTCTATCCAGGCCATCATCAGCGGTATCAATCGCTGTGGTGTGGTATCGGCAGCCGCCATGGGCTATGCCAAGGTCAAGGTCGCCTGAGTATAGGGTATCAGCCAGCCAGCAGCTGGCTGATACCAGCGCTTTACCAGTGGCCGGTGGTCAGCAGGCGGTAGGCAAAATACACACCGACTGCCATCATGAGATAGACCGGCAGGTTGCTGGCGTAACGGCGCTTCTGGCTGCTGATATGAGAGTTGTAACGGTGGAATATGATCACCGCCACTACCGCCAGCACGGCCAGCGCACTATTGAAAACCGAGGCAGAGAGCCAGTACCACCAGTCATAGGGCGTCACGCCGGAACCGAACAGGTGCACGGCGATGCCTAACAGGCCGCAGATGATTAGGGCGACGGTGACCAGGGCCTGCAATACCTGCCACGGGCTATCCGGGCGAATGTCGCGGTTCTTGTCGAACTGATCAGGTTCCATAGCGATCTTCCTTTCGCAAACTCAACCATGATGCACACTGTGCGATTGTCCGCTTGATACTTGCCTGCTGCAAGGCTGGCCTTACGGCCGCCCCGGGCCTGCTAGCGCAGAGTCAGCTATTGCTGCTATTGGCTGCCGTGCCCGGGCTGGCGCCCGGATTGCCAGGCAGATAGCTGACCGGGTCTACCGGTTTGCCTTTTTGCCGGATCTCGAAATGCAGCATGGGTGGCTTGTTATTGCTTGCTGCTGGCAGTGTCGCCAGTTTTTCACCCTGTGTGACAAAAGCGCCTTCTTTGACCAGAGAGTTTCCCTGGTGCGCATAGACTGAGAGCAGATTGCTGTTGTGCTTGACGATGATCAGCTTGCCGTAGCCGCGTACATCCATGCCGCTGTAGATCACCTTGCCAGCGCCGGCGGCGCTGATCGCCTGCCCGGCGGCACCTGTGATGTTCAAGCCCTTGTTCATTTGCGGGTCAAAGCCGGCACTGACTTTGCCGGTCACCGGCCATTGCCACTGGATATCACTGTCGGCGACCGCTTCAATGTCCTGGCCCTCAGCCGTGGTTTTTGCCGTCTCAGTCACAAAGCCCGGGCTGGCTGCAGCCGTGCTGGCTGCATCACCGGCAGGGGCGAGTTCCGGGCGCGCGATGGCAGAGGTCACTACTTCGGCGTCGTCTGCAGTGTCTATGGCTTTGTTATCTGTGGCTTTGCTATTGCTGGCGCTGTTCACTGCTTTAGGGTTGATATTCAGCACCTGGCCTACGTGTATCTCGTAAGGCGTCTGCAACTGGTTGATCTCGGCCAGTTTCAGGTGCGGCACGCCGAATTTTCTGCCTATGCTGTACAGGTTGTCGCCTTTTTGCACCAGGTACTGGTTAGGGCCGACAGACACTGGCGCTGCCGGTTTACTGTCCGGCGTTTTGGTGCTGCTGCTGACTGGTGCGCGCGGCATGGGGGAGTTGAGCGCACACGCTGCCAGGGTGGTGGCAGTCAATCCGGTAATCAGCAGCGAGCGTAATCTCATGATAAAGCGGTTCCCCCTAATAATGGTACAAACTTGACCGGTTCCAGTGCGGTTTTCTGCACGCCTTGCGCGGTCCTTTCAATCAGGTGCAATACCTGTTCCGAGGTGCCGACGGGAATCACCATGCGGCCACCCACGGCCAGCTGGTCTACCAGTTCCTGCGGCACATGGCTGGAAGCGGCCGTGACCATGATGGCATCAAACGGACCGTAATCCTTGAGGCCTATGCTGCCATCCGCATGGTCCAGTTTTACATTGGTGCATTTCAATGCGCGCAAATGGGTCCTGGCTTTCATGACCAGCGGCCGTATGCGTTCCAGCGAGAATACTTCATTGCTGACGCGCGACAGCACGGCGGTCTGGTAGCCACAACCTGTGCCTATCTCCAGCACCTTGTTGAGCTGTTTGCCATTGCGCAGTATCTGCGTCATTTTAGCCACGATATAAGGCTGTGAGATAGTCTGGCCATAGCCTATAGGCAGCGAGACATCTTCATAGGCACGGATGGACAAGGCCTCGTCGACAAAGATATGGCGCGGGATCTCGGCCATGACATTGATGACGACTTCGTCCTGTATGCCTTGTTCACGCAGACGGGTCAGCATGCGCTCGCGCGTACGCGAAGAAGTCATGCCTATGCCGGTTTTATTGGAAGTTCTGGGAATTGCCATGGTGCTTAATTCTTGGCTTGTAACCATTGTTGCATGGTGTTGATCTGGGAGTGTTTGGTCAGGTCTACCTGTATCGGTGAAATCGAGACAAAGCCTTGTGCGACGGCATGAAAGTCCGTGCCTTCGCCGCCATCATTCGGTTGCCCGGCCGCGCCCACCCAATACACGGTCTCGCCGCGCGGAGTCTTGAGCTGTATCACCGGCTCGGCCTTGTGGCGTTTGCCCAGGCGGGTGATCTTCTGGCCCTTGATCTCGCTCAGGGGCACATCCGGCACATTGACATTCAACAAGGTGGGTTCAAGGATCTCGCTGTGATTGAAGCGCTTGACCAGGTCGACCATGATGCTGGCCGCTGTCTCAAAATGGCTGGGCTGGTGCTGCGACATGGACACTGCAAAAGAAGGAATACCCAGCAGATAACCCTCGGTGGCGGCCGCTACGGTACCGGAATAAATCGTGTCGTCACCCATATTGGCGCCGTCGTTGATGCCGCTGATCACCATGTCCGGCATCTCCTGCATCAGCCCGGTCAGCGCGATATGCACACAGTCGGTAGGGGTGCCGTTGACGTAAAAAAAGCCATTGGCTGCCTGTTTGACGCTCAAGGGTCTGTCCAGTGTCAGCGAGTTGCTGGCGCCGCTGCGGTTGCGTTCCGGTGCTACCACCGTGATATCGGCAATTTTACTCAGGTGTTGTGCCAGTGCTGCCAGGCCAGGAGCCAGGTAGCCATCGTCGTTGGATAACAGGATTTTCATGCCGGATATTATATAAGGTTTAGTGCGCTTGTTTATGCCAGCAGACGAAAGAATTTATGCATTTCAGCGTAGTGGTGGCGCAGCCGTCTGCCTGTGCGTCAGCCAGCCTGGTAACGCCGCCCGCTGTATTTGGCATAAGCCACCACACTGGCAAAGAATACCAGGCTCAGCAGGATCTCTGTCCATGCCAGTGCCCGCGTGATCCCGGATTCAGCCCAGGCCCTGACCACACCTTCGGTAAAGTAAAACAGGATCAGCATGCCAGACCACTGGTAGGTATATCGTTTGCCGCGCAGGATACCGAACAACGGTGCCAGCAAAGGCAGGGTCTTTAAAAACAGCAGACTGCCACCGCTGCGCAAGGGCGCCCAGAATATCTCCCAGCCCAGGCATAATACGATCAGACCCAGCAGGCTGAAGCTGGCGCCCAGACGGCCCCATTTTAAAATGGTCGTACTCATGATCTGCAGGCTTGTGCGAGGGCGACCAGGGCTTTGCGCGCATCCATGGCGTTCAATACCGGCTTTTCGAACTGAAAGCGTAACTGGCCGTAGTTTTCTTCGCCCTGGGTATATTTGACATCAAAGCCTTCGGCATCCAGCCCTGTCATTTCTGCCTGGTCGGCGCTGATGCCGTGGATATGCTGGCAATATTCCAGCATGCTGTCTATATGGTCATCGTTCATATGCGAGACGATGCCGGATTCCTGCGCCGCCAGCATGCTGGCCGACAGGTCTTCATTCAAACTGTCACCCTCAAACCAGTCGACACGGCCCAGGCCGGCGATATAGCGCACATGTTCCACGCGTATGCGGTAAAGGTGGAATTCTTCCAGGTCATAATAAGTCACGGCATCGGGAAAATAGCGCAGGTAACGGGCGCGAAAATCAGCGTCATTCTTCTCGCAGGGCAGTGCTTCACCTATCAAAGTCAGTTGTGCCTGCCGGTTTTCGGCCTCGGCGAATACCAGCAGCGAGACTTTGGCATTTTCATGCATATTCTTGGCATGCTCGGCGCTGGCATTGACCAGGATCACCGGCTCGGCCTGCTGGTTACACACAAACGGCGCGATGGCGCCGAACGGATAGCCCGGATATTTCATTGAGTAGGTGGACAACACGGCATGGCGGGTGGCAAATAGAAATTGGCGGGCTTCGCGGGTGAGAGCGGCGGACATACAAGTTTCCTCAGTAAACGGTTATTGCAATTTGAGTGCGGTTTCGGCCAGACGTTTGCCCAGGGCCAGGCACAATTTTTTTTCATCGTCGGAGATGGGCTGGTCATCTCTGGCGCCGCCTATATGGCTGGCGCCATAAGGCGTGCCGCCGGTGGTAGTGGTGCCCAGTTGCGGTTCGGAATAAGGCAGGCCCAGCAGCAGCATGCCGTGGTGCAGCAACGGGATCATCATGGTCAGCAGCGTCATCTCGTTACCGCCATGCATGGAGCCGGTAGAGGTGAACACGGCGGCCGGCTTGCCTATTAATGCGCCTTTCAGCCACAGGCTGGTGCTGCCATCGAGAAAGTATTTCATAGGCGCGGCCATATTGCCGAAACGGGTAGGGCTGCCCAGGGCCAGGCCGGCACATTGTTCCAGGTCTTCCAGGGTGGCATATGGCGCACCAGAAGTCGGGATATCCGGCTCGGTCGCTTCATGATTGGCTGAGATCTTTGGCACGGTACGCACTCGGGCTTTGGCGCCAGGCACGCTTTCTACACCGCGCGCGATCAGTTGCGCCATGTCTTTCACGGCACCGCCCTGGGAGTAATAAAGGATCAGGATATCAGTCATTTTTTTCGTTTGTCGCGTAATTTCTGTTTTTGGTCGTCTAACTCGAACAGGCCTATCGCATTCACCAGTTCACTGAATTTGGTATAACCGTAATTGCGTGAGTCAAAGGCTGAAAAGTTTTTGACGATATGGTTTTTAACCGCGCCCATGGCGGCAAAGCCGGTCTCATCCGACAGCCCTTCGATGGCAGAACGTATCAGTGACACCAGTTTGGTATCCATGGCTAGTTGCTGTTTGCTTTTTTTGCCCAGCGGCACCAGCGTGACTTGTTCTTCACCCGGCTTGGCTTTGCTGGCGGCTTCCGCTTGCGCAGAGGATTCCTCCTCGTTCTTTTCCTGCAGCAGGATCTCGAAATAAACAAACTGGTTGCAGGCGGCCCGCAGTGATTCCGGCGTCTTGTTCTCGCCAAAACCATAGACGAATTTGCCGGCTTCACGCAAACGTATCGCCAGCCGCGTAAAGTCGCTATCGCTGGAGACTATGCAAAAGCCATCCAGCGGCGCGGTGTAGAGCAGATCCATGGCGTCTATGATCAGGGCGCTATCAGTGGCATTCTTGCCTTTGGTATTGGCATATTGCTGTATAGGCTGGATAGCGTGTTTGGGTAGTACCGGCTTCCACTGTTTGACATGGTCCGAGGTCCAGTCGGCATAAATGCGCCTGACACTGATATCACCGAACTTGGACATCTCTTCAAACAGCTCGTCTATGATAGGA
Organism: Methylophilus sp.; assembly: GCF_052437885.1. Lineage (GTDB taxonomy): Bacteria > Pseudomonadota > Gammaproteobacteria > Burkholderiales > Methylophilaceae > Methylophilus. Next base: position 76,551 of record NZ_JBQVPB010000014.1, on the reverse strand, counting down.
ATGACCTTAAAGGTGTTGTCAGCATCGATCAAGACTGCCAGCCGGGGATTTTTATTGTCCTGATGCATGCCATCCTCCTGGGTTAATCAAAGCTGAAACCGTAGAACACGTCCAGCGCGTTATCCGAACCGGTCCTGGTCTCTATCGAGATACGGTTGGTTAACTGGTAGGTGAGTTTACCAACATTTAGTAGCCCGACAATGCTTTTTTCATAGCCGACCACCAGTTTGCTATTGATGCGTTTGCCGACGCTGACCGCATAGTTGGTGGCTCCCGAGCCACGCACATCTATGCTGTCCAGGCCTATGGTCTGCGCGATCTTGGTTTGTAATGACACCGAATCGCCCTGTGATAACAAGGCACTGGCGGCCACTGACAGCATGGCCATATCGTTGCTGCCGACCGCCGACATAGGCTGCCCCAGCACCAGCAGCGATATCTTGTTCTCATTGCTGGTTTCCGGCGTGGAGACCAGTTTCAGTTGCGGCGTCTGCATGCTGCCGTTGATCTGTATGCCGACTTTGGTGGCTTCTACCTGGCGGGTGGCCAGGATATCCAGGCCTATATTCGGCAGCTTGCCGCTGAAGATCAGCCTGCCGGTTTCTATATTCAACGACTGCCCATACGCCAGGTAGGTGCCGGTCACTTCCAGGCTGCCGGTGGCGCCCAGGTCATCCAGCGCGCCATCCAGCCGCATTTTACCGCTCAGCGCGCCGTTAAGGCCCTGGCCGCGCAGCATGAACTGTTCGGATTCCTTGAACGGGAGGCCGGGTTTATCGCCAAAATCCAGGCCGAAATCCTGGAAACTGACCTGCGACTTTTTCTCTGCAGTGGCCTGTTCCGCTGATTCGATAATGACATCCTCATCCAGCTGTGGCTTATCCCCCTTGGGTAGTTCAAACAGGCCTTTATGGATTTTAAGGTTGCCGCTGATATTGGTGTTTGCACTGGTGAGATGTAACTTGGTATCACCACTCAACTGCACCCAGCGGTCAACCCTGGAAAGTGCTTGTAGCTTGTTTAGCTGCATGGATAGATCCAGTTGCCAGTCAGGCTGCTTTAAAGCCAATACCCCGGTGGCATTCAGTTCACCGCTTTTACCAGCAAAGTGAATCTGGTTGAAAGTCAGCTTGTCGCCCGCCATAGTCGCGTTTAAACGCCCTTGTTCCAGCCATACCCCTTGTGAAGGCACTTGTAATGCAAGGGAGTCACCTTGAATAGTGCCATTCAGTTGCGGGTCTGCCATTACACCGCTGACCTGTGCGTCTACCGCCAGGCTACCTGCCGGTTGCATGTCGGAGAATAGTTTGGCAAACCAGTTCAGTTGTTTGATATCTGCTTTGAGGCTGGCAGAGACCGGGGCAGTGTTTTTGATCACAAACCCTGTAGGCGTGGGTGTCACGACTGTGTTGGCTGATAGTTGCAGGTTAATGGCTTCAGCGGAGCTGATCGTGCTTTCAACGCTCACCTTATTATTTTCAGCTTTGATACCAGCCGACAGTGTTTGCAAACCTAAGCCCTGCCATTTGGCATTATTGATGTCATACACCTGCCAGTCACCTTTGCTGCGTTGCAGTTGCAGAAAGCCATTCAGGCGCTGGTCCAGTTGCATATCCCCCAGTTGCATATCCCAAAGCGCGGATAATTGCAGGTGGTCTGCCGGTAACGGCGTTGATTGGTCGGGAATCAGCCAGGCCATTAAGGCCTGCACCGGGAAATCCTTAAGAGCACCGCGCGATTGTAATTGCATCATCTGTGCAGGTTGGCCGGACGTGGATGCAGTCTGTGCCGGGCGGTAATGCAGTTTTTCCAGTTGCAATTGCCCGGCAAACACATTGAGCGCCAGCTGTTGCAAGTCGAAGCTTTGTGCGGCGCTCCATGACATTTTTGCAGGGTTTGCCAGCTGGAAGACTTGAGCGCTGGCATCCTGCAATTGCGTCAGCTGGGCCTGCCAGCTGTCATTCTGCCAGGCACCGTTGAGGGCCAGCTGGATATTGCGTTGCAATGATGGGTCCGTATCCTTGATTTGTAACGTGAGTTGATGCTGTGCCAGGGTGCCCTTTAAATTCAGTTCTGCCTCAATCGGCGGGCTGTCTGTGCCCTGGCTATTTTGTTGCGACAGACCATGCAGTTTGATCTGCTGGTCTATAGACGCTTGCAGGTTGTCAGAGGCTTGCCCCTGCACCTCAAAGCCGGCGATGACCAGGCCTTTGGGTAATTGCAATTGTTGCCCAGCCAAACGGTAGCTGGCATGAAAGCCATCCACCAAATGTTGTAGCGTACCGTCACCTTTAACCTGGCCGGAAAAGCCCGGCATAAATTGCGCCAGATTGGGCATATCGGCCTGCCAGTTCAGCTGGGTGCCAGCAGATGCGGCAGGCTGAGTGCTGCGTATCGTGAAAGTGTTTTTATCCAGTTGCGCCAGCAGATCCATCTGCGTGAGTTGCTGTCCTTGCAGTGTCGCCGTGCCGCGCACGATCAGTGGCAGCGCCTGCAAACGGCTGTCTCCGGCATCCACCTTGATCTGTATGGTTCCCTGGTCGGTCAGGCTGCCATCTGCCACCACTTTTAAATCCATATGTCCCGCCAGTTGCGGATGCACATGTCTGGCCTGGAACTGTTGCAGGTGGAAGAGAAAGTGGCTGTTACGCGCCTCATCCAGGCCTATGCTGGCTTTGAGTGTCACTATATCAGCGTCCTGCTGCGTGGCAGGCACTATGGCAAAAGGTCGCGCATCAGGCTGGTAGTGATGGCTGGCAGCAATCTCCACCTTGGTCAAATCACCGCGCAACTCGGTGTGCAAATGATAGGGCAGGCTGCCTTGCTGTTGCTGTACATCCAGCCAGCCAGTCAAGGGGAACGGCGCGCTATTCTGCATCTGGAAATGGGTGCTGATCTCCCCCCACGGGCTGTGTGCCTGCGCAATGCGGAACTGCATGGCCTGGTTGTCGGCATCCAGGTCAAAGCGTATCTGCTCTATCTGGTAAGTCGCCTGCCCCTGTATGATGGTCAGGCGCTCAATATTGCCTGACAGCAGATGAAAGGGCAGCGGGATGTTAATACGTTTTGGCAGCGGCCCAGCCGGCGTTCTGGTATTGCTGGCGGGTGGTTCAGGCTGGGTCTTGAACTGCAGGGTGACTTGTTTGGCAGTGAAACTGGAGACGGTCAGCTCGCCACGCGGCGTCACTCCCAGCCGCATATCAGAAGCAATGCCTTCGACCTTGAGTGTGGCGTTGGCTAAATCCGTTTCAAATTCTTTCAGGCTGGTGACCACCATGACATTGGCCGCCCAGACCATTTGTGGCGTGATGGCCAGGCTCAGGCATAGCATGCTCACCAGGCTTAACCTGCATAGTCGTGACAGCCAGTGCAGCAATGACATCAGAAATTCACCCCCAGGTTAAAGTGCAAACGGTATTCCTTGGTTTCTTCGCCATAGGCGATATCGACGCCTACCGGCCCTATCGGACTGCGGAAGCGTGCGCCCAGGCCATAGCCCAGCACCGGGTCATAATCTTTCCAGCTATTGGCGGCATTACCGAAATCCACAAACACTGCCGCGCCCCACGATGGCGTCAGCCATTGCACCACTTCGCTGCTGCCGGTCAGCAATACGCGCCCGCCCACCGTGGCGCCGCCTTCATTGACCCCCAGCGACTGGAAAGCATAGCCGCGTACAGACTGGTCACCACCGGCGCGGAACAAATAGGTCGCCGGCACCTTGCTGGCAGAACCGTTGACGCTGCCGACTTCCAGCCTGCCCAGCCACTGGGTGGAGCTGGTGAGCGGGTAAAACGCCTGTACCCTGGCTTGCGTCTGCAAAAAACGGCCATCAGAAATACGTTCAAACGGCGAAAGCTGGAACTGCGTATTCAGTATCCAGCCTTTGGTGGGTGCCTGCTGGTGATCCAGCTCGCGCATATTCAAACCATAGGTGACGGTGGCGGCTTTGTTGAACTGGGAGGTGACGTCATCCACCTCGAGGAATTCATACAGCAGGTTGGCGCCTACGAATTGCTCAAACTTGCGCGGCTGGCCCCAGTAGCGCCGTACGCCGTTCTGAAAGGCGGTGGTGACCTGGCCTTCCAGGTCGGTGCGGGTCAGGCTGTTCTGTATGCTGTCGCGGTAACCTTTATCATCGGTGAGAAAGGTGATGTTAGAGGTGGCGGCCTGCAAACGCTGTTCCAGGCGGATACTGCTATCCCACAGCAACCCACGCTCAAACAGGTTGCGGTCGGTATAGTTGAACACGATGCGCGCGCCGGTATTGGTACTGGCACCCACGCCTATGCGAAAGGATTTTTCTTCGGTCTCGCGCACGGTGACATCTACATCGGCGCTGTGGTCGGGGTTGAGGGCATGCGTGTTAGCCACTACATCCACCTGGCTGAATTTGCCGGTGCTCATAAAGCTGTTTTGCAACAGCAACAATTCTGACTGCCTATAAGGCTCGCCAGGTTTAAGGGTGTTCAACGGGCGGATCAGGCTTTCGGGGTAATGCTGCAGGCCATGGATATTGACTTTGCCAAAGCGCACGGCGGGCCCTGAATCCACGGCGATATTGATAGCGACTTGCTGTGTCTGTGGTTGTACCATGGCCTGCGACTGCGTGATTCTGGCATTGGGAAACTCAGCCCGTAGCAGTGAGGCCAGCAGGTCGCGCTTGGCTGCCGCCCAGGCTGGCTGGGTGAACACCTGGCTGGCTGGCAGTGACCAGCTTTTATTGGCTTGCGCCAGTATCTCACTGTGCGCTGGCTGCTGTATCTCTCCGTTCAGGGTCAGTGTCACCTGGCTGACTTTGGCCTGCGGCGGCAGGTTGACACGGAATTCGATCCGCTTGGCGGCCGGCTGATAGGCCAGCGTTTTGACTTTGAAATAACCCTGGGTGGCCAGCAGGTCGGCGATCTCTTGTGGTGTCTTCTGCACCAGCCGCCGCCACTCACCTTCATTCATGCGCGGGTTTTGCATAGATTCATGCAGCGTCAGGTGTTGTTCAAGCAACTCGCGCAGTTGCTGTTTGTTTTCAGGGGGAGTGTCGCTATTGAGGGAAAAACGCGTCTGGTAACTGCCTTGCTTGACCTGGAACCAGTCAGCTTGCTGTGCCTGGACTGCAGTCACGGGCAACAGCACAGGGGCGATGCAGATCAGGCTGGCGAACCTATATATCGATTGCTTGTATATCCATTGCTTGCACTTCAATCGCCTTAAGCGCAGCGCTAAAACGCACTTTAACCAGGCCGATAGGCAGGCCTGGCGAAAACCGGCAATCAAACCAGTGTTTGCTTGCCTTATAGCGTTGAGTGCGAAGTTAAAAACAGACCTATCCCTGAATCAAGTCACTAAATATGTTTTACCAATTGACTTGCCTTGCCGGTATAAGTTGCAGGCGTCATCGCCAGCAAGGTCTGTTTTGCTGCTGCCGGGATCTGCAGTGTTTCTATAAAGGCATGCAGTGACTGCTGGTTGATACCGCCTTTGCCGCGCGTCAGTTCTTTCAGCTGCTCATACGGGTTTTCAATGCCGTAGCGACGCATCACGGTCTGGATAGGCTCGGCCAGTACTTCCCAGCTGTTGTTCAGGTCTTCCTGCAAACGCTGCGGATTGATTTCCAGCTTGTTCAGGCCGCGCAGGCAGGCGTCATAAGCCAGCAGCGAATAGCCGAGCGCGACGCCCATATTACGCAACACGGTGGAGTCGGTCAGGTCGCGCTGCCAGCGCGAGATAGGCAGCTTTTCTGCCAGGTGGCGCAGGATGGCGTTGGCCAGGCCCAGGTTACCTTCGGAGTTTTCAAAGTCTATCGGGTTGACTTTATGCGGCATGGTCGAGGAACCGATCTCGCCGGCTTTGACCTTTTGCTTGAAATAGCCGACCGAGATATAGCCCCAGATATCGCGGTTGAGGTCTATCAGTATGGTATTGATGCGTGACATGGTGTCATACAGCTCTGCCATGTAGTCATGCGGCTCTATCTGTATGGTCATGGGGTTATAAGTCAGGCCCAGTGATTCAACAAAGGTCTGGGCAAAGCTTTCCCAGTCTATATCCGGGTAGGCCGACAGATGCGCGTTGAAGTTACCGACAGCGCCGTTGATCTTGCCTAGTATCTCGTTCGCCTGCAGTTGCTTGAGCTGGCGTTGCAGTCGGTAGACCACATTGGCTAATTCTTTACCCATGGTGGTCGGGCTGGCGGTCTGGCCATGTGTGCGTGACAGCATGGGTTGTTCAGCCAGTGCGTGCGACAGTTCGGTGAGTCTGGCGACCACGGCGGCCAGGTTGGGCAAGATCACGCTGTCACGCGCTGATTTAAGCATCAAGGCATGTGACAGGTTGTTGATATCTTCTGAAGTACAGGCGAAATGGATGAATTCGCTGGCTTTCTTGATATCGGGGTTGCCGTCGAATTTTTCTTTGAGCCAGTATTCCAGCGCTTTTACATCATGGTTGGTACGCGATTCTATCGCTTTCACCTGCATGGCATCATCTTCGCTGAAGGCCTCGATGGCAGCATCCAGCTCGGCTATGGTGTCGGCACTGAAAGCAGCGATCTCTGCCAGTTGCGGTTCGGCACTCAGGGCTTTTAGCCAGGCTACTTCGACCAGTGCGCGATGTTTGATCAGTGCGTATTCACTGAAGAAAGGGCGCAAGGGGTCAAGTTTGGCCTGATAACGACCATCTAAAGGGGAGAGTGCATTGAGGGGGGTAAGAGACGTCATGAATATAAAGCGGTGATGATTCGAAAGTCGACATTTTACCCAATCCAGCAGCGCTTGTGTTTTTCTATTCTGTGATGCACTGCTGTGCGTGAACCTGGCCGCTTAATATAAGGTATTCTTAGCGATGGCCGAATTTGCAGATGAAAACCGCTTTGTTTGGCAGATAAGGCTTGCTGGTGCCGTGACATAATCGCTCACTGGAAATCTATTGCACATGAGACGCCCCGTTTCTTCAACCTTGATCACTTTTGCGACCGGCCTGTGCCTGACGCTGAGTCTGCTATGGTCGCAGATACTGGCGGATGACTACGTGCTGGCGATGCTGGAAAAGGTCAGGCAGCGTTATGGCGAAGAAGCCTACCAGAATGTGATGCGCCTGAACGAGCTGTTCAACCAGCTTGGCAGCGCCAGCGAGATGACCAAGATAGGCATGGTCAATGACTTTACCAACCAGCATGTGCTGTTTGTCGATGATATCAATCTGTGGGGGGTGGACGATTACTGGGCCAGCCCGCTGGAAACCTTTGGCAAAGGCGCGGGCGACTGTGAAGACTTCAGCATCGCCAAATACACCTTGCTCAAACGACTGGGCATCCCGCAGGATAAATTACGTCTGACCTATGTACGCGCACGCATGGCCAGTGGCAACATCAGGCCGCATATGGTGCTGGCTTATTACGCGATGCCGACCAGCGACCCCCTGATCCTGGATAACCTGAATTTTGAGATATTGCCTGCCTCCCGGCGCAGTGACCTGTTCCCGGTGTTCAGTTTTAACGATAAAGGCCTGTTTGTCGCCAACAACCCGAATATGCGCGCCGGTTCACCAAACAATATTTCCAAGTGGCGGGATGTGCTGACGCGCATGCGACAGGACGGACTGGAATAAATGAAAACACTGAAACAACAGAATCTGACTGAATCTTTGAAAACCTTAGCTAAGATATGGTTAACAGGGAAACTTAGTGCTAGGCTTATGCATAAAGCCTGCATTGACGCCGGGTTGTGGATGATTTTACCCCAAGAAAAAAGAGGGCTTAGAACATGTCATTAATAAAACAAATACGCATTGCGATCTCTGTCATTATCTTGATGGTGGCGGCGGGTTGCCTGTTTTTAGGGGTTTATGATGACCACAGGTTCATGGCCGAGCAATTACAGAAGAAGAACAACGACAATGCCAATGGCCTGGCGATCACCCTTTCCAATATCCAGAAAGACAATGTCACGGTCGAACTGATCATCAGTGCCCAGTTCGACATGGGCAACTACAGGCGCATCGCCATTATCTCGCCTGATAACAAAACCATGATAGAGCGTATCAACCGCGAGCCGCATTCAGTGGCGCCATCCTGGTTCCAGTCGCTGTTTTCCGTCAGCATACATCCGGGTATCGCCAATATTCAGTCAGGCTGGCAGCAATATGGCACGCTGGTGCTGGAGAGCGAGCCTTCGCTGGCATATGACCAGTTGTGGGAAACCTCGCGCCATGCCGTATTGTGGACGCTGATCGTAGCCTTTTTAAGCTATGTGGTTTCCGGCTTCTGGCTGAAAAAGATACTGAAACCGCTGGATGATGTGATCGCACAGGCCGAAGCCCTGGGTGAGCGTAAATACATCACCATAGCTGAGCCGCAAACAGAGGAATTCAAAAAGCTGGTGCGCACCATGAATATACTGTCAGACCGTGTCAAATCCATGGTGACTGCAGAATCTGAACGCCTGAATGTGCTCAACCAGCAGATCAACTATGATGAAGTCACCGGCCTGATGAATCAGTCACACTTCACCAATACCGCTTCGGTCGCCCTCAAGAGCGAGAGTTTTGTCGAAGGCATGCTGACGCTGGTGCAATTGCGCAATCTGTCGGATATCGATAAACAGCTGGGCTACAGCGTCACCAATCAGCTGATCAAGAAAGTCGGCGATGCGCTTGAAAAACAGATGGCGCATTATGCAGATGTGGTGTGTGGCAGGCTTTCCGGCAGCGAGTTCGGCATTTTCAGCCGCCAGCCACTGGATGATTTCACCGTAGCCTCAGAACTTAAACTGGTGCTGGAAAAACTCAACGCGGCACAGCAGATCGTGCAGTTCCAGTTCGTGGTCACGCATACCAAGACCAAAAAAGGCGATGATTTCGTCGATATACACCGCGTCATGCAATTCATCCTCGACCTGGCCGGTGACCAGGCAGCCGTGCCTATGCGGGTGATGAACGCCAATAGCATAGTGACATCGAGAAAGAATTACCTCAACCAGTGGAAAGAGCAGTTCCTGCATGCGATAGAGCATAAGCAGATCAAACTGGCCTGCTATCCTGTCATGCTCAAAGAGCAGCAGTTGCTGCACTACGAGTGCCCGCTGCGACTGCATATTGATGAAGGCGATCAATGGCTGGCTGCGGGTGCCTTTATCGACTGGGCCAGCCAGCTGGATATGATCAAGACGCTGGACGGGCTGGCGCTGGAATATGCCGTCGATATGCTGGGTAAGAATAACGCCAACCTGAGCGTGAATGTGTCCGCGGCCGCGATCCGCAGCGACGAATACCGTGACAAACTGCAAGCGCTGATCCTGACCGTGGCCCAGCCCTCAAGATTGAGTTTTGAGATATCGGAAGAAGCCGCCTTCAGTGACTTTGTGCAGTTCAAACAGTTTGTACATCTGGTGAAATCACTGGGCTGCATCGTCGGTATGGAACATGTGGCCACGCGGCTTGCCCAACTGGGTGACCTGCATGAACTCGGCCTGGACTTCGTTAAGTTCGACGCCTCGCTGATACGCGACATACACCTGCGGCCACAGCAGCAATCGCTGTTGCGCGGCCTGTGCATGATGGTGCGCACCATGGGCATCATGCCTATCGCTGAAGGGGTGCAGGACCAGCAGGAACTGGACAGCCTGAACTCGGTAGGTATAGAGGCAGTGACCGGCCCGTTTGTGCAGGAAACCCTGCAATTCGGCAGTTAGAGCCGATTGTCAATCTTTGTAATTCAGGGGATTTTTGCCATATACTCAATGCTTTGCCTGAGCTGGACCCTGCATATAATACCGATACCCATACTATAGATACTTTGAAAACAAGTATTTGAGCCGTTGATAAGGACAATAATAAGACTAGCCATGGAAACGACGCAATATTTCAACCAAACTGACAAAGACGTCTTGCTCGAGTGTCTGCTGTATATCTGCCGTCATAACCGGCTGGCGACCACTCGCGACGCGTTGACCTCCGGCCTGCCACTTGAAGATGGCAAGCTCAACCCCGAGTTATTCAAACGCTCTGCCGAAAGACTGCGCCTGGCGGTCACGGTCCAGCAAAGTGCCATCACCGCACTGTTGCAGCCGCAGACGGATGTGACCTTGCTGCTGAATAATCACCGCGCCTGCCAGCTGTTGAAGATAGATGACAGCCAGCATTTTGCCCAGGTGGTTTTTCCTGACCTGTCATCCGAAGCGGTGACCATCAGCCTGGCCGATCTCGCCGCACAATATACCGGCTATGCGCTGGTCACCAAACAAACCTATCTGTTTGACGCACGCACGCCTGAAGTGGGCCGGGTCAAGGTCAGACACTGGTTCTGGGGAACCATCGCCGAGAACAAGGGCATATACCGCGATGTGATGGTCGCCGCCTTGCTCATCAATATATTTGCCCTAGCGATGCCACTGTTCACCATGAACGTGTATGACCGTGTAGTACCCAACAAGGCGGTAGAGACCTTATGGGTATTGGGCATAGGCGTTTCGCTGATCGTACTTGGCGACCTGCTGTTGCGCTCCATGCGTGCTTATTTCCTCGATTGGGCCAGTGCGCGCATCGATGTCAAGCTGAGTGCGCAGATCATGGAGAAAGTACTCGGCACCCGCTACGAAGCCAAGCCTACCTCTGTTGGCTCTTTTGCTTCTAACTTGCGTTCGTTCGAAAGCGTGCGCGATTTTATTACCTCAGCCACGGTGGTGACACTGATCGATTTGCCGTTCGGCATCATTTTCCTGATCGTGATCGCCTGGATCAGTCCTTTTATGGTGTTGCCAGCGCTGATAGGTGGCGCTGTGGTGCTGATCTACTCGCTGAGCGTGCAATCCAAGATGCACGATTTATCCGAGACCATGTACCGGGCCAGTGCCCAGCGTAATGCCACCCTGATCGAAAGCCTGGTCGGTCTTGAGACCGTCAAGTCCATGGGCGTAGAAGGGCAGATGCAGGGTAAATGGGAACGCAGTGCCATCTTCCTGTCCGAGGTGGGCAGCAAACTCAAGTTGTTATCCTCTTCTATCACTAACGGTTCGTATGCACTGCAACAGATCATCAGTGTCGCTATCATTATCCTTGGCGTTTACCTGATCTCGAATGGGGACCTGACCATGGGTGGACTGATCGCCTGTTCGCAACTGACCAGCCGCGCGCTGGCACCGATCTCGCAGATCGCCAGCCTGTTCACGCAATACCATACCGCTGCGACTTCCCTGAAGTCGCTAGAAGGCATCATGGAAAAACCTGAGGAGCGCAGCAAAGGGGCGAGTTTCCTGTCGCGTCCTGCCTTCAAGGGCGAGATAGAATTCAAAAGTGTGTCTTTCAAATACCCGGGCACCGATGAGCTGGCGCTCAACCGCATCTCTTTCAAAATCCGTCCCGGCGAGCATGTAGGCCTGATAGGCCGTATGGGTTCAGGCAAGACCACCATCAACAAATTGATTCTTGGCCTCTACCAGCCCACTGAAGGCGCTATCCTGATCGATGGTATCGATGCGCGCCAGATCGATCCGGCCGAATTACGCCGCAGCATCGGTTATGTGCAGCAGGATAACCATCTGTTTTATGGCACCCTGCGTGACAATATCACCTTGCGCCACCAGCACGCAGATGATCAGGCTGTGCTTAATGCAGCCCAGGTCGGCGGTATCGCCGAATTCGTCAATGCGCACCCTAAAGGCTTTGACCTGGAAGTAGGAGAGCGGGGCGATACCCTGTCCGGCGGCCAGCGCCAGGGCGTAGGCATCGCGCGCGCCTTTGTCACCAGCCCGCAGATCGTGTTGCTGGATGAACCTACCAGTGCCATGGATCACTCCGGTGAAGAATCGGTTAAAAACCGGATCGCTGAAGCTTCAGCAAACAAGACCCTGATCGTGATCAGCCATAGGAATGGCATGCTGGAACTGGCAGAACGCCTGATCGTGATCGATTCAGGCCAGATCGTTGCAGACGGCTCTAAAGAAGACGTCACCGCCGCATTGCGCGCGGGTAAAGTAGGTAAGGCAAGGTAACATCATGGCACAAAAAATATTTGATAAATATGGTGACATTACCAAGAACGACAGTATCTGGGTGCGGCTGGGTAAACCTGTGCATGCCCTGGTCGACAAGATCATCAAAACCGATACGGCAGAGAACCGCACCTGGTCCGAGCAGGCACATGATGTCATGGTTGAGGACAGCATGCTGCATGCCAAGCTGATCATGTACGCCATCCTGGTCATTCTGATCGTGCTGCTGATATGGGCCAACCTGGCCGAAGTCGATGAAGTGACGCGCGGTGAAGGCCGCGTGATCCCTTCGGGCCAGATACAGCTGGTGCAATCTCTGGATGGCGGTATCGTCACCGATATCATGGTCAAACTGGGCGATACGGTAAAACGCGGCCAGCCATTGATCAAGATCGATGAGACCAGGGCGATCTCCTCGCTGAAAGAAAATGAAAGCCAGTATCTGTCACTTAGAGCCAAGGAGTCACGCCTAAAAGCCCTGGCCAATGGCGGCGCGTTTAATCCGCCTAGTGAGGTCCAACTCAAAGTGCCTGACACCTATTTGCAGGAGCTGCAGTTATTCAATGCCGGGCGTGCCGAGCTGGATTCGCAGGTGAATATCGCCAGGGATCAATTGTCGCAGCGTGAGCGCGAGCTTTCAGAGGTGCAGTTTAAAAAAGAAGTCGCGATCAAGACCTATGATTCAAATAGCCGCGAGCTGGCCGCCAACCGGCCCCTGCTCAACAGTGGTGCCGTGTCCGAGATCGAGATCCTGCGTCTGGAACGTGAAGCCAACCGGGCCAAAGGTGATATAGACCAGGCTTCGGCGCAAATGGGCCGTATCACTGCCTCCATTTCAGAAGCGCGTCGCAAGATCGCCGAGGCACAGCAGTCCTTCACCAGCAAGGTGCGTACCGAGCTGAACGAGACCACGGCAAAAATCAATAGTTTGACCCAGTCCAGCCTGGCGCTGTCAGATAAAGTCAAGCAATCGACCCTGCTGTCGCCAGTTAACGGCAAGATCAGCAAGCTGTATTACAACACGGTAGGCGGCGTGATCCAGGCCGGCAAAGAAGTCATGGAAGTCGTACCTTCGGATGATGCGCTGGTGATAGAAGCCAAGGTACAGACCAAGGATATCGCGTTTATCCGTCCCAAGCAGCCTGCTATCGTCAAGCTGACAGCTTATGACTACAGTATTTATGGCAGTCTGGATGGCGAAGTTGAAGATATTGCAGCAGATTCGACCATAGACGATAAAGGAAATGCTTTTTATGTCGTTAAAGTGAGAACAATTAAGAATAATATCGGCGACCATCTGCCAATTATTCCTGGTATGGTGGCACAGGTAGATATTTTGACTGGCAAGAAAACTGTGATGTCTTACTTGCTAAAACCTGTGCTTAAGGCTAAATCGTATGCATTAACCGAGCGCTAATCACTATGAAACATATTTTTATTACGTCATTAAAGCAGCCTGTCGAAGCCTGGCTGAAAGCCTTCCCTAAACTGATCACCAGTGCAGAAGTGGTTTCTGCCGATGTGGCCGGGGCGACGGTAGTCTGGGTACATGCACAGCTGGAAAGCAGCAACCAGTGGCGCACACAGGTGCAACAGGTGTTGTCACTGATCCCTTCGGCCAAAGTCATCGTGTTGTCGAATAACCCCGAGCAGGCAGAAGCCATGCAGGCACTGGAACTAGGTGTAGTGGGTTATTTGCACGCTTATGCACATGACCAGGTGTTGAAAGAGGTTTACAGCGTGGTGTCACACGGCGGTATCTGGCTGGGACGCGATTTATTGAAACACCTGATCACTCTGACTGCCCGTGGCTCACGCCAGACAGTCGATGTGCTGGAAGAAGTACTGGAAGGACTGACCAAGCGTGAACGTGAAGTGGCGCTGGAAGCCGCCAAAGGCAACAGCAATAAAGAGATCGCCAGAGCGCTGTCTATTTCCGAGCGTACTGTCAAAGCACACCTGACCTCGGTATTCGATACCCTGAAAGTAAGGGATAGGTTGCACCTGGCCCTGGTATTGCAAGGGCAGTCCCCGCAAGGACACTTTGGTCTTGAAGCCGGGGTTAAGAACGGTTCTTCTGGTAAATCACACCTGAACTCCTGAATCCACCCTCATCCGGCTGTTGTCGCTGCATCATTGATCCCCTGAAGCAATATATTCAGGGGATTTTTTGTAGGATAAACAACGCAAAAGTCAGTAAAAGTCAGTTTTTGTGACTTTTTCCCCTAAAACCGCATATTTAAAGCGGTTATAGGTAGGGTATAACACTTGTAACCTGACAATACTGTCGTTATACTCAGCTCAGGATGAATCTTTAAAATAACTTGTTAAGAGTCTGCACATGAAACTAAAAAAAATTGCCTCTGCATTAATAATAGGAGTCTTTTCCTACTCTTCAGTCTCCTGGGGTGCTAGTCCGGAAACTTTGGAAAAGATAATCGAAAAAGCGGTGTCCGAGAACCCTGAGGTTCAGGCCCGCTTTCATGCTTATAAGGGCGCGGAATTTGATGAAGCTGCTGCTAAAGGTAGATACCTGCCTAATTTGACAGTTGATCAAGTATTTAGAAACCAGGAGCGAGTGGTTCCTGGCAATCCGAATAATACTAACTCTCCCAACCAGCAATCCACGTTGACATTACGTCAAATGATTTTTGATGGTTTGGCGACCCCGGCAGAGGTTGGCCGTCTTGACCACGTGGCCAAGTCCCGTTTTTATGATTTGCAAGGCCAGATGCAGGGCATTGCACTGGATACTGCGACTGCCTACTTTGATCTGTTGCGTTATCGCCGTCTGGTTTCTTACGCTGAAGACAACTATGTTGTACACAAGCAAGTACACGAAAAAATCAAGTCTCGTGTAGATGCCGGCGTGGGCAAGAAAGTCGACCTCGAACAGGCCACTGGCCGTCTGGCACTGGCTGAAGCCAACCTGCTGACAGAAACAACCAATCTGTATGATGTGTCTGCAAGATTCCAGCGTCTGGTAGGTGAACTGCCTCCAGCCAACGTTGTTGAAGTGCAGATGACAGGTGATGGCTTGTCCGAAAGCTCTGATCAGGTGCTTGATGCGGCCTACAAACAAAACCCGAATATCCTGGCTTCTATTGAAAACATTATTGCAGTAGAGAAATCTGTGTCCGGACGTAAAGCCCCTTTTATGCCACGTTTGGATCTGCAGGGCCGTAAAGTCCTTGATGTGAATGATGCAAGCAGAAACAGCATACTGGCTGCAGATACACTTGAAGTGACCGCTAGCTGGAATATTTTCAACGGTTTTACTGATAAGAACAACCTGGATTCTGCTTCGGAAGAGCTTAATCGTGCGCACGATTTACGCGATAAGGCGTGTATCGATACCCGTCAGCTGGTGTCTATTGCTTATAACAATATCAAACAGTTGAACGAGCAAGTCGCTTATCGTAAACAGCACCAGGATTCGATTGAGAATGCGCGTCTGGCTTACCGTAAGCAATATGATATCGGTCAACGTACCTTGCTTGACTTGCTGGATACCGAAAACGAATATTTCCAGTCACGTCGTAACTTTACCAATGCTGAAATGGATCTGAGCACCTCATATGCCAGAACCTATGCCGGACAAGGTCTGTTGCTGCGTAAGCTGGGTGTAACGCGTGCTGACGTCGGTGAGTATGCGCGTGAAGAGTATCTTGATAGGGAAAATATATGTAAGGCTATTGCTCCAGCACAGCTTGTCGTAGATAAAGCAGCTTTGCTGGCGAATGCCAAACCATGGGAAGGCGAAGCGTTTAAACCTAAAGGTCCTGAAAAAGCGACCATGAAGTTTACTCCACGCATCCTGTTCCAGGCCAATAGCGCCATCATCCTGCCGGAGTCTTACGCTGATCTGGACATCGTTTATGACGTAGTCAAAGAGTGGGGCAACGACAAGATCGAGATCGCTGGCCACACTGACAAGCGTAATACCTCAAAAGAGAAGTACAACCTGCTGCTGTCAGAAAAACGCGCGAAAGCGGTTGCTGACTATCTGGCCAAAAAAGGCCTGGATGGCAGCCGTATCGTTGTCAAAGGCTATGGCTACTCACAGCCTATCGCTGAAAATGACCCGATCAACGGTAACGACGCTAACCGTCGCGTTGAAGTCATTCGTTTTCAGTCAGTCGCTGAGTAACACTTAGTAGCCTGCTTGACTGCAGGAGATGTAAGGAAAGCGAAGCTGGTGACAGCTTCGCTTTTTTCTATTCAGTGCCAGAGTTTTATCTTTATTCTTCACCAGTGCCTGAATAACAGTCCGCAGCGGCTGAATTTCCCCCTATAAAAGTGCGAATATTGTACTTCGGTACAATAGCTTTCCATTTTGTATTGCAGTTTAATACGTCACTATCTGAAAAAACCTGACATAACTGAAATGTTCTGACAGTGTTTTTCTGAACTGAATATCTCTCAACTTATAAGTGGGGCAAAAAAATGGCTACAGTGATTGGTACTGTTACAAGTGTTCAAGGTATGGCTATCGTGGTGGATGCCAATGGCAACCGTCATATGTTACAGGTAGGCGAGGTGTTGCATGCAGGTGATAAAGTCATCACCGCCAGCGGCGCAAGCGTATCGGTAAAACTGGCGAACGGCGAGACCGTGAATTTCGCTGAAGCACAAACAGTCAAGATCACTGACAACCTGGCGCAGGTGGATGTCTCGGATGTCACTGAGAATGCAGTCAACCAGGCAGTATTTGATGCAGTATTGGTTGCATTGAATGAAGGCCGTGATATCACTGAAGTGCTTGATGCTCCTGCTGCTGGTGAGGCTGGCAGTGATGGTAATGCAAGCTTTGTTAACCTGGAGCGTATCTCTGAAAGCGTGACCGGTTCAATTTATGATGGTGGAAATGGATCTGTAGGGACAGCTGCTTTTTCAGTTATACCGAATTATCAGTATTTTGAAGACCCTAGCATAGATTCAGTGGTGCCTAGCGTGCCTGGCCCTGGTGGCAATACTGTGATCGAAGGTAATAACCTGGTCTATACCGTGACACTGAGTACAGCGACTCAAGCTCCGGCGACTTACAGTTTCGCTCTGGGTGGCGGCACAGCTTCGCCTGCTGATTACGGCAGCCCTACATTCAGCAATGGCGTCACTTACAACCCGGCTAATGGTACGATCACCGTGCCTACCGGCGTCAGCAGCTTTACCGTGACTGTGCCTACCGTTGACGATACTATCATCGAGCCAAACGAGACTTTGCCACTCAATATCGGTGGTGTGATCGGTGTAGGCATTATTGAAGATAACGACAGATCCGTCATCACCGTAGAGCCAGGCACTCCTGGCCCGGGTGACGACAGCGTGATCGAAGGTACAGATCTGGTGTATACCGTCACCTTGAGCGCGCCTACCAATGTCATCACCACTTTCAGTTTTAATCTGGGTGGTGGTAGTGCTTCTCCAGCTGATTACGGTACCCCTACATTCAGCAATGGCGTGACTTACAACGCTGTGACTGGCCTGATCACTATCCCTGTCGGTGTCGGTAGCTTTACCGTGACCGTGCCTACAGTGGATGACACGCTGGTTGAGCCTGATGAGACCGTGCCACTCACCATTGGTGGTATCACTGGTGTAGGTACCATTGTAGATAATGACAGAGCAACGGTAGATACCGTGACTGCTGGCCCGGCTGGCGGTTCAGTCGTTGAAGGCGGCACACTCACATATACGGTCACCCTGAGCGATGTGACCAACAAAGACACCACTTATGACCTGCTACTCGGCAAGGTTGGCGACACGGCCTCTACCGCTGATTACGTCAACCCATTGACCAATGCATCATTCAGCAACGGTGTTACCTACAATGCGACCACTGGCAAAATCGTTGTGCCAGCCGGTGTCAAAGACTTCACTATCAATGTAGTCACTATCGATGACACTTTAGTTGAGGCAGATGAGAAGTTGACCCTGACTGTGGGTGGTAAATCTGCAGAAGGTACTATTCTGGATAATGATCTGGCAACAGTAGACAGCGTCACCGCTGGCCCGGCTGCCGGCTCAGTGACTGAAGGCGGTACACTGATCTATACGGTTACTTTGAGCGACGTCACCAACAAAGACACGCCTTTTAAACTGGAATTCGGCAAACCAACAGATACTGCTTCTACCGATGACTATGTCAATCCTTTAACGAATGCATCATTCAGCAATGGTGTCACTTACGATGCGCTTAGTGGCAAGATCAATGTGCCACCAGGTGTGCAGAGCTTTACCATCAGCGTGAAAACCGTAGATGACACCCTGGTTGAAAACGATGAGACTTTGACACTGACCGTTGGTGGCAAATCTGCCACAGGTACTATCTTAGACAATGATGGTGGTATCAACCTGGTCGCTGGCAGCAAGGACAGAGTGTCTGAAGAAGGCTTGCCTGGCGGTATCAAAGACAATACTGGTAACACAGACACTACCGATTCAGTAGAAGCAACAGGTTCGTTTACCCTGAATGGCAGCAGTGCCGGTGCGGTATGGACTTTAACTGCGCCGACCACGACACTGACATCAGGTGGCGTGAATGTCATCTGGACATTGACCGATGGCGGCAAGACGCTGACTGGTTTTGCCGGTAGCGAAAAAGTGTTGACCGTGACTATCAACGATAGCGGTGAATACAAGATCGTATTGAATGGTCAGGTGGATCATCCAACAGCTGGTGTAGAAGATACCGTGCTGGCAAACGTTGGTGTGAAAGTGGTTGTTAATGGCGTCACACAAACAACAAAAATCCCGGTCACTATCGAAGATGACGGCCCAGTGGCTCCAGGTGGCGTAGTGGTGGTGAATAATGCCAATGCAGCTAACGTGGCACCAGTAGCCACAGTGGCCAACACTGGCAACCTGTTAGGCCTGGTTGGTCTGTCTGCAGCCAACCTGATCAACCTGAGCACACGTACTGCATTCGGTGCGACGGATGCGAACAACAATATCAGCAAAGTTGAACTGAACTACCAGGCACTGATCTCCCTGGGTGGTTTGCTGGGTGCGCGTGAATTCACGATCTCACAAGCATTGGCTGCCGAGTTGGGTCTGAAAGTACAAATCACAAATGATGCTGGTTTGCTGGGTCTGGTCGGACCATCCTCCCACGTCGTGATCACTTCACTGGATGGCGGCCCTATCGACAATCTGGCGATCAACGAATTATTGGCTACTGCCCGCCTGAACGGTGGTGCCATCAGTGCCGAAGTATTGAATGGGACCACCATCACGGTGACTGATACCCAAGGTGCCTCTTCTTCCGCATCTGTGGCCACACTGGCTGATGCGAATGTATTGAGCAGCACCAGACCAAACCCTAACCTGATAGAAGGCGGCAGTGGTGCTAATGACCTGACTGGTACTTCTGGCGATGACCAGCTGTATGGTTATGCTGGCGATGACACCCTCAAGGGTGGCGCGGGTAACGATATCCTGCGCGGTGGCGATGGCAACGACAAACTGGAAGGTGGTTCAGGTAACGACATCCTGGTGGGTGGTTCCGGCAACGACACGCTGACCGGTGATCAGGGCAGAGACATTTTCCGCTGGGAAAAAGGCGATGCAGGCACTGCTGGCAGTCCAGCAGTCGATACCATCACCGACTTCACCCTGGCTGATGATGTGATCGACCTGAGAACCTTGCTGCAAGGCGAGAACCTGGCAAACCTGTCTAATTTTGTGCGCGTGACTGTAGATGCAAGCGGCAACACCATCCTGCATATCAGCAGCACCGGTGGTTTCTCTGGCGGTTTCAATGCCAATGCTGAAGATCAAACCATCGTACTGCAAGGCATCAACCTGCAAACAACTTATGGCACCACAGACAGTGCCCAGATCCTGGGCGAACTGGTCGGCAGTGGCAATCTGGCGATTGATCCGGTCGCAGCTAGCGCATCCGGCAGCCTGGGTGCATTCGGTGCTGATGGTGGCCATGTACAGAGCATACTGATAGGTGGCGTGACTTATACCTACAATGCCACTGGCAACACAGTCAGCGACAATGCAACCCCGGCTTCTAGCAACACTTATTTCTATAATGCCGCCAGCAAACAGTTGAGCGTGACCACAGCTAAAGGTGAAACCATCACTGTTAACGTGGAAACCGGTGCCTATACCTATAGTGGCAACCGTGCATTAACTCAAGGCGAAAGCACCAGCCTGGGTTATACCCTGGTGGATAACGATGGCGATACTGCTTCTAATATCGTGCAATTCAATGGTAGCGGTCAGCCGACCGTCACTGAAGTTGACCCGGTAGACCCAAGAACAGGTAATGACAGTGTTGTTGAAGGCAATAGCCTGGTCTACACAGTCACTCTGAGTTCAACTACGGCTGCAATTGCGACCTACAAGTTTGAACTTGGCGGAGGCACGGCTTCTACAGGTGATTATGGCGCACCTACATTCAGCGATAATGTCACTTACGATGCCACTACAGGCATGATTAGAGTGCCAGTAGGCGTAACCAGCTTTACCGTAACAGTGCCGACAGTGGACGACAGCATAGTTGAGTTGACTGAAACCGTGCCACTGACTATTGGCGGCACAGCCACTGGTATTGGTTTTATTCTGGACAACGACAAAGCGAAAGTGATCGAAGTCGAACCAGGCAAACCTGGTGTAGGTGATGACGCAGTTGTTGAAGGTAACAACCTGGTTTACACAGTGAAACTGGATGCGACTACCAACGGCCCAACTACATTCAGCTTTAACCTGGGTGGTGGCTCAGCGTCTACCGCTGATTACGGCACACCTACATTCAGCAACAACGTGGTGCGTAATGCCGACGGAACGATCACCGTCCCAGCTGGTGTCAGCAGCTTCACCGTGACTGTACCTACAGTGGATGACACTGAGGTTGAAGTCAGAGAATCATTGCCACTGCAAGTGGGCGGTGTGACTGGCACAGGTTACATCGATGACAATGACAAAGCGAAAGTGATCGAAGTCGAACCAGGCAAACCTGGTGTGGGTGATGACGCAGTGGTTGAAGGCAACAACCTGGTTTACACAGTGAAACTGGATGCGACCACCAACGGCCCAACTACATTTAGCTTTAACCTGGGTGGTGGCTCAGCTTCTACCGCTGATTACGGTACACCTACATTCAGCAACAACGTGGTGCGTAATGCAGACGGTACGATCACCGTACCGGCGGGTGTCAGCAGCTTCACCGTGACTGTACCTACAGTGGACGACAAAATCATTGAAGTCCGTGAGTCATTGCCACTGCAAATTGGCGGTGTCACTGGCACAGGCTACATCGATGACAACGATAGTGGTATTAATATTGTTGCCGGTAGTACGTTTACTGTTTCTGAAGAAGGTCTGGCAGGTGGTATTAAAGATTCTACCGGCAGCAGTGATACCACTGATTCCGTGTTGGCAGCAGGTGCATTCAGCTTGAAAGCAACTGATAGCAGTGCCGGTGCTGTATGGACCTTGACTGCACCAACTACATCAACACTGACTTCTGGTGGCGTCGCTGTGACATGGGCACTATCTGCTGATGGTAAGACATTGGTTGGTTCAGCCGGGTCACTAAAAGTACTGACTGCTACTATCGATAATAATGGTGCTTATAAAGTAACACTGAACGCACCTGTTGATCATCCCGATAAGACGATCGAAGATACATTGAAGATCGATCTGGGTATAAAAGTAGTTGCAAATGGTGTAACACAGGTTGATAAGTTACCGATCACCATTGAAGATGACTCTCCAGTGGCAAGCAACCAGACGGTTTATGCGACCAACTCTGCCAACACCAATGTCATGATCACACTGGACGTTTCTGGCAGTATGAATGGTAACGATGGTGTGAATGGCCAGACACGTTTGGCAAGTGCTATCCAGTCGATCAAAACACTGCTGGCCAGCTACGATAACCTGGGCGATGTCAAAGTGGCGCTGGTTGTATTTGCCGGTGATGCACAGACCAGACAATTAGGCACTACCTGGTTGACTGTGGCTGAAGCTAATTCGCTGTTGAATACTCTGTCTTCTGGTGGCAACACAAACTACGATTCAGCGCTTGAAACAGCCATGAAAGCGTATGGTTCTGCAGGTAAACTGGATAATGCGCAGACTGTGTCTTACTTCTTTACCGATGGTGAACCTAACCGCGGTCTGGGTGGCATTAATGATTTGAGCGGCGGTGAGAACTCAAACTCTGCCGATGCCGGTATCCAGGCTGCTGAAGAAAGAGCATGGATCCAGTTCCTGGAAACTTACAACATCAAGTCATATGCGCTGGGCTTGGGCAGAAATACCAGTGTAGATCAGCTGAACCCTATCGCTTATGATGGCCAGGCTGGTGCGAACACCAACGGTATCAAAGTGACTAACTTTGACCAGCTGGATGGTGTATTGAACCAAACAGTGGCAGCTTCTGTGTCTGGCAGCCTGGTAACCAATGGCGGCTTTGGTGCAGATGGTGGTTATGTGAAATCAGTGGTTGTCGATGGCACTACATACACCTTCAACGCGGCTGATGGCAAGATCACTGTGAGTGGTACCAATAACAGCACTTACGATTCAGCAAGCCACAAGCTGACCATCACGACCACAAAAGGCGTACTGGTACTGGATATGGATGACGGCGTTTTCGTCTTCACACCAAAAAACACCACGGTTTCTGGTGTGGCTGATTTCCAATACACCTTGAGTGATAAAGATGGCGATACCAGCACTGCCACATTGAGCGTGAACGTGACCAAGGTCAATGCAATCCCGCAAGTGGCGCCGGATGTCAGCACAGGTATCAACGCTGCCGGCTTGTTGACTATCCCTGGTCTGTTGAATGTAGACTTGCTGAATTTCAACAGCCGTCAGGCATTCAGTGCCAGCGATGTGAACAACAACATCACCAATGTCACCATCACTTACGGTGCATTGATCGCTCTGAGTGGCAACTTCCTTAACTACTCTGCGGCTGTTGCGAGTGAGTTAGGCCTCAAAGTGACTTATGCGCAAGATAACGGTCTGCTTGGTTTGTTTGCCAATGGCAAGCTGGAAGTGACTTCGCTGGATGGCGGTACTATCGATAACCTGAAACTGAACGAGTTCCTGTCCACAATCAGAACAGACAGTACTATCGGCGTGAATGTGCTGGATAACTTCAAGATCACGGCAACTGATAGCACCAACCTGCACGATAGCGCATCTTCTGGCAACCTGATCAATATCGATCTGTTGACCAGTGGCAGCAGCGCGATCATCAGGGGCACTGATGGCAACGATGCTCAGATCAACGGTACTGACGGTAACGATATCATCTACGGTTTAGCTGGTAACGACACCTTGAATGGTGGTGCCGGTAATGACATCCTGCGCGGTGGTGCCGGTAACGACACCTTGAACGGTGGGGCTGGCAACGACATCCTGATCGGTGGTAAAGGCAACGATACCCTGACTGGCGGTACTGGTGTTGATGTGTTCAAATGGGATAGAGGTGATGATGGCGTTGCTGGTAGCCCAGCACGTGACACAATCACTGATTTCAAAATGGGTGCACCAACTGCTGCAGGAGGCGGTGATGTTCTGGATGTGCGTGACTTACTGCAAGGTGAGAACAACGCCAACCTGACCAACTACTTGCACTTTGAGAAATCTGGTAGCGATACCATCATCCACATCAGCTCAAGTGGTGGCTATGCAAGCAATTTCAGCAATGGTCAGACAACGCAGCAAATCGTCTTGACAGGGGTAGACCTGGTCACTGGTCAATCTAATGATGCAGCGATCATTACCAACCTGCTGGCACAGCAAAAACTCATCACAGACTAATCTCTGACGATGTTAAAAAAGCGACCTTAGGGTCGCTTTTTTTTTGCTCTCTATTTCCTATACCTAAAGTTTGGGCACCCGCAGGTGCCCAAATATACTGGTTTGATAGCCAGTTGATTAAAGCGCCAGCAGATCCACAAACTGGTGCACAGGTGTGTTTTCCAGCCGCGGCTGGTCCTGGCACAGATCGAGGATCTCGGCCTGCTTTGCGGTGTTAAAACGGCGCGCCAGGTTGACTTTGAATTTCTTCACCAGTTCCGGGATGCCTTGTTCACGGCGGCGTCTATGGCCTATAGGGTATTCCACAGCGATATTGCTGGACTGGCTGCCATCTTTAAAGAAGATCTGGATCGCATTGGCGATAGAGCGTTTTTCCGGGTCCAGGTAATCGCGCGTATATTCTGCTTTCTCTACACAATGCATTTTGTCGCGCAGGGCATCGATACGCGGGTCAGCCGCGGCGGCATCTTCATAATCCTGTGCGGTCAGGCTGCCTTTGAGCAAGCCGACTGCCGCCATGTATTGCAGGCAGTGGTCACGGTCAGCCGGGTTGTGCATGGG
The DNA here is from genome assembly GCF_052437885.1 of Methylophilus sp. Classification (GTDB taxonomy): domain Bacteria; phylum Pseudomonadota; class Gammaproteobacteria; order Burkholderiales; family Methylophilaceae; genus Methylophilus. Next base: position 52,216 of record NZ_JBQVPB010000014.1, on the reverse strand, counting down.
CCCGCTTTTATCAATGATGCGTATCGCTGATTCATGGGTGGTGATCACGATCTTGTCTATATTGGCTATGTCATCCAGCGATTGCAGCCGCTGCCCGACTTCGTGGTTGAGCTGGAAAGCACTTTCGACTGCTGTTTGCGCATGAAACTCTGCCGGGAAAGATATCTTGAACAATACCTGCTCCATGACATAGCTACCGTAAGGGCGCTGGAATTTGAACGCATTGCCTTTGAACAGCACATCATAAAAGCCCCAGGTTTTGGCGGTGAGTGCGCTGGGGTAGCCCATTTCGCCTTGCAGGGTCATCCAGGCCAGACGCACAGCGCGTGAAGTGGCATCGCCAGCGGCCCACGACTTGCGTGAGCCGGTATTCGGGCTGTGGCGGTAAGTGCGCAAGCTCTGGCCATCGACAAAGGCATTGGAAACCGCGTTGATGATGTCCTGTTTGTTACCCCCCAGCAGTTTGGTGACCACGGCAGTCGAGGCGATCTTCACCAGGATCACATGGTCCAGCCCGACGCGGTTGAAACTGTTTTCCAGCGCCAGCACTCCCTGGATCTCGTGGGCCTTGATCATCGCAGTCAGTACCTGTTTCATGGTCAGCGGGGCTTTGCCTTCAGCGACGTTTTTACGTGAGATATAGTCGGCCGATGCCAGGATGCCGCCCAGATTGTCTGAAGGGTGCCCCCATTCGGCAGCCAGCCAGGTATCGTTGAAATCCAGCCAGCGTATCATGGCGCCGATATTGAATGCCGCCAGGATAGGGTCCAGCTGATAAGCGGTGCCCGGTACCTTGGCGCCATTCGGCACCACTGTGCCTGCGATCACCGGCCCCAGCAATTTGGTACAGGCCGGGTAATCCAGCGCTTCAAAACCGCAGCCCAGGGTATCCATCAGGCAATTGCGTGCTGTGTCATAAGCCTCGGCCGAGTCGATCTCAAAATCTGCCACGTAGTTGGCAATATCGACGATGACCTGGTCGGGGTCCGGGCGTACGTTAGAAATATGGGCTGACATGTTTTTTATACCTTTATCAAATGTTTTAAAAGCGAATCACTACGTTGCGCGGTGCTCAAAATCCTCATGTACTACATGTACATTCCGGTTTCTGTGCTCCGGGCGCCTTATGCTTCATCTTTTAAAACACTCGCTAAAGGCATAAAACGCAATGAGTTAATGTGAGAAATGCGCGTTTACCTTAGTCTAATCGGCACAAACGGTCTGTTATCCGGCCCGTTATATTCAGCGTTCGGGCGAATGATCTTGTTATCTATGCGCTGCTCAATGGCATGAGCCACCCAGCCGGTAGTACGCGAGATGACAAAGATAGGCGTGAACATGCCGGTGGGGATGCCCATCAGGTGGTAGCTGGAGGCGCTGTACCAATCCAGGTTGGGGAACATCTTTTTCTCGCGCCACATGGTTGCTTCAATGCGCGCTGAAATATCAAACAGTTGCATATTGCCGGCGTCCTGCCCCAGTGAGCGGCTGACTTCCTTGATAGATTCGTTCCTCGGGTCGGCAATGGTGTACACCGGGTGGCCAAAACCTATGATGATCTCCTTGCGTGCCATGCGCGCCATGATGTCAGCTTCGGCCTCATCTGCATCGCGGTAGCGCTCTATGATCTCCATGGCTGCTTCATTGGCGCCGCCGTGTTTGGGGCCGCGCAAGGCGCCTATCGCCCCTGTGATACACGAGTAAAGGTCAGACAAGGTGCCGGCGATCACGCGTGCGGTGAATGTAGAGGCATTGAACTCATGTTCCGCATACAACACCAGCGAGGTATTCATGGCTTTGATATGCAGGTCTGAAGGTTTTTTGCCATGCAGGATATGCAGAAAGTGCCCAGCGATCGAGTCATCGTCAGTTTCAACCTCTGTGCGTACGCCGCGCTGGCTGAAATGGTACCAGTAGACCAGCATAGAACCGAAACAGGCGATCAGGCGGTCGCCCAGCGCCTGTGCGCCGGCAGCATCCCTGTCCGTGGCTTCCGGTTCCAGTGTGCCCAGCATGGAGCAGCCGGTGCGCATCACATCCATAGGGTGTGCACCGGCAGGTATCTGTTCCAGTACGGCTTTGAGTGCACTGGGCAGGCCGCGCAGCTTTTTGAGCTTTTGATGATATTGCGTGAGTTGTGCCTGGGTGGGCAGCTCGCCGTAGATCAGCAAATAGGCGACTTCTTCAAAACTGGCGTGTTTTGCCAGCTCGATAATATCGTAACCGCGATAATGCAAGTCATTGCCGGTGTGACCAACCGTGCAAATGGCAGTGGTGCCGGCCGCCACACCCGCCAGGGCGACGCCTTTCTTGCGTTTGGGCGCTTCAGTGGCGGTGCTAGTATCATTAGTTCTGATGGTATCAGTAGGGGTATTCATCATGATCTCCTGCAGGCCCTTATTGCTTGAACAGGGCGTCGAGTTTTTCTTCAAAGGCGTGATAGCCAAGATGGGTATACAGGTCGGCCCGCGTCTGCATCAGGGCCAGCACGTTTTTCTGCGTGCCATCCTGGCGCACGCCCTGATAGACCGCGAGCGCAGCCTGGTTCATGGCGCGGAAAGCGGAGAGGGGATATAACACCATGCCCACGCCCGCCGTGGCCAGTTCATCTACAGTGAAGAGCGGGGTAGAGCCGAATTCTGTGATATTGGCCAGTACCGGCACTTTGACGGCCTCAACAAATTGCTGGTACATCTTCAAGTCTGTCATCGCTTCGGGGAATATCATATCGGCACCGGCCTCTACACAGGCACTGGCGCGGTCTATGGCAGATTGCAGGCCTTCAACGGCAAGCGCATCGGTACGTGCCATGACCACAAACTCATCATAGGGCTTGGCATCCACAGCGGCTTTTACGCGGTCTACCATTTCATCCAGGCTGACAATCGCCTTGTTCGGCCTGTGCCCGCAGCGTTTGGCGCTGACCTGGTCTTCAATATGCACAGCCGCCGCGCCTGCTTTGGCTACGCTTTTAATCGTGCGTGCGATATTGAAAGCACCGCCAAAACCGGTATCTATATCCACCAGTAATGGTGTATCGACGGCGTCAGTAATACGGCGCACATCGATCAGCACATCTTCCAGGGTAGAGATGCCCAGGTCAGGCAAGCCCAGGGAGCCCGCCGCCACGCCGCCACCAGACAGGTAGATGGCCTTGAAGCCACTCTGGGTCGCCAGCATGGCGTGATAGGCATTGATGGCGCCTATGATCTGTAATGGCTGTTCTGCCGCCAGCGCAGCGCGAAAGCGTGCGCCTGCTGAAGTTGTTTGTTGCATATTAAACCCTTTTTTTTGCCACAGAGAACACCGGGTGCACCAAGAAAAAAGCTAACACCGAGAAAAAATAAAACACTGAGTAAAATCGCCTGGATTTCACCAGGATTTAATTGCTTGCTGATCAAGCAGAATAAGAATTTCTCATCTTTTCTCTTTCATCTTTTCTCTGGGCACTCAATGGTCTCTGTGGATAAAGTATTAAAAAAATGCTTTTTCGGCTTCTGCCGGCATAGCAACGCCTGTGTGCTTGGCTTTTTGCAGCACTTCCCAGAAATAACGGTAGGTGGCACGGTCATGCAACTCACCGGCATACTGGATAGGCCCCCAGTCAGCCGCTTGTGCCGTGAGCAGGATATTGGCGGCATCACTGACTTCGTCAAAATTAGGCTTCATGGCATCCACGATCGCCTGTATCTGCGTCGGGTAAATGCTCCACATGCGCATAAAGCCGAACTCGTTGCGGGCGCGGTAGGCATCGCTGTAGGTCACTTCGGCATTTTTCAGATCCAGGGTGACGTTATGCGCAGGCACTACGCCATTCGCCAGCGCGGCTGACACGACTTCGCTTTTGGCACGTGCCAGCAAATGATGGTCGAACTGGCCGGGGCTACGCATGGCGCTGGCGGGGATAGCACCGTGATGTGCGCTGACAAAGTCCATTAAGCCGAAATCCAGCACCTGCAACCACGGTAGCTGGGCGATCTCGTGTACCTGACGCAGCGCGCCGTGTGTCTCTATCAGCAGATGCACCGGGATCTCGCGCTGTATGCCATGTTGCCTGGCCACTTGCTGGATATAGGCGATCATTTCACGCGCCTGCGCGATATCCGTGCATTTGGGGATGGTCAGGTAACTTAGCACCTGGCCGGCACCACCGACCAGGATATCAATGTCTTTTTTCCAGTGCGGATGGGTGTAATCGTGGATACGCGCACCGGCCATCTTGTGCTGGTTGGCATCAGAATTCAGTATGCGTACTATCATTTCGGCATGTGCCTGCTCCTGGCCGCTGGCAGCGCCATCTTCACAATCACAGGTGATATCGAATACCGGGCCTGCACCATTGGGATTAGCCGGGTCTTGCAGAGACAATGCCTTTAAAATCAGTTTTTCACTGCCAGCAAAATGTTCACAGGCCGGGATCACTGGAAACGGTTTTTCACCGCCAAACAATGCCTGATTCGGATGTACAACCATAATCAATTTCCTTTTCGTGGAATAAGTACCGTGTAATCTAGGTCCAGCACCACATGCGGGTGGTAGCCCTGCGTGGTCTTGATATTTTCCAGCGTGGTGGGCGGCATGTTTTTCACCCCTACCATACGCAGGCGTAATGCGCCCAGCTCGGGGTGCGGCAGCGACCATTTGTCCAGCACCTTGCTCAGGCAGTAAATGGTGTCACCGGCATAACTGGGGTTGGCATGGGTGCCGCCATTGATCGCCACTATGGAGATGGCGTTCTCCAGGCCTTCATAACTGAGCGCCCGGCAAGCCGAGATCACCACGCCGCCATAGACCAGCCGCTTGCCTTGTGGCGTGCTTTTCATCAGGTGCGCGTCAAAGTGCAGGCGGGCATTGTTCTGGTACAGATGTGTGGCCAGGGTATGGTCACTTTCATTGATGGTTTGGCCAGCCGGATGGCGCATGCATTCACCCACCTCGTAGTCATCCCACCAGTATTTGCCGCCGGTGGCGCTGCCCAGGTTGTTGTGTAACTTGAAGTTGGCCGGCACTGCCAGAGATTCGGCGGCGACGAATTCAGGCAGTTCGGGGATCACGGTCTCGGGTGCTGGCGCCTCGTGGTTCCTTTTTTGTACCATCACCCAGCGCACCCAGCTGAGTACTGGTTGCTGCTGCTGGTTCAGGGTGGTCGAACGCACCCACACCACACCACTTTTGCCGCTGGAATTCTGTTTTAAACCTATCACTTCACTAGAAGTGCTGAGTGTGTCGCCTACGTAGACCGGCTGCAGAAAGCGCACATCGGCGTAGCCCAGGTTGGCCACGGCATTGACCGACACATCCGGCACGGTTTTGCCAAATGCGATATGAAATGCCAGCAGGTCGTCTACCGGCGTTGTCGGGTAGCCCAGGGCCTGCGCCAGCGGCTCGCTGCAATGCAGCGGGTTGCGTGCGCCGGTTAAAGCGATGTAAAGCGCGCTATCGCCGGCAGTGATGGTGCGTGGCGTTGCATGCTGGATGACTTCGTGCAGGTTGAAGTCTTCGAAGAAACGGCCTGCATGGATTTTACTTTGCATGGTGTCCTCCTTTAATAGCTATCAATAGGGGCGGGGTCATTAAATAAACTCTTCTTCAAGTTCGCTGATGGCCTCGGCCAGCTGGATCAATCGTTGGGCGGCTTTGATATGGTGGTGCTCTACCAGTTTGTCGTTGACCACCACCGTGCCCCGGCCGGCTTCATTGGCTTCTTTCAAAGCCTTGATGATCAGGCGTGCATGTTCGACTTCGCTGCGCTGCGGCGTGTAGGCATCATTACAGTAAGCGATCTGTGCCGGATGCACCAGTGACTTGCCATCCATGCCGATATCGCGGCCTATGCGGCAGGCATATTCAAACGAATGCATGTTCTTGAAATCGCTGGTGATGCCATCAATCACGCCTTTGCCATAGGCGCGCGCAGCCAGTATCACCAGTGATAATGAAGTCAGGATAGCCGAACGCTCATGCGTGACACGCGCATGCAGCTGCGAGATCAGGTCAGAAGTCGCCATCACCATACAGATCACGCGCTCGGAAGCGGCAGCGATCTCCTTGGCATTCAGTACCGCCAGCGGGCTTTCTATCATCACCATCATGGGCACGTTGCTGCCACCGGCGTCATCGAGCAACTGTTGTGCGCGCAACACATCTTCACGCGATTCTATATTGGGAAACAGGATGGCATCGGCGCCGACATTGGCGACCGCCTGTATATCGTCATGGCCCCAGAGTGAATCGAGGTCGTTGACGCGGATCACCACTTCGCGTTTGCCATAGCCGCCTTGTCTGGCCGCCTGCACCACATTGTCGCGCGATTGCAGTTTGGCATCTATCAATATAGGGTCACCCAGATCCAGGATGACTGAATCTGCCGCCAGCGTGCGTGCACGTTCCAGATAGTGTGTGTTACACCCTGGCACATACAGCATGGAGCGTCTGGGTCTGAGTGGGTATGACATTGTTATTCCCTTGCTTAAGGAGCTTCCATTGAATTATTGATGATAAAATTTTGTCTGTCAACGAATATCTTATGTCTTATATAAGATATAAAACAGTGGACACCTGAGTTTTGTCTGTGGTATAAATTAATTAAGCATGGCGGAGGCGTTTTTCCGCATATTGAAATAAATAAAGCGTTTATCTGGAGCGTTCATCTCATGGACAAGCAGTTTGCATCGGCGAGTTACAGACCTTTATATGACCAGATCAAGGTGTTGATCACGCAAAGCCTGATAGGAGGCGAATGGCGCCCTGGTGACATGATCCCCAGCGAGATAGACCTGGCGCAGCGTTATAAAGTGAGCCAGGGCACCGTGCGCAAAGCCATCGATAGCCTGGCGACTGAAAATATCCTGATCCGCCGCCAGGGCAAGGGCACCTTTGTCGCCACGCATAATCAGGATGATGTCAAATTACGTTTTTTGCGGCTGACCGCAGAAAACGGCCAGAAAGAATTGCTACAGAATGAATTTCTCTCCTGTATCAAAAGCAAGGCTAACGCGCACATAGGCAAAGTGCTGGAAATCAAGGCCGGAGCGACCACTATAGAGGTGAAACGCCTGCTGACTTTTTCCGGCCGCCCGCTGATCTATGACCATATAGTGGTGCCCGCAGCGCCATTCAAAGGCCTGAACCGCGCCAAGGTCGAAGAGAGCAATGGTTCCATGTACAGCATGTATGAATCGCAATTCGGTATCCGCATGATACGTGCCGAAGAACGCATCAAGGCGGTGGCTGCCGATGCCGAAGTGGCCAAGGCGCTGGGCCTGAAAGAAGGTTATCCGCTGCTGAGCATAGAGCGCGTGTCATTCACCTATGGTGACAGACCTATGGAGTGGCGGTTTGGGTTGTGCCTGACGGACGACCACCACTACATGAGCGAACTCGAATGATTAAAAAATCTTCATTAGCGGCGTTGAATTTCGCTTGCCGTGCTGATCGCACTGTCTGCGCTCGTTCGCCTTGCTACTGAAGTTTTTGAATCATTCGATGTATAGGAATTTGGGTGATTATAAAATCTTCATTAGCGGCGTTGAATCTCGTTTGCCGTGCTATCTGCACTGTCTGCGCTGATTCACCTTGCTACTGAAGTTTTTAAATCATTCGATATGGATAGAACTGGAATGTTTAAATCATTCGTAATAGAACGACTTTTGAATCTGCAATGTAAAAAGTCTTGTCGAGTAAAGTAAGGCCTAAGCTAACAGGGGTTGATATGGACGATCTGAAAAAACGCGCACTGGATTACCACCAGTTTCCCAAACCGGGAAAGCTGAGCGTTGAGTCGTCCAAACCCTGTGCGACACAACTAGACCTTTCACTGGCTTATACCCCGGGTGTGGCCGAGCCGGTACGCGAGATAGAGGCAGATCCGGCCAATGCTTATAAATATACCAACAAGGGCAACCTGGTGGCGGTGATCACTGATGGCACTGCGGTGCTGGGCCTGGGCAATGTCGGTGCGCTGGCAGGCAAGCCGGTGATGGAAGGCAAGGCGGTATTGTTCAAGCGCTTTGCCGATATCGATGTGTTTGATATTGAGGTGAATGCGGCGACGCCGGATGAGTTTATCCAGACCGTGGTGAATATTTCGCCTACCTTTGGTGGCATCAATCTTGAAGATATTGCGGCTCCGCACTGTTTTTATATCGAAAATGAGTTAAAAAAACGTCTGCAAATCCCGGTTTTTCACGATGACCAGCACGGTACGGCAGTGATCGTCGCCGCCGCATTGCTGAATGCGCTTGAGCTGCAGGGCAAGACCTTGCCGGCTGCCAAAATAGTGTTTCTGGGGGCGGGCGCAGCAGGCTGCTCGTGCGCAAAATTGCTCAAGCTGATGGGGGCGACCGATATCACCATGGTAGACCGCAAAGGCGTGCTGGATACGGCGCGTGACGATCTGCATGATAACAACCGCGGATTGGCGATAGACTCAGGCCAGGTAAAAACCCTGGCTGACGCGATGCCGGGTGCCGATGTATTTATAGGTGTGTCTGCCAAAAATGGCCTGCCGCCCGAGCTGGTGGCTGGTATGGCGGCCAGGCCTGTCATTTTTGCACTGGCGAACCCCGACCCCGAGATCCTGCCTGACCAGGTGTATGCCATACGCGATGACGCGATCATGGCGACCGGGCGCAGTGATTTTCCCAACCAGGTCAATAATGCTTTGTGTTTCCCTTATCTGTTCCGTGGCGCACTGGATGCGCAGGCGACCCAGATCAGCGAAGAAATGAAAGTGGCTGCCGCGCGCGCTTTGAGTGCCCTGGCGCGTGAGCCGGTGCCGCAACAGGTGCTGGATGCCTATCAGCTGCAGTCACTGAGTTTTGGCAAGGATTACATCATCCCGAAACCGTTCGATCCGCGCCTGATGGCCTATGTGTCTGGCGCCGTCGCCCGTGCGGCGAAACAGGTTTAAAGGCTGGCTGAAAGCAATACATGATAGTAAAGAAGCAAAAAAAGCAGCGGCCAAAAAACCTGGATCTGTTCACCATCCGTCTGCCGGTCAATGCCGTGGTGTCTATCATGCACAGGGCCAGTGGCGTGGTGTTATTTCTGGTGCAGCCTTTATTGCTATGGGCGCTGTACCTGTCGCTGCGTGATGCGCAGGGTTACTCGGCAGTGGCGGCCCAGTTGCAGCAATGGCCTGTAAAACTGCTGTTGAGCGGGCTGGCCTGGGCGTTTTTTCATCATTTTTATGCCGGTATCCGTCATCTGGCCATGGATGTGCACTGGATGACCAGCTTGCAAAAGGCGCGTTTCTCCAGCCGCGTGGTGCTGGGCCTGGTGGCTTTTACCATGCTGTTCGTGCTGTATGCGATTTGGTAAATACACCCAAAAATGAATACGCCAGCAAAATGAGTTTCAGCCATGCTTTTTGAGTTGTTGACCGCAAAGTACCCGGGCATGCGCTTATGGCTGACGCAACGGTTGTGTGCGCTGTCTATGGCCTTGGGCTTGCTGCTGTTCTGGCTGCGGGTATGGTGGCTGGCTCCGGCAGATCATGCGGGTTGGGTCGCGGTATTTTCACCCTGGTGGTGGCGTCTGCTCAGTGTGTGGTTTTTTATCTGCATGCTGATGCATGCCTGGCTGGGTGTGCGCGATGTGTTACGTGATTACGTAGCCAATTTGCGCTGCCGCTCTGTGCTGCAATGGCTGGTGAATCTCGCGGTGGCAGGCAATGCGCTGGCGATCTTGTGGATTCTGTTTGGAATGAAGTGAAGGTGAGCGGCATGGCCGGTTTAAATATATGACAGTAGCTAGCGAATTACAGTATCACCAGGTAGATGCCGTCATCATCGGTGGCGGCGGTGCCGGCTTGCGCGCGGCCTTGCAGCTGGCTGAGTCAGGCGCGGATGTGGCGGTGCTGTCCAAAGTGTTTCCTACCCGGTCACACACGGTGGCGGCACAAGGCGGTATCGCCGCGGCCTTGGGCAATGTCTCTGACGACAACTGGTTGTGGCATATGTACGACACCATCAAGGGTTCGGATTACCTGGGTGACCAGGATGCGATTGAGTTCATGTGCCGCAATGCAGCCAAAGCCATTATCGAGCTGGAACATTTTGGCATGCCGTTCGACCGGCTGGAAAATGGCCGTATCTTCCAGCGCCCGTTTGGCGGCATGACACGCAACTTTGGCGAGCAGCCGATCTCGCGCACCTGTGCCGTGGCTGACCGCACCGGGCACGCCATGCTGCATACCTTGTACCAGCGCAATGTGAAAGCCAATACCCAGTTTTTGATCGAATGGTTCGCGCTGGACCTGATCCGTGACAGCGACGGCGATGTGCTGGGCGTGATCGCGCTGGAGATCGAGACCGGCGATATCCACGTCATCCATGCCAAGGCAACCATGCTTGCCACCGGCGGTGGCGGCCGTATCTTCCAGGCCAGTACCAATGCCTTTATCAATACCGGCGATGGCCTGGGCATGGCGGCGCGTGCCGGTTTGCCGCTGCAGGATATGGAGTTCTGGCAGTTTCACCCGACCGGGGTGCTCAATGCCGGCGTGCTGATCACTGAAGGCGTGCGTGGCGAAGGCGGCTACCTGGTCAACAGCGAAGGTGAGCGCTTTATGGAACGTTATGCACCCACTGCCAAAGACCTGGCCAGCCGTGACGTGGTGTCGCGCGCGATGGCGACCGAGATCAAGCAGGGCCGCGGCATAGGCAAACATAAAGATGCGGTTTACCTCAAGCTGGATCATCTGGGTGAAGACATCATCAGCAAACGCCTGCCGGGTATACGCGAGATCGCCAAAACCTTTGCCGGGGTAGACCCTATCAGCAATCCTATCCCGGTGGTGCCGACTGCGCATTACATGATGGGTGGTATCCCTACCAACCTGGATGGCCAGGTGGTGGTGCATGATGGGCAGTCAGAACGTGTCATTCAGGGCCTGTATGCGGTAGGTGAATGTGCCTGTGTCTCGGTGCACGGCGCCAATCGCCTGGGTTCCAACTCATTGCTGGACCTGGTGGTGTTTGGCAAAGCCGCCGGTGACAAAATGGCAGCCGATATAGGCAGCGCCAGAGCGCACAAGCCCTTACCGGCGAATGCGGCAGAGGCGACCCTGGCGCGCGTCAACCGCCTGGAAAGCAGCAGCGCCGGTGAGAATGTGGCGCTGACAGGCGATGCCATGCGACAGGCCATGCAAAAACATTGCGGCGTGTTCCGCTTCCCCGATCTGCTGCAAGCCGGTGTCAGCGCCATCGCCCAGGTGGCCGAGCGGGCGCAAGATCTGCGTATCAACGATAAAAGCAAGGTGTTCAATACCGCGCGCGTGGAAGCGCTGGAGCTGGATAACCTGATGCAGGTGGCAGTGGCGACCATGCATGCCGCGCATGCGCGCCAGGAAAGCCGCGGCGCACATGCGCGTGAAGATCATCCCGAGCGGGATGATACCAGGTGGCTGAGCCATTCACTGTATTTTGCCGCTGAACAAAAGCTGGTTTACAAGCCTGTCCGTCTAAAACCACTCAGCGTTGAGTCCTTCGAGTTGAAGAAAAGGGTGTATTGATATGCGTTTTTCCATCTACCGCTTTAATCCGGACGTAGACAAAAAGCCCTATATGCAGGATTACGACATCGCGCTTGAAGACAGCGACCAGATGCTGCTGGACGCGCTGATGCGCCTGAAGCAGGTCGATGACACCTTAAGCATGCGCAAGTCCTGCCGCGAGGGCGTGTGTGGCTCTGACGCCATGAACATCAATGGCAAAAATGGTCTGGCCTGCATCACCAAGCTGGAAACGCTGCAAGAGCCGGTCGTGTTGCGACCTATGCCTGGCCTGCCGGTGATACGCGACCTGGTGGTCGATATGACGCAGTTTTTTGACCATTATCATTCGGTGATGCCCTATCTGCAGAATCATGACACGCCGCCGGAGACCGAGCGCCTACAAAGCCCGGAAGACCGCGCCAAACTGGATGGCCTGTATGAATGTATTTTGTGCGGTGCCTGTACCACCTCTTGCCCCAGCTTCTGGTGGAACCCGGACAAGTTCGTGGGCCCGGCCGGCCTGATGCAGGCCTACCGCTTTATCGCCGATAGCCGTGACCAGGAGCAGCAGGCACGCCTGGAGAACCTGGAAGACCCTTACCGTTTATACCGTTGCCACAACATCATGAACTGTACCGATGTCTGCCCGAAAAAACTCAACCCGAATGCGGCGATCGCGGCGATCAAGGATCTGAAGATAGAGAACGTCAAAGCACATAAACCCGATGCCGCGGGTAAAAAGATCTTTGGCATTAAAGTGCTGTAGGGAGTAGATGATGTTAAATGCAGAAATCTTACGCGAAGCAGAGCAACGGCGACTGGCCTGGCGCTGCCGGCGCGGCATGCTGGAGCTGGATATCGTATTGCAGCGCTTTGTCAGCGAGCATTTCAATGGCCTGACCATGGCGGAGATGGCGCAGCTGGATATGTTGCTGGAGTTGCCGGATAACGTGTTCTGGGACTTGATACAAGAGACGGCCACGCAGGCAGCAGCGGCAACACCGCTGGCGGCAGAGCACGCGGCAGTGTTGCAAAAACTAAGGCAAAGCCGACCATCGGCAGAACAGGAAACAGCATGATTCAGCATATGGGAGAAGAGCCGATCACGCTGGATGCCAGTGCCCTGGGCGATTACTGGCCGGGTATCCAGCTATATTACCCGCCGGTGAAATATGCACCCAGCCTGGGCATTTATGAAGATATGGAGCAGGCAGCCAACCGCATGGTCAAGCATGCGCATTTCACTAATGCGCATACCCTGATCTTTGACCTCGAAGATGGCTGCAGGCAAAAAGAGATGAGCCGCACCCTGTTGCGTCAGGAGCTGCCCAAACTGCGCAAGGTCAACGAGCGCGTGACTATCGCCATCCGTGCCAACTCTTTCCGTACCGATGAGTACGAAGAGGACATGAAGCTGGTGCGCGACATGAGCGAATATATCGATGTGGTGATGCTGGCCAAAGCCGGTGAATCGTATGGCGCGGCAGAAGTGCGCGACCTTTCCAGTTTTTTGATCAGCGTGAATCCGCACATCACGATACAGCCCATCATAGAGCACCCAAAGTCACTCAAGATCGCGCCTGACCTGATGCAGTACGACACCGTCAAACATGTGGTTTTCGGTATTCACGACTTCTCCAAGGCGCTGGGCATACACATCACGCCCGAACACTGGATAGAAGAGCTGTTTTACTTTATCAACCAGCTGATCTTTGAAGCCAGGATAGCCGGTAAAGGCGTGATAGGTGGCGTGGAAACGCTGATAGGCAGCAATATCATGCCGGACAAGTTCGTCGAGCCACACGATGTGCGTCGCTGGCTGGATCTGCATGGTGATAACGAGTCGCGCGTGGTGTACAAGCATGCCTGCCAGGAAGCCGCCATGGGCCTGACCGGCAAGCAGGTGATACATCCCGGTCATATCCACTTGTGCAAGACCGCCTATACGCCGTCACCGACCGAGATCAACCAGAAAGTGGCGATCTTGCAGGCGGCGATAGAAGCGGATGCCTTGCTCGGCGGGGCGATCAAGTTTGATGGCGAGATGCTGGACCCGCCCATGTTCGGCAAGGCGTTGCAGACCTTGTTGCGGGCGCATGCCTTAAGGGCACTGAAGACCAGTGACATGGAGTTTGCACTGCATGTGCTGCAGTTGATGCCGGCGCAGGTGGTCCGCCAAAACTGGCCCTACGGCATCCTATTATGAAAATTTATCTTTGCTTTTAATACGTTGTTGCGCGGTACTCGAAATCCTCATGTACTTGAGTACATTCCGGTTTCTGCGTTCCGGGCGCCTAGTCTTAAAAGCAAATCTGAAATTTTTGGCACGTTTGTTTCAAAAGAGCGAATGTTGCAATCAGCAATTTACCAAGTGCTGACTTAAAGAAAGAAAGGTTTGAGATGACACAGTTAGCGCCTTACCCTCAATGGCAGTGGGATATCCCCGAGCTGTTCAATATCGGTGTCGCTTGCAGCGACCGCCATCTGGGCACTGCCAAGGCAGACGAGATCGCCATGATAGTGGAGGATGACAGCTTTGGCACCAGTACCATCACCTTTGCCGAGCTGGCCACGCAGACGGATAAGTTTGCGCAAGTGTTGCGGCAGCTGGGTGTCAGCGCCGGTGACCGTATCCTGATCCGTTTGCCTAATAGCCTGGATTATCCGATCGCTTTCCTGGGTGCGATGAAAACCGGCGCTATCTCGGTGCCTACCTCGACGCTGCTGACCGCGGAGGAGATCGCTTATCTGGCCAGAGATTCCGGCGCCGTGGTGCTGGTGACCGATGCCGCGGCCTGGGCCGGCATGTCGGCAAAGATGCAGGAAAACATCGCGCAAACGCCACAGCTCAAGCATATCTTACTCACGCAATTAAGTGATGAGCTGCCGGTGTCTGGCGTGGTCAATGTATTGTCATTACCAGCGGCACTGGCCGCGGTGGGCCAGGTGCAGGCTGCGTATGCGACGCGGGCCGAAGACCCGGCTTACCTGGTGTATACCTCGGGCACTACCGGCTACCCCAAAGGCGTGCTGCATGCACACCGTGCCTTGCTGGGGCGCCAGCCAGCGGCGAAATACTGGTTCAATTACAGTGATGAACTGCAAGACCGCATCATGCATTCCGGCAAATTCAACTGGACTTATGTGCTGGGCACCGGCTTGATGGACCCTTTGTATCTGGGCAAGACCGTGATCGTGCATGAAGGCAGGAACGACGCGCAAAAATGGCTGGATCTCATTGCCAAGCATAAGGCCACGATTTTTATCGGTGTGCCCACCATTTACCGGCAGTTATTGCAAAAGACCAGCGCCACCAGTGCCGATGTGCCCAGTGTGCGCCACTTTATGAGTGCGGGTGAGCATTTGTCCGACGAGGTGCTGACGCAATGGCGTGAGCGTTTTGGCGTGGATATCTATGAAGCGGTAGGTATGAGTGAGTTCTCCTATTACCTGTCGCAAAGTATTTACCGGCCTATCCGTGCCGGGTCGGCCGGCTTTCCGCAGCCCGGGCATGACCTGCTGTTATTGAATCCAGAAACGCTGGCGACTGTAGCCGCCGGCGAAGAGGGCATGATCTGCGTGCCTGAGGCTGACCCTGGCCTGTTTCTCAGCTACTGGAACCTGCCGCAGGAAACCGCCAAATACAAACATGACGGCTATTTTTTCACTGGTGACTATGCCAAATATGACGCCGATGGCTATATCTGGTTCCTGGGCCGCAAGGATGACATCATCAAGAGTTTTGGTTACCGCGTCTCGCCTTATGAGATAGAGCGGGTTTACAAAGGCCATCCTGCGGTGGCTGATTGTGCCGCCATCGGTGAAGAGATAGAGAAAGACAAATTGCTGGTGGTGATCTATGTGATCCCCAAACCAGGTAGCGAAGTGCAGGCCGATGAGCTGATCGCTTTTGGTAAACAGCACCTGGCTGCGTACAAAACGCCCAAAACCGTTTATCTGGCTAAAGAATTTCCACGCACTAAAAATGGTAAAATCCTGCGTAAAGATGTTGGACCGGCGATTGCCTATATGAAAAGCAATGCCCGCTAACGATAACAAACCCTTTCAAAGAACGCCTGTTTTACAAAAGCCATGGCCCTGATTAAAACGCAAGATTTTATAGAGAGTGTTGCTGATGCCCTGCAATATATCTCTTACTACCACCCGGAAGACTATATCCGGGCGCTGGCTGCGGCTTATGAAAAAGAGGCGTCAGCCGCCGCCAAAGATGCGATCGCGCAGATACTGACCAACTCGCGCATGTGTGCCGAAGGCAAGCGCCCCTTGTGCCAGGATACCGGCATCGTGGTGGCTTTTATCAAAGTCGGCATGCAGGCACGGTTTGAAGGCGATATGACGCTGGAACAGATGGTGAACGAAGGCGTGCGCCGTGCTTATCTGCATCCTGAGAACACCTTGCGTGCTTCTATCGTCAATGACCCGGCCGGTGCGCGCAAGAATACCAAAGACAATACGCCTGCCATCACCCACGTAGAAATGGTCGCCGGTGATACAGTAGATATCCAGATCGCGGCCAAAGGCGGCGGCTCTGAGAACAAATCCAAACTGGCCATGCTCAACCCTAACGACAGCATCGTCGACTGGGTGCTGCAAGTCGTGCCGCAAATGGGCGCCGGCTGGTGCCCGCCCGGCATGCTGGGCATAGGTATAGGCGGCAGCGCAGAAAAAGCCATGTTGCTGGCTAAAGAATCATTGATGCAGCCTATCGATATTCAGGAGTTACAAGCCCGTGGCGCGCAAAACCGTATCGAAGAATTGCGGCTGGAACTCTATGAAAAGGTCAATCAACTGGGCATAGGTGCGCAAGGCCTGGGTGGCCTGACCACGGTGCTGGATGTGAAGATACTCGATTACCCGACCCATGCCGCCAGTTTGCCGGTCGCCATCATCCCTAACTGCGCCGCCACCCGGCACGTGCATTTCACGCTGGATGGTTCTGGTGTGGCCGAGCTGACACCGCCTGCTGCCGATGTCTACCCCGATGTGCACTGGGCACCCAGCCCGCAAGCCAGACGCATCGATCTGGCCAGCGTGACGCGCGCAGACACACACACCTGGAAAAACGGTGAGACCTTGCTGCTGACCGGCAAAATACTGACCGGCAGGGATGCGGCACACAAACGCATCAAAACCATGCTGGATAAGGGCGAGCCCTTGCCGGTCGATTTTAATAACCGCTTTATTTACTACGTAGGCCCGGTCGACGCCGTGCGTGATGAAGCCGTCGGCCCGGCAGGCCCCACCACCGCGACCCGCATGGATAGTTATACCGATATGATGCTGAGTACCGGCCTGCTGGGTTCTATCGGTAAAGCTGAACGTGGTGAAGAAGCGTTAGAAGAAATCGCCAGGCACAAGTCTGTGTATTTAATGGCTGTCGGTGGCGCTGCTTATCTGGTCAGTAAAGCGATTAAAAAATCCCGCGTGCTGGCGTTTGCAGATCTGGGCATGGAAGCCATCTATGAATTTGACGTGGTCGATATGCCGGTGACGGTGGCGGTCAGTGCCGATGGTACATCGGTGCATAACACCGGCCCGGCAGAATGGAAGAAGAAAATTGCCTTGGTGGCGGTATGAATCTTGCATACAGACATGCATACAGACATCTAACACTCGTGTGAGATAAATCACAGAGTCTGTGCACGAATTCATGAATTATTCGTCATACTACTAAGCGGATAGGTGGAGTGAGTATGATGAAAATAAAGCATGGGGTTGTCTGGCTGGCAGTGCTGTATGGCAGCTTTTTATGCGTTGCCGGTATACCAGCACATGCCGAGTCAGCCTTGGAGTACTTTACCGACAGCAATGGCCGATATAGTGGGCCAACGCTGGAGGATCAGGTGGCTTTGATGGACACCGATCACAATGGCTTTGCTGATGTGTTTGAGGTGCGTGCGTATCTGGAAAAACAGCACGGTCAAGGCTACGAGAAAGAATTACTGGATAAGTGGGAATCGGCTGCCTACGGCAAAAGCTGCAGCACCCCATTTGCCAAAGAGTTATATAGCGACAGTGCACGCTGATGGTGCATCATGGTGTTGTTTTGATGCGGTTGACGGCTGTCATTTTGACCAATTAATGGAATGTTACAAGCAGTTAACATTCTGACGGATGGACTGGATTATAATCAAACGAGAAGAAATCTCTCGGTTGACGATAGCACTCTTGCGACAAGAGGTCACCAGCCCATCCCCTCCGACTTTGTTTTATTGATAGAGCCTAGATCACATGTTACAAGCATACGATACCCACGTTAAAGAACGCGCCGCGCAAAACCTGCCTCCCTTACCACTCAATGCCGAGCAAGTTGCCGCATTGGTTGAGCTATTGAAAAGTCCACCAGCAGGCCAAGAGGCTTTGCTAGTTGATCTGCTTGAAAACCGTATTCCTGCCGGTGTTGATCAGGCGGCTTATGTGAAAGCAGCTTTTCTGGCTGATGTTGCGAATAACACAGCCAATTCGCCTTTAGTCAGCGCTGAAAAGGCGGTGCAACTGCTGGGCACCATGCTGGGTGGTTACAACGTGCAGGCGCTGGTGGCATTGCTGGACACGCCTATGGCAGCGCATGCAGTCAAAGCCTTATCCAGCACCATACTGCTGTTTGATGCGTTTCACGACGTCGACGAGAAAATGAAGACGGGTAACCCGCACGCCAAAGCCCTGATCACTTCCTGGGCCAATGCCGAGTGGTTCACCAGCAAGCCAGCCCTGGCAGAAGAGATCAAACTGGTGGTGTTCAAGCTGGAAGGCGAGACCAACACTGATGACTTAAGCCCGGCGCAAGACGCCTGGAGCCGCCCGGATATCCCGCTGCATGCCAAAGCCATGCTGGTGAATCGCATGAGCGATGGTCTGGACACCATTGCCAGCCTCAAGCAAAAAGGCTTGCCACTGGCTTATGTCGGTGATGTAGTCGGCACCGGCTCTTCACGTAAATCGGCGATCAACTCGGTACAGTGGTGGATGGGTGACGATATCCCGTTTATCCCCAACAAGCGTACTGGTGGCGTAGTCATAGGCAGCAAGATCGCGCCTATCTTCTTTAACACGGCCGAAGATTCCGGGGCATTGCCTATCCAGTGTGATGTCTCCGGCTTGAATACTGGCGATGTGATCGTCATCCAGCCATATGCAGGGAAAGTATTGTCCGAGTCCGGGGCGCTGCTTGCTACTTTTGAAATGAACCCGATCACCTTGCCCGACGAAGTACGTGCCGGTGGCCGTATCCCGCTGATCATAGGCCGTGGCCTGACTGCCAATGCGCGCAAAGCCCTGAACCTGCCGGAAACAGAAGTTTTCATCAAATCTATCCCGGCCAGGGATACCGGCAAAGGCTATACGCTGGCGCAGAAAATGGTTGGCCGTGCCTGTGGTTTGCCAGAAGGTTTTGGCGTGCGCCCGGGCACCTATTGCGAGCCGAAAGCGACCACGGTGGGCTCACAGGATACCACTGGCGGTATGACGCGTGACGAACTGAAAGAACTGGCTTGCCTGGGCTTTAGTGCCGATCTGGTCATGCAGAGTTTCTGCCACACTGCGGCCTACCCGAAGCCGGTCGATATCAAGCTGCAACATGACTTGCCTGAATTCATGTCCAGCCGTGGCGGCGTCAGCCTGCGTGCCGGCGATGGCGTGATCCACTCCTGGCTCAACCGTTTGATCCTGCCGGATACCGTGGGTACCGGCGGTGACTCGCATACGCGTTTCCCTATCGGCATCAGCTTCCCGGCCGGTTCCGGCCTGGTCGCGTTTGCCGCTGCCACAGGCGCCATGCCGCTGGATATGCCGGAATCTGTACTGGTGCGTTTCAAAGGCGAGATGCAGCCTGGCATCACCCTGCGTGACCTGGTGAATGCGATCCCGTACGCGGCGATCAAAGAAGGTACTTTGACCGTAGGCAAGCAAGGCAAGAAAAACGTATTCAATGGTCGCGTGCTGGAGATCGAAGGCTTGCCTGACCTGAAAGTGGAACAGGCGTTTGAACTGGCCGATGCGTCGGCCGAGCGTTCGGCCAATGGTTGTACCGTATTGCTGAACAAAGAGCCGGTGATCGAATTCCTCAATTCCAATATCGTGCTGATGCAGAACATGATAGAAAACGGTTATGCCGATGCCCGCACGTTGGAGCGCCGCATCGCCAGCATGAAAGCCTGGCTGGCGAAGCCGGAACTATTGCAGCCGGATAACGATGCCGAATATGCGCATATCATAGAGATAGACCTCAAAGATATCACCGAGCCACTGGTGGCTTGCCCGAATGACCCGGACGATATCAAACCGTTATCTGCCGTGGTGGGTGACAAGATCGATGAAGTGTTTATCGGTAGCTGCATGACCAACATCGGCCATTACCGTGCCGCAGGCAAGGTGCTTGAAGGAGCGGGCGGTATTCCTACCCGTTTGTGGATCGCACCGCCTACGCGTATGGATGAGGCGCAATTACGCGCCGAGGGCGTGTATTCCACCTTTGGCGTAGCAGGTGCGCGTACCGAGATCCCGGGTTGCTCCCTGTGCATGGGTAACCAGGCGCGTGTCGCCGACAAGGCCACGGTGTTCTCTACCTCTACCCGTAACTTTGATAACCGTATGGGTAAGGATGCCCGCGTCTACCTGGGCTCGGCTGAACTGGCGGCTGTGTGCGCCAAGCTGGGCAGGATGCCGACGGTGCAGGAGTATCTGGACACCCTGGGTACACGGCTGACCAATACCGCCGAGATCTATAAATACCTCAATTTTGACCAGATGACACAGTATGCGGATTCACTGCAGAATGTGAAAAAAATCATTCCTATCCAAGAGACGGCATAAGCGTTTTTGTGCGGTCATTAAAAGGGAGCTCAGGCTCCCTTTTTTGTTTCTTATCAGAACGTATCCTTGCAACTGTAAAACCTGTAGTGCTGATCCTAGTTTTGATTATGATGTGTTCATTGGCGTAAATATTTTGCTGTCTATGCAGCACATTATGCTGATTTCATTCACTATTTTTTCACAGCCAAGGAGAAGCACATGACACCGTTTGACCAAGGATTAGTTAATTATCAACATCGTTTACTGGCACATGATTACGGTCAGGTATTCTGCCGTTTTGATGCCAAGCAACAGGCTTTATGGAGCTATCTGCATCAACCGCAGCGCATCCCTTGCATCAACCACGAGTTGTTGCTGAACCTGCATGCCCATCATGAAGACATACAGCGCAGCGGCGGCTATGTACAAACGGCTGCTGAAGAGGTGTTGCCTATCAAGTATTCCATTTTTGCCTCTGCGACTGCGGGCTATTTCAATATGGGTGGCGATCTGCAAAAAATGGCGCTGGCGATACGTAACCAGGACAGGGCGCAGTTACAGGCGTATGCCAGGCTGAGCATCGATGTGGTGGCGCAGCGCGCATTCCGCTTCAACCTGGAGCATGTCACCAAAATATCATTATTGCAGGGCGAAGTGCTGGGGGCGGGCATAGAAGCGGCATTGACCAGTGATGTGCTGATCGCAGAGCGGCAAGCTGTATTTTGCTTCCCGGAATTATTTTTTAACATGATCCCGGGCATGGGCGCTTATAGCTTTATCGCGCGTAAAGCCGGCATGGCAGTGGCCGATAAAATGATACTGGGTTGCGAGCGCTTCACAGCCGAGCAGTGCCTGGAAATGGGCCTGATCGATTTGGTGGTCGATGAAGGAGAGGGCGAACAGGCAGTGCAGGCCTTTATCCAGAAAAACAGCCGCCAGTCAGAAGGCTTTTTATCCGCGCAGAAAGCCAAGGCCAGGATCAACCCGCTCACCTATAGTGAGCTGGAAGATATCGTGAATGTCTGGGTGGAAAATGCCTTGCGTCTGACTGAGCGCGACCTGAAAGTGATGGACCGTTTTTATCGCGCCCAGTCGCGCTTGTTCCCTGAACAGGCACTGGCGGGTCAGGATGCAGAACGGCACGACATATCACCGGCGAACGACATGCAAATGGTGCAGCACCATGCAGTGAATCAATAGTGTTAGCGTACACTATTGATGTTTAAGGACCCGATGCCCTATCATTTGTTTGATCGTTTGGAAGAAAGCTTGCTGCGATACTGCTGCAGTTGCGTGCGCGTTTCTTCATAGACATCAACAACGGCTTGATAAAGGCCGGAAATGGTTTGGGCATCTTCCATACTTAAGCCTAACAGGCGGCGGCTGCGCTTGCTGAGCGGGATCAGCCCCATATTGGCCGACTCCCCGGCCAGGGTGTGCGCCAGTTTATGCACCTGTTCAAATTTCAGGTCCAGGCATTCGGTGCCCAGGGCACGTATCATGTCATCGGTGGTTTCGATGAACTCGGTGATCAGTCTGTGCAGGAATGCTTCGCTGCCACCCAGTTTCAATAAATGCTCCATGCGGTCATTGTCCAGCAGCGGTTCGCTGTGCGGGGTCATGCTGGCTACTTTTTCAGTAGCAGGCTCAGTGCGCGGGCTGGTGGTGTTGACCAGAGTTTGCGCTGCGGCTGCGCGCGACACACGCGTCGCCGGTTTACTTGCCGGTTTGTCGCTGGTGCCTGTTTCTATGGTTTGCGCAACGGCTTCTATCAGGCTTTGGATCTGGCGCGAGATCACCGGCTTGGTCAGCACCTGGTAAACACCGGCGCTCAGACAGCGGTCCTGGGTGGTCTTGGTGGCATCTGCGGTGAGTATGACTGTGCGTAGCGGTTTGCTACCGGGCAGAGCATGATAGATATTGAACACTTCCAGGCCATTCATTTCCGGCATGTTGTAATCGAGTATCATCAGGTCAAACTGGTTGTGTTCCAGTGCATCCAGAGCCTCATCGCCATTATCAGCGGCCTTTACCACGCAATGCATACGCTGCAATGTTTCATTGAGTATCATGCGGTTCACCACATTGTCGTCGGCGATCAGCACGCGTATCTTCTTGCGGAAACGGGTATGGCTGCTCAGCGGCACCACGTTTGAAGTCATTTCAATATTGACCTCATTGGAAACGTGCTGTGCAGATGGTTCGCCGTGAGCCAGCGGCAACAGCACTTCAAACAGGGTGCCATTGCTCTCGTCACTGGTGACCTGGATCTTGCCGGCCATTAATTCGACCAGCTGCTTGGCGATCGAAGTGCCCAGGCCAGTGCCGCCATAACGCCTGGTGATGCTGCTGTCTGCCTGGGTGAAGCTGTCAAAAATATGCGGCAGCGCTTCTGGCTTGATGCCTATGCCGGTGTCGCGGATATGGAATTTGAGCACACTCATATTGGCATAGTGCTGTGACACACTGACCAACACATCCACGCCGCCATGCTGGGTGAATTTGATGGCATTGGCCACCAGGTTCATCAGCACCTGCTCGATATGGTGCATGCTGCCTACATAATGGCGTTCAACTGCGGGGTCCAGGTTAAAGCGTAACCATAATTGTTTGCGCTCGACCTCGATCTGGAACATCAATTGCAGGCGCTGGACCAGGTCGGGTAGATAGAATGGAATATCTTCCAGATCTATCTTGCCTTTCTCGATCTTGCTGATGTCCAGCACGTCATTGATCAGTTTTTTCAGGCTGCTGGCAGAAGCGCCGACCATTTTTAACAGTTCAGACTGTTTTTTATCCAGTTTGGATTGCGCCAGTAATTCGCTGGCACCAATAATGCCGTTGAGCGGGGTACGCATTTCATGGCTGATATTGGACAGGAAGTTGGTTTTGGCCTCGTTGGCCTCACCGGCCTGTTTGGTGGCTTTTTCCAGGCTGATCTGCAAACGCAGGGTGTGTGGCGGGATCAGCAACAAGGTCAGCAGGAAGCCATAAGCCAGATGCTGATGCTGGTTCCAGTAAGGGTTGAGGTATAAGGTGATGCTGAAACCGATCAGGCTGAGTGCATAACAGCCTTTGAAGAACTTGGTGCCGTAGCGCAGGCCATAGCCTATGATCAGCCATAAATAGATGCCTATGAATACACCAGCCATGGCGCCGGAGATCATTTGTTCCAGCGAGGTAGCGGTGATATCCATCACCATGGCGATCCATTGCCGTCTTTCATTTTTCTGCGGATTGCGCAGAATATTGAACAGCATCAAAAAACCGCAACACAGATAGATCAGGCAGACGCCTACCGGCTGAAAACTGCTGCCATTGAATAGCAGGTATAGCGTGATAAAACTGACAAAGGTAACGCGTATCAATGCCTGTTCAGTTTCATTGCTGACAGATTTGATTTCGTTTAACTTATAAATTATTTGTCTGAGTAAATCACGCATGCTTCATGGCGGCCGTAGTTATGTCATATCGGGACAGATACCTATCTTCAGGACATCTTTCTATTGATATATAACGGACGCATCTTAAGATAACTTAAAGTTTAACAGGCTGGATTTGATAATCAAAGAAAGTTTACCTTTATAAAGACTATGCAGTGACAGTAACTGCGAGATATGGTAAAAAAGCCTATGCTTTGCTGATTTTTAGCCCTCAAAATGACTGATCCCACACTCTCCGCCCCTGATACTGCCCCTGCGTCTTTTTTCTCCCGCTGTCTGAACCGCACCAGGGCGATCCTGCCGATCACGTTTTTCATAGGCGGATTTGTATGGGATGCCATCACCATAGGCAAAAAAGTCGCCATGCTGGATATGGTGATCTTCGCTTTGTATCTGCTGCTGGCGGCGATACTGATGTATCAGCTGGCAGAACCTTCTTCTGGCGCGCGGCGCGTCGGTGAGCGGTTGCTGGGCTGGCAGTGGGTGCAGAACAAGGCATCCAGCTGGGCAGTGCATGACTGGCCTTACTGGATACTGCAGTTTCTGTTTGGCAGTGTGCTGAGCGCGCTGTTCATCCTCTATTTTAAAAGCTCGAGTTACGGCCTGGCCTGGGTGCTGACATTGCTGCTGGGTGCCTTGCTGGTGGCAAACGAATTCATGGAAAGTGAATACCGGCGCCTGAGTTTATGCTGGAGCATGTTCGGTCTGTGTTCCATCCTCTGGTGCAATTTTGCTTTCCCTTTTCTGTTTGGCAGCGTGCATGCCGCCTGGTTTTATCTGAGCACTGTGCTGGGTGCCACCATCACCTATGTGCTGTACCAGCGTGCACCGCGCCATGCCGGGCGTATTTGGCCGGTATGGGTGATCGCCGGCCTGTTAATGGTGGCCTACCGGGCAGATATGATCCCGCCGGTGCCCTTGGTCAAGCAGGCGGTGGTGGTCGCTTATGATCTGGAAAAATCGGAGCAGGGCTACTGGATGACGGTAGAAAAGTCGCCGTGGTGGAATTTCTGGCGGGTGGATAATGATCATTTTTACCTGGCGCCGGGGCAGAAGCTGGTCTGTTTTTCGTCGGTGTTCGCGCCGCAAGGCTTGCACACCAAGCTGGTGCATGACTGGCAGAGAAAAGTGGCCGGGCAGTGGGTCAGTGTGTCTACGCCGGGGTTCTCACTGGCGGGTGGCCGCGATAATGGCTACCGTGGCTATACCTATAAAAGCAATGTCACCGCCGGCGAGTGGCGGGTCAGGATACAGACTGGCACCCGGCAGACCATCGCCGTCAGTAGCTTTCGTGTCAGTATAGGCGAGCCGTCAGCGCTGAATCACCGCGTACGCATACGCTATTAAGGCTTAGCGTTGCTGGCCTTCACACCATGCGCGCGCATGCGCGTCCTGTGCCAGGGTCTGTGCCAGCCAGTCCAGATGCGGTTCAACTGATCGCCTCAGGGTCCAGGGCGGGTTGATCACCCACATGCCACTGCCATGCATGCCAAAACCGTCGGCGCTGGCTTGTTGTACGTCCAGGCAAATATGCAGATAATCGGTATTCAGGTTGCGCAGTTTATCCAGCATGAGTTGCGGTTCTGGCCGCTGTAAACGCGGGTACCAGATCAGGTAAGTGCCGGTAGCAAAACGCTTCAGGCTGTCTTTGATGCAATCCACCACCCGCAGATAGTCGTCTTTCACCTCATAAGGCGGGTCTATCAATACCATGGCGCGTTTGCTGGGTGGCGGCAAGCAGGCTTTAATGCCCTCAAACCCGTCTTTAGCCTGAATGGCCACCTGCCTTTTTCGCGCGCTGAATTGCTGTTCCAGCAAAGCTGCATCCGCAGGGTGCAGCTCAAACAGACGCAGTTTGTCGTCAGCTCTTAAAAAATGGTCGGCAATGCAGGGCGAGCCAGGGTAAGTATCTTTGCCGCTAGTGTCACGCGTAGCGGCGATGGCCTGCAGATAGCCGGCAAAAGCCTCGGGCGCAGCGGCCTGCTGCAGTTTGGCGATACCAGCCAGATACTCGGCCGTTTTATTGGCAACCGCGCTATCCAGGCGGTAAATGCCCGCGCCGGCATGGGTATCTATCACCCAGTAGGGTTTATCTTTCTGGTTAAAGTAATCCAGCACCAGGCTGTAAACCCAATGCTTGAGGACATCGGCATGATTGCCGGCGTGAAAGGCGTGGCGGTAACTTAACATGGCATGGCTCTTGAACAGCCGCTATTATAAGCCACAATGCGGTAGTCACCCCGGGCATTTTTCTGTCGGCCTATTGTGGTGGCCACCCGAATTGCATTAGCATGCAGACATGGATAAAGCGCATACCAAACACACAGAAAGCCATGATCACGATGGTTCAGAGCATCATGCACATGATGAGGAACACGCCCACTCGCATGATGGGCATGACCATGATCAGCACACCCATGATCAGCATGCACCTGACAACCCGTTCCTGATCCCTTTTCTGGCCATCACCCTGTTTGCAGTGGTTGAGTTCGCAGGCGGCATCTGGACCCAGTCGCTGGCGCTGTTAAGTGATGCCTGGCATATGCTGTTCGATGTGCTGGCGCTGGGCCTGGCCATGTGGGCGGCACACCATGCCCGCAACAGTCAGTCAGCCAGCCGGCTGGAACTGCGGGTTTCCATGGTCAATGCCGTGTCCATGCTGGTGGTCGCGGTGTGGATCATCATAGAAGCTGTAGAGCGGTTCAGAAATCCCGTGCCCGTGGCTGGTGGCTACGTCAGTATCATCGCTGTTCTGGGCCTGCTGGTGAATATCTATGTGGCCAGGCATATGCATCACCAGCATGCACACCACGGTGGTGACGCCAGCCTGAATCACAGGGCGGCTTTTTTGCACGTGCTTGGCGACCTGCTGGGTTCAGTCACGGCCATAGTGGCAGGCGTGGTGATTTATTTTACCGGCTGGGTGACCATAGACCCTATCCTGTCTATCGTGATCTCAGTCTTGCTGCTAGCCGTCACCCTTAATCTGATCAGGGACATACGCCGCGGGACTATAAGTCACTCACACTAAATCACCCTCATTAACCATCCGCACATCCATCTGAAGGAGAATCAGCATGCCTTATGTGAATATCAAACTGGCAGGTTCAGTGACTAAAGAGCAGAAGAAGCAGATCGCCAAGGAAATCACCGAAACCCTGACCAGGCACGCCCAGAAACCTGCCAACTATACCTATATCGTGTTTGAAGAAGTCGCCTACGAAGATTGGGCGATTGGTGGCGAGCTGCTTGGCTGACGCCGTTCACACTGACGCCGTCAAACCCCGGCACATGCGTGTAAAATACGCGCATGTTTGATTCCAAACCCATACTCAAGAACCTGCCCAATCTGCCTGGTGTTTACCGCATGCTCAATGCAGAAAGCACGGTGATTTATGTCGGCAAAGCCAAAGACCTGAAAAAACGGGTTTCCAGTTACTTTAATAAAAACCTCAACAGCCCGCGCACCAAAATGATGGTGTCGCAGATCGCCGGCATAGAGACCACAGTGACGCGCTCGGAGGCAGAAGCCTTGCTGCTGGAAAATAACATGATTAAAGGCTTGATGCCGCGCTACAACGTGTTGTTCCGCGATGACAAGTCCTACCCTTATATCAGCCTCACCGGCGACGCCTTTCCCAGGCTGGCATTTCATAGAGGCACGCAACGTAAAGGCCATCAGTATTTCGGGCCTTTTCCCAATACGCTGGCGGTGCGCGAAAGCATACAGTTATTGCAAAAGGTCTTTAAACTGCGCACCTGTGAGAATACGGTATTCTCCAATCGCTCCCGCCCATGCCTGCAATACCAGATCGCACGCTGCACGGCGCCTTGTGTAGACCTGATCTCACAGGAGAATTACGCACATGATGTGCGGCACGCCGCCATGTTTCTGCTGGGCAAGACCAGTGAAGTGATGGATGCCATCGGTGACGAAATGAATCAGGCCGCCGCAGACATGGAATATGAACACGCAGCCATCCTGCGCGACCGCATGCAGGCCTTGCGCCAGGTGCAGGCCAAGCAGTTCGTCAGCGATTTCAGTGTCAGCGACGCCGATGTGATCGCCTGTGCCGAAGCGGAAGGCCAGCACTGCATCAATCTGGTCATGATCCGTGGCGGACGCCATCTGGGCGATAAGAGCTTTTTCCCCAAGAACAGCCAGGATGCCGAGCTGACAGAAACCGTGGAAGCTTTTCTCACACAATATTACATCTCGCAGAACACGCCGCCATTGCTGGTATGCGGGGCCGAAGTCGAAAAAGACGAATTCGAGGAAGTGCTCAGCGAGCAGGCCGGGCGCAAGATCCGTGTGCTGACCAATGCCATAGGCGACAAAAAAGTCTGGCTGAAAATGGCACAGACCAATGCCGAACTGGCCTTGCAGCAACGCATGGCTACCTCTGCCAACCAGCACGCGCGCCTGCTGGCACTGCGCGAAGCACTGCATCTGACAGAAGCCACAGAGCGTATCGAATGTTTTGATATCAGCCACACCATGGGTGAGGCCACTGTAGGCAGCTGCGTGGTGTTTGATCGCGGCGATATGCAAAACAGTGAATACCGGCGCTACAACATCACCGGCATCACGCCAGGCGATGATTATGCCGCCATGCGCGATGTATTGACCCGGCGCTACCGCAAAGTGGCGGCAGGCGAGGGCAAACGCCCAGACCTGGTGTTTATTGATGGCGGCAAGGGCCAGTTAGGCGTGGCGATAGAAGTCATGCAGGAAGTCGGCCTGGACGATATCCTGCTGGTAGGCATCGCCAAAGGCGAAGAACGCCGGCCGGGGCTGGAAACCATGATCTTTTCCGATACCGGCGAAATGCTGAATCTGCCCACCGATAATATAGGCCTGCACCTGTTGCAGCAGATCCGCGACGAGGCACACCGATTTGCCATCACCGGCCATAGGGCCAAACGTGCCAAGGCGCGTATCACCTCCAGCCTGGAAGAGATAGAAGGCGTAGGCGCCAAGCGGCGCAAGGCACTGCTCATGCGTTTTGGTGGCCTGGATGGGATAAAAAGTGCTAGCATAGATGAAATTGCCCAAGTGGAAGGCATTAGCCAGGCGCTGGCACAAAGCATATACGAGCGCCTGCATTAAACCTTTTCAAGCAACATACTTACCAGCGACTTCAATCAGAAACAGATATCTATGTGGACTATCCCCAACCTGCTCACCTTGTTGCGTATCGGCATGATCCCGGTGTTTGTAGGCGTGTTCTACCTGCCAGCCAACGCCGTCTCAGCGCAGGGCCTGCCTGCGCACTGGGTGAATCTGGCGGCTTCCTCCGTCTTTATCCTGGCCGCCTTTACTGACTGGCTGGATGGTTACTGGGCGCGTAAATACCAGCAAATGTCCAAATTCGGCGCCTTTCTCGACCCGGTCGCCGATAAATTAATGGTGGCTGCCGCGCTGATCGTACTGGTGGAACTTAATCGGGTAGGGGCAGTGGTTGCCTTGATCATCATAGGCCGCGAGATCGCCATCAGCGCCTTGCGTGAGTGGATGGCCAGCATAGGTAAAAGTGCCAATGTCGCCGTCGCCGTGGTGGGTAAAGTAAAAACAGCCGCCCAAATGCTGGCTATCACTTTATTACTCTGGTACGACCCGCTGTTCGGATTAAACATCCAGTGGTTAGGAGAATGGCTGATCGTTATCGCTGCATTATTGACCCTGATTTCCATGGGGTATTACCTGCGCGCAGCCTGGCCTGCCATCCGCGAAACCATCTAAAAAAGCATCCCTGCATAAAGTCTGGTTTTTTCATAAATCTTCCTTGACACAGGGTCAAAAATCATTAAAATGCCAGCTTCCTTACGACACATGGCGCAAGGAAATACGCGGGAATAGCTCAGTTGGTAGAGCGCAACCTTGCCAAGGTTGAGGTCGCGAGTTCGAGACTCGTTTCCCGCTCCAAATTCAGGGGAAAGCACAGCTTTCCCTTTTTAACATAAGATGTTTTTATGTTGTTGGTTCTGGCGCGATAGCAAAGCGGTTATGCCGCGGCCTGCAAAGCCGTTTAGGCCGGTTCGACTCCGGCTCGCGCCTCCAGATATGCGGGAATAGCTCAGTTGGTAGAGCGCAACCTTGCCAAGGTTGAGGTCGCGAGTTCGAGACTCGTTTCCCGCTCCAAATTTCTCACAAGCACGGCGCCTGTTAGGCTATGCAAAGCTTTTCAAGGTGGTAAAATATCCAGCTTGTCAGACCTACCGCCCGGATGGTGAAACTGGTAGACACAAGGGACTTAAAATCCCTCGCCGCAAGGTGTGCCGGTTCGATTCCGGCTCCGGGCACCAGTACAATTACTTGAAAACCAGCTCTTGAGCTGGTTTTTTTGTTTTCATGCCGTCTCAGCAGCATTCAGCGCATTCCCCCGGGTTCTCATACATGCTGTGCAGTGATTGCCAGGCTTGCTGCATTCTTCTACCAGACAGTCAGCCGGCAGTCATCTGAAACACCAGCCATAAAGCGGTCTGATACATCTCCAGCATAGATTGCGACTGCGCCAGACCATCACATTCACGGTTATTGTTTGCAGTAAATGGTTCTCGAATGCAGCTTTAAGTAGTATGCTTTATGCAGTTTTGATCAATCAAAGCCCTTCGATGTCACACTGGCGGTAGGCGATCGCATCAGGCGCTGTGTATGCGAATTCCGCGGCAAATGACATGAATGGCTGCCGTCAGCATAGATGACACTGCTGTTTTTCACGGCCATCAGGCACCGAATGGTAGCAAACATGCTAAATATCGTCGATTTAGCAAATTTAAAAGCTTCTGATTCGATTTTTTTGGATTTTTAATCTGACAAATTAGGATTTGAAATGAATAAAGATCCCAAAAATGACCATAAACAATTTGCAGGCAGTTAAAAAGAGTCACCTGGATTTCCCGGTTGTCGGGCTTGGTGCCTCGGCCGGGGGCTTGAAAGCGCTGCTTGAGCTGTTTGCTGCTATCCCGCTCAACAATGACATGGCCTTTGTCATCGTGCTGCACCTTTCTCCCAAGCACGAAAGCAATTTTCCGCAGCTGTTACAAAAGGCAACCAATATCCCGGTCAGGCAAGTCCTGGAACCGATCAAGATTGAAAAAAACACCATCTATGTGATCCCGCCATCAAAAGATCTGTTGATGGACGATGGCATGCTGATCGTGCGCGACTTGACGCGCATTGTGGGTAAGCATGTGGCCATCGATCTGTTTTTTCGTACTTTGGCCGATGCGCATATGGAACATGCGGTCGGTATCATACTGTCCGGCTCGGGCTCTGATGGTGCAGTAGGCATCGCGCGCATCAAGGAACAAGGTGGGGTCACCATAGTGCAGGAGCCAGGCGACGCCGAATTTGACGGTATGCCTGTGAGTGCGGTTGAAACCGGCATCATTGATTTTGTCCTGCCTTTGAAACAGATCCCGCGCAAGCTGATCGAGTTAAAAGAAAACATCAGCAAAATTCAATTGCCGCAGATAGAGGACAGGCATTTAACTAAAAAGTCGATCGCAGAAGATCACAGCCATGACACCATGAGTGCCATCATGGAGTTGTTGAAAGAGCGTACCGGGCACGATTTTTCGCATTACAAAAGAGCCACGGTATTAAGGCGTATAGAACGTCGCATGCAAGTCACTTGTGTGAATAATCTGACGGCTTATCTGCAATATCTGGAAGAGCAGGAAGAAGAAGCCAGGCATCTGCTGCAGGATTTGCTGATCAGCGTCACCAACTTTTTCCGCGATCGTGATTGTTTCGACGCGCTGCAACACGAGATTATTCCGCGAATATTCTCCGAAGCTGACCCGGGCACCCAGATCCGTGCCTGGAGTGCCGGCTGCGCGACAGGTGAGGAAGCTTATTCGATTGCGATGCTGATGGCCGAGTACAGGGCTGAGCAATCACCGTCAGTGGATATACAGGTGTTTGCCACTGACATCGACGACCAAGCCATCGCTGTGGGTCGTAAAGGCTTGTATCCTGAATCCATAGTCGCCGATATAGAACCAGGCCGGTTAAAGAATTTTTTCATCAAAAAAGATCATCATTACCAGATCAAGAAAGAAACCCGGGATAAGGTGCTGTTTGCGTCACATAATATTTTGCGTGATCCGCCTTTTTCACGCGTACATCTGATCACTTGCCGTAATCTGCTGATTTATCTGAACCGGGATGTACAGCAACATATTTTCGAGATGTTTCATTTCGCGCTCTTACCAGGCGGTTACCTTTTTCTCGGTAATTCAGAGTCCGCAGAAGTATCATCCAAATATTTTGTAGCGGTGGATAAGAAAAACCGTATTTACCGCGCACTGATCACTCCCCATGTGCTGAACTACGCTTCGGCATTGCCCAAACGCAGCGGCTCGCCTTCTCTTCAGGCAAAAGTGTCGCAACAGGAAGCGAAACCGGCGACCGGGTACGCAGAATTGCATCGCGAAGTGCTGGAGGAGTATGCACCGCCTAGTGTATTAGTCGATAAAGAGGGCAATATCGTTTTCTCGTCTGAGCGGGCAGGGCAGTATTTACGCTATGTCGGCGGAGAGCCCTCACGCAACCTGCTAACCCTGATCATCCCTGAACTCAGGATAGAGTTAAGAACAGCGCTGTTTCAGGTGGCTCAACTTGAGACCAGCACCGAAACCAGGGCGGTGCGTTTATCCAGAAGCGACAAAGAGATACATGTAGGGCTGACCATACGCGCGATCAAACAGCAGGATGCAGCCCGCCCGCTCTACCTGGTCCTGTTCAATGAGATCGAGCTGGATGCTTCTATTGCCAGCTTGCCGCCCAGCGACTCATCCAGCATAGTCAGTCAGCTGGAAGGCGAATTGGCCCTGACCAAGGAGCAGTTACAGCAAACCATAGAACAATATGAGACCTCTTCAGAGGAATTAAAAGCGTCTAATGAAGAGCTGCAGGCGATCAATGAGGAGCTGCGTTCTACCACTGAAGAACTGGAGATCAGCAAGGAAGAGTTGCAATCGATCAACGAAGAGCTGAGTACGGTGAACCAGGAGCTCAAGAACAAGGTCGATGAAACCGGGAAAAGTAATGACGATCTGCAGAACTTTATCGCATCGACCGAGATCGCCACCATCTTTGTAGACCGCTCATTGCGTATCAAGCGTTTCACGCCACATGCCGCCGCCATTTTTAATCTGATCGCCACTGATATCGGCCGGCCTTTATTAGACATCACGCACAGGCTGCATTATCAGTCGCTGGTGGCAGATGCTACCAGTGTGTTTGAAACACTGCGCGTGATCGAGCGCGAGGTTGGCAGCGACAAGGGTGAGTGGTTTATTGCCCGCCTGATCCCCTACCGCACCAACGAAGACCGCATTGATGGTCTGGTGCTGACTTTTATCGATATCACCAGCTTGCACAACACTGAGCAACGGCTGCTGGAAGAAGAGCAGCGCATGCGGCTGATCGCCGCCAGTGCAAAAGATTACGCCATATTCACGTTTGATATTTCCGGCAACATCACCAGCTGGAACTGCGGCGCACAAAGCCTGTTCGGCTATGACGAGTCAGAGGTGCTGGGTAAACCTACACGTATCCTGTTTACCAAAGAAGATCAGTTACAAGGCATCCCGGAAACAGAGATACGTACGGCACTGAGCAAGGGGACTGCCGAAGATGAGCGCTGGCATCTGCGCAAAGACGGTAGCAAATTCTATTGCAGCGGCGTGACCTCGGTACTGGAAGACCCGGCCAATGGCTTTGCCAAAATCGCACGCGATCTGACTGCGATCAAAGAAGAGGAGTCTCGCCGCGAGATCCTGCTGGAACAGGAATCTGAAACGCGCAAGAAAATGGAGATCGCCGCCAAAATGCGCGACGAATTCTTTGCCGTACTTTCGCATGAATTAAAGCAGCCGCTGAATCTGATCAATATGAATGCCGAGATGCTGAAACGCGTTCCCGAACTGCGCAAGCTGCCAAAAGTGCTGGAAGCGGCAGAAATCATACGCGGTGCGGCGCAGACGCAAGCCACATTGATCAATGACCTGCTCGATCTTTCGCGTGCGCAAACCGGCAAATTACATCTGGATAAAAAACAGATCGATCTGGTGCCGGTTTTGCAACGTGTCATTCTGTCGTTTGCGGAAGACATCGCCAATAAGGATCTCAAGCTGACGCAAAGCATACAGCTTGCTTCGCTGCCTTATTTTGCAGACGGCACGCGCTTCGAACAGATCATCTGGAACCTGATCTGCAACGCCATCAAGTTCACCCAGCCCGGTGGAGACCTGCATGTGCAGTTGCTAAAGGGTGAACACGACTACGAGTTGACGGTTGAAGATTCTGGTAAAGGCATAGAGAAACACTATTTGCCGTTTATTTTTGAAATGTTCAACCAGGCTGAAACCGGCAATACGCGCATCCATGGTGGCATGGGCGTTGGTCTGGCGCTGGTTAAAGAACTGGTGGAAAGCCATGGCGGCACGATCACTGCTGCTTCGGCCGGCCTGGGCAAAGGCGCCCAGTTTATGATCAGGCTACCGTTAGTGCCCGAGATGGTCCCGGCACCTTCGCCTATGGAAACTGTTGATGTGGACGCTCTGGAGCGTGTGATTGAAGGCAGGAATATCCTGATCGTAGATGATGACAAACTGTTCCTGCTGGTGTTCGGTGATCTGTTAGCTGCCTACAAAGCCAATTACGTACTGGTCGACAGCGGCAAAAAGGCTGTGCAGGAGATCCATAAAAACAAGTTTGACCTGGTTATTTCGGATATCGCCATGCCTGAAATGGACGGATACCAGCTGCTGGGCGAGATTAAAAAGATACAGCCGGCCCTCCCTGTCATCACCCTGACAGGATTCAGCCGGCCAGAGGACGTCAACAGGGCGCTCGCGGCCGGTTTTACCGCACACCTGGGAAAGCCAGTGGTGATGACGGAATTGCTGAAAAAAGTGCAAGCTATCTTATCCACTGGCTGATGGCGCGCAGGCTGTACTGCTGGTGGTTGCCGGGTTGATTCCTGCACTGACGCAACTGCCGCAGTCACAGTGTTTGTCCGGCTGCGGGCACACTGCGAGCTATACAAATCAGCGTTGGCGTTTTAGTATGGCGATTCCAATGGCTGCAAGTCTGGACCTGTAAAACATGAAAGTTCTGATGCTGGCACTCACCTTGCTCACCTGTGCGTGCAATGCGAGTGCAGAAAAAAGCGCGTGGTTCGCCAAGTCATCAAAACTCCTGTTATCCAAGGAGTTGAATACTTGCCATGATCACCGCAATGCCGGCAATATCGCCGCTTTTAAAGACTGTGTCACCTCTAAACTGAATGCCTATGACCTGATCAAACACAAGATGGATGACCCGGCAACCAGCCCGTTGATAGGTGAGTCGGTATGTGTAGACAAGATCAGATCCAGTTTTGAATATGGCGCGCGCTGCATGACCGCCGCAGCGGATATCTGCAAGCAGGATAGCGCTGGCAATATTGCGAATGCACTGGGCTGTTTACGCACTTTTTCCAACCCTGCCTGGCAGAGCAACCCGTCAGCCATGAAGCTGGATTTCACTACGCCGATCAGGAAAGAAAGCGAAATAGGCAAGTATATACAGTAGCGCTATCGCGGGCGCTGGCTGGTCTACCTAGGTGAAGCACTCATGATACAGTCGCGGTCGCTTGTCAGTGGCCGCTGTTCATGCCGATTCCAATAACAACAGCATCAGTGACAGAATGACAGCTGGCACTAACACTGAGATCGCACCTATGGCCAGCAACAATAGCATGGCCGATAACACAGGGCGCCCGCGCTCAGAAGGGGTGGGCTCAGGAGGGTTGGGCGCAGCAGGGCTGGTGTCGTCAGCCGGGTGAGCAAGGGTATGTACCTGGCCTGATGAATGCGCTTTTGCCATGATTGCAGCCTCCACACATGATATTGCAGCTAGGTTCAGATAAGCATGCCATGCCGTCTGCTAGTATGCAGCATGCTGACCAATGTGCTGACCACGAGGCGCTCAGATAAAACGCCAGGTGGAATGGCGTTTTACCTGGCCAGGCTCAGCGCTGAAACGAGACCACAGACGCACTATTTTCTTAAACGACGCGCACCGATCAGCCCGAACAAGCCCAGCCCCGAGAGCATCATCATGGCATTGGAAGCTTCAGGCACCCCGGTTGCGAACCCGACTGCATTGCCTGCACCCCCGTTTGAAATAACGAAATTGCCGGGGCTATACTCGGTGGCATTGGTGCGTATGATCTGGATGTAGCTGGTCGTCCCCGGCTGAACATCTCCAGACCCGATAGGCAGGTAGTTGAAACCGATGACGCCGCCGTGTGAGCGGTCGGCATTATCCGAGGCTACCGTGCCGTTGGCAAATGAGCCAAAGCCGTTTGCGGTCTGGTAGACATTGACCAGTGAGGCCCCCAGGCTGCTAAAGTCAAAGCCAGTGAATCTGTGGACGCCACTATGGGAATCTGCCGCATTGCTGAACTGATAGTAAAAGTCCAGGCCAGAAGCTGTCTTATAAACCGCGGTTTGGGCTATGCCGTTCCAGCCAGGGTTGCTGAGGGCTGTGGTGGCGCTATCAAGCAAGGTCCCGCCAAAATAACTCGCTACTATCTGCACCGGCGCCACTGTCACATCTACCGCGAGTATGGTGGCATGCGCATTACCCATGACCCCGGCTAAGGCGAGGGCCATCATTGAAAGTTTCACTTTTGAATGCATGTCGAGCTCCTTAATAAATGAATGGTTGACTAGGCAGGGCAGCCCATCAGACGGCAGTTGCCCTGAGTGCATGATTGCTGATTGAAAAACCGAATTCTGTGCGCTGGGACACTTAGTCAAATCAGGCGGCTATGCTAATGCTATCTGGTTGCGCAATACACAAAACTGCAAGCGGGTCTGATACCTGCAGGTATGCCGCCTGATTATCAAGCAACAGGCTGCTGGCTGGCGCCTAAGCGTTAAACAGGCGCTATAGGCAGATTGTTTGTGTGCTGGCGTACAGACCACATCATGCATGCCGCGCAGACTGCGGCTTACAAGCTCTGGTCAGCAGGCAATCATGAAGTCGGAACCGTCTGCGGCAGAGGAAAAAAACTTGTGCTTATTTACAACAATTGAGTTCAGCCACGTGATGTTGCCAACCATCAGTTAACTCTTGCGTGATGGCCCACCCCACCCATACGCAAAGAGAAAATCCCGCTCAGGCGGGATTTTTTTATCAGCAGCCAATATCGCAGACAGCGACTGGAGGCGCCGCTGTCAAACCCGTGGCGGGTCTGTCTCGCGTGAGTGATCACGCGGTTTGCCTGCAGCGGCAATAAACGCCTCTATGGCTGGTGTAGCCTTGCCCTCGGCGTAGGCATCCGCGACTATCAAAC
The DNA here is from genome assembly GCF_052437885.1 of Methylophilus sp. Classification (GTDB taxonomy): domain Bacteria; phylum Pseudomonadota; class Gammaproteobacteria; order Burkholderiales; family Methylophilaceae; genus Methylophilus. The sequence continues at coordinate 15,107 of NZ_JBQVPB010000014.1, read as the reverse complement.
CAGTATCCTGGCTGCCGTCTGCAAGCGTGGTTTCGATCCCGGCCCTGGCCAGTAAGCTGCTTGCCGTAGCTGGCACCAGAATAGGTTTACAGTGGCGGTACTGGTCGCGCAGAAACTCAATGGTGTGAGCATCGCTCGCCAGTCTGGTCACAGAGCGTTCGCCATCCGCAATCGCCATGGCATCAAACAATACACCAGGCATGGTTTCCAGCGTTGCTTCTGCATTGAGTAGATCACCTTCACTGGTCTCAATCTTGCCTAGTGTGCAACTCAACAGGCGTGGCACGCCGCCTTGGGCCAGAATGGCGTCATACAAGGCATTGACGCTGCTGCCACTGACGCCGTTGGCCGCCAGAATGGCGATACGCTTGCTTTTAATGCTGCCGTCGCCAGGATAATGGGTCACGGACAGGGCAGGGGATGCGTCCAGCAGCGGGAACTTGCTGTCGCTGGCCAATGGCGCGGCGGCAGGTAATTCTATGCCCAGGCCATCGGCTACCGAACTGGCCAGGGTCTTGTCCACGTTCAGTAGCAGGGACACCACCCGTTCGCGTATGGCGGGCACTTGCACGCGGGTCAACTCAAACCTGAAGGCGTTGATGATGTGCTGTTTTTCAACCTGCGACTGGCTGATCCAGAACAGGCTGGCCTGTGAATAGTGGTCGGCGAATTTTTCCGGCTTGCCACGCACTTTGTCCTCGCTGATGGTTTCTGGAAAGCTGGTGAAACCCTGCATGCCGGCCTGGAACGGGCAGCCGCCGCTCAAAGAATTGGGTTCATAGGCGACCCGGCCGCGCGGGATACTTTGCCTGTGCATACCGTCGCGCTGGTTGTTATGCACGGGCGGCAATGGCGCATTGATAGGGATCTCGTGGAAATTCGCTCCACCCAGACGGGTGAGCTGCGTATCTAGGTAAGAGTGGATACGGCCTTGCAGCAAGGGGTCATTGCTGAAATCTATACCGGGGATGATATGCGCGGTACAAAAAGCCACCTGTTCGGTTTCGGCAAAAAAATTGTCGGGGTTGCGGTTTAGCACCAGCTTGCCCACCGGCAGCAGCGGTACCAGCTCCACCGGGATCAGCTTGGTCGCATCCAGCACATCAAACTCGAATTCTGCGGCTTGTGCTTCTGTAAAGATCTGCAGGCCTAGCTCCCATTCCGGGTAGGCCCCCGCTTCTATGGCTTCCCACAGGTCGCGGCGGTGAAAGTCTGCATCGGCACCACAGATCTTGACCGCCTCATCCCAGGCCAGGGCATGGGTGCCTGCCAGCGGCGTCCAGTGGAATTTACAGAATACCGACTGGTTGTTTTCGTTGACCAGACGGAAGGTATGCACGCCAAAGCCTTGCATCATGCGATAGCTACGCGGAATGGCGCGGTCCGACATCTGCCATAGCAGCATATGGGTGGATTCCGGCATCAGCGATACGAAATCCCAAAAAGTGTCATGCGCTGATGACGCTTGCGGCATGGCATGATGCGGTTCAGCCTTGACCGCGTGTACCAGGTCAGGGAACTTCATCGCATCCTGGATAAAAAATACCGGGATATTATTGCCCACCAGGTCCCAGTTACCAGCGTCTGTGTAAAACTTGACGGCAAAACCGCGTACATCCCTCACCGTATCGCTGGAACCACGCTCACCAGCGACTGTAGAAAACCTGACAAACACCGGCGTCTGCTTGCCAGCCTCGCTAAATGGCGTGGCCTTGGTGTACTCGGATAATGGCTGGTAATTCTCGAAATAACCATGTGCCGCAGATCCGCGGGCATGTACTACGCGTTCCGGGATACGTTCATGGTCGAAATGTGTGAGTTTCTCCCGCAGGATAAAATCTTCCATCGCGGTCGGCCCGCGCAGCCCGATCTTAAGCGAGCTTTGGTTGTCGCCTAGCGCGACACCCTGGTTAGTCGTCAGCACCTGACCCTGGCTGTCTGCCCTGACGCTATCCAGTTCACCTTTTTGCCGGTTTTCACCGGCAGCCGGCGGGGTTTGCCCGGTCTTTTCATTGGTGTTGGCTTCACTGACCGTACTGGCGCCTACGCTCGCATGCGGCGCTTCAGCCGTCGCACCGCTGTGGGGGCAGCGTGCCGCTTCGCCATATTCGGATGCTTTGGTCTGGTTGTGGGGGAAGGCGGAGGACAGTTGATCTGAGCCAGCGAATTTTTTTAATAGTTCGTCAGGCAGCGCATTGTCTTTAGCGATATAAGGCGGCTCATGCGTAGATGGCCCCGAAACGGTAGATGATACGGAACCTGATCCTACTTGAGTCTTCGCTGCTTTTGCCATGATTTTTTTCCAGAGTGGTAAGAGTGTGCTGGGATTATGGCGAGGCAGCATGCTTGAAGTTATAAGTGCTTTCTTATTTTGCTGTAGGAAGATCGTTGAAATAAAGCCCGGCCGATGTACAAAGCAAGATGATCGCTGCCTTGATTTCTCAGGCAGCGATCATCTGCCCGCGCCATGATTAGTGCCGCACAGAGTCAATGCTGATGGTGCCTGTTCATGTGCGGCAGTAAACGGTCAAACTCGGCTTTGACCACCTTGTAACACTCACACACCTTGTGTTCCAGGGTAGACCTGTCTAATACCTGGATCTGCCCGCGCGTGTAGCGTATAAGGCCGCAGCGCTGTAGCTTTCCGGCGGCCTCGGTCACGCCTTCGCGCCTGACCCCCAGCATATTGGCGATCAGTTCCTGTGTCATGCACAGACGGTCGGTATTTAATCTATCCAGGCTGAGCAGCAACCAGCGGCACAACTGCTGTTCAATAGAGTGGTGGCGATTGCAGATAGCGGTTTGTGCCATTTGGGTGATCAGGGCCTGCGTATAGCGCAGCAGTAAATGCATCATGGGCCCGCCGCGGTTGAATTCCTGCTTGAGCAGGCTTGCCCGCATGCGGTAGCCATAACCCGCACTTTGCACGACTGCGCGGCTGGGGGTGGTATCACCGCCCATAAACAGCGATACCCCCAGTACGCCATCGTTGCCGACCACCGCAATTTCAGCGGAGGCGCCATTTTCCAGCACATTCAGCAGTGACACGATAGCAGTGGTGGGAAAGTAAACATGTTGCAAACTGCCGCCCGGCTCATACAGCGCCTGCCCTAAGGGCAAACATATATATTCAAGCATAGGGTAGATGCGCGCATATTCTGCTTCTGGCAGCGCTTCCAGTAAATGGTTTTGTTGCGGAGATGGCAGCATGGTATCCCCCCTTTTCCCTTCACCCGATAGTATTACAAGCGGCTATCAGCTTAAGTGCGATAGCGTACATAAATAGATTCTTGCTGTTACCCGAATTTATTTTTGCAAAATGCCTGTAAACGCCTGTGTCTATCGATGTTTCAGAGAGTATTCACGGTAATGGTTAACATGCATATCGACTCATTTCGGGCAGTTTTTTTATGACCTGTTTCCTGCACTCATTGTTTTGCTTCAAGACTTAAAGCGCTATTGATCTTAATCTGGCCTGTTATCTAAAAAAAATCCCTGTTTTAAGGGATATATATCGCCGGATAAAACTCAGACACTATGTCCTCTTCTACACTTTCCGCCGCGGGGAATATGATGTCCGGGTCGTAAGCATCCTGGTTGCTGGTTTCGGCATGTTGCCCGACTTGATTTGTATGCCTGCGAGCGAAACGCGTTGTTTCAGGGCTGCCGGATTCCGCAGGAAAAGCGTCTGCATGTGCAGGGCAGTGATGTGCATCATGATTCAAAGTCATGCAGCTTTCCTTTCACATTTGATGGCAGTCTGTGCGGCGTTGATAGCTGAAAAAATAGAGCGCTTTAAATGCAATTTCCATACAGAAATATCTGATAAATATGTAGGAATCCTCCTAAATCAAAGGGGGGTCACCACCAGTATCGTGCGACCTTGCACCTGCGGTTTTTTTTGTTATGATGAGCTCATCAACAGGAGTCTTTATGAAAAAACTTTTAATTCTGCTGCTAGCGATGTGGTTGCCTGCCTGCATCAGCACGCCTGAGGTCAAGAACCGCGAAGTCGCGCCAACCCAGAGTTATCATTTTGAGGGTGACGATGCGCCGACCAAGATCACCGGCTTGCTGGAGAAATATGGCAATGACTGGGCTTATCACGGCGCTTTTCTGACGGTACAGATAGGCAACGAGAAGGTGATCGTCAGAAGGCCGGTAGACCGCTACAATTTTTCCGGCGAGATCGGTGGCGGCACTTATCGTGACAAAAAGGTCAATGCATCGTGCATAGGCTACGCGGTGACAGATAGATGGACAGATGTGCGCTGTACCGTGTTTGTAGATAATCAGCAGACGGTAACACTGATCTTCTAGGTATATGGTCTTCAAGTTGATATGCCTTTCATACACTCGCCACTTTGCGCCTGAGCGATAAATAAACAGTTTTTCCCTGTTTAATCAACGCTTTAATCGCCAGAAAAATAGTTACCCTGTAAAAAATAAAACAGGGGGCGACCATGAATTTCAACAATATCAACGCGGCGGGCAAGGCCGGGCAAACCAATATCGAGCTCAGGTTCGAGAAAAAAGACCTGGAGAGCGCAGGCCTGCCAGCAACCGAGCCAGGCACGCCGGCCAGTAAGACTTTCCTGACAGAATCCTCTTCCAAAAAAGTGAGTATCAAGGACCCGTATCAGGAACTGAGTGATTTTATGAAAATGACAGATGCGCAGAAGATGCAGTATCTGTGGCTGAAAAAGCATGGCATCTCACCTGAGGAGTTCGAGTCCATGAGTGGTGAAGATAAGCAGAAGCTGGTTGAAAAGATGCAGCAGGAGCTGGAAGCGCAAATGAAAAAGGCGATCGAGTCGCCTGATCAGGCATCTGCAACAGTGGTTTAGTTTCACTATCCTGTTAGTCGTTGCGTCAGTCATTTCTGACAACAGAATACGTCTGTGGCTTATGCCTTAGTGCCACGCGAAACGCTATCCTGACATTGCTGGTTGTGATGGGCTGGTCTCATGACAAAGCGGCATCAAACGGTGCCTGTATGGCACCGTTTACGTTTCAAGGATAGGAGCCGTATATGGTTGCAGCATCAGCCACGCCGTTATTTGAAAGTCAGGGCTATACCCTGTCTGAGTTGTTCATCAAAATCGAGCCCCAGGCTTATACGCAGTGGGGCTATCTGCTGACACACCCTGATAGATCATTTTCGGTATTCAACGATAAAGTCATCGCCCTGCAGCATTTAGAGCTTTGTCTGCATGGCGAGCTGCCAGGCAAGCTGCAAGCCTCGCCGGATGAATTGATTCTGCAGGAAGACATGACTTCATCCCCCAGCACCTCGTCATTGATCACGACAGACCAGTCTTGATCCCTTCATTCATTAAAAAGCGAACACCGAGATGACCATGAAAGAAGTTTGGGTACTGATTAAAAGTGCATTCACCGCCTGGAGTGATGATTATGCGCAAAGCATGGGCGCGGCGCTGGCCTATTACACCATGTTTTCCATTGCACCGTTATTGCTGATCGTGATTTCAATCACCGGCATTATTTTTGGCCAGGAGGCTGCCCGTGGCGAGATCTTCGGCCAGTTGAATAACCTGATGGGCGAGCAGGGGGCCATGGCCGTGCAGACCCTGCTCGAAAGCACCAGCCAGCCAGCCGAGGGCATAACCGCGACCGTGATCGGCATCGTGTTGTTACTGGTGGGGGCGACTACCGTATTCGGTGAGCTACAGAGCTCATTAGACCGCATCTGGAAAGCGCCGGTGGTGGTCACTAGCGGCATCTGGAACCTGGTTCGGGCGAGGTTGCTGTCGTTTGGCATGATCATGGGCATAGGCTTTTTGCTGATGGTCTCTCTGGTGTTCAGCGCCGGTTTATCTGCCATGAGTAAATGGTGGTCGCCAGTGCTGGGCGGCTGGATAGTGGTGGCCAGTATCTTTAACTTTATCTTCAGCTTTTTATTGACCACCGGCATGTTCGCCATGATTTACAAGATCATGCCGCGCGTGAACATACGCTGGAGCGAAGTTTGGATAGGCGCTACGCTGACTGCCGCCTTGTTCACGGTGGGTAAATGGCTGATCGGGATCTATATCGGTAAAAGCGCCATCTCCAGTGGCTATGGCGCTGCCGGTTCATTGCTGGCATTGTTGATCTGGATCTATTATTCGGCGCAGATCTTTCTGGTGGGCGCCGAGTTCACCTGGGCCTATTCGCATATATACGGTTCACGTAAATATAAGGAGACTCCACCAGAACTGACTGATGCACTGGCAGAAAATGGCGCCAAGTCGCTGCAAGCTGACAGTGCAGTGGCTAAAACCGCACGCGTCAAAAGCACTAAACCATCGCGTAAACCATACGCAAAAAGGAAATAACGCCGATTGAAGTTATTTTGTCATTTTAATATTATATAAACTTGTATAATGTAGGACTGTTATCCTGCTTGAGTATGACTTTGCGGCGGTTGATCTGTATCAAGCCGACCAGACCGCAACAGATCTATGCTGTAACTGGCGGGGACGTTCCAGGTATTAAAGTGAGTGGAAAGTTTTGTGATTTACGTTGAATTAAAATCTGTCATTCTTAAAAAACAATTGGCGTGGGGTAGAACCATTACCATCACAGAGATCGCCGATGCTAGCGGCATCAGCCGCATGACCTTGCACCGTATGCTCAAGGATCAGACCTATAATGCGAGTACTGATCACCTGAATAAATTATGTGCTTACCTGCAATGCGCATTATATGACCTGGTGCGCTGGGAGCCGGATAGCCCCACGCTACAGGAGTATGTGGCTTAAGCCGCCTTAGTATTACCGTCAGGGCAACCATACGCCTGTGTTTTTGCAAAAACGCTATCGTTTACGGCAGATCTCAGGCTGACTTTAATCTTGCCGCGCTTGCTATAAAAAGTCCGCAGACCCGCAGTTTTGCCTTGTTTTGAGGCCAGGCAAGGGCTGGCAGAGCAGGTCGACCATGACCGCCAGTTTGAAACAGCTAAGTTGACTGGTTTTTCCCGCTTTTTTTCTGCAATCCATCACGGCACAAACTCACAATAATAAGAGAAATTTTTTGGAATTTCTTTTATGCGTCAGTCGTCCGATGTCTTGCCGTCCGCTCCCTTCCCGCAAAGGGATTGTAGCTATTGGATGCAACAGCTGGTGGAAGCCTGGAAACAGGGCGACTGGACCCAGTGCCTGACACTGGCGCAGAAGATCACTACCGAGTTCCCCGATGAAGGCCTGGCCTGGAAGTTATTGGGCAGCTTGTATCAGCAACAGGATCAGTTGACTGCAGCAGTAGACGCTTTCACCCAGGCGGCCAGGCTGCTGAAAAAAGACGCCGAGGTGTTTTATAACCTGGCCAATGTGCATGCGCAATTGCAGCAGCATGCACCAGCGATCAGACATTACCGCCACACACTCAAACTCAGCCCGGCGTTTAGCCGTGCCTATGCCAACTGGGCCAGTGTGCTGAAAAAAACCGGCCAGCTGAAAGAGGCTGAAAAGTTATTGCGCCGTGGCCTGAATATCCACCAGCAGGATGGCCGCGTCAATTTTGAACTCGCCACCTTGCTGCATGAAGCAGACAAGCCGCTGGAAGCGATACAGTATTATCGCGAGGCAGCGGCTATCGAGCCTGGCAATGCCATCATCTTTTTTAATATGGCAGTCGCGCTTGAGCTGCTGGGCAATGAAAGCGAAGCGATACAGGCCTATGAAACGGCGATCGCACACCAGCCCGATTATGCAGAAGCCTACAGCCACCTGGGCGCGCTCTACCTGAAAAAGGCCAATGTCGCTGAAGCCGAGCAATGGTTACTGGCCGGCTACGCCGTCAAGCCACAAGAGCTTTCCATCCTCAAAAACCTGGCCAAGTTATACCGGGTGACACAACGCACACGCGAGTATCAGCATTACGTCGATCAGGTCATGCAATTGCAGGACTTTAACGCCGAGCAGCTGAATAATGTGGCGGCCGAGTTGCTGGACCAGAACCTGTATGCCGAGGCTGAGCGCTATTGCAAGAAAGCCCTGGAGCAGGACCCCGGCAATCCCTATATCTATGGCAACCTCGGCCTGGTCGAAAATGCACGCTCTGCGTTTGACAAAGCCTGCCTCAATTTTGAAAAAGCCCTGGAGTTATTGCCTGACTCAGAGGTGATACTGAGCAATTACAGCATCAGTTTACGTATGCTGGGCCGCTATCCTGAAGCGATCGCCAGCCTGGAAAAATCCATCTCCCTCAAGCCTGACCACCTGTCAGCCTATATCAACCTGAGCAGTATCTACCTGGATCTGGGAAAGGCTGACCTGGCGATAGAGCTGCTGGAAAAAGTGCTGGCACAAGACCCTGAGCATGTGATGGCGCTGCGTAACCTGTTGTTCTCGGACAGCTATGTCAATCATCTGACGCCAGAAAAACATCACAGTTATGTGGCCAGACTAGGCCAGCTGATGATGCAGGACAAGACACCGTTTCAGGCATGGAACATCCATCAGGATGACCAGCGCCTGCGCGTAGGCATCGTTTCGGCAGACCTGAGACGCCACCCGGTCGGTTATTTTATTGAAAACTGGCTAAAGCATTTCAACGCCGGCCAGCTGGAAGTGTATGGCTATTCCACCGATGGCCGCGAAGATGTGCTCACCCATGAGTTAAAAGGCCATTGCAACGAATGGCGCTCGCTGGCCGGCTTGACCGATGAGCAGGCTGCACGCCTGATACACAATGACGGCATCCATGTCCTGCTGGATCTGTCCGGCCTGACCGGCGGCACACGCTTGCCACTGTTCGCCTGGAAACCGGCACCTGTGCAGGCCGCCTGGCTAGGCTACTGGGGCACCACTGGCTTGCCGGTCATGGATCATGTGATTGCTGACCCGGTCAGCGTCAATGCACAGGTGGCACAACGCTTTACCGAGCAGATCGCCTACCTGCCGCACACCAGATTGTGTTTCACGCCACCGCCATTCGACATTGCCGTCAATGCCTTGCCTGCTGAAGGATCCGGGCAAGTGACTTTTGGCTGCTACCAGAATTACACCAAGGTGACCGACGAAGTATTAACGCTTTGGGGTCGCATTTTTGCCGCACAACCGGCGGCCAGGTTGCGCTGGCAGTGCAAGACATTCAACGATGATGCCGCCAGGGCAGAAACCGTCGCCAGACTGGCCAGTGTAGGCATCAGCGCTGATCGTTGTGCATTGCTGGGCATGGTGACGCGTGAGGTTTACCTCAACAGCCACCATCAAGTGGATATGATACTGGACAGCTTTCCTTTCAGCGGCGGCACCACCACCTGCGAAGCTTTATGGATGGGCGTGCCTACGCTGACCTTGCTCGGAGATACCCTGATAGGTCGCCAGGGCGCGAGCATGATGACCTGCGCTGGCCTGGCTGACTGGGTGGCAAGCAGTGCCGAGCAGTATGTAGAAAAAGCAATCGTGTTTTCCAGCGACTTGCCGGCTCTGGCTGCCACACGCGCAAGCCTGCGCGCACAAGTTCTGCAGTCGCCCTTGATGGATGCTGCACGCTTCGCGCAAGATTTTGAGACCCTGTTATTCAGCCTGTGGCAACAGGCCAGAACCGGCCTGGCTGAACATCAGCTGGTGGCGCAAGCACCAGTGCAAACGCAATTCAGCGGTGAACAGCCGGTCTGGATAGTCAGCGCCACCCGCATGACAGAAACAGCCTTCTGGCGTGATGCTGCCCTGGGCAGATCCTTAAAACGCCATATGCGCCAGGACGCACGTCTGGTCGCCAGCATCGCTTGTGAAAATACGCGTGGCCTGTCCGAGATCTTCAATGATGCCATTGCCGCTGCCCCCGATGATGCCTTGCTGGTATTTATCCATGATGATGTGTGGATAGACGAGAACGCCTTTGTGCAAACCATGGCTGACGGCTTGCAGCAGTATGACGTGATCGGTGTCGCCGGTAATGCGCGTATCCAGCCCGGCCAGACCGGCTGGTGCTTTTTAGATACAAAATTCACCTGGGATGACAGCGCTTATCTGCGTGGCGCAGTCAGCCACGGTCAGCATGCATTCGGCCCTGCTTCAGCCTATGGCGCAGCTAGCGGGTCTACGCAACTGATGGATGGCGTGTTTCTGGCTGCATACAAAAAGCGCCTGCTTGAAACGCAGGTGCGCTTTGACCCGCAGTTTGACTTTCACTTTTATGACCTGGATTTTTGCCGTACTGCCACGGCTGCCGGAATGCAACTCGGGGTGTGGCCGCTGCGTATGACACACCAGAGCGGCGGTGCGTTTGGCACCCAGCGCTGGCTGGATAAATACCTGCAATACGCGCAAAAATGGGAACCCGCGCAGCAAACACCTTCTGCAGCGCTGCAAGCCTCTATCGCCGAGGTGTTTGACCTGGCGGCAGAGCAACAGCAACAGGGGCAGTATCAGTCAGCCCGCGCGCTGTACCAGGAGATCTTGCAGATACATCCCGGGCATGCCTTGTCATTACATAATCTGGGTCTGATCGCCTGGGATGAACAACAGCACGCGCCAGCGATCGCCTTATTCGAGCAGGCCTATGCGCTGGCACCTGAACAATGGCAATTGCTGAGCAATTACCTGCATGCCTTGCACACTACAGCTGACCCTGGCCTACAGCCCGCGCTGGCGCAGGCATTGCAAACTGGCCTGCACACACCGGCATTGAATACGCTGCTGTCGTCATGGGGCTTGGCCGAAGCCACCAGTGCTGTGCAGACCCTGCAAGCAGAAGAATCCGCCTTGCTGGCACTGTTCGAGCAAGCGCAATACGCTGAAATGCAGCAACGTCTGGATGAGCTGTTGCAACAGCATCCAGAATGGTTGAATGGCTGGAAGATGCTGAGTGATGTGCGCATGCTTTTGAAACAGGATGCACGCGAGCCGGCCAGCCGTGCGCTGGCACTGAATGCGCATGACCCGGTCGAACATTGCTATTACGGCCTGGTGCTGAAAGCCCAGGGTGAGTTGAGCGCTGCCGCGCTCGCTTTTGAGCAGGCCATTACACTGAAACCGGATTACGCCGCTGCCTACAATAATCTGGGCATAGTGCTCAAGGACCTGGGCGCAGTGGATAAAGCCATAGACCACTTCAAGCAGGCACTGGCATTGCAACCCGGCGATGCCGGTTGTTTCAGCAACCTGCTGTTTTGCATGAGCCACGCGCAGGGCATTCCGGCAGAGGAACTGCTGCAAGCGCACCAGGCCTATGCTGCATTATATGAGACACAGTTGGCCGCGCACTGGCAGCCACATGACAATGACCGTGACCAGGACAGGCCTATCAGGGTAGGCTTCGTGTCGGCCGATCTGCGGGCACACTCTATCCCGCACTTTCTCAAGCCATTGCTGCTGGGGCTGGCGAGCGACCAGCAACTTGAATTGCATGCTTATTACAACCACCCGCTCAGCGACGAAGTCAGCGCCAAACTGCGCCAGTACTTTGCCAGCTGGAAAGAGGTGACGACACTGACAGATGAGGCGCTGGCCGACACCATACGCCAGGATGCGATCGATATCCTGATCGATCTATCCGGCCATACCGCAGGTAACCGCCTGCTGACCTTCGCCAGAAAACCTGCGCCGGTACAGATCAGCTGGCTGGGCTATATGAACACCACCGGCCTGAGCGCCATGGATTACTACCTGAGCGATGACGCCTTGACGCCAGCAGGTGAGTTTGATGCCCAGTTCACCGAAAAGCTGGTGCAACTGCCGGTGAATGCGCCATTTATGCCAGACGCCAGCATGCCTGATGTGGCGGCACTGCCGGCATTGCGCAATGGCTACATCACTTTTGGCTGCTTTAACCGGCCTAACAAGATCACGCAGGCGACGGTGGCATTATGGGCGCAACTCATGCACGCGGTACCAGATAGCCGCATGTTACTGGGTGGCATGGCCGCCGCTGATAATCACAGCCATCTGTATGGCTGGTTCGAGCAGGCAGGCATAGACACTGCAAGGCTGACACTGGTTGCGCGCAGCAGCCTGGCTGACTATCTGCAGCAATACCAGCAGGTGGATATCTGCCTGGATACTTTCCCGTCCAATGGCGTGACGACTACCGCGCATGCCTTATGGATGGGCGTACCTACCTTATGCCTGAGTGGTGATCGCCTGAGCAGCCGCGGTGCCATGGCATTGATGCAGCATGCTGGCTTGCATGACTGGATCGCTGGCTATGCACAAGCCTGGGTAGAACAGGGCACGGCCTTGTGCGCTGATCTAGCCGCACTGGCACAAGTTCGTACCGGCATGCGTGACCGCTTGCAACAGTCATTGTTGTCACAGCCTGCCAAATTGTCAGCCACCCTGGCTGATGCATTACGCCTGATGTGGCAACGCTGGTGCCAGCACCAGCCGGCACAGTCTTTCAACATGCAATTGCTGGCAGAAGACAGCGACGCAATGGCGTCGCCTGCCAGACAACTAATCGGAGCCAAACCAATGACCGGCACCAAAAAAATCACCTCAAAAGGACCCACCATGGAAACTTTAGCGACCAAACCTGCACCGGCAGAAACAGCTACAGCCGTACCATTTTCAGCCACACCAGCTTCAGCCACACCAGCTTCAGGTCAGCAGACACTGGAACAATCAGTTGAAGAAGTGTTGCAACTGGCGATACAACACCAGGAAAAAGGCGAGCTCAGCGCTGCTGCTGCGCTATACCAGGAGATCCTGACTATCGCCCCCAAACATGATGTGGCTTATTACGGGCTGGGTCTGATCGCCTTGCAGGAATCGGCAAAGACGGCAGTGCCATTGCTGGAGCAGGCTGTGATCCTGGCGCCGCAGACGCAGGATTACTGGACCGCCTATGTGCACGCCCTGATGCAGACTACAGACCAGAAAGAAGTGACGGAAGTCATCGCCTTCGCCAGGCAGCATGGCCTGGCCGAAACCGCTATCCAGCAGTTGAACCAGACCTGCCAGGAATTTTATGCCCAGGCTGCACCAGCGGTCGAAGTGTCAGCAGTCGCGGCCCCGGCTGTGGCTGCCAGCCAGAAGCCAGCCAAGGTCGGCGGCTATATTTACCGTGCGCAGGATAACTTCTACCAGCGCGCGCAGGTAGAAGCCTTTGGCTACCAGGATGCCGGCAATGCCGAGCAGCGCCTTTATGACATCATCCGCCAGGCGCGTGACAAAAGCGTGTTTTCCGATGAGCTGGCTGCCAAAGCCACCGACTGGCCGAGCTACTACCACCTGACTTCACAACGTGCCAACCTGTTGCGTCCTTTTGCCGACAAGATCGCCGGCGGCAAGGTACTTGAACTGGGCGCCGGTTGCGGTGCCATCACGCGCTTCCTCGGTGAGCTGGGTGGAGAGGTCGTTGTCGTCGAAGGCAGCCCTAACCGTGCCCGCATCATAGGCCAGCGCTGCGCCGAATTACCTAATGTCAACGTCTTCTGCGACCTGATCCAGTCGTATGAGACAGATGAAAAATTCGATGTCGTGACTTTGATCGGCGTGCTGGAATACGCGCAAGTGTATGTCAAGGAAGCAGATCCATTGCGCACCCTGCTACAAAAAGCCAAGGCTTTCCTGAAAGAGGATGGCATGCTGATCGTGGCGATCGAGAACCAGCTGGGCCTGAAATATTTCAACGGCGCACCTGAAGACCATATGGGCCAGGCCATGTATGGCATCAACGACTCCTACAGCACTACCAGCCCTATCACTTTCGGCCGCGTAGAACTGGATGCACTGATCCGCAGCGTCGGTTTTGAAACCACAGAGCTGTATGTGCCATTGCCGGATTACAAAACCCCGGTCACCGTGATCTACCCGGAAGGCTTTAACACTGCGCACAAGGCAGCCGGCTGGGATATCGGTGCCCTGGCGGCCGGCTCAGTCGTGCATGACAGACAATCACCCAGACATCCTACCTTCTCGCTGGAAAATGCCTGGAAAGTGCTGGCGCGTAACAACCTGGTAGAAGATATGGCCAACTCGTTCATGTTTGTGGCTTATCCGGAAAAACAGGCTGCGAAACAGCACCCAGATGTACTGGCCGCGCATTATGGTTGCCAGCGCCAGGCGGTGTTCAGCAAAGAGACTCAATTCGTGCATGCTGACCAGGCTGTGTCTACGCGCACCCGCAGCACCGGCGAAACCGCAAAATTGTTGCAGGCCGATTGGGAGCAATCTCCTTATCACGGCGGCACTTTATGGATGGACAAGCTGACACAGCTGGTCAACCGTCCTAACTGGCGTGTGGAAGACCTTTCGGCATGGGCCAAAGTCTGGGTCACTGCACTGGCGGCCAACACGACACAGGGTGTGCATACGCTGCCAGAGTTTGCTGGCGCTACTGATCTGTTGCCTTCACAATATTTTGACGCCACCCCGACCAATTTTGTGGTGGATGCGCAAGGGCAGGGTCACTTCTTCGACCTGGAGTGGGATTTTGCCATCCCGTTGCCGGTGTCATTCGTCGCTTTGCGTGGCCTGTTCCTGACCCTGCATCGTATCAGGGGCTGCGCCAAGCCGCATGCAAATACGCCTTCGAATATCGGTGGCTTGTCACTGGCTGTGCTGGAGACCCTGGGGTATACCTACCAGGATCAAGAGTTGCAGGCATTCATCAGTGTATTCAATCGTTTGCAGAACCTGATCCAGGGCTTGCCGGAGCAGCATGTGAATGGCTTGACAGCGGAGTTTTCGCGCGCGGCATTGCCGGTGAGGCAGTTGTTCACTTAATGAATTAAGAGTGTGTGTGAGCTAGGCCTGCTGTTGCAAAATGGCAGGCCTTTTTTTATGGTTGCTGGGTATGAAGCTCAGCGGATAAAGGAAGGTGCACGTTTAGTTTGGTTGCAATAACCAACAGGTATCGCATAGGCAGGTAATTCTATGGATGATTGGGAGGTTGTTTTTGCTCCCAGGCGAGGTTAATTTTTTGCTTGCCAAACTGGTTCACCGAGTAGGGCGAATGATGGACTTGCTGGACTTTGTAATTAGATAATTCTTTTGGATGATTGGCAGGTTGTTTTTCGCCCCTCGGCGAGTTACTTTTCTTTGCTTGCCCAAAGAATAAGTAACCAAAAGAAAGGGCACCCTAGCTTCCGCTTGTTTCCTGCGTTGCTCGTCAGCGTGGGCGTCCAACGAAACTCGCCCTGACAAGCCACACAA
>NZ_JBQVPB010000013.1:0-95995 GCF_052437885.1 Methylophilus sp. | reverse complement strand
AAATAAGCGGTCGCGAAACTCGCCCTAGCGGCCTGCACACCCCGCAGACCACCGCGGAGCTCAGACAGTCGCTCCCTTCCTCCTTATTTTGACTCCGCTACTCGGCGCGTCAGATAGGGGCCCGTTTAGACCCACCACGTTTAGAGAGTAGTGAAGCTCTAACTGCACAGGGCGCTTAGTAACCCTCTTAACTTCCAAAACTAAAACCAACAAACCAACAAACCAACAAACCAACCCACCAACAAACCAATGCTTTTGGTTTGTTGGTGGGTTTTTGTTTCATTTTCGTTTTTTGCTTTGTTTTATTTCAATGTTTGCGCGGGAATAAATGCGGCGAGTCTCTTTTAACTAAGAGCGTGTGGTTTTAACGGGCCCCTATCTGACGCGCCGAGTAGCGCAGTCAGCGTGGGAGTTTTCGGCCAGCGTCTGTTCGAGTTCCGCGGTGGCCTGCGTTGTGTGCAGGCCGCTAGGGCGAGTTTCGTTGGACGCCCACGTTGACGAGCAACGCAGGGAAAAAGCGGAAGCTAGGGTGCATTTCTTTTGGTTACGTTTTCTTTGGGCAAGCAAAGAAAAGTAACTCGCCTAGAGGCGAAAAACAACGGTGAATCAGAGCACTGAACTAGAGCAAAGAAATACCGATTAAAACTTCATAGAAAGTGCACCGCCGGTTCTTTGCTGCAACCAAGCTAAGCATTCACCTTGCCTGGATTCCGGCCTCCGCCGGAATGACGGGCGAATGTAGCGCGCACGATTGCTCATAAACCAACCGCCACGAAATCAATCCTATCACTGCGAAACGTAATTCGGCCCGCTGCCACCCTCCGGTGGTACCCAGTTAATATTCTGCGTCGGGTCTTTAATATCGCAAGTCTTACAATGAATGCAATTTTGCGCATTGATCTGCAGTACCTGCTGCCCTTGCTGCTCAATAAACTCATACACCCCCGCCGGGCAATAGCGCTGCTCAGGCCCTGCATAGCGCGGCAGATTGACGCGTTCGGGGATATCCTGCACCGTCAGTTTCAAATGGCAGGGCTGCTGGTCATCATGGCCGATATTGCACAGGCTGACTGAACTGAGCTTATCAAAAGTCAGCACTCCGTCCGGCTTGGCATACTCCGGCTGGCGGCTATTCCTGGCTTCATCCAGGGTGGCGTGATCGGCGACCGTATGTTTAAGGGTCCACGGCAAGGTGATGCCAAAGCCTGACAACCACATTTCCACACCGCCCAGCACGGTGCCTACCCATGTGCCCCAGCGTGACAGATAGGGTTTCACATTGCGCACGGCGCTTAGATCCTGCCATACCCATGAGGCACGCAGTTTTTGCGGATAACTGGCCAGTATTTCCGGCGCGCCTTGCTGGATGGCTTCAAACACAGACTCGGCGGCCAGCATGCCGGATTTCATGGCATAGTGGGTGCCCTTGATCTTGGGCACATTGACCAGGCCAGCGCTGCACCCCAGCAATGCGCCACCGGGGAAGGCCAGCTCTGGCAATGACTGTATGCCGCCTTCTGAAATGGCACGCGCGCCATAACTGATGCGTTGCCCGCCTGCCAGCAGTGCCTTGAGCTTGGGCTGGGTCTTATAGGTCTGAAAAATATCAAACAATGACAGATACGGGTTGCTGTAATCCAGGTGTACCACATAGCCGACTGACACCAGGTTTTCGCCATGATGGTAGATAAAGCCTCCGCCACCGGTGTTGGCATCCAGCGGCCAGCCCAGCGTATGTTCGATCAGGCCCTGCTGGTGCAACTCAGGCTGGATGCGCCAGATCTCTTTGAACCCCAGCCCATATTTGGCCGGGCTGGCCGCCGTGCGTAAACCATAGCGGGCCTCAAGCTGTTTGGTCAGCGAACCGCGCGTGCCTTCGGCCACCAGGGTATATTTGGCGCGGATCTCGATACCAGGCGTGAAATTCGCCGTAGGTTCGCCCTGTTTATCCAGGCCCATATCGCCAGTGATGACACCGACCATGCGGCCGGCTTCATCATAACTTGGCGTTTGTGCAGAAAAGCCGGTGTAGATCTCTACCCCCAGTGCTTCGGCCTGACCTGCCAGCCAGCGGCAGACTTCACCCAGGCTGACGATATAGTTACCATGGTTGCGCATCAGCGGCGGCAGGGTCCATTCCGGCAAGGCCCAGTGTTTTTCCTGGCCTAACACCACAAAGGTATCTTTAGCGACCAGTGTATGCAGTGGCGCGCCCAGAGCCTGCCAGTCCGGCAGTAGCTCCTGCAAGGCCCTGGGGTCTAACACCGCGCCCGAGAAGATATGGCTGCCGACTTCGGCGCCTTTTTCCAGTACGCACACGCCCAGTTCCTGCCCTTGTGCCTGTGCCAGTTGTTTGAGACGGATGGCGGCTGATAATCCTGCCGGGCCAGCCCCGACGATCAGCACATCATATTCCATTACATCTCTTTCCATGCTTCCTCCAACATTCAGGTTCCTGCCATCAGGCAATCGCCGGGATATCAATTAAATCACTACGCGTCGCCCCTTGGGTGAACGCCTGGCAAAACGCCAGAAACTGGCGGATACCGCCGGTCTGGTATTTCTGCCGGTGCCATAAAAAATAAAAATTGCGGTGAAACTGCAGGCTGTGGTTCTCGATAGGCACCAGACTACCGCGCCTGAATGCGTCTTTGAGTGCCAGCCTGGAGATACAGCCTATGCCCAGCCCTGACTCAACCGCGCGCTTGATCGCCTCGGTATGTTCCAGTTCCAGCGTGATGTTCAGCCTGGAATAATCCTGGCTGAATGCACGGTCAAACGTCTCGCGGGTGCCCGAGCCTTTTTCACGCACTATCCATGGCTGCAATAACAGATCAGACTTATAGATGGTTTTACCAGTCTGCGCGATCTGTGCCAGCGGGTGCGTAGGCGCAGCAAAAATCACCAGTTCATCGGCGATCCAGGGCGCCACGGCGATATCCGGGTGGTTACACTCGCCCTCTATCATACCCAAATCCAGTGTATGATTCGCAATTTGCTCTACGATAGTGCGCGTATTTTGCACCTGCAGCTGGATATGGCTTTGCGGATACTGTTGCAGGAATTTGGCAACCAGTAAGGTGACCAGATAATTACCTACCGTCAGCGTGGCACCGATCTTCAAATGCCCGTAACCTTGCTGGCCATGCAGCATGCGCTCGATCTCGCGGGCACGGTCCAGCAACTCGACCGCTTTGGGCAATAGCTGTTGTCCGCTTTCGTTGATGCGTAAACTTTTGCCGACGCGGTCAAATAGCTGGATCTCGAATTGCTTTTCCAGCTCGATCAGCGCGGTACTGGCAGCCGATTGCGATAATGCTAATTGCTCACAGGCACGCGAGACACTACCAGCACGACTGATAGCGACGAATATCTCTAATTGCCTGAGCGTGTATTTCATTGCGGATAAAAGGATCTGGCAACGTTTTAGTCGCCTTAACATTAATCTATAAAATAGATATATATTATTATAATAATCAATTTAATAAATATTACAAGCTAGCTTAAAATGCTCGGTTACGATTTAGAACAGCTAAATTTAGAACACCTAGGCTAGAACATCTATGGAAAGCAGCACTTTATGAAAGCATTAGTAGCGATCAAACGGGTCGTTGATTATAACATCCAGGTACGCGTCAAGGCAGATGGTTCTGATGTGGATATCGAGGGCGTCAAAATGGGCATCAACCCGTTTGATGAAAATGCCATTGAAGAAGCCATACGCCTGAAAGAAAAAGGCATAGTCAGCGAGATCATTGCCGTCACCATAGGCGGTGCCGCAAACCAGGATATCCTGCGCCATGCGCTAGCCATGGGTGCAGACCGTGCCATGCTGATAGAAACCCAGGAGACCCTGCATTCGCTGGGCGTAGCCAAAGTGTTGAAAGCGGTAGTAGAGCGCGAACAGCCCAACCTCATTTTGCTGGGCAAGCAAGCCATTGATGATGATGCCGGCCAGACCGGGCAGATGCTGGCAGCCCTGCTGAAATTGCCACAGGCCACTTACGCCTCGCAAATCAGCATAGAAGGTGACCAGGCGACTGTGGTGCGCGAGATCGATGGCGGCACACAAACCCTGTCTGTCAGCCTGCCAGCGGTGATCACAGCTGACTTGCGCCTCAACGAACCACGCTATGTCAAACTGCCCAACCTGATGATGGCAAGAAAAAAACCGCTGGAGAACGTGCCACTGGATTCTCTCAATGTCTCCCTCAGCCACAATGTGCAGCAACTGAAGGTAGCCGCACCACCGGCACGCCCGGCTGGCGTCATGGTGAAAGATGTGAATGAATTATTGAGCAAATTGCGCTCACACGAAGGGATCATTAGATGAGAACACTGATTATCGCCGAACATGACGGCCAGCATTTGAATGAACAAGTGGCGCGTGCCGTCACCGCTGCGCAACACTGGCAACAGCCGGTAGATGTATTGATCGCCGGCGCCCAGCCCGAGGCAGTTGCCGCACAAGTGGCCGCCTTGCAGGGTGTAGACAGTGTATTGGTCGCCAGCGATGCGGCCTTGCAACACCCGACCGCAGAACACCTGGCTGACATCATCGTGCCACTGGCCGGCAGTTACACTGTGGTGCTGGCAGCGCACAGCGCTTTCAGCAAAAACGTACTGCCGCGCGTGGCCGCTTTGCTGGACGTGAACATGCTGTCCGACGTGCTGGAGATCCAGGATAGAAACACTTATGTGCGTGGCATTTATGCCGGTAACGTCCTGGCCACCGTGCACAACCAGGATGCTATCCAGGTATTGACCGTAAGAGGCAGCAAATTCGCAGTTGCCGCCGGCGGTGCCAGTGCCGCGATCAAACCGATCGCAACGCCTGCTGCGCCGCAAGGCAGCCGCTGGGTATCAGAAGCCTTTAACAAATCCGAGCGCCCGGCGCTGACCGCTGCCAAAGTAGTGGTCTCCGGCGGCCGTGCCCTGGGCAGTGCCGACGCTTTCGCCCAGGTCATCGCGCCATTGGCAGACAAACTGCATGCCGCCATTGGTGCCAGCCGTGCCGCGGTGGATGCCGGTTACGCACCCAACGACCTGCAAGTCGGCCAGACCGGCGTAGTGGTCGCGCCTGAACTGTATATCGCCGTCGGTATCTCCGGCGCCATCCAGCATGCTTATGGCATGAAGGACAGTAAGGTGGTAGTCGCGATCAACCAGGACCCGGAAGCGCAGATTTTCAAGATCGCTGACTACGGCCTGGTGGCAGACTTGTTTGAGGCCGTGCCAGAACTGACAGCTGCGCTATAATACCAATTTAGAATAAACCCTTTAAATTCAAACCCTTTGCCTAGTCGCGAGTAAAAATAAGACATGAGTAATAAAAAATATTCCACAGAAACGATATTGAGCGTTCATCACTGGAACGACACCCTGTTTAGTTTTAAGGCCACGCGCGACCCAGGTTTGCGTTTTGAGAACGGCCAGTTTGTCATGATAGGCATGGAAGTAGACGGCCTGCCACTGACACGCGCTTACAGTATCGCCAGCCCGAACTATGAAGAACATCTGGAGTTTTTCAGCATTAAAGTGCCTAACGGCCCGCTGACTTCACGCCTGCAACACCTGAAAGTGGGCGACCCTTTACTGGTCAGCCGCAAGCCTACCGGCACCCTGGTCACCCACGATCTGAAACCAGGTAAAAACCTGTATTTCTTCTCGACTGGTACCGGCCTGGCTCCGTTCATGAGCCTGATCCAGGATATAGAAGTGTATGACCGCTTTGAAAAAGTGATCCTGATCCACGGTGTGCGTCATGTGAATGAACTCGCTTACGCCGACTTTATTAGCCAGGAATTACCGAACAATGAATTCTTTGGCGAAGAAGTGAAAAACAAGCTGATCTACTACCCGACAGTGACGCGCGAACCATTCAGGAACCAGGGCCGCCTGACTGACCTGGTAGAAAGTGGCAAACTGTTCGAAGATATCGGCCTGCCACCGCTGAACCCTGAAACAGACCGCGCCATGATCTGCGGTAGCCCGGCCATGCTTAAGGATACCGCCGACATGCTGGACAAGCGCGGATTCAAGGTTTCACCACGTATCGGCGAACTAGGCGATTACGTGATTGAAAAGGCTTTTGTTGAAAAATAAGCCTTAAACAACCACTCAGCCATATGATCGCAGTGTGCAGATATCAAGTTTATGAAAAAGATATCTGACACTGCGATTTCTTTTCAGCGGGCGCAGCTGGCTAAAAAGAAACTCGACAAGATTTCTTTTGAGACTGCGCAGCTGGCTGACCTGCAGTCATTAAGCGCCCTGCTCACACTGCTGTTTGCGCAAGAACACGACTTCAGCCCTGACACCGCCGCCCAGCAACAAGGCCTGACTGCCATCTTGCAACAAGCGGATAGCGGCCGCATCCTGGTCGCCAGACATGAAGGGGTAGTGATCGCCATGGTGAGTTTGCTCTACACCATCTCCACCGCTCTCGGTGGCCGGGTCGCTTTACTGGAAGATATGGTGGTGCAGCCTGACTACCGTGGTCAGGGCGTAGGCGCGCGATTGCTGGAGTATGCACTGGCATACGCCCGCACACAGCAGATACTCAGGATCACCCTGCTCACCGACCACGACAATGCAGCCGCCCAGCAGCTCTACCGGCAGCACGGTTTTCAACAGTCCGGCATGCAGGCCTGGCGATTGATACTTTAAAACCTGAAGATCGCTACTTTAAAACAGGTTATCAGCGCCTGGCATCCTTCATGCCGATGGCGACCACGATCGCCAGCACAAACACCACCGAAAGCAACAAAAAGCCCTGCGCATAAGCCTGGAAGATGCCCGCAGCATTCGCGCCGCACACCTCCTGCCGCCACTCCAGAAATACCGCCATCATGGTCACGCCGACCACGCCACCCAGTTGTCTGGCATAACTGACGACCACCGAAGACTGGCCCAGATGCTGCGGCTCCATCTCGTGCAGGGTAGCCAGGTTGAGCGCAGGCAGTATCATGCCCAGCCCGATACGGCCGACCACGGTCGCGGCGACTATCTCCCAGTATTGCACGGTGTCGGCAGCCACAACAAACACCAGAAACGACGCGCCAAAGATAGACAAGCCCGCCAGCGTGATGCGCCTGGGTGACAGTTGATCGGCCATGCGCCCGGCAAAAGGAATAGTGAGCACCAGCGCGATGCCGGATGGCAGCAACAACAGGCCCGCGTCAGTCGCACTGAATGCCATGGCGGTTTGCAGGAATACCGGGATCAAATAAGTAGACGCGAATAAGCCGAAGCCATAGGCAAAAGCCACGAAAGTACCGCGACTGAAGGTAGGTCTGGAAAACAGGTGTAATTGAATGATGGCATGCGGCAAACGCTGTGCATGGCGGATATAGCAGATCATGGCCACCACCAGCAAAATGGCATAACCCCAGGTCCAGAACGCTACCAGGCCGCTATGGTGCAAGCTGGAAACAAATTCGATCAGGCCTATGGAAGCGGCAGATAACCAGCCCAGACCAGCCCAGTCAAACGGCTGCACCTCTCTTTTGCGCGGCGCTGGCAGCCAGATGCGGGCGGCGCCCAACGCCAGCAAGGCAAACGGCACGCCTAACAGAAAAATAGCCTGCCAGCCGAACTGGTCCAGCATCCAGCCACTGATAGAAGGCGCGATGGCCGGGGTGAAAGCGATGCCTACGATCAATATGCCAGAGGCCCTGCCCTGGATATTGGGCGGGAATAAGCGCATCAGCGCCATGATGCCCAGCGGTTGCAACACGCCCGCTGCCAGGCCCTGAACCAGCCGCGCAATGACGACATGCACAAAAGTATGCGAATAAAAGCCGGCGATACTGGCGGCGATCAACAGCCACAATGCCGCCATAAACACACGCCGCAGGCCAAAGCGCTCAAGTAACCAGGCGGCGGGCAACATGGCGATGGTCATGGCAGCCAGAAAAGCAGTCATGGCCCATTGCACATGGTCCTGGCCCAGATGAAAAGTCCTGGTCAGCGCCGGCACCGCCACATTGAAACTGGAGGTGCATAACACCCCGGCGATGGTGCCCAGGCCTATGATGCATAACACCATCCATTTATACTGTTCGCCATAGTGCTGCGCAAGTGCGTCAAAGGAATGAGCCTGCCGGAACAACCGCATCAAGTCTTACCCGCTGTTTATCTGTGATGGGTGACCATAACATGCCAGGCCAGCAGAGTCACCCGGTTTGGCACACCAGCAAGTGCAAAAAGCCTGCTGGTGCAGTGGATGCGGATCAGAACGCGCTTTTGATCACACCGCCATCGACACGTAAAGCGGCCCCGGTAGTGGCGGATGAGAGCGGGCTGGCGATATAAGCCACCAGGCTGGCGACCTCTTCGGTGCTGGCAAAGCGTTTGATCAGCGAGGTCGGCCTGACCTGCTCAAAAAACTCTTGTTCAAAGGCGGCTTGAGACTTGTTTTCGGCTTGCGCCAGCGCCTCAACAAAATCACCCACGCCGCGTGAACGTGTGGGGCCAGGCAGAATGCTGTTGACGGTGATCTGCGTTCCGGCCAGAGACTCTGCCAGGCCACGCGCCACCGCGATCTGTGCCGCTTTGGTCATGCCATAATGTATCATTTCCGGCGGGATCTGCACCCCGCTCTCACTGGAGATAAACACGATGCGGCCCCAGTCTTTTTGCTGCATACCGGCCAGATACAACCTGGCCAGGCGTACGCCACTCAATACATTCACATCAAAAAAACGTTGCCAGTCTTCATCGGGGATATCTGCAAATGCTTTGGGTTCAAAAATGCCCAGGTTATTCACCAGGATATCGATCTCGGGATAAGCCGCGACCAGCTTCTGCGCCACATCTGCCTGCGTCAGATCGCCGGCAAAGCCGGAAACAGTCTTGCCGGTGGCGCGCTGAATGTCATCTATCGCCTGCTGCACCGAGCTTTCAGAGCGGCCATTGATCACCACTTCGGCTCCTTCTTGTGCCAGCAAGCTGGCGATCGCCAGCCCTATCCCCGCCGTAGACCCGGAAACCAATGCTTTTTTGCCCTTCAGTTGCAAATCCATAGCAGCCTTTCTATTGAAAACCGTGATTGATCAGTGAGTGCGAGAATAGAATTACCGGGAATATTAATCCCTAATCTGCCACAAGCCCAGGCTTTATGCCGGGCTGACCGTATGCAGTATATGCGTAGCCTGTGGCCTGATGCGGTTCAGGCCAGAACAAGCAGCGCTGCAACCCTGCTAGAACTTGATTTTGGAAGTCACCAGCGAGGCAGCGGCAGTTCTGGTTTCCACGCCCAGTTTCTGGAACACATGTTCCAGATGTTTATTGATGGTGCGCGGGCTGGTGCCGAGGATCTCGCCGACATCCTTATTGGTTTTGCCTTTCACTGTCCAGTACAGGACTTCGGACTCGCGCTTGGTCAACTGGAATACTTTACCCAGTGATTCGATCTGCAATTCATCAGAGTGTTCGCGCAACACGATCACCCATTGCTCTTCACTGGTATTAGCCACGGTGAGACTGAGCCGCGCATTGCCCTGGTTGACACTCAGGGTCTGCATGGTCTGCCCGGCGGCAAATTGCTGCACGCAACTTTCCAGCCACTGGTAGATCATGGGGGGCAGGGTCTGCACCGCGCTATAAGCCTCTTTGGCTACCCATTCGGCAAAATATTGTTCCAGGTATTGCTTGGCTAAAGGTGTTTGCCATACCAGCCGTCTCCCCGTAGGCAAAATGGCAATGGTGGCCTGGCCGAACGCATCCAGCGCAGAAGTGGCCTGATGCATCTTGGTGGCGTTCTGCACATGCGCTTTCACGCGTGCCAGCACTTCTGCCGGGCGCACCGGCTTGGTGACATAATCAACGCCACCGGCATCAAAAGCCATGGTCACATGTTCTATCTCGGTCAGGCCGGTCATAAAGATCACCGGGATATGCTGGGTCTCGGCCGTGGCCTTGATACGCCTGCAAGTCGCAAATCCATCCAGGCCAGGCATCATGGCGTCCATCAGGATCACGTGTGGCTGCACCAGGTGTGCGACCTGCAGGGCCATTTCACCTGAATTGGCAACACAGACCTGATAGCCCGATTCATCCAGGGCGTCATGCAGATAAGCCAGGTTCTCCGGCACATCATCCACAATCAGCACGGTATAGTTTGGGTTGGTCATCTTGCATCCTCAATCAAGCGTTGCAGTGTAGCAAAATCAAAGCGTTCCATGGCCGCATTCAGTGCGTTTATCAAGGTCTGATGGTGCGAGTATTCGCGAGTCAGTGTAGTCATCACCTCACGCGCGCCTTTGACATAGCCGACCTTGGCGAACTGCATCAGGTTTTCCAGCAAGTCTTCCGGGATAGCCTTGGTATCGACCGCAGCAACGGCCACTGCCGACTCGGCGACAGAGAGTGCCTGCCGGTCCAGGCTGCTATCGACATAGCGCCAGGTCAGCTGCAGCTGATGGCCTACCCAATCCAGCACCTCGTCCAGATTCACCGGTTTAACAAAGAAATCCCGGGCCGGGATCTTGGCCTGGTTATCCAGGCTGCGGTCATAGGCATTGGCAGACACGATGGCGATAGGGATCTGCGAATGGTGTACCTCGCGGATGATGTAGGCGGCTTCCCAGCCGTCCATCACCGGCATGGCCAGGTCCATCAGTATCAGGTCGGCTTTGACTGCCTGGTACTGGTTGACACAGGCCTGGCCATTGGCAGCCTCGTGGATGATAAAGCCCAGCGGTTGCAGGGTATCGCGCAACAGCTCGCGGTCCGCGTCTTCATTATCCACCACCAGAATGGTGCGTGGCGTGCCCTGGTAGCCGGTACGCTGCCGCACTGCCTGTTTGGACAGATGTGCAGTTTCGCGGATCTGCGGCAAGAACAGCCGGATATCAAAACGCGTGCCATAGCCGACTACGCTGTCGAAATGGATCTCGCCGCCCATCAGCTGGGTTAACAGTTTACTGATGGTCAGGCCCAGGCCGGTACCGCCTATGCCGACCACATTGGCGGCGCTGCCACGCTCAAACGGCTCGAAGATCTTTTCGACCTCGTTAGGCGCAATGCCGGGGCCGGTATCCTGGATCTCGATCTGCGCGATCTCGCGTGCGTAGCTGATACGGAAAGTCACACTGCCCTTGCTGGTGAATTTCACCGCATTACCCAGGATATTCACCAGGATCTGCATCAGGCGTTTATGGTCTGCCCGCACATACTCCGGCAACACGCCCACCTGTTCAAAATGAAAGCTCAGGCCTTTGTTTTGCGCCTGTATCTCAAACATGCTGACGATATGGGTGATGAATTCGGGAAAATGCAGCGGTTTGACATCAAACGCCATTTTGCCGCTTTCAATACGCGCGATATCCAGTGTGCTTTCTATCAGTGACAGCAGGTGCTCGCCGCCACGGCTGATGGTCTTGATTGCCTGTTTGCGATGGTCGGGGATGCTGTCATCATTGGTCAGTAGCTGGGCATAACCGAGGATACTGTTGAGCGGCGTGCGCAATTCATGGCTGATGCCGGTGATATAGCGGCTCTTGGCCTGGTTGGCTTCTTCGGCCAGCTGGCGGGCTTTTTGCAGCTGGCTGTCGGTTTTCTTGTGCGATTCTATCTCTTCCAGCAACAGCCCGGTCTGGCGGTTGGATTCTTCCTGCGCCACCCGCCGGCTGGCAGAGGTGAGTACCAGCCACCAGGCGACGATGCCGCCCAGAAACAGCAGCGCGACGAAGATCTTGAGATAACCAAGGCGGAAGCGATGCATCAGTTCAGGTGCCTCCTGACCTATGGTCAGCGAATCATGCAGATAGATCAGGCCTATGGTGGCACCAAACAGCATCATGGCGATCACCATCAGCAACAGAAAATGGGCGACACCCCCATTCAGGTGCGGCCATAAGCGTTCAGGCAATATCTTTTTATTAAACGCCTCCCACTGCGCACTCAGTCGCGCCTGCGGTTTACAGGCATCATGGCACCTGGCATCCAGGCAGCAGCACAGCGAGCAGATGGCGCCGCCGTAAGCCGGGCATTGCGCCATATCACTGAGCTCGTATTCGCGCTCGCAGATCACGCACTGCTTGGTCGCGCTGGGTTGAAGATAGACCGGGCGCTGCCTGGCCAGGTAGTATTTGCCTTTGGTGTACCAGGCGATCAGCGGCGATAACAGCATCGCGGTGAATAATGAGATAAAAGTAGAAAATGATTGCGCGACCACGCCCATGACGCCGGTATATGCGGCGATAGAGATCGCCGACGCAATAAACATGGCGCCTACGCCTACCGGGTTGATGTCATACAGATAGGCGCGCCTGAACTCTATGCCCTTGGGGCTTAAACCGAGTGGCTTGTTGATGACCAGGTCAGCCACCACTGCCGCGATCCAGGCGATCGCGATATTGGCATACAGGCCCAGTATCTCTTCCAGTGCCTGGAACACATTCAGCTCCATCAGCACGATGGCGATCATCACATTGAATGCCACCCAGACGATACGGCCAGGGTGGCTATGCGTGAGGCGGGCGAAAAAATTAGACCACGCCAGTGAGCCGGCATAGGCATTGGTCATATTGACCTTGATCTGCGAGACGCAGACAAACAGCGCAGTCACCGCCAGCGCGATCTCATGGTTGCTGAACACATGTTCAAACCCCACCAGGTACATATGCGTAGGGTTGACCGCAGAACTCACCGGCATGCCACGGTTGAATACCAGATAGGCCAGCAACGCTCCGGCCAGCATTTTCAGCATGCCCAGGATCACCCAGCCCGGCCCGGCCAGCAACACGCCCAGGTTCCAGCGCCAGTAATTCTCTTTATTGCGCGCCGGCATAAAGCGCAAAAAGTCCACCTGCTCGCCCACTTGCGGGATCAGCGCCACCCCCACCGCCGTCGCCGCACCAAACATCAGCCAGTTGAAATGCCCGCCATTGGCCGACACCCCGGCAAAATCACTCAGGCGGCTGACCACATTCGGATCTGCGCGCAGGATAGCGAAAAAAGGCAGGAACATCAGCGCGATCCAGATCGGCTGCGTGATCATCTGGATACGGCTGATCAAGGTCACGCCATGCGTGACCAGCGGGATCACGATCAGCGCACTGACCAGGTAACCCAGATATAGCGGCAAATGGAAATAGAGTTCCAGCGCATAGCCCATGATCGCCGCTTCCAGCGAAAACAGGATAAAAGTGAACGAGGCGTAAATAAACGAGGAGATGGTAGAACCGATATAACCAAAACCGGCGCCACGCGTCAGCAGATCCATATCCAGCCCGTATTTGGCGGCGTAATAGCTGATAGGCAGACCAGTCAGAAAGATGATTGCCCCTACCGCCAGGATAGCCCATAAGGCATTCGGGAAACCGTAATTGATGGTGATGGTGCCACCGATCGCCTCCAGCACCAGAAAAGAGATCGCGCCCAGTGCCGTGTTCGAGACGCGCAAGATAGACCATTTGCGGAACGCGCGCGGCGTATAGCGCAGTGCATAATCCTCTATGGTCTCGTTCGCTACCCAATTGTTATAGTCGCGACGGATCTTGACGATACGTTGTATCGGTTCGGCAGTGATCTCGTTAGTTGATCCGGGAGACGGCGTAGACAATCAATAACCCTTTAATGATGACAGGCTTTAACAAACAGCCTGCGGCGATGTACCCCAGACGAAAAAATGAAAGACCAAAACTTTCCCCACGCTATCTTAAGGTCTGCAGGTGAATCAATCATTACGTTAATTGACGTAGCGGCTAAAGGCAAGCAACATCACAGGCCTTTACATCAAAAAAGCGGACCTGCAAGATCCGCTTTCTGCACTGCATTTTTAAGCGATGCACTATCAGGCAAGCAGCCAGTATGTGCCCAGGCCTACCATCATGCCGCCCAGCAATTGCGTGCCGGCTTTCAGCCACGGCTGCTGCTGGCGACCCAGCAGCCAGCCCAGGCCATGCAGCGTAGCCGTTGCCAGCACCATGCCGGTCAACGCCGGCCAGCTTTGCCCTAGCTCTACTCCATGTACATAACCATGCGCAGCCGCCACCACCCCCACCAGGCTGAATTGCGCCCATCTGGATAAAGCCACTTTCGCCAGCAGCAAACCACCCATCACCAGCACACTGGCAGCGACCAACACCTCGGCCAGCGACATGGGCAACCAGACCATGGCCAATGCGGCAAATACTGCCATCACGCTGACAAACAGCAGCGGCAACTGCCAGCCCTGCTGCTGCGGACGCCGCGCTGCCCATACCCCCAGTGACAGCATCACCAGCAAATGATCCCAGCCAGTCAGCGGATGCAAAAAGCCGCTGGCAAAGCCGGTGTTCAGATCATGCCCCGGATGTGCAAAAGCGCTACCTGAAGCTGCAAGTGCAGCAAAAGTTAAAAAAATCATTTTTTTCATTCAATCTTCTCCGTATCAAGTTCGGCCTGGCTCAGTTTAAACAACGCCCAATTTCGTCTTAGTTTCTGTTGCACGCTTTATTCAATAGCGCTGTCTTTACTGCTAAAAATGAGCGCTGCGTGTTTGTGGCAAGGCGTGGCGGCGCAGACAGTACATATTAGTACGGCAAGCCGCCAACAACACCGCCACAGACGCGTAGCGCTCATTTTTTACTGCATGAGGCCTTGTTTTTCGATAAAACCTACAATCTCCGCTAACCCCTGCCCACTCTTCAGGTTACTGAAAACAAAAGGCTTTTCACCACGCATACGTTTGGCATCCTGGTCCATCACTTCCAGCGAAGCGCCCACCATAGGTGCCAGGTCTATCTTGTTGATCACCAGCAAGTCAGACTTGGTGATGCCAGGGCCGCCTTTGCGCGGGATCTTCTCGCCGGCCGCCACATCGATCACATAAATCGTCAGATCAGATAACTCGGGGCTGAAGGTCGCCGCCAGGTTATCGCCACCGCTTTCAACAAACACGATATCCAGTGTCTGGAAACGCTTGCTCAGTTGGTCCACCGCTTCCAGGTTCATGGAGGCATCTTCGCGTATCGCCGTATGCGGGCAACCGCCGGTTTCCACACCGATGATGCGCTCAGGTGACAATGCTTCATTGCGCGTTAAAAACTCGGCATCTTCCTTGGTGTAAATGTCATTGGTGACCACAGCAATGTTGTACAGCTCGCGCAATTGCTGGCACAACGCCAGCGTTAAAGCGGTCTTGCCGGAACCGACCGGGCCACCTATGCCCACACGTAACGGTTCTTTGAAATCTGTCACCGCTGCGGTGGGTGTCTCAAACTGCGTATGTATCTTCATCATGTCTATCACCTTTTAATTCACTGCATTTAATCCGCGCAGAACCTGCTCTGCACCACCTCTGGTCGACGCCGCAATGCCACTTTCAGCTATGACCGGAACAACCGGCTGTACTGTGTCTCGTGCAGACATCCGGCGATACTCAACAAGGGATTAAAGTTACTCAGGCCATCGTCCGGCAATAACATCGCCTGACTGACGATGCCTGGCAAGCGCTCGCCCAACGCAAACAATATGGTCTGCCCTGCCACTTGCCCCAGCGGTACCGCTTTCATGGCGGCACTGGCCTGGTTTTCCAGCCAGCCCCAGGCATAGCCATGCAAGGCCTGTTCCGGCAGTATCTGCCAGTGCTGGGCGATCGCGGCATACAAGGTAGGAAAAGTCGGCGATTCCAGTGTATTCACCTGTGCCACCAGCGCTGGCGACATAGGTTTGAGGTCATTCAGCAAGCGGCGCAAAGAGTAACCCATCTGCCGCGTCTCGGCCCAGCCTTCGGCAGTATCCCGTCCGGCGCGGTAAAAAGCATCCCATTCCTGCACGGCCAGCATATCCTCTGCCTGCCAGGCTTGATATAAACGATACAACAGCGGCAGCTCGAAACGGGCCTGGTAAACCTGCAGGCTGTCGCCTATCCAGGCCTGTGCGGACGCAATATCGCTGACCTCGCCACTTTCTATCGCCCACTCCAGCCCCTGCGAGTAGCAATAAGCGCCCACTGGCAGCAAAGGGCTGGCCAGTTGCAACAAACGGCTCAGGGTAAGCGCATCGGCCATGCTAGCGACCTTGCCCGGTGACGCGTGGCCGCAAGGACTCCAGCGCGTCATGGTCGTGACCATGACGGTGGCCGCCACCATAAGCACCGGCTTCGGGTTCAAATGGCGCCTGCACTTCGCTGACCTGCATGCCCAGGCCTAGCAGCATATCCCGCAACACATGATCCTGTTCCAGGCGTAACCAGCCATCACCGATCTGCAAAGGCACGTGACGGTTACCCAAATGGTAAGCTGCACACATCAGGTCACGCGGGGTAGGCGCGATCACGTTATAAACAGGCTGTTGTGCTGCCAGCACCTGCACCACCAGCCCATCGCCAGTCTTAAGCAGATCACCACCGCGCAGAATGATACCGCGGGTTAAAAACAGCGCCGCTTCTTTGCCAGAGGCCAGCGTCACGCGCAAACGGCTCTTCTGCCTTAGATCAAACGGCAGTTCCAAGGTGTCATCGATATGGCCGCTGACGGTGATGCGTTCAGTTAAATGTATCATTTTTTACTCTATTTGCTGGCTGCCGTCGTTGCCGCGCAGTCGGCGATCACCAGCGAGAAAAGTCACGTTAAAATAAGAAATACCGCTGCGCCATAGGCAACACCTCAGCCGGCTCACACACCAGCGGCATGCCATCGGCCAGCACCTCATAGGTTTCCGGGTCTACGTCTATTTTGGGCATCCAGGTGTTGTGCACCATATCGGTTTTTTTCACACCGCGTGTGCCTTTGACAGCGACCAGTGTTTTTTGCAGCCCCAGTGTTTTCAGTTCCGGGTTATCCAGCCCGGCTTGCGAAACAAAGGTCACTGCGGTTTTCAGCCCACCGCCATAGGCACCAAACATAGGGCGGTAATGCACGGGTTGCGGCGTGGGGATAGACGCGTTCGGGTCACCCATGGCGGCAGCAGCGATCATGCCACCTTTGATGATGGTAAATGGTTTCACGCCAAAGAATGCCGGTTTCCAGACCACCAGGTCGGCCAGTTTGCCGACTTCCACCGAGCCGACCACATGCGAGACACCATGGGTGATGGCCGGGTTGATCGTGTATTTGGCAATATAGCGCTTGATACGAAAATTATCATTGCCGGGGCTGTCTTCTGCCAGCGGGCCACGCTGTATCTTCATTTTATGCGCGGTTTGCCAGGTGCGTATGATCACCTCGCCGACACGGCCCATGGCCTGCGAGTCAGACGACATCATCGAGAATGCGCCCAGGTCATGAAAGATATCTTCAGCAGCAATGGTTTCGCGGCGGATACGGCTTTCGGCAAACGCGATATCTTCGGCGATGGCCGGGTCCAGATGATGGCAGACCATCAGCATATCCAGATGCTCATCTATGGTGTTGACGGTAAATGGCCGGGTGGGATTGGTCGACGAAGGCAACACATTCGGATAACCCGCTGCCTTGATGATATCCGGCGCATGCCCGCCACCCGCGCCTTCGGTATGAAACGTGTGTATGGTACGGCCCTTGAAAGCACCTATGGTGGTCTCGACAAAGCCGGATTCATTCAGGGTATCGGAGTGTATGGCCACCTGCACATCCATTTCGTCGGCGATGCTCAGGCAGTTATCGATCGCCGCCGGGGTGGTGCCCCAGTCCTCATGCAGCTTCAGCCCTATCACACCTGCCTGCACCTGTTCGCGCAACGGTTCGGGCAGGCTGGCATTGCCCTTGCCCAGAAAACCCAGATTCATGGGGAAAGCATCCGCCGCCTGCAGCATGCGGTGTATATGCCACGGCCCTGGCGTACAGGTAGTGGCAAAGGTGCCGGTCGCCGGCCCGGTGCCACCGCCTATCATGGTGGTGACGCCAGACATCAGCGCCTCTTCGATCTGTTGCGGGCAGATAAAGTGGATATGCGTATCTATGCCGCCGGCAGTGATGATCATGCCTTCACCGGCGATCACCTCGGTACCGGCACCGATCGCAATCGTCACGCCGGGCTGTATATCCGGGTTACCAGCCTTGCCGATGGCAGAAATATAACCGCCCTTGATGCCGATATCGGCTTTGACTATGCCCCAGTGGTCTATGATCAGCGCATTGGTGATCACAGTATCGGCCACTTCAGCCGCCAGACCCTGACCCTGGCCCATGCCGTCACGGATGACCTTGCCACCGCCAAACTTCACTTCTTCACCATAAATGGTGTAGTCATGCTCGACTTCCAGCCATAACTCGGTGTCAGCCAGTCGCACCTTGTCGCCGACAGTTGGGCCAAACATTTCGGCATAGGCGCGTTTATCCATTTTCACTGTCATTGTGTTTCCTTCAACCTGCCTTGTTTAATGGACCCATGACTTTTGCAGCAAAGCCATAGACCTCGCGCTTACCCACCAGGTTGACCAGCTGCACGGTACGCGTCTGCCCCGGCTCAAAACGCACAGCGGTGCCTGCGGCAATATTCAATCGATAGCCATACGCCGATTCGCGATCAAATGACAGCGCTTCATTGGTCTCGTAAAAGTGATAATGCGACCCGACCTGGACCGGCCGGTCACCCTTATTCGCCACATCCAGCGTGACCGTTTCACGGCCGGTGTTTAACTCGATGTCGCCTGCTGCGACCTGCATTTCGCCGGGAATCATCAATTACTCCAGTCGTTTTTTATGTGGGTTTTAGTCATGTTTTTTCAGCATATTCTGGCATGGTGGTGCAAGGGCGGAGGGCAATGTTGAGCAACACCGCCATCCGCGCTTGCAGTGCCATGCCTATATATTCCATGAGATCAGTTAATGATCAAAATGGATGAAGTGCAAGGCGCCCGGAGCACAGAAACCGGAATGTACATACAGTACATGAGGATTTCGAGCACCGCGCAACGCCGCAATTCGCCATTTTCATACTCACTCAGGCATGGTGCTGCAAGCGTGGAGGGCAAGGCACTCAACCGCAGACAGTACACAAAGTACGGCAAGGTTGAGTAACACCGCCATCCGCGCTTGCAGTGCCATGCCTTATGGGATGGGGTGGTGGACGGTGACTAGCTTCGTCCCATCAGGAAATGTGGCCTCCACCTGTATATCCGGGATCATCTCCGGCACACCTTCCATCACTTCATCGCGCGCCAGCAAAGTGGTGCCATAACTCATCAGTTCGGCCACCGTTTTACCATCGCGCGCGCCTTCCATGATGGCGGCCGAAATAAAGGCCACCGCTTCCGGGTAATTCAGTTTCAAACCGCGTGCCTTGCGCCGCTCGGCTAACAGTGAGGCGGTGAAAATCAACAATTTATCTTTTTCTCTTGGGGTTAATTCCATAGATTCATTCTCTGATCATATTTTTTGCTATCAGGTATTCCAGATACGCGGCCTGACCGCGTCTTTTTGATAATACCATGGCCGCAACAGCTGCCAGCATTGCTCGAAATACTGCCTGGCTTGCTGAGAAGCATTGCCGACATAACGTATACAAAGTACTTCTGGCAAAGCCGTGATACCGACTTTGGCATCGGCAATCACAATCTGCCGGCAAGCTTGCAATACTTCTGCTGGCACTGCTCCCGCACAAACCAGAAAAGTGCCAAACACCGCGGCATTTGCCAAACCAACGCGGCTGGTTTTCACCAGATCACCTGCTTGCATCAGTGCCCGTTCGTTCCAGATCAGCTGGCCATTGCGGGTAATGCGCTGATTTACCTGATAAAGGCCACGCTGCCATACTTCCTGCTGCGCTTGCCGCCCAAGGCAAACAATATCCCAGCTTGCAAAAGTCGCATCTGCTGCCAAATGAATATCGGCGCTAAACCCAACCTCAGCCGCGTCAAACAGGATATTTTCTTGCGGAAACCATTCGAGCCCACTGCCTGCAGCAAGTTGAAACTGCAAGTTTTGCGTCGCCTTGCTGCCATTGGCTTTGTACCACTTGCCAGCACCTGGTGTGGTGAGCAAAGCACGCGCACCGGCAGCTAGATTGACGTTCAATTGCAGGGCATCGCCGCCAGCCACGCCACCGGGAGGATGTACAACAATGGCATGGCAAATATCTTCACCTTCAGGGTGCAGGCTTTTCTGCACCACCAGCGGGCCTTTATGTAGCCTATGCGCAAGATAAGAACGGTCATCGCGCCTGGCAAAGCCCAGTTCCAGCTTGGCTTGCCAATGTTTTGCTGTTGCCGTTTGCACTGTCGATGTTGTCGTATGCTTCAAATCATCCATAACGGCATCATGCCACAGCTGATCAATAATTTTTTAATACTTGCCACAGAGGTCACAGTGAAGACAGAGATTGCTAACCTAAACATGTGTTGAATCAAGCTTTTCTCTGTGAACTCTGTGCCCTCTGTGGCTAAAAAAGCACTTACACAGACAGGTAACTTTTCACCTTGGCAGCATCGACATTGTCGCGGGTGTCTTCGTGGATAAAGCGGCCTTTATCGATGACGATGATACGGTCAGCCACTTCCATGGTGAAACTCAATACCTGTTCAGACACGATGATGGTGATCTCGCGCATTTTGCGGATCTCGTTCAGCACCTTGGCAATATCCTTGATGATAGAAGGTTGTATGCCTTCGGTCGGCTCATCCAGCAGCAACACTTTCGGGTTGGTCACCAGCGCACGCGCGATCGCCAGCTGCTGTTGCTGCCCGCCCGAGAGGTTGCCGCCCTTGCGCTTGCGCATCTCGTGCAGCACCGGGAACAAGGCAAAAATATCATCTGGGATCTCGCGGCTGGCCGATTTCTCCAGCCCGGTCTCTATGTTTTCCTGCACCGTCATATTCGGGAATATCCAGCGGCCTTGTGGCACGTAAGCCAGGCCTTTCATCACTCTGTCATGCGTAGCGGCGCCCTGCAGATCGACGCCGTCGACCGTGGCCTTGCTGGCTTTGCTAGGCAAAATGCCCATCAGTGATTTGAACAAAGTGGTCTTGCCCATGCCGTTACGGCCCATGATGGCCAGGGTCTCGTTTTTGTTGGCTTTAAAATTCAGGCCATGTATCACCTGACTTTGGCCATAACTCACCTGCAAATTCTCAATTTCAAACATGCTGTGCTCCTTTGATGGCCTGATGCTATTAATGACCTAAATAAACTTCAATGACTTTTTCATCAGCTTGCACTTTTTCCATAGGCCCTTCGGCCAGAATCTTGCCCTGATGTAACACCGTGACTTTGTGCGCGATCTTTTTCACGAATTCCATATCGTGCTCGATCACGATCACTGAGCGGTTCTGGCAGATGCGGTTGAGCAGTTCGGCAGTCTGGTCGCGTTCCTTGGCGCTCATGCCAGCCACCGGCTCATCCAGCATCAACAGCTCAGGCTCTTGCATCAGCAGCATGCCTATCTCCAGCCATTGTTTCTGGCCATGGCTGAGCAGGGCAGATTCCATATCCAGAAACTCGGTCAGCATGATGTCTGCCGCCACCCGGCGCACGCGGTCTTCTACTTCCTGCGTGCGTTTGAAGGTCAGGCTGCCAAACACGCCACGGCCTTTCGGGTACGACACTTCCAGGTTCTGGTATACGCTCAGGTTTTCATAGATGGACGGATTCTGGAATTTACGGCCTACGCCAGAACGCACGATCTCGTGCTCTGACAGTTTGGTCAACTCGGTATTGTTGAACTTGATAGACCCGGCCGTGGATTTGGTCTTGCCGCATATCAGGTCCAGCACCGTGGTCTTGCCAGCACCATTAGGGCCTACCAGTACGCGTAATTCGTTCTTATCGATATACATGGTCAGGTTATCCACTGCTTTAAAGCCATCGAAGGAGACGGTCAAATCTTCTACTGCCAAGACGAAGTCGGTATTACTCATGCTTCTGCTCCTCTCAATTTATTACTCTCGATCGCAGAAGTCGTGTCTGCTTTCTTGCGTGTTGCTTTATTGGTGGCCACGCCGGTAGAGTCGGTGGCCAGGGTTGTTTCAGCCAGTGTTTCGGTAAGTACTGCTTGCGCTTCTACCTTAGAAGTACTTACCTCAGGCTTTTTTGCAGACGCTGCCTTGTCTTTGAACCAGCCATATTTAGTCGCGTATTTATCCCAGATACCAGCCAAACCACTAGGGAAGAACATCACCACCGCAATAAACAGCCCGCCCATCAGGAACAACCACATTTCAGGGTAAGTCTCGGAGAACACGGTTTTACCGTAGTTGACCAGCAAGGTGCCGTAGACCGCACCCACCAGCGACGCACGGCCACCGACGGCACAGAAGATCACCATTTCGATCGATGGCACGATACCGACAAAAGAAGGTGACATGAAACCGACCTGCAGGGTGAACATGGCACCGCCGACTGCAGACATCATGGCTGCCAGGCAGAAGATAAAGATCTTGAAATTGGAGACGTCATAGCCAGAGAAGCGCACGCGTTCTTCTTTGTCGCGCATCGCCAGCAGCAGCATGCCGAACTTGCTGCTCATGATGTATTTGGAGAGGAAGATCGCCCCGAACAGCAACAGGCCATTGACAAAGTAGAGGATATATTTGGCTGAGTCGGTACGGATATCCCAGCCCAGCAGAGTACGCAAATCTGTCATGCCGTTCACACCGCCGGTATAACCTTGCT
Source organism: Methylophilus sp. (assembly GCF_052437885.1). Taxonomy (GTDB): domain Bacteria; phylum Pseudomonadota; class Gammaproteobacteria; order Burkholderiales; family Methylophilaceae; genus Methylophilus. The sequence goes on along the minus strand of NZ_JBQVPB010000013.1, from coordinate 73,475 downwards.
GGCCGATGATCAGGATACTCAGGATCAACGCGACCGCTTGCGTGATGATGGAGAAGTACACGCCACCCACCCGCCGTTTAAACATGGCGTAACCGATGATGTAGGCGAACAAGGCGGGAATGGTCAGCACGGCAAAGATGGTGAACGGCAAGCTCTTGAACGGCTCCCAGAACCATGGCAATGCGGTCAGCTGGTTCCAGTCCATAAAGTCGGGGATACCAGGGGTAGACTGGATCTTGGTACTCAGCGGATCTGAGGCTTCCAGTTTCAGGAACATGGCCATGGCATAACCGCCGAGGCCGAAGAAGATACCCTGGCCCAGGCTCAGGATACCGCCATGCCCCCACAGCATGACCAGGCCGACAGCCACAAACGCGTAAGTCAGGTATTTACCGATCAGATTGAGGCGGAAGATATCTACCCCCAGTGGCAATACGACGAAGATGACAGCAGCCAGCACAGCCAGGCTGATCACACCTTCCTTGCCACCCAGTACCGGGCTGGCTTTCATTTTTTCCCATAATGTCATCAAGATTCTCCTCTGTTGATGCGTTGATTCTAGGGTTTCAGTCCGAAACAATTAATACGTTCATTTACTTATGGAAATGCTGGATGATTGCCTGTAGCAACAAATAGCTCTATCAAAATAACTGCTCTGCCCGCCCGTCATTCTGGCGCAGGCCAGAATCCAGGTCAGTATCCACGTAGCACCTCGCCTGGATTCCGGCCTGCGCCGGAATGACGAGAGTGAATAACTGAAAGGCAACACACACTATTTCAAAGCTTGCATGTCATAAGCTTTAAGAAAACCAAGTACAGCGCATTCCTGATGGAAACCGGTTAGGATTCTCATCGATTAACCAAATTTACTTACGCAGTTTGGAGGCAAACAAGCCCTCTGGTTTCATCATCAGGATGCTGACGATCACGAGCAAGGTAGATACCTTACCCATAGAGCTGGTCATAAAGAATTGCAGTATTGATTGCGCCTGGGCGATACCGAAAGCCGAAGCGATGGTACCAACGATGCTGGCTGCACCCCCGAACACCACCACCATAAAGCTGTCTACGATGTACAGCGTACCTGTGGTCGGGCCGGTAGAAGCAATGGTGGTGAACGCGGCACCGGCGATCCCGGCAATGCCGCAACCGAGGGCGAATGTCACCCGGTCAACCTTGGCGGTGTTGATACCCACTGCGCCAGCCATGGTGCGGTTTTGCACGGTGGCACGCACACGCAGGCCCCAGCGTGACTTATACATAAACATATACACACCGAAAGTGACCAGCGCTGCCAGCACCATGACGAACAGACCGTTGATAGGAATATCGATATCTGGTGTTGGATTCACAGAACCCAGCATCCACTCAGGCAACTCGGCACTCACTTCTTTGGCACCGAATGAGGAACGGAAGATCTGTTGCATGACCAGGCTCAAACCCCAGGTTGCCAGCAGGGTATCCAGCGGCCGCTTGTAGAGGTGCCGTATCATAATGAATTCAATGAAATAACCGACGGCGAACGCCAGTACAAAGGCGATCGCTATGGCAAACACAAAGTAATAATTAGTGAAGCCGTAAGTGGCAGCCACTTTGGAAAGCATGACTGTGGTGTAAGCACCTATGGTCATGAACTCGCCATGTGCCATATTGATCACACCCATCTGCCCGAAAATAATCGCGAGACCTAGTGCCATCAGCAGCAACACTGTAAACATGCTCAGGCCCGAAAAGCCCTGCATCACCACAATATTGCCTATTTCTGCCATCGAATAACCAAACATAGCGGTCTCCTGTTAAATGCAATTTCTATAATGTTTCTGTATTGAGTTTTTGTTACTTGCGCCAAACGGTAGCCGGGGTTACCGGCTACCGTGTCAGCTATTTAAGACAACACCAGTTTATTGGTAGCCTTTTGGAAACGGATCAGGTTTGATGTAATCAGAGGTGTAAACCACTTTGGCCTGGCCATCTTTACCCCATTGACCAATACGCAACTTGGTGGTCAGGTGATGGTTGGCTTCTACAGTCACCGGGCCTTCAGGTGCATCTTTGAACTCGTAGCCAGGCAATGCTGCTTGTACCTTGTCTACATCAAAGCTACCTGCACGCTCAACCGCAGCCTTGTACAACCATGGGCCCAGGTAAGCAGCCTGTGTCACGTCGCCGATCACAGCATCTTTACCCCAGCGTTTTTTGAATGCTTCAACAAATTTCTTGTTTGAAGCATTGTCTTGCGACTGGAAGTACTTCATGGCGGAGTAGAAACCAGCCAGGTTTTCGCCACCGATGCCTAATACTTCATCTTCAGTCACCGAGATGGTCAGCATGGTCTGCTTGCTGGAGTTCAGGCCAGCTGCGTTCAATTGTTTGAACCAGGCCACGTTACTGCCGCCCACCACCGCTGCGTAGATCACGTCAGGTTTTTTCAGTTTGATCTTGTTGATCACAGAACCGAACTGGGTATCACCCAAAGCGATGTACTCTTCACCCACCACTTTACCGCCCAGATGTTGCTCGATATGTTTACGTGCAATCTTCATCGAAGTACGTGGCCAGATGTAGTCAGAGCCGATCAGATAAAAAGTTTTCGCTTTTTTCTCTTTGGCGATCCAGTCCACGCCTGCCAGGATCTGCTGTGTAGCTTCCTGCCCGGTGTAGAACACGTTTTTGGATTGCTCAAGACCTTCATAGAAAGTCGGGTAGAACAGCAAGCCATTGTCTTTTTCAAACACTGGCAACACGGCTTTACGTGAAGCAGAGGTCCAGCAGCCCATCACAGAAGCCACTTTGTCTTTTTCCAGCAATTTCTTCGCTTTTTCAGCAAAAGTCGGCCAGTCTGAGGCACCGTCTTCCTGCACGATCTCGATCTTGCGACCCAAAATACCGCCCATGGCGTTGATCTGCTCGATCGCCAGTTTTTCAGCCTGGATAGACCCTGTCTCACTGATCGCCATGGTGCCGGTAGCGGAGTGCAGGATACCGACTTTCACGGTGGTATCAGTCACTGCCAGGCCGGTGGTGTTCACTTTTGCCGTTGGGAAATCCGCAGCAAATGCGTGCCCGGTAACGAGACCCGCTGCCATCATGGCACCTAACATTGCGCCTTTGATAAAACCCCTTCTGTTCAAGGTACTCATTACATTCTCCTTTAAAAACAATTAACTACAAAAATAGATCATCAAAACTACTGCATTTCTTTACCAATGGGGACTGTGTCCGGCCAGCCATGGATATTCGGGTTTAGTGCCCTATCACCTTTACTTGGGTGATCAGGCTAATGCCCTATCATCCAGGGTCTGGCTGTTTTTTTGGTTTGCATCTGCATCGCCGGTTTGCCGTCATCAGGGTTCACCTTGGTGGTGGTTTTGCAGGTATGTGAGCCTGTGCAACCACAACTTGAGCGACGGCCACTGCGTGGCTCGTGGGCGGATTTCTCGTTACGTTCATGTGCGGACCGTTGCTGCTTGCCCATGATGGCCAGTTTGGGCACCGACAGGATGCGCGGGCTTTCAGACCCACAGCACTCGCAATCGGCTGGCAAACTGGATTCACTCATTTTGCGCAGCGCGGTAAACACACCACAACTGTCACACTCATATTCGTAAAGAGGCATCGCGCTTTTCCTTATGCAAACTGTTTAAACATCACTTCGACTGCCCAGCCTTTAAGTACTTGGCGCCACGCTAATGCCAGGCGGGACTTCGATCTTGGGTCCGTCAGCATTCGGCCGGATATCAAACTCAAAGATCTCGGTCGGGATCCACAAGGTCGCACACGCGTTAGGGATATCGACAATGCCGCTGATATGCCCTTCAACAGGTGCCGTGCCCAGGATAGCCACCGCCTGTTCGCCGCTGTAGCCGAATTTCTTCAGGTACTCGATTGCGTTCAAACAAGCCTGGCGGTAAGCGACGTGTACATCCAGGTAATGCTGCTTGCCTGCTTCATCTACCGAGATACCTTCAAAGATCACATAATCACGGTAAGTCGGTGTGATTGGGCTAGGCTGGAAGATCGGGTTTTTAATCGCGTACTTTTTCACGCCGTCTTTGATCAGGCTGACCTTGATATCGAGGTAACCGGCCATTTCAATCGCGCCGCAGAAAGTGATCTCACCGTCGCCCTGGGAGAAGTGCAGGTCACCCATGGAAAGACCGCCATCCTTCACATAAACCGGGAAGAATATTTTCGAGCCTTTGGTCAGGTTTTTGATGTCGCAGTTACCACCGTGGTCACGTGGTGGTACGGTACGCGCACCTTCGGCTGCCGCTTTTGTAGCAGCGTCGCCTGATAAACGTCCCATCACAGCCGATTTAGGCTCAGGTGGCAGTGCCAGTGCCGGCACGCGGTCTGGGTCGGTGGCGATCAGCGCAGCTTCACGCTCATTCCAGGTTTCCAGTAACTCGCGTGATGGCAGGCAACCGATCAAACCCGGGTGCATGATGCCGGCATAACGTACTTTAGGCACATGGCGCGAAGTGGTATACACACCGTGGAAATCCCAGATCGACTTGCTGGCTTTAGGGAAATGGTCAGTCAGAAAACCGCCGCCATTCTCTTTGGCAAACAGGCCGTTAAAACCCCATTGCTGGTCGTCAAACGTGCCTACATCCAGAATCTCCACCACCATCAGGTCGCCCGGTTCAGCCCCTTCGACACCGATAGGGCCGCTCAGGTAATGCACCTGGGTCAGGTCCACGTCACGGATATCGTTGGCGCTGTCGTTATTACCGATCTGGCCGCCGGTCCAGTCCATGCACTCGACACGGAACTCGTCACCAGGCTTGACCATGGCAATCATAGGCAGGTCCGGGTGCCAACGGTTATGGATCTGACCGTCCTGCTCCCAGGGTTTTTTATCCAAATCCAGTTTTACTATCGTTTTCATTACGCTCATCTCCTTTGTGAGAAATGGTTATAAGCTGTTGATTAAAATTGCATCTGTAAGGCGACTTTGAAGAAATTGTCGCTAGAAGTTGTCGGCGTATCAGTTTTGCCTACAGTCGCGGTAATCACTGAGTTATAAGGCGCGATAACGTAGTTAGCACCAATCTCGAAACGCTTGGTATCTGCACCGGTGCGAGTATTGACACTGCCGCCGCTGGTCAAACCATCCGCATCAAATTTCTGGTAGCGGACGATAGGCATGATCTTGCCCCAACCGATTGGATCGTTGAACAGGTAACCCAGACCAGCTGAATAAGCCTTACCTTGCTCAGCTAAGAAGACATCATCAGTGTCGTAGTAGTAGTAAGCCGCTTCAGCAGAAAAAGTGCCTGGGCCTACGTCTTTTTTCTCAAGCAAGAAATCGACACTGTAGGAAGTGTAATCACCCACAACACCCGCCAATGTACTGATTGCGCCATCTTTTTTCATACGCCCGGCAATACCGATAGCCAGAATGTCCTTGGCACCAAAATAATTACCAGTACCGTAGTAACCTGGTTCAGCATCCCAGAAGTCAACTTGCACTCGACCGGCATACATCAATTTATCTTTTACTGCGGCATTTTCTTGACCACCTAAGCGTGCGCCAGCTGGACCACTGAAGCGGAAAATGTTGTCGCCTTCAAATGCGCCGAAAGAAACAGCCACGTGGTCTTCCATAAAGCTGGTCACTACAGCCACACCGTCATCACGGCCGATCACGCCACCGTTCCAGCCGTAGCGGGAAGCGATGTTTGCCCAGTAGCCACCACCCATAGAGTAGTAAGGGCCTGCCATGTTTGCACGGTCACTAGGAGAGAGGAAACGACCAGCCCAGATAGACACTTCAGGCGTCACCTGGAACTGCACGTTGGCATCGATCACTTCAAAGTTACTTCCTGCAGAACCACCACCTGATTTCTCAGTATTTAACATACCTTTGATGTATTTGTTGAACGAACCTGACAAATACAAACGCGCACTGTCTAGCGCAAAATCGTTGGAGCGGTCACGCCCGTTATTGGCTGCATCTTCAACAGAGTTGTAACTGGTGATAAAACCGAAGCCGGCACTGATATACTTGTCTTCGCCAAAACTGATGGTGGCGCCTGCATTTGCCAATTGCGCACCCAGGCCACAAGCCATTGCTACCGCGGTATGCAAGGCACATTTTTTAATATTCATCATCTAAAACTCCCTTTCTCGTTAACTTCAAACAATCACAGTCGATCAAAACTTGTGCCCAGATTAACGACAGGGAGGTGTAGGACAAATACGTCAATTTGCGTAGGATGATAAATACCAAACACCGCTAGACTGCGCATAACAAATTGATAACGGGGCTAGCAATGCGTCTTTTAACTTACTGCATTCCGCAAGCGATGCATCTTTTAACTTACTTCATATTGGTGGCTTTATTACCGGGCTGTGGCGAGGTTTCATATAAGCGCGGCGGCTCACAACAAGACATAGACAGAGCGCACCAGGCCTGCCGCGGCAGCGGTGATCAGCTTGCCGCCTGCCTGGCAGAACAAGGCTGGCAAAAACCAAAAGTTGACGCTATGGACCCGCTGTTTGCGACCATAGAAACGCGTGACAACCATGAAGAAGTCATCAGCAAACCCAGCCCGTTTATTGACATCACCCAGGATAAGAAAGAAAAAGCGGCTGCCCCAGCTGTTGTAAAACCGCCACAGACGAATGCAACGACCACAGCTCAGCCCAAAGAGGTGGCAGCACCCGAAGCCCAGGTGGCAACCAGCAACACAACCACAGAAGATAAAACAGACAAACCCGTCCCCCACTCAACCGTGAATGACGGCCCGGACGTGGAATACGCGATCAATTCATGGTGGAAAATGGGTGCTTTCCCGGACAAGCTGAAACAGGACCAAGTCTCATGCGAGAAAAAACTGGGGCCAGATTATTTACCCGACTACAAAACGCAGACTTTTAAACGCGCATTTGTGGTGTGTATGCATGACCTTGGGTGGATGGCGATACGGAATATGAAGTAGCAGGGCAATCGCTTAACTTGCAGTGACATAATCCACTGCAAGTTAAGGTGTTGGTGTTTTAAATTTCAGTGACGGGTTCGCAAGCATTTTCAAGAGACTTCACTACTGGCGCAGAGATAAACACACCGCGTAAGTTCTTAATCAGCATGCGGTCACAATCCTTATGAATGACTTGAGCACGCTCTACCTTGTCAGATAATCCTTCTCTGTAATGCACAGTCTGGAAAGGCTTGCTTTCTGTCGATTTACCAGCCGCAAAGGTTTGTAATGCAATATCGATAGACTGGGCATGAAGTAGTGAAGATATCCCTTTGATATTTTCGCCCTGATTACCTGTCCAGAATGATGAGGAGTCGGCGCTACTTTCAGCAGTAGAAATAACTTTGATCATACTTTTATGAGCAACTTCCGGCGTTTGGCCTGGTATGCGTATGACTATATTGTCATTGATAATAATGGTTTTCTGATCTTGCGTAAGCATGAAGGTTGGTGCACTTTCGATGATCATCTTGCGGTCAGCATAGCCTTGTGCTTTTACATGCTCTGCCGCAGAAGTGATAGAAAGCCTGTCTACCGTCCTTTGGATTAACTCTCCATATTTAAAGTTATTGAGTGCCTCTTGATAGCTCGATAGCACTTGATCCGCATTCAGTTGAAGCTTATTTTTCTGTTCGTTTTTAACAGAGTTAATAATAAAAGCATGCGCTATGACCGCGGCGACAAGTCCTGCCGCGCTGGGTGCCGGGTAAAGCATGCTACCTTGGCCAGTACCGGCTTCGTCCAGGCTGTAAACGCCATGGTAAACCACTGGTCCATCACTAGGTAATTCAAGCATCCATTGACTATTGCTTTTAAACGGCAATGATAAAGTGGCTGGCTTAATGGCTGGTTCAGCCATTACGCTGGTACTGAAAATAGGCAAATTTATAAAAATGCTTAGCAATAATAAAATTCGTTTCATTAATCACCACCCTTTAAAAACCGATTCTTAAATTTGCCTGGTTATTTGGTAACAGCAGGTGCAGTTTTGGACGTAATCATATTTTCTGCAAATGGACTTAGAAACGAATCCTTACCGATTTCCATTGCCTGAAAGTAGGCATTAGTAAGTCCAGGAAACGCGGTCGGCTCGTCCCAGTTTGATTCAGCACTCTTGGTGACTGTAACCGGCAGATACCAATCGTAAGTGTTGTCGGCTAAATTAACCATATAGCCCACGCCTTGCAAAGTGCCTTTTGGATCGCTAGTGGGAATGTATGCCGCATACGTCCTGACAAAACCCAAGCTGTTGATTTCAATCACCACTAACTTATGAATATTGTATTTTTGTTTAAAAGAGGAGAAATCCTTGGTAGCAACTTTGTCACCTTTAGCTCCCGAACTCTTTAAATCTTTTACATTCAAGGCTTCATTAATCACAAAAACGTCAGCACCTTTTTCTTCAGCAAAGCTGCAAGCTGCTCTTTGACTGTTGGCAAGGTGTCGTATGTTAAGGTTTGCGTATGTTTAGTGAGCGAGGAGTTAGCAATTGAAGCAGCAGCTAAACATAACAAGCAGTCAGCACCAGGAAACTGGGTATCTATTTTTGGTAACGCGGTCATTGCTATACCAATACGTTGGTTGTCAGTAATTGCACCGTTTGAAAACGCGACAGGCGTTTGTGGAGCTGTCGCACATCCACTGATAAATATTACAAGTGCCGCAGTTAATACCCTTAGATGAGTTTTCATTAAAATCCCCTTATTTAGTTTTTTATAAATTATTTCAGCTTAGGCTGAATTTTAAAGCTAACAACGCTTTAACTTTATCAATATATGTAAAGATTGACAATAGTTGCAACTGGGTAACTACATCACATTAAACCTGCTAAGGGTACTTGCTGGATAGTGCCACGCAAGATGACTGCTGCATGGGCTGGCCGCTATCATGAGTACAATTAACTAAGGCCAGCATCATGTATATATACCCTCACATTTCGTGCGCAGGCCTTAGGATAAACGCCTATCCGCATGTCAGCATATTCCGACAAGCCTACCTGTGACAATCGCTACCATAGTCTAACCTTCCAGAATATTGTTTACGCGCAATCTGGTCTGCACTACAACATGCAAACTAATGCCTCTTAAAACAAGTTATCCAGATTTCCTTAATAATGTTTAACAAATAAATGGATAAGTTAAGAAAATATTTTTATCAAAGATATGGATTTGATAATTAAAATATTTAGGAAGGGTATAAAGGATGGAATTTCTACTGGCAAATGTCCTCAAGATTAAGAGCTGATCTTTAATATAAACGCTTGAACTTTTTTTCAGGCTAGCACTCTCACTGCATGAGTGCTAAAATAAGTTTAAACCTCTTCTTTCACAAGGAGCTTTACCATTACCGCTTTGACTATACCTGTTGTTTCATCCGCTGATAGCCTGGATAAATACCTGCAAACCATTAAGCAGTTTCCAATTTTGACGCCTGAAGAAGAATACAGCTATGCCACAAGCTTGAATAAGACTGGTGACCTGGAATCGGCTCGTGCGTTGATTGTGTCGCACTTGCGCCTGGTGGCTAGTATTGCGCGTGGCTATAGTGGTTATGGCCTGCCGCAAGCCGACCTGATTCAGGAAGGTAATATTGGTTTGATGAAAGCGGTGAAACGTTTTGACCCCGAGCGCGGCGTGCGTCTGGTTTCGTTTGCCATGCACTGGATCAAAGCCGAGATCCATGAATACATCGTGCGCAACTGGCGCCTGGTGAAAACAGCGACGACTAAGGCGCAACGCAAGTTGTTCTTTAATTTGCGCAGCATGAAGCAAGGCTTTGAAACTTTAAGCCCGGATGATGTGCATCGCATCGCGACTGAATTGAATGTGAAGCCTGAAGAAGTGGTCGAGATGGAGTATCGCCTGAACGGTCAGGAGATCCCATTGGATGCGCAGGTGGATGATGACGGCGAGGATGTGTATAGCCCGATCGCTTATCTGGAAGATGAAGGTCCTGAGCCTTCTACTTTGCTGGAAACACTGCAAACCGAGCATATGCAGACTGAAGGTCTGAGCAATGCCTTGCAACAGCTGGACGAGCGTAGCCGCCGTGTCTTGCAGGCGCGCTGGTTGACTGAGGGTGATGTATCAACCTTGCACGAGCTGGCTGCGGAGTTCAATGTTTCTGCCGAGCGTATACGCCAGATCGAACAAAAGGCGATGCAAAAGATCAAGAGTTTTATGCTGCAAAGCAATTAGTGCGGCAAGGCAATTAACAAAAACGGGTGCTCAGGCACCCGTTTCCATTTCTGCATCGTTTGACTTCAACCTTCTTCTAGGCCGCCTGTACGATAAGCTCCTCATGCTGCAAGGCTTGCAGCGCTTTGCCATTGAGCTGGTCCAGCTCTGCCAGTTGCTGGCGTATGGATAGCTCCACCTGCTCGAGATCGGCGATGCGTTCTTCCAGGGTGTCAGTCGCCTGGTAGATGCGCTTGATACTCTCCACACGGCGTTTCAGTTGCACATGGTGCTCGCGCATCTGGCTTTCCATGGGCGCGATCACCGCTTTCAGCCAGCTTTCGGCATCACGGTTGGCAGCCTCATACTCGAGGATCACATGGCTGGCCAGCGTTTCAAAGAACTTGCTGGTCAGGGTGAATTTCTCGTGCGCAATCATGTTGAATGTGGTGTTGAACTGGTCGCGGTATATGGTTTCCAGTTTGTTCAGCGCCTTGAGATAGCGTGAGGTAGAAAACGGTGGCGGTGTCTTTTGCAGCAGGCCGTGCTCTTTGGAGAATTTCTCATACATGGCTTCCATCATCTTCTTGATCTCATGCACATGTACGTCGGCTTCCATCATGCGGCGCTTGAGGTCACTGAAAAAATCATCCATCGCCTGGCGCATGGTTTTGGTAAACGACGCTTTCATCATATTGTCACGCGTTTCGCGCACTTTGTTCTTGAGTGCAGGCATGCCCAAATGATGGAACAGCTGGTTGGATTGCACTGAAAACACGCTACGCAAGGCCTGGTAGCGTTGCAAGCCGACTTCAAAATTAACTTTATCCTGTTTGACCTTGCGCATCATTTGCGCGATCACGTCTTCATTCTTGCCCTGCAGGCAACGCAGCTCTTCTGTTTGATCGATGACGCTTTGCAGGCGGGTTTCCAGCACGCTGCGGGTCTGTGCGACCATGTCTTCGATCTCACTATGTATGCTTTCGCGCACGATCTCCTGTTTGGCAGGGATCAGCTCTTCAGAAAGATTTTTTTCCAGTTGCAGCAAGCGGCTTTTCGCCAGCAACTGGTGATCACCGGTGACTTTAGCCAGCAGGCCTTTCTGCGCCGAAGTCGGCAATATCTGCTCACGTGCCAGCCCCAGCAACTCGGCAGTGGTCTGCAACTGCCGGTAGAGCTCGGTCTGCACTTCATCATCCGTTTTCAGAGGGTCCCACAGACCGTCTATCTTGTTCAGTACCGCCATGCGGCCTTTTTGTTTCCAGCGCGCACCACTGATATAACGACGCCAGACTTCCATTTCGGATTTGGTGACGCCGGTATCGGCACCCAGTATAAAGAGCACCGCATGCGCATTTGGCAGCATGCTCATGGTCAATTCCGGCTCCGCGCCTATGGCGTTCAATCCCGGGGTATCAAGTATCACCAGGCCCTGTTTAAGCAAGGCATGCGGGAAATTGATCACAGCATAGCGCCAGCAAGGGATCTCCATCAAGCCATCCTGCCCTATCAGCATCAGATCGTCAGGATGATCCGGGTGGTACAAGCCCAGTGTCTGCGCTTCTTCGCGCGTGACGCGCCGGGTACGGCTGACTTCTTTAAAGGCTTCGACCATGCTCTCGCGTGAATGGGCGTCAAACTCGATCACAGACCAGGCCTGCGGCATGCGGCGGTATTCACTGATGGATATCTGGTTGGCGTTGCTTTCTATAGGCAACAGAGAAAGGCTGACCGGCTTGCCCAGGTCATAGCGCAACTCGGTGGGACACATGGTGGTGCGCCCGGCACCAGAAGGTAACAAACGATGGCCATAATCTGAAAAAAAGATGGCGTTGATCAGTTCGGACTTACCACGGGAAAACTCCGCAACAAATGCGACCGTCAGTTTATCCTCCCGCAAGCGGTTGAGTTGCTGCTGTATACGCTCTTCAAGTTGCACATCGCTGAGTTGCTTATCAGCCAACCAGCGCCGATACTCCCCCAATACATCAGCAATCGTGTCACGCCAGCGCGTATACAGATCAAATTGTTGTGCCAGTCTGTTATTTTCCATAGGACCTGCTTAATAGTTATTCGGTAACCTACTTAGGATCGCCTGTTTTTTGCTAATCTATCACGATTTTATAAAAGTTCAAATAAATCATGTAGGTATAGCCATTAATTCATAAATAAAATGAATTATCAACCATAAGATTAGACTTATACGCATTTATGCGTAGGTGGTTGTCATCTGCTATCATGCGCATTAGTCATATAACGGCCTGAAACACGACTTTCTTCAATCTTATGAGTGGTCTTCAACCAGATTCCCCTATCCCTACCCTGATCCAGCTGCATCAGGGCTCGCGCTTGCTGGAAATTCATTTCGATAACCATACCGAATGCATGCTTTCATGCGAGTTTTTGCGGGTTTATTCGCCTTCTGCCGAAGTGCGCGGGCATGGTGCCGGGCAAGAAACCCTGCAGATAGGCAAAGAACTTGTCAACATCAGCGGCATCGAACCGGTGGGCAGATACGCGATCAAACTGATCTTTGATGACGGTCATGATACCGGCCTGTATTCATGGGATTATTTGTACTACCTGGCCCAGCACTATGAAAGCCTGTGGCAGGACTACATCACCAAACTGACCATCGCCGGGCAACCGCGCAAGGAAACCTAAACATGCAAGACACGCCTGAACAGCAAAAAACCACCCATTTCGGCTTTGAGACAGTCGCCGAACACGACAAGCAAAAGAAAGTCGGCGAGGTGTTTCATTCGGTCGCGCAAAAATACAACATCATGAATGACGTGATGTCAGCCGGCATGCACCGTTTGTGGAAGCGTTTCGCGGTCGATGTCAGCGGCGTGGGCCAGGGCGACAAGGTGCTGGATATCGCCGGCGGCAGTGGTGACTTGTCCAGCCTGTTTGCGAAAAAAGTCGTCACCCAGGCTGCGCACAACCCCGGCCAGGTGATACTCACAGACATCAATGCCTCTATGCTGGGCGTAGGCCGCGACCGCATGATAGATGCCGGGTTGACGGTGCCTGCCGCGCAATGCAATGCCGAAACCCTGCCGTTTGCCGATGAAAGCTTTCATTGCGTCATCGTCGCCTTCGGCTTGCGCAATATGACGCATAAAGACAATGCCCTGCGCGAGATGCAGCGCGTGCTGAAACCGGGCGGTCGCCTGCTGGTGCTGGAGTTTTCCAAAGTCTGGCAGCCGCTGGAAAAACTCTACGATACCTACTCTTTCAAGCTACTGCCCAAGCTGGGCAAATGGATAGCCAATGACGAACCCAGCTATCGTTACCTGGCGGAGAGCATACGCATGCACCCGGACCAGGAAACCCTCAAGCAAATGATGCATGACGCAGGGTTTGCCAAAGTGGATTATTACAACCTGACCGCTGGCGTGGTTGCCTTGCACAAAGGCATCAAACTCTAATTCTATGTTTAAACCATTGATTCAATTTGTGCTGCAGCACCTAATGCAGCAAAACGACTGGACGGCGCCACTGTTACAACCTTACGCCAACCAGACCCTGGGCTTTGACTTCAAGGTCGCACAGATCAACCTGACCATACTGCCCAATGGCGAGCTGGCGGTTGCCGCCGACTCTGCCACTGCCGATGCCAGCATTCATTTGCCGCCCAGCCTGGTCATGCGTTTGCTGCGCAAAGACCCGCTGGCTGCCAGCCTGATCAAGATCGACGGCGACGTGGCGCTGGGCATAGAAGTAGGCAAGATACTTTCTGCCGTGCGCTGGGACGTAGAGGGTGACTTAAGCAAAGTCGTCGGTGATGTCGCTGCCTATCAGGTGGTAGAACTTGGCCAGGAGAAATTCAAACGGCTACAGGCGAATGCCAGGAATGTGGGCGAGATGCTGGTGGAATACTGGCAGGAAGAACAGCCGCTGATCGCCAAGAAAACCAGCATAGAGCACTTTAACCAGTCTGTGGACCGCTTGCGCGAGGATGCGGACCGCTTGCAGTCGCGGGTCGCCAAACTGCTGGCCGCTGCCCCACCCTCAGAAAGCCGATAAACATGCACTGGTTTCGTTTTTTTCATATCATCGGTGTATTCATCTGGTACCGGCTGGATATCTTTTTTGTACGTGAAGACAGACCCAACCTGCTGCCACGCCTGCTGAACCTGTTTTTCTTCTGGCGTAGCGCACCGCAACAACGGGCGATCCGGCTAAGACTGGCGCTGGAGACACTGGGCCCCATCTTCGTTAAATTCGGCCAGATGCTGTCTACCCGCCGTGACCTGCTGCCGCCGGATGTGGCAGATGAACTGACCAAACTGCAAGACCAGGTGCCGCCGTTCGCCTTCAGCCAGGTAGAAGCGATCCTGATCCAGGCCTTTAACGCGCCGCTGGCGAGCACTTATGCCGAGTTTGACCCGGTGCCGGTCGCCAGTGCCTCGGTGGCGCAGGTGCACTTTGCCAGCCTGCACAGTGGTGAACAGGTGGCGGTCAAAGTCTTGCGCCCTGGCATCGCTGCCATCATCCACAGGGATATCGCCTTGCTGCGCACCATCGCCTGGTGGGTAAAAAAACTCTCCAGCGAAGGTCGGCGCCTGAAGCCGGATGAAATGGTGGAGGAGTTTGCGCGCCACACCGAGCATGAACTGGACCTGACGCTGGAAGCCGCACAGTGCTCGCAACTGGGCCGTAACTTCAGTGACAAACGCCTGCTGGTGCCTGTGGTGTACTGGGATTATTCGCGCAAACAGGTGATGACCATGCAACGCATGTTCGGCACGCCGGTGCGCGACACTTACGCCCTGAAAGCGGCCGGCATCAATCTCACGCAACTGGCACATGAAGGGGTCGAGATCTTTTTCACCCAGGTGTTCCGTGATGGTTTTTTCCATGCCGACATGCATCCTGGCAATATCCAGGTGGTGACTGAAGGGCCGGATAAAGGCAAATTCATTGCGCTGGATTTTGGCATCATGGGTAGCCTGTCGCCCACAGACCAGTATTACCTGGCGCGTAATTTCCTGGCATTTTTCAACCGCGATTACCGCGATGTCGCAGTGGCGCATATTGAATCCGGCTGGGTACCGGCGGATACTAATGTAGAGGCCCTGGAAACCGCCATCCGTGCCATTTGCGAACCTATCTTCGAGAAACCGCTCAAGGACATCTCGTTTGGCCGCACCCTGCTCAGCCTGTTCCAGATGTCACGCCGCTTTGGCGTCAATATCCAGCCTCAGCTGATCATGCTGCAAAAGACCCTGCTCAATATCGAGGGCATGGGGCGCGAGCTGGACCCTAACATCGACTTGTGGCACAGCGCCAAACCTTTTCTCAAACGCTGGATGAGCGAGCAGATAGGCTGGCGCAGGCTGATCAAATCGGCCAAACACGAGCTGCCCTATGTGCTGGCGCATGCGGCAGAGATCCCCAGACTATTCGAGCAGTACTTGCGCAACCAGAGCGAGTTTGCAAAACAGCAAAGCCATATTGACGCCATGCTGGTCACCCAGCGCAAACAGGCTACCTGGCAAAAAGGGCTGATCACCGTGATCGTGGTACTGGTGGTATTACAGGCCAGCAGCCTGCTGCTACTGTTGCTTAACTAAGCAGTGCCGTGTCGCGCAAAATGCATGCCGAAAAGCCTGATTTTGCGCTACCACGCTAAATGCATGCCGGAAAAGCCTGAAAATCAGGCTTTTCTTATTTATCGGGTGAAAGAAACGCTACCTGGCAGGCAGTTTTGTTTTAAAATCTGCCGTTTGCAACGGCTATAAGGGAAACGGACAGTGCTGATCTGGTTTGTCATGGCGTATTTACTGGTCTCTATCGGCATAGGCCTGGTCGCTGCCAGAAACGTTCACAGCACCAAAGATTACGCAGTGGCGGGCCGCCATCTGCCGCTGCCGGTAGTCACCGCCACCGTGTTTGCCACCTGGTTTGGCGCCGAAGCGGTGTTTGGCGTCTCGGCCACCTTTGTGCGTGAAGGCCTGACCGGCATTGCCGCCGACCCGTTCGGTTCCAGCATGTGTCTGATCATTGCCGGTATCCTCTTCTCCAGCCGCCTGTACAAACTCAATATCCTGACCCTGGGTGACTTTTACCGCATGCGCTATAACCGCACGGTAGAGATACTCACCACTATTGCCATCGTGGTTTCCTACATGGGCTGGGTCGCGGCGCAGATCAAGGCGCTGGGCCTGATATTCAACCTGGTCAGCGATGGCTATATCTCTGAAGATCACGGCATGATAGTCGGCACCGTGATCGTACTCACCTACACCACCCTGGGCGGTATGCTGTCCGTCGCCATTCTCGATTTCGTGCAGATGATAGTCGTCATCGGCGGCCTGCTCTATATCGCCAGCATAGTGTCAGGCGAAACCGGCGGCGTCACCCCGGTGATAGAGCATGCGCGCAATGCCGGAAAACTGCATTTTTTCCCGCAATCGACCAACTGGAGCGTATGGCTGACCTTTCTCGGTGGCTGGCTGACCATGATGCTGGGCTCTATCCCGCAGCAAGATGTTTTTCAGCGTATCACTTCAGCCAAAACCGCCAATGTCGCCCTGTGGGGCTCACTGCTAGGTGCCAGCATTTATTTCTGTTTCACCTTTGTGCCGATGTTTATCGCCTATGCGGCCACCCTGATAGACCCGGCCACGTTTGGCGCACTGGTTGAATCCGACTCGCAACGGGTACTGCCGACGCTGGTGCTGACCCACACGCCACTGCTGGCGCAGGCGATCTTTTTTGGCGCGGTGCTGTCCGCCATCATGAGTTGCTCATCGGCGACCCTGCTCGCCCCTTCTGTCACCTTTGCCGAAAACGTGGTCAAGGGCTTTATGCCCGACATGAACGACCGTGCTTTCCTGCGCGTCATGCGCCTGTGCCTGGTCGGCTTTGCCGCCATGGTGCTGTTTTATGCATTACACTCGGAGCTATCCATTTTTGGCATGGTAGAAAGCGCCTACAAGATCACCCTGGCTGGCGCCTTTGTGCCGCTGGTGTTCGGCGCCTTCTGGAAGCGCGCGACCAGCCAGGGTGCGCTGGCTGCCATCATCCTCGGCGTAGGCAGCTGGGTACTGGTAGAAGTGCTGGTAGGTGAAGCTAGCCTGGTACCGGCGCAATTGCTGGGATTACTGGTTAGCGCCATCGCCATGGTGATAGGTTCATTACTGCCGCAAAAACTGGGCGGCAGCCCGCAAGCACCGCATGGATACCTGCATGAACATGCTTCACGCCGGCATGCCGACTAGCAGTTTGCCAGTAATAATATAAACTTCCATTGATTTCAATTGACCAATGGATGAATTACCGTTTAAACCAGTGATTGTTCCAGTTAATAAAAATGGGTGGCATTCTTGATAATGCCGGGAATCGTTTTTTCACGCAGCAAGTATCTCTATGGTAATTAACAAGCGCTTTTACATCATTATTCTTAGCGTCATTGTCTTGACGGGCTTTCTGGCGACCAGCCTGATCGGCTACTTTGTCGCCAAAGACTCGCTCACCGAGCGCCTGCAGCAAGAGATGCTGCCACTGACCAGCGATAATATCTACTCCGAGATCCAGCGTGACCTGTTGCAACCTTTGCTGATCTCTTCGCTGATGGCGAATGATGTATTCGTGTTTGACTGGGTCAACAATGGCGAAAAAGACGCCAGTAAAATGACCAGTTATCTGGCGCAGATCCAGAAAAAATATAACACCATCACCGCGTTCTTTATCTCGGAAAAATCCAGGCTTTACTATCACCCTAGCGGGGTGCTGAAAAAGGTCTCGGAAGCCCATGAGGACGAAAGCTGGTATTTTGAAGCCAAAAAATCGCATCATCCGTATGTCATCAATATCGATAGAGATACCGCAGACCAGCGCCGCTTAAGCATTTTTGTCAATTATCGCATCGAGGACAAATCCAACAACTTCATAGGCATCATAGGCGTGGGCCTGGCATTGCAATCGGTGGTGGAACTGATAGAGAACTACCAGAAACGCTACGGCCGCGAGATTTATTTTGTCAACCGCCAGGGCGAAGTCATGCTGCGCAGCAGCCAGTATCAATCCGAGCTGCACACCAAAAACAAGGCCGCGCTGGATAAAGCCTTTGTCAAAATACTGACTTCACCCAGTGCCTCTTTTTCATTGAAAACCGAGAGTGGCAGCACGCTATACCTCAATAGCAGGCTGGTACCCGAGTTTGACTGGTACCTGATCGTAGAACAGGTCAACGACCCGAGCTCTGACCGCATTGAAACCGCCTTCATCATCAATATGGCGGTGGCACTGGTGATCAGCGTGATCGTGCTGCTGCTGGCGCATATTGCCGTGCGTGGCTACCATGAAAGACTGGAAGCGATGGCCACCCAGGATAAACTGACCGGCGCGACCAGCCGCCAGGTGTTTGAGTTCTATTTCAAACAGGCTGTGTCACGCTGCCGGCGCAGAGACGAATCGCTTTCACTGGTGCTGCTGGATATAGACCTATTCAAGCTGATCAACGACAACTACGGCCATCAGGCCGGTGACCTGGTGCTGACCCGCATCGCACAGCTGATCAAATCGCATGTGCGTGAGGAAGATATCGTTTGCCGCTGGGGCGGTGAAGAGTTCCTGCTGCTATTGGCCGGCTGTGATCTGGACCGCGCCAGGGGCATCACCGAGATCATCCGTGCCGCAGTGGCCGGTTTGCAGTTCCACTTTAACAACCATGTCGTCCGGGTGACTATCAGTGCCGGGCTGGCCGAGATGCAGCAAAGTGAAGCTTTCGCGCAAGTGGTGGAACGCGCTGACCACCATCTTTATGAAGCCAAACATGCCGGGCGTAACTGCATCAAACCGGACGGCGATACCGATAGCGGATCAGGCTTGCTGCGCGCGGGCTGATGTAGACAAGTGTTGCAAAACTCAGCGCTGAATAAGAACGCGAGTCAGGCAAATGTGCGCGGCTGGCAGGTCGCGCAATAGAAAGTCGAACGCTGGCCTAACCTGATGCAGTTGATCAGCTGGCCACAGACACGGCAAGGCTCACCAGTGCGGCCATAGACATAATAGGTCTGCTGGAAATAGCCAGGGTTGCCATCGGCACCAAAAAAATCGCGCAAACTGCTACCGCCGGCTGCCAGCGCTGCCTGCAAGGTGGCCTTGATCTCCGCGACCAGTAACTCGCATTGCGCCAGCGTCAGCTTTTTGGCAGGCGTTTCCGGGTGGATACGCGCCCGGAATAAAGACTCACTGGCGTAGATATTGCCGACACCGACCACGATATGCGCATCCATGATGCCAGTCTTGATCGCCGCATTGCGTGACTTTAATTGCTGATGCAGGTAATGGCCATCAAAGGCAGCATCCAGCGGTTCCGGCCCCAGGCTGCTCAGCAAAGGGTGTAGCGCTGGCTCCTGGTCCAGCCACAGCACTGCGCCAAAGCGGCGCGGGTCGCGCAAGCGTATCACCCGCCCATCTTCAAACGCGATATCGACATGGTCATGCTTCTCGTGCGCGAAATAGCGTTCCAGCAGACACAAGCGCCCGGACATGCCCAAATGCAGTAACAGCACGCCCTGGCAGACCGGCTCGCCAGTGTCGCTGACATCGCCTATTTCGATCAGGATATATTTGGCCCGCCGCTTTAACTGCAACACCCGCTGGCCTTGCAGGCGCTGTGGCAGGTCGGCGGGGATAGGCCAGCGCAGGCCATGATGACGGATAGTGACTACACTGATGCGCGCGCCCTGTACCGGCAGCAGACCCAGGCGCGTGACCTCTACCTCGGGTAATTCAGGCATGGCGCTTATTTGCTCTTGGGGGCGTGGATATTCACCGGCGGGTTAACCATGGTGAAACCCGCATCATTGGGGAAGTGATAAATAATGCCTTCATCCGGGCGGGCCAGCAGATACTCCGGCGACTCCTGCATTTTATCAAAATGCACTTTTTTGCCGTCGCGCAGCAGCACTTCGAATGAAGGATAGGTTTGCCTGCGGTCCGGCGTGTACACTTCTACAGAAGTGGCCTGGGCTTGTGCCCAGGTAAAATCCAGCCACTCGTTCATCTCGTTCTGGGTCGGTTTGGCCCTGGGGTCATTGGCCGACCATTTGCCATCACTGGCCAGTTGCACCTTGAGTGCATTCTCTTCCCATTGTTCCAGATGCGCCAGGTCAAAGCCTGCCAGCTGCTTGCGCTCGGACGGGGATAGTGGCGTCTTGTCTATCATTTCAATCGCTTGTGTGCTTGCCGCCTCGCTATATTGCCCTGACAGCAAAAACACATGACCGGCATAGCCCACATATTGCTCTTCGCTGACCGGGTTGTGGGTGCCGAAACTGAACACATGCTCCCCCTGCTTGCCGGACAAAGTCACTCTTAACTCAGGTTGGTCCAGCCCGTATTTGGCTGGGTCCTGCAATGGCAGTTTGGTCGCGCTGGAAGCGGCAATGATAGACAGGGCACGCTGTACCGACATTTGATCGGCGCGGGCGGCATACGGCTTGCGCATCATCCAGTAAGCATCCTGCCGCTCAAACACCGTCGCTGCCTTGGCCGGGAATTCGATTTTCAATGACTGGGCATCGGCCATCTTGAGAGTAGACACCTCGAACCTGGGACTGGCGGCTTTTTCCTGCGGTTTCAGGTGCAGGAAAACCGCAATGCCGACCACCATTGCCAACAGCAACAGGTTCAATATCCATCTTTTTTTCATTGCAAGCGACTCCGTCCGCGATACGACTTTAACGATTCAAACTCAGGCTTTGCGGCGTTTCCACCACAAAAGCATCCCCGCAATCAGAATGACTACCGGCAATACATATTGCGTGCCATAGCCGACGATCAATGCGGCGATAGAGCCGGAAGGAATATTGATATTGATATCTTTCAATGGCATAGGCTGGATAGTGATCAGGCGGTCATCGCCTGCCAGCCAGTTGATGATATTGATACCCAGATCCAGATTGCCGCCATTGGTAATAAAGGTATTGGCCAGGAAATTGGCATTGCCTACCACCACCACGCGCTGCCCTTTTTTACCATATTGACGCTCCAGCGCCACGCCGATATTGATAGGGCCGGCTTTATCCTTGCCCTGGTCAAAACGCACTTTCAGGTTTTGCGCACCGGCAGGTATCTTGTCGGATTCCAGCCAGCCATTCTGCGCCACATCTATCAGTCGCCCGACTTTCCAGCCCAGGTCATCTGATGCGCGGCCATCGACTTCATGCGCTTCGGGAAACACCGTGCGTAACATAAAGTTGCGCGTGATAGGGTGATCGCCATATCTGTTGGCAAATGACATTTTCGGGTCAGCACCGTATTGCTCGGCGGTGCGGTCCACCACCATACCGGGTGACACTTTAATGCCCAGGTAGTCCGCCACTTCCTGCAAGCCGTGCAGGTTGTCGTCGTCCAGCAACCACAGCACATTGCCACCGGCTTCGATATAGGCTTTTATCTTTTTGGCTTCCACCGCGCTCACATCCACCTGCGGTGATGCGATCACCAGCATGGCACCGTTGGCTGGCACATCCTGGGCGATGGTCAGGTCCGGGTTGGCAAATTTAAAGCCTTTGCTCTCCAGCTGTTTGCCAAACTCGCCCAGGTCGTGGTTCTTGACGCCTTGCAGCAAGCGCTCGCCATGCCCATCCAGGTACATGACAGGCTGGTTATTGGTGCGCGACAGACGTACCAGCAGGTTAGTCATCTCCTGCTCGGCAAACGGTGGGTTAATGTGCTCGCTACGCTTGTTGTATTGCACTACGGTTTCGCCATCGACCTTGACACCCGCTTCCTGCGCCAGCTTGGGCTCTTCGGACGGGTTCACAAAGGTGATAAAGACATTTTTCTTTTCACGCTGGTAACGGGCGACGAAATCCAGCATGCCCTTGCGGAAAGTATCGCCATTGCTGGCATCATCCTTGGTGGCATAGACGGTGATATTGATATCACCCTCCATTTGCTTGAGCACATTGACGCTGCCCTGAGTCAGGATATTGCGGTTGGCCTGGGTGATATCCCTGGTCCAGCGGTATTGGCTGGCTAGATAGCCCAACATGACCACCAGGGCCAGAAACACCAGCACAAACATCCAGTTTTGTGCCAGCAGCTGCAATCTTAACTTACGATTAATTTTCATAATGCTTTCAAACTTCAATCAGTGCGCGTTAACCGCGCAGACGATCTGCATCCAGGCGACGGATGGTCAATGTCAAAAATGTCACGATAAACAATATAAAGAAGGCCAGGTCAGCCGTATCGATCAGCCCGCTGGCAAACGATTGGAAATGCGTGGAAAAAGAAAACTGGCCAGCGATATTGCTGGGGTCATTGGCGAAAAAACGTCCGAGTATCATCAATATAAAAGAAAAGATAAAACTCAGGATGCCGGCAATAATAGGCTGCGAAGTCAGGCTGGAGAAGTAGATCCCCAGTGCACAGAAACTGCCTACCAGCAAAAACAGGCCTATGGTATTCGCCACAATGTAGCCAAAATCAATATCCGACCACAGGTTCAGGGTAGACAGCATCAGCCCTATATACAGAATGAGAGTGGCCAGAAAAGCCATCAGACCTAAAAACTTGCCGACGACGATGTCGGTGATCGATAGCGGCGAGCTGAACAAAAATGGCATGGTCTGGCTACGGCGCTCTTCCGCGATCAGGCGCATGGAAAGCAAGGGCACTGCGAACAGCATGATAAAAGAGGCCGACCCATACACGCTCTGCGAGACCGCCTGCGTGATGCCAAACCGCTCCGCCGGGCGGATGGCGCCGGAGGCGACATCCAGGTAGTCAGTCACGCCATTGGAGAAGTAATTACCAAACAGGGCGGCGATCACCGCCAGGATGATCCACCCCATCGGTGAGGCGAACATGCTCTGGAGTTCTTTTCTTGCAATATTCAACATTGGAGGTCTTTCAACTTTAATTAGGCTTGCGACATGTAGGCAACATTAGCTGAGCAGACACAGTCAGCTTAAGCCGCCTGAGGCAGTTCAGGCGGCGTAATGGCGTCATGATAGGTGAGCTGGACGAACACGTCTTCCAGGCTGGTCTGGTCAGGCGCGATATGATACAGGCCCCAGCCATGTTGCACCGCCGCCTGCACGATGGCCTCGTGAGGCTGGCTGCCTTCCTGAAAGCGGAGTCGCCATAAACCATCGGCCGCTTCGACCTCTGCCACACCGGCGATCGCCAACAGTTGCGCGATATCCGGTGACTGACGCAAACCGACCAGCAGCTTGTTGCCTATGCGCTGTTGCTTGAGCACATCGATACCGCCATTGAACACCAGCTGACCTTTATCAATGATCTGCACATGGTCGCACACCATTTCCACTTCCGGCAGGATATGGGTAGACACGATCACACTGTGTTCCTGGCCTATCTCCTTGATCAGGGCGCGGATATCGCGGATCTGGATAGGGTCCAGGCCTACGGTGGGTTCATCCAGGATCACCACCATAGGGTTATGAATAATGGCCTGGGCGATGCCCACGCGCTGCTGGTAACCGTTGGACAGGTTCTCGATCAGGCGCTTGCTCATATGCGTCAGACCACAACGCTCTTTGGCATGCTCAACCGCTTTTTTAATATGCTTGCCGGCGACATTGTGCAGGCGTGCGGCAATGGTCAGGTATTCGTCTACTGTGAATTCTTTATACAAGGGGCGCATCTCGGGCAGGTAGCCTATCAGGGCCTTGGCCTCTTTCGGGCTTTCTATCATATCGATGCCACAGATTTTGACACTGCCGGCACTTGGTGCAAGATTACCGGTCAGCATCTTCATGGTAGTGGATTTACCGGCGCCGTTCGGGCCCAGAAAACCTAACACCTGCCCTTGCTGCAGGCTGAAAGTCACATCGCTCACCGCGGCGCGACCGCCATAAAAACGGGTTAACTCAATTGCTTCTACTGTCAAATTTGCCATAATTCTTCCACACACTTGCTGACTCGGGCATACCTGGAACTGATGCTAGTGACCGGCAGAATTCAATACCTGTCAGTAAATCCCAGAGTAAATTCCTAGACAAAGTTTTCACCAAAAAGTTATAGTGACATACACGACGTTTTAACCTGCATCAAGACGCCAATTACAATTCAGTTACAAATCGCACATTATGGATGAACTTGCACCAACTGTCACGGACTAAACTAAAATTCAACCTCACTTTAGCCCGCTTAGGGGCAGTCTCTGCAACCGCCATTACCAGACTTATTAAACAGGAATTCAGTATGCCTCAAACCAGCCATTTCAAGCTCAAACCTACCTTATTGCGCCGCCCGGCGCTGGCGCTGTGGCTTGCGTTAATGGTAACCCCGGCCTGGTCTGCGAGCAGCACCGCCACCATGACCACGCCGACTGCAGAATTCGTCTACAAATACCTGCTGGGTGAAGTGGCCGCCCAGCGCGGTGAGTTCGTGCTGGCCAGCCAGCTGTTCCTCGATCTAGCCAAGCAGACACGCGACCCGTTACTGGCTGAGCGCGCCACACAGGCGGCGACCATCGCCCGCGCACCGCAACTGGCCCTGCCTTCGGCAGAACTGTGGTCAGAGCTGCTGCCTGACTCTATCCCCGCCGCGCAAGCAGCCAGCCAGTTGCTGATCGCCAATGGCGAACTGAAAAAAGCGGTGCCTAACATACAGAAGGTGCTGGCAGATGAGCGCATACGCCCGAATGCCTTTATGGAACTCAACAGCCTGATGATGCGCGTGACTGATAAAAACAGCGTGCTGGAAACCATACAACTGCTGGCCAAGCCTTACCCTAAACTGCCGGAAGCCCACTTTGCCATCTCGCAGGCGGCCTACTTCGCCCGCAATGAATCCTTGATGGAAAAAGAGCTGAAACAAGCTTCCAAGCTGCGTCCAGGCTGGGAAGCCCCGGCGCAGATCCGCGGCCAGATGCTGAGCGAGAAAGACCCGCAAAAAGGCATCGCCTACTATCGCGAGTTCCTCAATGCGCACCCCGATGCTGACCAGATCAGACTGGCACTGGCGCGCACCCTGCTCATCCAGAAAAACACCACCGATGCCAAAGTCGAGTTCACCAAACTGGTGGAAAGACACCAGAACAACCCGGAAATGAATGTCATTGTCGGCCTGCTGGCACTGGATGCCAAAGAATATGAGTTTGCCGACCGCTATCTGCAACATGCACTGGACGTAGGCTTTAAAGAGCCTAACCGCATCTACTTTAATTTAGGCCGTTCGGCTGCAGAACAGCACGATGATGCGCGTGCCCTGCAATGGTTCGACAAGATAGGCGATGGCGAGCAGTACCTGGCCGGCCGGCTGGCGGCCGCTTCCATCATCTCGCGCCGTGATGGTGTCGATGCTGCGATCGCCATGCTGGATAACGTCAATGGCTTAAGCGCCGAGCAGCAGACGCTGGTGATGCAGAACCAGGCCCTGATGCTCAACCAGGCCAAACGCACTGACGAAGCCTATGCCCTGCTGGAAAAAGCGGTGCAGAAGTATCCTGACAGCCCTGAGCTCTTATATGATTACGCGCTGAATGCAGAGCGCGTGGGCAACTTCAAGGCGATGGAAGACACCTTGAACAAAGTCATCAAGATGAAGCCGGATTTTGCTGCTGCCTATAATGCGCTGGGTTATTCCTATGCTGACCGTAACATCAACCTGGTTGAAGCCAAAAACCTGATTGAAACGGCAACCAGGCTCTCCCCAGAAGATCATTACATCATGGATAGCCTGGGCTGGGTTTACTACCGATTAGGCGACATCGGCCATGCCATTGAACAATTACGTCGCGCCTACGCTATCCAGCAAGACCCGGAAATCGCCGCGCATCTGGCCGAAGTGTTGTGGAAACAGGGTCAGCATGAAGAAGCCAAGCAGATCCTGGATAAGGCACTGTCTGCCAACCCTGATAACGAAGTGCTGGCCTCCACCGCGCAAAAACTGAAATCCAAGCTGTAATGCACATGCTGCACCTGGCTACGCCCCTGACTTGGGGCAGAATGGCGGCTACCTGCCTGTTAGCGATGACGCTGGCTGCCTGTAGCACGCTGCCCAAACCACCCGTGAGCCAGACCGCCAATAGTGCTGCGCAGCAACGCATGCAGAGCCTGGCGGCCGTGCAGCAGTTCTCGCTGCAAGCCAAGCTGGCGGTGCAATACAGCGGCAAAGGCTATACCGCCAGGCTGGAGTGGCAACATACAGGGCAGGAAGATCATATGCGCATCTTCAGCCCGCTGGGGCAACAGGTGGCATTGATACATCGCACCGCGCAATCGGTGACGCTGACCGACCAGAATGGCAAGCAGCACCATGCCAACGATGTCGCCAGCCTGACCGAGAGTCTGCTGGGCTGGCGCCTGCCGCTGGCAGGCCTGAGCCAGTGGATACTGGGTATCCCGCATGGTGCCAGCCCTTACCAGGCCAGCTATCTCGCCAGCGGTGAACCCGTCACGCTGACGCAGGACGACTGGCGTATCGAATATGAGGATTACCAGGCCGCAACCCTGAATGGCACTCCTGCCTCGCTACCCTACACCACCCGTTTGCAACAGCAGGACGTCAGGCTGAAACTGGTGATTCAGCACTGGTAAGCCAGGCTGGCATCGGATACAGCCACCAGGCCAGGCTGCATATGGCTTGCCGTGATAGGCTGCGTTTTTAACTAAAGATTCAGCACCAGCTGTCGATAATGGCACTATGAGCCGTTATCTGTTTTCACTCACTTACTCCCGTTTTTGGCTAGCCTCCAGCCTGCTGATAGTCGCCTGCCTGCGCCCTGTGGATGTGCAAGCCGCGCAATGGCTGTCTATCAAAAAAACAGATAACAACCAGCTGATGGTCGACAAACAATCGCTGGTGGAAGAAAAAGCCTATATCAAAGCCTGGGTAAAAGTGGATTACAGCCAGCCACAGAAAAATGTGGAATCGGTAGACCGTGTGTATAACCACGCCAAAGCCTTGTGGTATTTTGACTGCGCCAAGCGTAAAGCCGCGACCATACAGGTATTCCAGTACGATCAGGGCGAGCTGGTCTATTCCGCAGGCACCAGCCTTAAACAGGCGGATTTCATAGAGCCATTACCTGATTCCGAAGTAGAGATCACCCAGCAATATGCCTGCAAATGGCAAGCCAAGGAAAAACAGCGCGCGGAAGCCATTGCCAAGCGTGCCGCCAACCCTATCCAGCCTGCCGTTGCCAGCGATAAAGATAAACCGGCGGCGCCTAACAGCGTAGCCGAGCCAGCCGCCGCCACGCCGGCCGAGGCCAGCGCTGCGGACAAGACAGAGGAAAAAGCGCAAGGCAAGAATGCCAGCGCAAGCAAGCCGGACACAGAAAAACCTGCAGCCACAACGCCTGCAAGCAAAGACCCTGCGACTAAAAAGGCTGAGCCAGCTGCGGCAGCGCCTGGCAAAGACAAACCGGGCAAAGGCGATAAAGAGGATAAATCCTGGGCCTATAGTGGTGCCCGCGGCCCCGAGAAATGGGGCAGCCTGAACCCTGACTATGCCGTGTGTAACGCTGGCAGCCAGCAATCACCTATCAATGTAGACAACACCATTACCGCAGCGCTCAAGCCTATCAAACGCTTGCAGAAATTCCCGCTCAAGAACATCGCGCTCAAAGATCATAGCCTGATCCTGGATGCGGGCAGCGGCAACATGATGGTGCTGGATCAAAAGCCATACCAGTTGAAATACATCAGCGTGCATGCGCCTTCCGAGCACCAGATCAAACAGAAATCCTATGCCGCAGAACTGCAGATGGTGCATGAGGACAAAGCCGGCCATCGCGTGATCATTGCCGTGATGCTGGAAGAAGGCGCGGCCAACAGCACCATAGACACGCTGCTGAACAGTATTCCTAAAGAAAAAGAGCAAAGCAAGGCATTGGCTATCCGCGTCACACCGGCAGACCTGATGCCGGCAAAACCGGCTTACTACCGCTATACCGGCTCGCTGACTTCGCCGCCCTGCACCGAAGGCGTACAGTGGATCATCATGAAAGAAGCACTGAAAATATCCAAAGGGCAACTGACCAGTCTGCAGCAGGCGATAGGCGAACCTAACTTGCGCCCGCTACAGGATAGCCAGGGCCGCATGATCCTGGAATAGCAGTCACTACATTGATGCTTTAACTGCGCACGCATGCTTTACAATAGCGGCATGGACGCCTGCCTATTTTTCGCCCCGTGCAAACTCAATCTGTTTTTACATATCACCGGCCGCCGTGCAGATGGCTACCATGCCTTGCAAAGCATCTTCCTGCTGCTGGACCACGGCGACGACCTGCATATCCGGCTGCGCAGCGACGGGCAACTGCTGCTGCAAAACCCGCTGACTGGCGTAGCGCCGGAAAATGACCTCATCATACGTGCCGCGCGTGCCTTGCAGACAGCAAGCGGCTGCCAGCTGGGGGCAGAGATCCATTGCACCAAGCGCACCCCCATGGGTGGCGGCCTGGGCGGTGGCAGCTCGGATGCGGCGACTGTGCTGCTGGCCCTTAATCAATTATGGCAATTAGGCTATAGCCGCCAGCAACTGATGCAGATAGGCCTGACCCTGGGTGCCGATGTGCCGGTATTTATCTTCGGCCAGCCGGCCTGGGCAGAAGGCGTAGGCGAACAGCTGTCTGCGGTCGCCTTAGCGCCCGAAATCATGGATAAATACTACGTGGTGATCACCCCGCAGGTACAGGTTCCAACGGCAGAAATATTTGCACATCAAGCATTGACAAGAGATTCAAAACCATTGAGAATAGCGGACTTTTCAAACGGCGCTAATTCCAGCGCGTTCTGGCAGCAAACCAGAAACGATATGGAAGCAGTCGTTTGCGCACTCTACCCTGAAGTTAACAATACGTTGGCCTGGTTAAAACAATACGGCGATGCCCGCATGAGTGGTTCCGGCGCTTCAGTATTCATTGCGGTAGACAGCGCAGAAAAAGCAGATGAATTGATTGCAAATAGACCAGAAAACACTTCTGGTTTTTGGGCAAAAGGGTTAAAATACCATCCGCTTTTCAGCTCGGCGAAAGATTAAGTCGCCCGGCCTGTAAAGCGGTTGTAAGACAAGTTTTTGGGGAGTCGCCAAGCTGGTTAAGGCACCGGATTTTGATTCCGGCATGCGAAGGTTCGAATCCTTCCTCCTCAGCCAAATATAAGCGTGTAGATTTAACGATTTACACGCTTAAATTTTTTGTAGATTCCTGTCTCTTGACAGGAATTCGGGTTTTAAGACATCGTTTTCGCTGAAAAGGGTACAACGTTGAGTAACGCCAACATGATGGTTTTTACCGGCAATGCCAATCCGGTACTGGCACAAGAAGTCGCCACACATTTGGGCATTGAACTAGGGCGCGCAGATGTTGGCCGTTTTTCAGATGGTGAGATCATGCTCGAGCTGCTGGAGAATGTACGTGGCCGCGATGTATTCGTGCTGCAATCTACCAGCTACCCGACCAATGACAGCCTGATGGAAGTGATGGTGATGGTAGATGCATTGCGTCGCTCATCGGCCGGACGTATCACCGCAGCGATCCCGTATTTAGGTTATTCGCGTCAGGACAGACGCCCGCGCTCTGCCCGGGTGGCGATCACCGCCAAAGTCGTGGCCAACATGCTGACCAGCGTCGGTGTCAACCGGCTGCTGACCATGGATCTGCACTCAGACCAGATCCAGGGCTTTTTTGATATCCCGGTGGATAACATTTACGCCACGCCTATCCTGCTGGATGACCTGGTGCAACAAAAGCATGAGAACTTGGTGGTAGTGTCACCGGACGTGGGTGGTGTGGTACGTGCACGCGCTGCGGCAAAACAGTTGAATGCCGACCTGGCGATCATCGATAAACGTCGCCCGAAAGCCAACGTGGCCAAGGTGATGAATATCATTGGTGAGGTCGAAGGCCGCACCTGTGTCATCATGGATGATATGGTGGATACGGCAAACACCCTGTGTGAAGCCGCCGCTGCGCTTAAAAACCAGGGCGCGTTAAAAGTGGTCGCTTACGCCACACACCCGGTGTTATCCGGCGGTGCAGGCGAGCGCATCATGGCTTCCGAGCTGGATGAGCTGGTAGTGACCAACACCATCGCCCTGAATGCCAATGCACAGAATTGCCCCAAGATACGCCAATTGAGTGCTGCCACCCTGCTGGCAGAAACCATCAAACGTATCAGCCAGGAAGAATCGGTTTCTTCATTATTTATGGATTGAATCCATAAATCAGATAAGATGGCCTGGATTAAGAATCCATAAATCAAATTAAATGGCCTGGATTTAAAGCTTAGTTTTACACCACCAGCTGGTCGCGGCGGGTGGATTTTAGTGTAGTGCCACCATTTATGGTGTTTTTAGGAGTTCTCAAATGAGTATCGAAATTAAAGCCGTCAAACGTGACGTTAAAGGTACGGGTGCGAGCCGCCGCCTGCGTCGCGCTGGCAGTGTGCCAGGTGTAGTGTATGGTGGTGACAAGCCTGCTGTCTCCATCGAGTTTGATCACAAAGCATTGTTTCTGGAGTTCCGCCACGAAGCTTTCCACGCTTCTATCCTGAGCCTGGTTCTGGATGGCAAAGCAGAAAGCGTGTTACTGCGTGACTACCAACTGCACCCGGTGCGCAATACGATTCAGCACATCGACTTCCAGCGTGTGTCTGCTTCAGAAAAAATCCACGTTAAAGTGCCGTTCCACTTTGTGAATGAAGATGCAGCGCCTGGCGTAAAACTGGGTGGCGGTAGCATCTCTCACATTCAGACTGAAGCTGATATCAGCTGCTTGGCAAAAGACCTGCCAGAGTTTATCGAGATCGATCTGAGCAACCTGGAAACAGGCCACTCAGTACACTTGTCCGAAGTTAAACTGCCTAAAGGCGTTGAGTTCGTACAACTGGCACACGGTGACGACGCAGCGATCGCAACGATTCTGAAACCACGCGGTGGTGACGATTCAGCGGCAGCTGAAACACCAGAAGCACCAGCAGCGGAATAATCGGCCATACTGGCGATTTAACGCTAAAATAAACGCGCACAACCTTGTGCGCGTTTTTTTATGGCTGACGCTTTTTTAGAGCAGCACATTATTAATGATCAAAGACTCAATGATTAAAGACTAAGGGCATGAGCGGCATCAGATTAATCGTAGGCCTGGGCAATCCGGGCGAAAAATACAGCATGACCAGGCACAATGCCGGCTTCTGGCTGGTCGACTTACTGGCGCAACAATCGTCCAGCCGGCTGACTGCCGAGGCCAGGCTGTTTGGCATTGCCGGCAAATGGGCTCCGCACAGTGATAAATGGCTGCTCAAACCGGGCACCTTTATGAATGCCAGCGGCAAATCCGTAGCTGCCATCGCCAACTATTACAAGATCACCCCGGCCGGGATCCTGGTGGTTCATGATGAGCTGGACCTGCCACCGGGCCAGGCCAAGCTGAAATTTGGCGGCGGCCATGGCGGGCATAATGGCCTGCGCGATATCCATGCTGCCTTGAGTACACCAGAATACTGGCGCCTGAGGATAGGCATAGGCCACCCTGGCAACAAGGCAGAAGTGGTGAACTTTGTGCTGAAAGCGGCGGGTAAAGATGAACAGCAGGCGATTGATGACAGCATCATCAAATCCACCAGCGTGACTGACCTGCTCGCACAAGGCCAGTTTGAAAAAGCCATGCTGCAATTGCACAGCAAATAAAAAAGGGCGCAATGTGCGCCCTTTTGCCATAGTCAGTGGCCATAGTATCTGTCTAAGTCACGATTTAAAACCTATACCTTAACCGCTAATGTCAGCGCATGGTCACGCCGGTAGGCTGTTGCTGCCATTGTTGCACCCAGGCGGCAAAATCATCAGGCGGCAATGGCCGCGAGAAATAAAAGCCCTGGCCGTGGTCGCAGCCCATGTCACGCAGTATCTCCAGCTGGCGCTGGTTTTCAATGCCTTCGGCGATCACCTGCATGCCCAGGCTATGCGCCATCATGATAATGGCGCGACACAAGGCCTCGTCTTCACTTGAAGTGCCCAGTTCACCGACGAACGAGCGGTCTATCTTGACATAATCGATGGGGAATTTCTTTAAGTAAGACAAGGCAGAATAGCCGGTGCCAAAATCATCCAGTGCCACCTGCACACCCGCCTGCTGGTATTTCGCCAGCCGCTCGCTGACTTGCGTATTGGCATCCAGCAATAACCGCTCGGTGATCTCAACCACCACCATATTGCGCTCACTGCTGCCATGCAGAATATCTTTTAACCAGTCGCGCTGCCTTTTATATTCAGCAGCAAACTGCACCGGCGACTTGTTGATCGCCACCTGAAAATCCGGATTCAACGCTGTGCGCCACTGGCGGCACTGCTCGATCGCAGTCTTGAATACCCATTCGCCTATAGGTACGATCAGCAGGGTATCTTCCGCAATACAGATAAACTCCATGGGCGGGATCACGCCTTTGACCGGGTGTCGCCAGCGTATCAAGGCTTCAGCTTTGAGCACGGCATTGGTTTGCAGATTCACCACCGGCTGATATTCAAGAAAGAACTGCTGGCCGTTGATCGCCATATGCAGGTCATGCGATAACTGCATGCGCCGCTCAGCCTGCTCCTGCATGCGCGGCGTGAAATAGGTGAAGCAATTACCGCCTTTTTGCTTGGAGGCATACATGGCCTGGTCTACCCGCTTCATCAGGTCATCTTTATTGCTGGCGTCATCGGGAAAGATCGCGATACCCAGGCTGGCGGCCACATAGGCGTGCGTATGCTCCAGCTTGAACGGCTCAGATAAACTATCAATGACTTTCTGCGCCAGATCTTCTACATAGCCGGCATGCGCATTGCTCAGCATCAATACAAACTCGTCGCCGCCCAGGCGCGCGACCTGGCCATTCTCATCCAGACAATGCGTCAAGCGCTGCCCGGCCTGTTGCAACAGGCGGTCGCCCTGGTCATGCCCTTGCGAGTCGTTCACTTCTTTAAAACGGTCGAGGTCGAGAAAGATGATCGCCACTTTGTGATTATTGTGTTTGACCTGCCGCAATTGCTGGTCCAGCCGCTCAAAGAACATGCGGCGATTAGGCAGCCCGGTCAATGTGTCGACATTGGCGTATTGCCAGATCACCTCTTCTGACTGCTTGATCTTGGAGATATCGGCCAGGGTACCCAGCAGGCGTATGGACATGCCATCTTCGTCGCGCTTGAACACCATGCCACGGTCAAATACCCATTTCCAGCTGCCGTCTTTGCACGCCATGCGATATTCCATCGCATAATGGTCGCGCTCGCCGCTCAGTACCTGTTGCAGCATGGCCATCGCCGCCGGGTAGTCGTCCTCATGGATCCGTTTATGCCAGCTGGCGGGCTGATGATCGAACTCATGCGGCAAAAAGCCGAGCATGCTTTTCCAGCGGTCTGAATACACAATGCGCGATTCAGGCACATACCAATCCCACAGGCCATCACCGGTACTTTCCAGCGCCAGCATCCAGCGCTGCTCGCTGGTGTTGAATTCCTGGTTGAATTTCTCTAACGCCAGCTGGGTCTGGCTGCGCGTCACGGCGAAATAGGCGATCCCGCCCAGCAAGGCACTCAGAAAGATGCCCAGCAAACCGATGCGGTTTGCATCACTGTAATCGATCGCTGCCTCGAACGCAGGGGTGGAACGGGCGCGCAGGCTCCACACCTGGTCATTGATATTCAGCGCATGCGACATGCTGTAAATCGCCGAGATATCATGCAAACTCAGCTCGTCCTGGCTGTGATACAACGGGGTCTGCCCGCGCCCGCGCATCTGGTCAAACACATCAAAATGTAATTGTTGCTGCTCGGTCGCTTGCAGGGCTTCGTGCAAAAAAGCGCTGACATCAAAACGCAAGAAAACCCAGCCATTCAACATGCTTCTACGCGCGCCCGCCGGGATCTCCATCCGCTTGCCGCGATACACCGGGGCATGCAGCACATAGTTTTTCTGCGTGGGGCTAAGCGTATCCACCATAGAATGCGTAGACATCACCAGCTGCCCGCTATCGCCAGCCGTCAGCAGATCGTCACGTATCAAGGCATTGTCAAAAGTATCTTTGAGCAATATTTCGCGGTTGTTATTGTTGCGCGGTTCTACATATAAGACCGGGGCGACTTCCTCGGCGCCGGGCGCATACCTCCCCTGCCTGAGCAACTGCTGTATAGGCATATCCAGGTGTTTAAAGGTATCGGGGTGTTGCAGGTGTATGTATTTGATAAAACCGATGGCGCTTAAACTGCCGCTCTCTGGCCGTTCAGTAAAATCATCGACATACAGCTTGAATTCATAGGCAGACACATGCTCGGAGGAAGTGTAGAGCTGCTCTACACCTTTAAGCACCTGGCGATAAGCATCAATGCGGTGGTGTATCTCCTCGCTGGCAGAGATCACCAGTTGCCTGAACTGGATCTCCTGTAATTCCTCAGCATGGTGGCGCTCGCTCATCCACAGCAAAAACGTGGTCAGCACCGCCCCTGAAAAGATCACCCCGGCGATCCAGCGCGACATTAGGAGCTGCCGCAGCGATGCCATATCGAAAAGAAACATTTCTCATCCTTATCCAGGAAGATGCATGACAGCATTTATTATGCCCCCACTCTCATGCGATGTATATTGTAATAAACCTGCCTGCCGCCCTCATAATACCGGGCGATTGCAAGATACTTTTGTTGTATTTGTGTACTAACGGTAAAATATCACTTTTATTCAATGCCAGCCGCAAAAACTTGCGCGGCAGCACATACTGAAAGTCACTCCATTATGAAATGCGGTATCGTCGGCCTGCCAAACGTAGGCAAATCCACCCTGTTCAATGCGATCACCAAAGCCGGTATCGCCGCAGAAAACTACCCTTTCTGTACCATAGAACCCAACGTCGGCATCGTTGAAGTGCCGGATACCCGATTGCAACCGCTGATAGACCTGGTCAAACCGCAAAAAGTACAACCAGCGATCGTGGAATTTGTGGATATTGCCGGCCTGGTCGCCGGTGCCTCCAAAGGCGAAGGCCTGGGCAACAAATTCCTTGCCAACATTCGCGAGACCGACGCCATCGCCCACGTCGTGCGCTGTTTTGAAGACGGCAACGTCATACACGTTTCCGGCAAGGTAGACCCGCTGGCCGATATTGAAGTCATCAACACCGAGCTGGCGCTGGCCGATATGGAAACCGTAGAAAAAACTCTGCAGCGCGAAGGCAAAAAAGCCAAAAGTGGCGACAAGGAAGCCATCGCCCTGGTGAAGGTGCTGGATAAAGTGCTGCCTTGCCTCAACGAAGCCAAAGCAGTACGCACATTGAACCTGGATGCCGACGAACTCAACCTGATCAAGCCCTTGTGCCTGATCACCGTCAAACCAGTCATGTACATCACCAACGTGATCGAAAACGGTTTTGAAAACAACCCGCACCTGGACAAAGTGCTGGCCCTGGCAAAAACCGAAAAAGCCCCGGTCGTCACCATCTGCGCCAAAATCGAAGGCGAGATCTCCGAACTGGAGGAAGA
The DNA here is from genome assembly GCF_052437885.1 of Methylophilus sp. Taxonomy (GTDB): domain Bacteria; phylum Pseudomonadota; class Gammaproteobacteria; order Burkholderiales; family Methylophilaceae; genus Methylophilus. The sequence goes on along the minus strand of NZ_JBQVPB010000013.1, from coordinate 37,858 downwards.
AGACAAACTGCTGTTTCTGGAAGAACTCGGCCAGGAAGAGCCAGGCCTCAACCGCGTCATCCGCGCCGCCTATGATCTGCTGGGCCTGCAAACCTACTTTACCGCCGGCGTGCAGGAAGTTCGCGCCTGGACCGTGAAAAAAGGTGCCACTGCCCCGCAAGCTGCTGGCGTCATCCACACCGACTTTGAACGCGGCTTTATCCGTGCCGAAGTGATCGCCTACAACGACTACGTGCAATACAAAGGTGAAAAAGGCTCGCAGGAAGCCGGCAAAATGCGTCTGGAAGGCAAAGAATACATCGTGCAGGATGGCGATGTCATGCACTTCAGGTTTAATGTCTAATTAACCGAAAAGACCACGAAACTATATAAACCAATGTTGTCGTCGCCAGACACAACTGCTATAATCGCGGTCTTTCAAATGGTGATGTAGCTCAGCTGGTTAGAGCACAGGATTCATAATCCTGGGGTCGAGGGTTCAAGTCCCTCTTTCACCACCAAAATTCAAATAAGCCATTGATTTAACGTCAATGGCTTATTTTTTTGTCTTGATGCATGTAGGTATGCCTACCAACTACAGTCATCAAGATTAAGTAAGCTGGCAATCGCATTTTATTTAAATCCTTAAACAAGTTCATGTCGAATCCCTCAGCCGCTCAGATCCAGCTCTCTAAAGCCAGGCAAAATCTTATTATTTTTGCGCTCTCCATAGGCGCATTTGCAATTGGTGTCAGCGAATTCTCAAGCATGGGTTTGCTGCTTGAGATCAGCCGCGGATTAGGCGTATCGGAATCCCAGGTTGGCACTTCTATCAGCATTTATGCTTTAGGCGTGGTGGTTGGCGCACCTTTGCTGGCTATCTTTGGTGCAGGCCTCAAAAGAAAAAACCTGTTGCTGCTACTCGCGATGATGTACGCCATTGCCAATATTGCCAGCTCGCTTGCCCCTACTTACGGCATTCTGTTGATCACAAGATTTATTTCAGGCCTGCCACATGGCGCATATTTCGGCATTGCCTCCTTAGTGGCAGCGTCTATCAGCCCGCCTGCACAAAAAGGCATGGCCGTCACCAAGGTCATGCTAGGCCTGGCCGTCGCCATACTGGTGGGCAATCCGCTTGCAGTGTGGCTGGGGCAACAATTCACATGGCGATTGGCCTTTGCATTAGTAGGCGTGCTGGCATTCATTACATTGCTGATGGTTAACAAGTCGCTCCCTTTGGATTCAAACGAGAAAAGATCCAGCCCTATGGAGGAGTTGGCAGCCTTTAATCGGCTGCAGATCTGGCTGGTTTTATTCATAGGCGTGTTCGGTTTCACCGGCATGTTTACAGTATTCAGTTACATGGCACCGGTTCTGGTCAATGTCACCAGGGTTTCCGAGTCATATATGCCCTGGGTGGTAGTCGCCTTTGGCATAGGCTCAATTATCGGCATGTTGTCAGGTGGCAAAATCGCAGATGCCATGAAATTCAAAGGCGCATGCCTGCTGATCGTGTGGTCAATATTCGTGTTGGTTTTGACTCCACTTATTTCCGGCACATTGCCGGGCATTATGATCGCAGCAGTTGCCGTAGGCACCATGATGGCGCTACCTGTTACGCTACAAACGCATTTGATGGAAATTGCCGGGGATGCCCAAGTATTATCTGCCGCCGCGATTCAAGCCGCTTTAAATACCGCGAATGCTTTAGGCCCCTGGCTGGGAGGCATGGCGATCGACCATGGGCTGGGTTACAACGTGTTTGGTAGCATAGGTGCGGCTACTTCGTTGATCGGTTTACTGATCTGGATCATCTCTTTCAAACTGGCTCAAGCAAACACGCAGCACGCTAAATAGTTTAGGACTGCAATTATTCCTGCTTAGCTACAACACACTTGAATTGCGCCGTCAGATGTCATTGGAATGCATTTGATACTAAAGATCAATGACTTCTTGCGGCAATCTTAAACACTACACCAGACCTAAAAAGCTTTAGAATAGTGAGCTTGAATTCATCTGAATATATTTCAAAGTAAACGCTGCATGGAAATCACCAACAGTTTTGAATTGGAGTTTATTGCCTGTTTTTCCATGCATCTGGAAAATTTCCATAGCGAACAAAACCATCCAAAAGACACCAAACAAAGGGATCGCTATTCTCAGTTGATCGCATTTATTAAAGAGTCGCCCTTTGAAAGCGCTTTGGAAAAATACAGGCAGATCTCACTCGCAGATACTGACATCAGCCTGTTCGACGAGTCCACAATCAAAATGGCGCAAAGACTGGCAAGAATCGAGATGGATCTGCCTCTAGTTCTGGATGATCAACACTGATCACTAAAGCGCTCAATCCCCAAAAGTAGGCCAGCCATTAAATTAGTCGCCAATCTAGCAATATCAGAAGATCTTAAAGCCGTCTTTAAGTATGTCATTTCTGTGCGCACGCTTTGTGAACTGACGGCCAAAACAGGCAGTCTGGATCAGCGCTTCACCCCCTCACCTACGGCCATAGAGGGCATGCTGGGTCATTTGGCAGTAGCTTTTCGGCGTGAGCATTACTATCAGACCGAGATCAGCCTCACGGGTGAGTATCAGAATATCTTTGTGCGTGGCAGGGCTGATGGCTATGACCCTGAACTCAATCAGCTGGAAGAGGTTAAAACCTACAAAGGGCATCTGGATCGCATGCCTGAGAATCACAGGCTATTGCACTGGGCGCAGGCAAAGGTGTATGCGCATTTGATGTGTGTGGAAAAAGAGCTGCCGTCCATCAACGTTGCCCTGGTGTATTACAACGTGACTTCCAAAGAGGAAACACTGCTGGTTGAAGCCTATTCGGCAGCTAGCTTGCTGGTATTCTTTGAGTCATTGTGCAGCAAATTGCAGGTATGGGCCGAACAGGAACTGGCACATAGAGCCGACAGGAATAAAGAGTTATCCAGACTGGCCTTTCCGTACCCTGAATTCAGGACCGGCCAGAGAGTGCTGGCAGAATCCGTGTATAAAACGGCCATGAAACAACGCCACCAGTTGATTCAGGCGACCACAGGCATAGGCAAAACGCTGGGCACTATCTTTCCCTTATTGAAAGCAATGCCTGAAGGCAAACTGGATAAGGTGTTTTTTCTGACGGCTAAATCATCAGGCCGCGAGTTAGGGTTGAATGCCATCAGAACGATTCAGAAAAGCAATCCCGGCTTACCTATCAGGACCCTGGAATTAACCTCACGCGAGAAGTCTTGCGAGCACCCGGATAAGTCCTGCCATGGTGAGTCATGCCCGCTGGCAAATGGTTTTTATGACCGCTTGCCCAAAGCCAGAAATGAGGCTTTGGCACGCAACATGATGGATAAAGCCACCCTCAGACAAGTCGCGCTTAAACACCAGGTATGCCCATATTATCTATCGCAAGACCTGGCTAACTGGAGTGATGTGGTCGTTGGCGATTACAACTACTATTTTGACTTGTATGCCTTGCTCTATGCCGGCACTGTGCTCAATGAATGGAAGGTCAGTGTGCTGGTTGACGAGGCGCACAACATGATAGAGCGCTCACGCAAAATGTATAGTGCAGAACTGAATTATGGCGCTTTCACCGAAATGCTGGCGCAGGCACCAAAGTCATTAAAAGGGGTTCTGGAAAAACTGAATGTCAGCTGGGCGGTATTGAATCGTAGCCAGACGCTGCGTTATGAAGTCTATCCATATATCCCTGAAGAGTTTGAAGACTTACTACAACGGGTTATTTCAAGAATCACAGATTACCTCGCAGAGTACCCGACCTTCAATGATGCAAAAGTGCTCAATTTCTATTTTGATGCTTTGCAATTTTCTACACTGGCTGAAACATTTGGCGATCATTCGATATTTGACATCACTAAAACCGAAACCAGCGTCGGTCTGTTTCAACAGGACGCGACGCTATGCATACGCAATGTGATCCCGGCAAAGCATTTAACTCCCCGTTTTCAGGCAGCCAGTTCAAATACGTTGTTTTCCGCGACATTAAGCCCCTACTCATTTTTTAATGACATGCTGGGCTTGCCTGAAAACACCAGTTTTCTGGATGTGGAATCCCCTTTTGATGCCAGGCAATTGCAGGTGAAAGTAGCCAGACACATTTCAACCAGGTTCAAAGAGCGGGATTCTTCACATGCGCCTATAGTGCATCTGGTGGCCAAGCAGTTCATAGACAGGCCCGGCAATTACATATTATTTCTAAGCAGTTTTGATTACCTGAACGACGTGCAAGCATTGTTCAATCGCTTATATCCCGATATTCCAACGCGCGCTCAAGCCAGGGTCATGTCTGAAAGCGATAAACAGCAGTTTGTGAATGACTTCACGCTCACTTCCGAAGGCATCGCTTTTGCCGTATTAGGCGGCTCCTTTGGCGAAGCGATCGATTTGACTGGCGACAGATTGATAGGCGCTTTTATTGCCACCCTGGGCCTGCCACAGATCAATGATGTGAATGAGCAGATGCGCTTAAGAATGGAAAAGATATTTGGCCTGGGTTATGAATACACCTACCTGTATCCCGGATTGCAAAAAGTGGTACAGGCCGCCGGCCGCGTGATACGCACCACCAATGACACGGGAGTGATCCATTTAATGGACGACCGCTATCATCAATCCAAAATAAAAAAACTACTGCCTAAGTGGTGGCCTTCAGCAGAACAATAACGTGTTCTGCCTGCAGTCTGTTGCAGCGGATCGCGCACTTAAAGAATGGCGCTGGCGACCAAAGAATTGCCAGAAAGTGAACATTCCTCAGCTTCTAAAATCATAAAGGTGATACAACATTGATTTGATCAAGTAAACACTGAGAATGAAGCTATCGGCAAAAATAAAACTAAAGCGCCTGGAAATCATCGCCATTGTTGAGAAGAATCACGCTCTGTTTCCTCGAATCCTTCTCAATGATTTAAAAGGTTATGATCTGGATGAAACATTCTTGGAGATCGTGGTGGACCGCACTTACGAGTTCATGACAGATGATATAGGCAAGATCCAGCATCAACTGGAACAGTTGCTAGACGTCGCCATATACGCTTTTACCCCCAACCAGTTACCCGACTCACATAGAGAAAAACTTCTAGCGATGGCGAGAGTGATCTGACTGCAGCCTTTAACATCACCAGTGATTGAATTAAAAACAGATTGCGTTACTCGATGGGCGCCATTTCGTTGAAGCGCTATCCTACAGTCAAATCAGAATAATCACACTCGTCACACCCAATACCGTTGCCTAAACTGGTCGCTCTAATAAAAAATCATTTTGGAGAACGAACATGACTACAGTGACCGGTTTATTCAGAGATCAAGACAGTGCAGAGCGCGCCTATGTTTCTGCCACTGAAGCGGGTTATACCGCAAATGAAATTAATGTCATCATGTCCGAAGAAACGCGTGAGCGCTATTACGGAAAACATGCCACGTTAGAAACAGAAGTTGGCAGCAAAGCGGCTGAAGGTGCTGCTATCGGCGGCGCCCTTGGTGCAACCGCAGGTGCGATTGCCGCGGCAGTGGCAGCCGTTGGTACAGCGATTGTTTTACCAGGCTTGGGCTTAGTCATTGCTGGCCCTCTGGCAGCTGGTATCGCAGGGGCTGGTGCTGGTGGCGTGACCGCCGGTCTGGTCGGCGCATTGATTGGCTGGGGCATCCCGGAAGATACTCTAAAGCAGTATGAAGCTGATGTTAAAGATGGCGGAATTTTGATCGGTGTTAACTCAAGAAATGATGAAGACACCCGCCGCTTTCAAACTGACTGGGGCAATCCAGTACTCAACCCTGTTTAAACTCAATCAGGTTTAATCAGCATTGTCACAAAAACCACCTTCGGGTGGTTTTTTATGATGGCTTTTCTAAAACAACCTGAACCGTTTCTGGGGTCTCAATGAAACTTTCAATGAATTTAAATCGGCAGCCGTAGTCGTATTTGTTCCATTCAAAAAATTAGGAAAACAAATGCACGTAAGCTTTGAAGTCGCACAAGAGATCATTGATAAAGCAGTTGAGAAATCCAAACAGATAGGCGTCAAGATGTGTATCGCGGTGCTGGATTCTGGCGGCAACCTGAAAAGCTTCACAAGAATGGATGATGCCTGGGTAGGCAGTATCGACATTGCCATCAAAAAAGCGAAAACCGCCTGTTACTTTGCCATGCCATCGGGCGAGATCGGCAAACTTTCAGTGCCAGGCTCGCCTTTATATGGCATAGAACACTCCAATGATGGCCTGATCACTTTCCCCGGCGGGCTACCGATCGTGGATGAAGAAGGCATGCTGATAGGCGCCATCGGCGTCAGCGGGGATACGGTAGAAAACGATCATTTAGTGGCACAAGCGGGTGTCAATGTCGCTGGTGTCTGTGATGTGCCTAAGCATCCTTGGAGAACATAGTTGCAGATCATTAGTAGCTATTCTTTGAAACGCTAATTTTGAGGTAGAGAGTTCCAGCACTTGTTTTAGCTATCAAATATTAGATTAGCCATTATTTAAAATGAATGGCTAATTTTTTGCCTAATTTCAAAAGCTACAGAAGAAATTGAGTCGCTGCATCTCGCCTCTTAGTTAGGCCCCCGCAATTAAAAACGGCTTCAATTACTTGAAGCCGTTTTTGTTTAAACCTTTCGACAATTAAATTATTTGATGGAATTAATCCGCATCCCTTTTAGACTTAAAGCGATTGAATAAACCACAACGAACCTTCTCTTGTTCATCTGCAGACATGGCTCCATCACCGCAATGCCTATGATGCCCGTGACGGCCTCTGAATCCGCCAAAAAGAATTCTGCTCAGAATCAACAGCCCGACTGCATGGCAGTAATCAATAGCGTGAATGCCATCGGCTAATGAAACGACTACGTTGTTCCACAACAGCATGACCACATAAGACAAGGCTGCGATTGCGGCTACTACAAACACTGCGATGGCAGCACATTTACTTTTACAACTTTTCATTCATCTCTCCAATAATTCAGACATTAATATGATTGGTCACTGGTTTGCAGTTGCGCTCTGAGAAAAGTCACTGCATACCGTTTTCTTGCTAATAAGGTGTTAATAGAAACACCGGTTTCTGCGGCAATTTGTTTGAAACTTTTGCCATCTAACTCATGAGCGATAAACACTTGCCGCTGTTCACCTGGTAGCTGATTAAGCGTTGCAATCACGTGCTCAACCAGCACTTTTCTTTCGTATATCGACGCCGGGGTTTCGGTTTCAATCGAAAGTATAGCTTCCAGCCAGAGTGCATCGTCATCCTCGTCTTGCTCCAGGGTGACTTCCTGCTTTTGCTTTCTAAAACGGTCAATAATGCGGTTTCTTGCTACGCGAAATAACCAGGCACCGACCTGTTCCAGCGGCTCGGGCAAGCGATAAGCCGAGACAAACTCGTAAAACACATCCTGCAAAATATCGTCCGCGTCACCGGCATTCGGTACTCGTTTGCGGATGAAATTCCGTAGCCTGGCTTTTTCTTTATTGAATGTTTCTGTGATCACAGAATCTTGCTGGGCCATGAGTAAATTATTTTCTAAAAGTATATCCATGCTGTGTAGACGTTTAAGCTTAGGAAATATTGTATGGAACTGGAAATATCTGCTCACTGAGCGATTGCAGGATAGCGAATTGATTGCGCCTAGTGATATAAGCGTTGATCAGAAAACACGAAAGCGTCGAAAGCTTGGCGTGGTTTTACGACGCGAACTAAGGCCATAAGCGCAGAGATGGTGCAGCATGGCGACTTGCGGCAACCGGCACAAAATCAGGAAATTCAGGCAAAAATTATAGATTTACCGAGCTGGAAATAAATCAGTTGGCTAACAAAATGCGTTGGCCAACTGCTTTTTTCCCATTTTACTTACCATCACCGACGATCTTTTTATCCATCACCTGGTGAGTCTCTGCATCTTCCAGCCATACTGAAGCAGCGCCTTCAGCCAACTGCCCTTTCACAACGTATTTCTTATCTTTTTGCGGAGTGAAAGTGATCTCGCCTTTTACCTGGTAGACCTTTTTGAACAATTCCTGAATCGGGGCGCCATATTGCGTTTTGGCGGCGAGGCCTAATGTCACCGGTTTATTGGCTGATACCTGCCGGTCGATCAATGCAGGATAAATGCGGGCACCTTTGCCACGGTTCACCTCTATTGAGTTGATGCGGCTATTTTTGATAGATTTGCCAGCTATCGTTTCAACATAAAAAAAGTCGACTTTATCGACCGCATGCGACTTGAACGAGTCTTTGATAAGGGCTTTAGAAAAATCAGCATCCAGTGGCAACGACTCACCTGCAGAGATCAGGAACTTACCTGCCGGTGCCAGCGGCAAAATGAATTCAGTGCCATCGCCTGAATATGCGCTGATCTTTTCCGAGTGGGTGGTTGCTGCAAAAGCAACCAGGTAGGCCGCATTGGCCGGTATTGGCAGGTCGGCGTAATAGGTCAGGCCACTTAACAGACTGGAGTCGGTATCCAGACGGTAGTTTTCAATTTTGCCGATCTGCTGCTTGTTTTTATCCAGTACCAGTAAATTCGGCACCAGGATAGAAGCGGAAGGCAGGTGATCATGACTCCAGTAGGTTTTGACTTTCACCAGCCTGGGTTTGCCGGTTTCTGTGAGTTCAAATGCGGCGTAGTAGCCTTTACCATGCTGAAACTGGAATGTCGGTGTTTTTTCACCGAAGAGCACTGTTTGCTCCACCCCTGTTTTCAGCGGGGTATAAGTCATTTCGGCGACACTGGCAACCTGAGGTGCGCTTGATTGTGCCAGTTTCTGTTGCATCTGATCAACGGAAACGCAGCTGGCCAGCAGCGAGGCGATTGCAACAAACAACCAGGTTTTAAACTTGGAAAATCGATGAGGCATGCTTTATCCTTATTATTGATTTTTTATTCAACCACCTAGCAGATACATACGTGGTCTTACATTTTTTATCACCGAAGAATACTAGCAGTTCAGTTTGAAATCAACGGCGTTATCGAACCTGTGCTTAACGACCGGTTTGAGAGTAGCAAAGCAAGGCGACAACTACAAAAACCGTTCTACTGCCTGTATAAATAATTGCGGTTGCTCCGCATGCACCCAATGGTCTGTGGGCAGGCCGACAAACTCGGCCTGGCTAAAGTGCTGCCGGATCTGGTCTATATCAGTCTCTTGCATATAATGACTACGCTCACCGCGTATGAACAGGCACGGCTTTGCAAAGACTACGTTGAGCGCTGCCTGAAAATAAGGGTAGTTGGCTTTAAGGGCAGGCAGGTTTATGCGCCACTGCAATTGCCCTTCTGCTTTCACCAGGTTGGTCAACAGGAACTGGCGTACCATCGAGTTGGGGATGCCCTGACTTAAGGCTTTATCGACCTCACTGCGCGATGCTGACTGGCTTAAATCTACCGCCATCATGGCATCGATCAGGGCAGTGTGTTCATCGGCATAAGCACGCGGCGACATATCCACCACTATCAGTTTATTGATGCGCTCGGGGTACAGGCTGGCAAACTGCATGGCGACCTTGCCGCCTAGTGAATGACCTAACAGATGGATAGGCGGCAGAGCGAGGGCATCGCACAATGCCAACAAGTCATCAGCCATTTCAGGGTAGGTCTGTGTCTCACTGTGCGGCGAGCGGCCATGGTTACGCAGATCGATACTGATGACCTGATAGTGCTGCGCCAATTGTCTGGCGATGCTGCCCCAGTTATCGGCAGAGCCGAATAAGCCGTGCACTAAGACCAGAGGCTGACCCTGGCCCAGGGTTTGATGATGTAATCGCATGCGTTCAGATGATCAGATGGGTTTGCGGCTAGGAGACTTTTTTCTTGACCGACGCATCAAACACTTCGTGGTTGATCGGTGATTCCAGCCTGCCGTTATTGAGTAAGGTCAGCACCAGTTCTATCGATGCTTCGTTAATGACGATGACGCCGTTTTCAACCTGCAGCCCCCAGTTCTTTTCGCTATTCACCTTGACTAGTTCTTCCATGAATTTGGCATCCTTATAGTAGCCGCTTTTCTGGATGGAGGAGACTTTGCGCAGGTAGTTCAGATTGGCGCCTATATGCTGTTTGAGCAAGGTCGCATCGCTGAAGATGTTTAAATCGACGAATTCCTGCAGCACCACATCGCGGTTCTGCTCCATGCCTGCGCGGAAATTGAGTGCGCTTTCGAATTCCCTTTTATTGCTGATGAAAGTCGTGCCCTGATAGCTGAAAAAATCAATCTGGGTATCGAGAGTGAAAATGGCCTGTTCATCAAGGTCTTTGAGTTCTTTGTCTTTAAACTGGATAAAAGAAATATGTGACAGCCGGGTGGAATGGTTGAATTTATTGATTTTTCTGTAGGCATACACTGCCTGCTCCTGATGCTCCAGCTTGATCACCATCGCCCAGCTATCCAGCAGATCCTGGTATTGCTCGACCTTCTGGTTGGCAGTGCCCTTGTCTATCTCGGCCTGGATCAGGGTGACGTCAGTGGCGGCAGAGTCTATGGTCAACAAGCCCTTATCCTGGTCGGCAGTGAGAAAATCATATGCCTGCAGCTGGTAGTCTGTATCCAGTATCTTGCTGGTGACTGCCTGTTTGAGCTTTTGCTCAAGGCTGGTATCAGTGTCGACCTTTAACACGCTATACCTGGCCTGCTGCTGGCTAAGCTTGCGTTTCACCAGCCAAAAGGTCGCCAGCCAATGTTTAAAGTCGGTGGCGCGTAGTGTTTGCATGGTGAGTTTCACACTATCCGTCACTTCTGTTCCCCTTCACGTTTATTCGCTTGCACGTTTACTCACCTTCCCTTTTATTCCCTTTCACTGGCATTCTCCGCAACCTGCACCTGCGTCACAAAATACATCAGGCTAGACAGGCGTTTGATGGCGCAGTAATCGCCAACCTGAAAATGCGTTTTTGAGAGCAGCAGACCTTGCCGCTCCTGGGTGCCGTCTTTAAACTGGCAATCGTACAAACCATAGCCTGCCAGCGCCAGCACCGGGTTAACGAAAACATTTTGCGTGCGGTATGACAGCACGAACATCAGGCTGAGGAAGATAGCCAGGCAGAGCAGCAGTTTCCAGTCGCCCAAATCGAACTTGTAAAACGACATCATGTAGGGGATGGTGTAAGTGAACATATCCGCTGACTTATTGGATACTTTGCTGATTTTGACAGACACGCCCTGCTTGATATTGCGTGCTGCGCTCAAGGCAAACAAGGCGCTGAGAGCGAAAATGACAAAAATGACCAGCGCCCTGAGCGGATGCTCGAACCTGAACGAGGTCTCGTTTAAATCCTTGATCAGCAGGATCAGGCCTAGCGGCGCATAGCCGCTGATAAAGATGGCTAACGCCGATAAAAAATGCAGTTGCATAAGTGATTTCTTTGCGCCTAGGGTGTGCAGATGTGGGTATGCAGATGAGCCTGTGACTCACACCCGCCAAGAATACAGGCAGTTGCACTTGCAATCAAACGGCCTAGAGTCAGCCCATTCCTACGTTAGTATCAGAATTTGATGTATACACTTCATGACATGATTTTTGAATAATGGAACCTCCTAAATCCAATCAAGAAGGAAACATCATGAAAAATACAATCAAATCATTATTACTGGTAAGTGCTTTGGCTTTGCCTATGGCTGGTTTTGCTGCTGATGGTGACTCATTGGGTACCAAAGTTGAAGATTCAGTGATCACAACAAAAGTAAAAGCTGCTTTCGCCAAAGACAAAGTAGTCAGCGCAACTGATATCAGTGTTGAAACTGACAGCAACGGCCTGGTACAACTTTCAGGCAATGCTAAATCAAAAGCTGAATCACAAAAAGCAGAAAAAATCGCCAAGAGCGTTAAAGGTGTGACCGCCGTTAAAAATGAAATCGTTGTTGCTAACTAAGCAGCAATGCGTACTTAGATAGACAAGACTTACAACTCGCCACATCTAAGAGCAAGACTTGCCCATAGGAATTTCGACATTCCTATGGGTATTTAATTTTGGGCGCTCGCCTGGCCCCGGGTTATACGTGCTGTATTGCATCTCTTTCCCACCTGACATCGCTGGATGTTGTTAAACACCCTATAATGCCCTGAAGCCATCCGGGAAAGATTGCCATGATCGCGCATGCCATGACCATCATTGTGAATGAGTTGAATCATCAACTGACAGAAGCGTATGGCATGAGTGGCGACCACGCACCTGCCGGACTACGCGATCTGAATTCCGGCCCGTTTTCGCCTGCCACAGGTGCTGAATCAGCCACGCAAGAGTGTCTGAACCTGACGCTGGTGAATATCCAGCAAGACGCCGCACTGAGAAACTCCCCCGCAGGCCCCAATCACAGCGGCAACGCTTATCAGGCCCCACCTCTGCAATTGAATCTGCAGGTATTGCTCACCGCCACGCATGCATCGTATACGCAGGCCTTGCTGATGCTGGGCCGCGCCATGCAGTTTTTTCATGCGCAAGCGCTGTTCACCGAAGTGAATGTCAGGCGCGAATCACTGACGCAATACGCACCCGAGCATGCGCTGGACAGATTGCGCGAGTTCAAGATCGCCATCGATCTATATTCGCCCAGCCTGCAGGACACCCATCAGGTATGGTCTACCCTGGGCTCGACGCCGGTGCCGGCTGCCTTGTATAAATTACGCCTGCTGACGTTTGCTACCGATGCGCCTGATACCAGGGTGCTGCCTATGCTTGAACGCCGACTGCCTTCTAAACTTGATAAAAGCTAGCGATGACCCAATACAAAACCCCAGGCGTCTATATTGAGGAAGTCACCCAGCTTCCACCTTCTGTCTCAGCAGTTGCCACTGCCGTGCCGGCATTCATAGGTTATACAGAAAAAGCCTGGCGCGATGGCGCACCGCTGACACTGACCCCGGTTCACCTCAATAGCCTGGCAGAATATGAACGTTATTTTGGCGCAGCACCCGCGCCTGAGGTCGCCATCAGTCTGGATAGTGACAATAACATCATCGCTGCTGCGGCATGCCAGCCGTTTTATCTGTACAACAGCCTGCGCCTGTTTTTCAGCAATGGCGGCAGCACATGTGTGATCGTGTCAGTCGGCGATTACGGCAGCGAGATCTCACAGGCAGCGCTGGCGCAGGGGCTGGATAGCCTTCAACATGAGCCAGCGGCTACCATGATTGTCATCCCCGACGCCGTACATGTGGAGGATCACGGCATAGCACTGTATACCGCGGCACTGGCGCAATGTGCACAGGTGCTCAACCGCATGACGATATGCGATTTGCGCTGCCAGCTTGAGCGCGCGGCTTTTGCGCAAGAGGTGGACTATTTCAGGAGCAATATAGGCTCTCAGCACCTCAGATACGCTGCCGCTTATGGGCCGTGGCTGCGCACTACCTTGACCAGTGAAGCGCGGCTGGGCGACCTGACACTCACGCGTCAGCCATCTGCAGACAGCAATGAGGATAGTCGCGTGACCCTGGCTGCTGCTGCCCTGCTCACGGAGTTGACCGCGGATGCGCAGATCAAAAGCAAAGTGGCAGACCTGAGCCTGGCCGAACAGGTGTGCAAACTGCTGCGCAGCGGGCAAGCGCGCCTGCTGCAGCATGCCGAGTCACTGGAACAGGCCGCTGCCGATCTGGCGCCTGACCTGGCTGCGTCTAACACTACCGGCACCCCTGATTACCAGGCGCCGCTACGCGCGCAAAGCCTGTGGTTGCTGACACTGATGGATGTGCTTGCCGGCGTGGTCACAGATTGCCAGGACACTGCGCTAATCAAATTTTCCGCCACCATCAACAGCCAGGCGCATAGCCGCATGTCTGCCTGCCTGCGCCTGTTAGTCGCGCATCATCACACCCTGCTGACACACACGGGGATGGCACTGCTGGATGAGGCGGCCGCCTGCACCCTGCTCGGGCTTAAAGATCAGGCAGCTATCCTGGCCTTGACCCCGTTGCCAGATGTGACAGCGGATTACGCCAATGCCAGCACTGATCTTGCACGCGCACAGGTCGCGCAGCTGGCGCTGACAGACATTCTTCGCCAGGCAGCTGCCTGGTTCAGCGAAGTGCGACTCAGCACAGAGACGACCGCACGCGCGCTGAATCACGACTTATACCTGCATTATGATGTGTTCCGCCGCTGGGTCGACAGCGCCAGCCTGGCGCTGAATACGCTGCCACCCAGCGGCGCCGTTGCCGGCGTGTATGCCCAGGTAGACAGGGAGAGAGGCGTCTGGAAAGCGCCGGCCAATGTGGCGTTGCAGGAGGTGGTGAGTCCGGCGATCATTTTGACAGATGAGGATCAGCAGGATTACAACCTGCACCCTGGCGGAAAATCTATCAATATCATTCGCGCATTCAGCGGCAAAGGCAGCCTGGTGTGGGGCGCGAGAACACTGGCGGGCAATGATAACGAATGGCGTTATGTCAACGTGCGCCGCCTGTTTGGCATGGTGCAAGCTTCTATCGCACTCAGCCTGCAGGGCCTTGTGTTTGAACCTAACGATGCCAATACCTGGGCCAGGGCCACTGCCATGGTTGAAAGCTTTTTACTCTCGCTCTGGCGGCAAGGAGCCCTGCTGGGCAGCCAGCCGAAAGAGGCGTTTTTCGTCAATATAGGTTTGGGTAAATCCATGACTGCTCAGGATATCCTGGCAGAGCGCATGCTGCTGGAAGTCGGCCTGGCGCCAGTGCGCCCGGCAGAATTCATATTATTCAGATCAACGCTGAATATGCAGCAGAGCTAAACGGGAACAAGTGAGGTGAGCCTGCGGCACAGGCTGAGGTATTTGGGGATAAATCGCAGCTGATCTTACGGACCAAGCTGACAGACAGGGAACAACGCTGGACAGGCGAAAGCACGCGCCTATCCGGCGTTGAACAGTATCAGGCATAAGCGGCTACGCCCACTTTCAGGCATTCTTCAGCACAACGTCTACAGGCTTCGGCACACTGGCGACAGTGCGTAGAATCATGTTTCTCACACTCTTCCGCGCAGGCGGTACAGATCTCGGCACAATCCTGGCAGACCAGTTCAACAAAGTCACTGCCGCGCGCCACGAATGAAGCGGTCAGACGGCAAAAATCTGCACAGTCCATATCATGTTCAATGCAGGACCTCATCATGGGGTTGGCCTCGCTCTCGCAAGCAATGGCACAGTTTTCACAGGCATCTGCGCATTGCTTGCACAGTTGCATCAACAATTTAAGATTTTGCTCGGTCATGATTCATCTCCCAGTTAACACACCGTGATTAAAAGTACAAAAGGCCTTGCACTACTCTTGCCTGATTAAGGATAGGGCATGAGCAGCGCAAGGCCTACAGCAGCTTACTTACTCTGCTGACTGCCGCCGCCGGTACCGCCGTCAGCAGGTTTCTCGTGAAAGCGTTTGCTTTTTTCGATATTGCCGGGCTTGGATTGCTTGTTACCAGAGCCCTGGTTGGCATTGCTACCGCTGTTATTGTCCGGCTGGTCTTGCAGGTAATCACCACTCTTAGTGGTGTCAGGCAGCTCTTTTTTCTGCTGGTGCGCCGGCGGGACATCACTAGGGGCATCTGCTGCGAAGACCGCAGTGGCAGGACTGATCAATACGCTAGCTAATAAAACTGTGAGCAATTTATTCATCGTATTCTCCTCATATTTGTTTTGAATCGCCCTTTATAGGGCAGTGATATCCATACTACTTATGCGGGAATTTGTTGTATGTAAGCATGCCCACGAATGTGCTGTAGGATAATGACAAGCCCGTTTTTGCAGCCTAGCTATCTTCATTACCAGTCAGGCTGCCATGGCTGCGCACCCAGGCGATCACCTTCAACAACTCGTCAGGCGAGATACCATTATTCGGGTCTGAAGGGTCCATCAGGCCTTTACCTTTGGCGCCCATGCCGCCGTTAGTACCATTCCACACCGTTTCAAACATGCCTTTATTGGTCGCATCCTTGGCGTAGTTATAATTAGGGCCAGTCAATGCCGGGCCGACCTGGCCACCAGCTTCAGGGCCGTGGCACTGGGTACATGAATAAAGCTGAAAGATCTTCTTACCGGCTTTGATCGCATCGTCTTTGCCCACATAGGGGTTTTTGCCGGTGGCGAGAAATTCTTTGGCTTCCGGGGTATCAAACAGCTCAGGCTTGATCTCCAGTGCTGAACCATCCTGTGTTTTCACAAACTTAATCGCCGGGCCACTGGCGCTGGCCGCAGCGCCTTCCCCTGAGCCGGACTCATTCTTGTTACAGGCCGTCAGACCTGTCACCAATATCAACATGCCTAGTCCTAATTTGGTATTCATCTTTATATCTCCTTGGTAAATAGTGTTCTTCTAATCGCTATATGCTTTTAAAGCATGTGCGGTCGATTATGAATAAAACCCCAAGGCTCGCCCATGTAACAAACGCGGAATCTCATGTAGGACGATTCGGACAGCCGGAAATGAAAAACACACGCCAGGCAGGTTGAAAGGTGAGCGACAGGCGTAAAAAAACCTGGATCGCTCCAGGTTTTTCATCCTCAGCTAGTTAACCTTGCTGCTTGTTACTCTGTTGCTGGGATTTGCCTTGCTGGCTACCAGGCGCCTGCTGCTTGTTGCCCTGCTGCGCATGCTGTTGTTGCTGGGCCTTGGATTGCGAATCCTTGATTTGCGAACCAGATTTGTCCTGCTGTTGATTCTTGTTGTTTTGTAAATTTGCCATTGTTAAATCTCCTTCGGAATATTATTCGGCCAAGCCGTTACCTGAATGACCTGAAATGTTTCGTTTAGAAAATGAAGTAACGTGAGTCCATGATAAAAGTGTTTAGGCGCAGGCTTTATCGTGAAAGCGCCTAATATGCTGTCAGAATCTATTACTAGCGCCCTGGCGGTATTGGCGGTGACTGGTCGCAATCATGTATTTATCTTCAACTGCTCCGATGAGACCTTAAGCAAAGACACAGATATAAAAAAACCTGGATCACTCCAGGTTTTTTAGACTCAGGCTGCGCATAGATCAACTTCTGCGATTGCCTTCACCACCATGCTGTTCATTCACACCGGGCAGAGGCTGGCTGCCTGGCGCCTGGTCCCTGCCAGTATTCTGTTGCTTTTGCGCCGGGTCCAGCTGCTCAGTGCCTGCATTCAGCCCTTGCTGCTGCTGACCCTGCTTGGCCTGGCCCTGACCTTGCTGATTCTGACCCTGCTGGCCTTGTTGCTGCTGGCCCTGCTGTTTCTGGTCCTGACCTGGCTGACCTTGACCAGGCTGACTCTGGTTCTGCTGGCGCTGATCTTTCTGATCCTGGCCTGGCTGGCCCTGGCCCGGTTGGGTCTGGTTCTGCTGGCCCTGATTCTTCTGATCTTGACCTACTTGATTATCTTGTGGATTTGCCATGATATATCTCCTAAATATAATAAGATTCAGCCACAGGGTTAAGAAAGGCCTGAATCCTTCATTTTAAAAATAACCCTGATCTATCTTAGGTGGCTGTGACAACTGTAGTTATCATCCAATGACGCATTCTGTTGTCAGAATCGCTAATGCAAGGCGTGGCCATCGCTAACCATTCACTACTTCGCCGCCGTTCGGGTGTATCACCTGGCCGGTCATAAACGACGAATCCTGGCTGGCGAGGAACACATAGGCCGGAGCGATCTCACTGGGCTGGCCTGGTCTTTTCAATGGCACCTGGTTACCGAATTCGCTGACTTTCTTTTCATCGAAAGTGGCAGGGATCAATGGTGTCCACACCGGCCCGGGGGCGACTGCATTCACATAAATGTCTTTTTCTACCAGTTGCTTGGAAAGTGAGCGGGTGAAAGAAACGACCGCGCCTTTAGTCGACGAATAATCCAGCAACTCCGGGCTGCCACGGTAGGCAGTGACAGAGGTGGTGTTGATGATATGGCTTTTCTCCGGCAAATGCGGCAAGGCAGCTTTGACCAGGTAGAACATGGCAAAGATATTGGTGCGGAAAGTATGCTCCAGCTGCCGCTGGGTGATATCGAGTATGCTGGGTTGCGGGAATTGCTGGGCGGCATTATTGACCACGATATCCAGCTTGCCAAACTGCTTGAGGGTGTCCTCCACCGACTTCTGGCAGAATCTTTCGTCAGAAACATCACCCGGCAGTAACAGGCATTTACGCCCATAATCTTCTACCAGGCGTTTGGTTTTTTGCGCATCTTCATGCTCTTCAAGATAAATAATAGCCACATCGGCACCTTCAGCGGCATAGTGCACGGCCACTGCCCGACCAATGCCGCTATCGCCACCAGTAATGATGGCGACCTTGTCCTGCAATTTCTCGCTGCCTTTATATTGCGCATCTATATAAATCGGCGTCGGCACCATTTCATCCTCTGACCCTGGCTGTGTCTCCTGATGCTGCGGGGGATTAAGTTTTTGTTTGGTTTCTTGCATAGAGTGACTCCTGGGATAGTGGTGGTCTAAAAAATTAGCTGCATGCATCCAGGCCGGCCCGTGTTCCGGCACCGCCTGGCGCATGCAGGGAGAAAGAATGCTGGCTGACTAGTTCTTCAGATGATTATCGTGTGAGTCAGGCAACTCGTGAGCCGGTGCCTGTGGCGCTTGTTTCTCGCGGTTAGGCAAACCTTCGGCCGGCACTTCCGGCGGCACGATCACACCGCGCTCATGCGGCATTTTTGGCGGCACATTGACACTGTCAGAATCAATATTGCAGGAAGGCTTTTTAGAATTAGGCGAATCATCACAGGGTGGTACGGCATTATTCACCGGCGGTTTATTCGCAGGTTTCACTTTTTCTGCAGACCAGGCTGTGTTCATCAAAACAGAAGTCGTCATTGAACACATTAAAACCATCATCAGGGTTAATTTACGCATCAACTGCTCCTTAGCTTGTAGAGGAAAATATAGGCAGACACCCATACTAGAAGCAGCCGCCAAGGACAGACATAGGCCAAAACTGATTTGTGTGTAGGAATGGGCCCATTCTCAGGTGTGTCATCAGGTACTCGCAATGCAGTGATCAGTCTGTCTAGCAGATGATTCTGGCGGGTTCGCCAGTAAATGCGCCGCTGTCAGACCTGTCTGACAGCACAATCAGTGACTGCCCTATGTTGAAAAAAGCGCCGAATTTCTACACTCACAACCTCATACCTCAGCATTAAAATCAATCGCCGGAGATCGTCACATGAGCAGTAATCTCAATCACGCCTTGCAGTTCGAGCATGACTGGCAGATGCAGGCGTTTGCTACGCCAACCCAGCCAGATCAGGCTACACCAGGGCTGGCGGAGAATGACGACACCAGCAAATCGCGTTTTATCCTTAACCGTTTGTTTCAGCACTATCCGCTTTCGTTTGCCGTGCGCTTGTGGAACGGCAGCATGCTGTATATAGGCAAAGACACGCCTGCGTTCACCCTGTGCCTTGAACAGGCTTCGGTATTGCGCGACATGGTATTGTTCAACGACCCTGCCCGCCTGGCAGAAGCCTATTTTTCTGGTGAAGTGCAGATCCTGGGTGACTTTGATGCCGCCATGCAATTGCGCTATTACTTTGAATCCCTGTCGTTACCGCTGACCGAGAAACTGGGGCTGGTATACAGGGCACTGACGCTGGCCGAGAGCCAGCGTGCGCCTGATACAGCACAGCTAGCCACTATTCACCAGAACCAGCCGGCCTACGCCAACTCACTGGATTACGCGGCCCCGAATGACTTTTACAGCTTGTGGCTAGACGACAAGATGCTGCATTCCTGCGCCTATTTCTGTGATGCTAAGCAAGACCTTGCCCAGGCCCAGCATAACCAGCTGGACCTCATTTGCCTGAAACTGCATCTGCAACATGGCGACACGCTACTAGACATTGGCGGCGGCTGGGGTGGGCTGGCATGCTGGGCAGCCAGACATTACGGGGTGTTTGTACATTGCATCACGCAGCACCCGCAGCAGCATGCCCACGCCGTGGCGGAGGTGCAGAAACAGGGGCTGGAGAAATTAGTGACAGTCACGCTGTGCCATTATCGTGATTTGCCCGATACACCGCGCTACGACAAGGTGGTCAGCATAGGCCTGGCCAGCCAGACAGGCGAGCACAATCTGCCTGCCTACCTGGCCAAAGTGCATGCAGTGCTCAAGCCAGGCGGCCTGTTTCTCGACCATGAGGTCACCACTGAGAGCCCGGGCCGTCAGCATGAACTAGCTACCCGCTTTATCAACCGGCAGGTGTTCCCGGATGGCGAGTTGAGCTCACTGCCACATATCCGGCAGCAGATGCAATCCGCCAGCCTGGAAGTGTTTGATGTGGAAGCGCTACGGCGGCATCATGCATTGACATTGCGGCGCTGGGTCAGCAAACTTGAACAGCGCCATCAGGAAGTGGCCGCCAGCTTCGGTGAGAGGACTTACCGTATCTGGCGCCTGTATATGACCGCTAGCGCGATTCAGTTTGAACAAGGCGTGACTGGTATCCATCAAATTCTTGCCGTGCGCCGTTAAGGCGACCGTACCCATTACCGCTTAGGAGTAAATCGCATGCAAACCAATAACCCACCATTTTTCATCCGCCCGGCTTTGATTACTACGCCACTGTTGTTGCTGACCCTGGCAGGCTGCTCGCAACCGGCCAAGCTGCCGGAAGCAGCGGGCTTTGGCCCGGAGCCGGATCTGTCTTCTTATCAGACCGGGCTGATACCTACCGTGCACGTCGCCAAAGCCGTAGGCTGGTCCGAAGGCAAAAAACCGACTTCAGCGCCAGGCACCAATGTCGTGGCATTTGCCACCGACCTGCAACACCCGCGCTGGCTGTACGAGTTACCGAACGGCGATATCCTGGTGGCAGAAACCAATCACCACGAGAAAAGCGAAGGCTTTGACCTGAAAGGCTGGATCGCCGGCCTATTCATGAAAGACGGCGGTGCCGGGGCTGAAAGTTTTAACCGCATCACCCTGTTGCGCGATATAGACGGCGATGGCGTAGCCGACCTCAAGCATGTATTCCTTGAAAACCTTAATTCTCCTTTTGGCATGGCACTGGTGGGTGATACTTTTTATGTCGCCAATGCCGATGCCCTGGTTAAATTCCCCTATCAGCAAGGCCAGACGCAGATCACCGCCCCAGGCGTGAAAGTGACAGACTTGCCGGCAGAACGTAACCACCACTGGACTAAAAACATCCTGCCTAACAAAGATGGCAGCAAGATTTATGTCACCGTCGGCTCGAACAGCAATGTAGGCGAAAACGGTATGGAAACTGAAAAAGAGCGTGCAGCGATCTGGGAAGTGGATGCGGCCTCCGGCCAGCACAGCATCTTTGCTTCCGGCCTGCGCAACCCCAACGGCATGGCCTGGGAGCCCGACAGTGGCGCTTTATGGGTGGTAGTCAACGAACGTGACGAGATAGGCAGCGACCTGGTCCCTGACTATATGACCTCGGTATCACAAGGTGGCTTTTACGGCTGGCCCTACAGCTATTACGGCCAGCACGTAGATAAGCGCATCCAGCCGCAAAACCCTGAACTGGTGGCCAAGGCTATCAAGCCGGATTATGCGCTGGGCTCACATACCGCTTCATTGGGATTAACTCCGGCCAAAGGCAATAATTTGCCCGACGAATTCAGGAACGGCATGTTTGTTGGCCAGCATGGCTCGTGGAACCGTATCCCTTACAGCGGCTACAAAGTGATCTTTGTGCCGTTTGAGAGTGGCAAACCGGCAGGCAAGCCTATCGATGTGCTGACCGAGTTCCTCAATGTGGATGGCGAAGCGCAAGGCCGTCCGGTAGGCGTGCTGGTGGATAAACGTGGTCACCTGCTGGTAGCAGACGATGTAGGCAATGTGATCTGGAATGTGAAAAGCAGCAAGAAAGCGGCAAGCAAGTAAGGCCTGGCCGCGCCGCCCGCTAAAAACTTATGCGGCGCGGCCCCCAGACTTGTTAAGCAATGATCATGGCGTCTACTCTGTTAAAAAAACCGGCATTGCCAGCGGCTGAGGCAGCGGCAAACCTGCCGGAAAAACTGCGTTATATGCAAGACGATGCGCCCGGCTACAGCCGCCAGGCCTATAGAGGGAAATTCAGGTATCTGGACCAGCATGGCCAGGTATTAAGAACAGAAAAAGACCTAGACCGCATCGTCGCCCTGCGCATTCCACCCGCCTGGGAGGCCGTGTGGATATGCACGCGCGCCAACGGCCATCTGCAAGCCACTGGCCGCGATGCCAAAGGCCGCAAGCAATACCTTTACCATGCTGAATGGCGCAGACAGCGCGAAGCAAAGAAGTATGAACACATGATAGATTTTGGCCTGCAGTTGCCTGGCATACGCAGCCATATCGCGCGCGACCTGGCATCGCCAGGCCTGGGCAAAGAAAAAGTGTTGGCCATGCTGATCTACCTGCTGGAAAACACGCTGA
This sequence comes from Methylophilus sp., assembly GCF_052437885.1. Lineage (GTDB taxonomy): Bacteria > Pseudomonadota > Gammaproteobacteria > Burkholderiales > Methylophilaceae > Methylophilus. Next base: position 15,541 of record NZ_JBQVPB010000013.1, on the reverse strand, counting down.
TACGCATAGGCAATGATGAGTACGCTAAGACCAACAAGTCGTTCGGCCTGACCACTTTGCGCAATCGGCATGTAGAGATACAAGGCAGCGAGATACAGTTTCATTTCCGCGGTAAAAGCGGGGTGGAACACAGCCTGAGCCTGCGTGACCGCCGGCTGGCGCGTTTGATACGCAATATGCGCGAGTTGCCTGGCCAGACGCTGTTTCAGTATGTAGATGCGCAAGGCGAGCGCCATGCCATAGGTTCGGCAGAGGTGAATGAGTATTTGCAGCAGATCACCAACGGTGACTTTACTGCCAAGGATTTTCGTACCTGGTTTGGCAGTTTGCATACCCTGATGGCGCTCAGTGAGCTGGAACCATACAGCAGCGTCACCGAAGCAAAAAAGAATATCGTGGCGGCCATTTGTGTGGCCGCCTCTAAATTGGGCAACACACCGGCCATCTGCCGTAACAGTTATGTGCATCCGTGGATACTGGAGTGCTACCTGGCTGGTGCGGAGTTCAGCCAGCCGGTGCAGGATGCAAACTATAACGAAACCGAATTAACTGCGGCTGAACAGAGCATGTTGTGCCTGTTGCAGCAGCGATTAGAGGCTAGTAGCTGAGCCATAGAAAAGTATTTAAAGGCAGTCCAGCCATTCATACAGAATTCTAGTTTGAGAAGTTTTGCTGACTCTCCTTCACATTAATGGAGATGAACAAGAGATGAAAAATATATTACTGCTGTACGGAAATGAGTTGAGCCACACCGCATTGAAGGATCTGATCAATGCCGATAGTGCCATGCACCTGGTTGAAGAAGTCAGCGATGTGAGTGAGGCGATAGCTAAGATACGCGCACAGAAATTCGACGTCGTGATTTTGGATGTGTCATCGCCGGAAAAGAACGGGCTGGAAACCTTTTGCGACCTGAAACAGGCATACCCGGCCTTGCCTATCCTCATCATCAATGGCAGTGATCAGGTGGACCGCATGGCCAACTTTACCCGCCTGGGCTGCAAAGGTTACCTGTCTTATACCGCCACCAGCGCACAGGTGGTGCCGGCGATCAAATCGGTCGCCCGTGGACTGTCCTATCTGGTCTCCACGCACGAGAAACTAGACGAACGCCTCTACCCCATGTTGCATGAGCGTTTGTCGTTGCGAGAGCTGCAGGTATTTTTCAAGCTGATCAAGGGCCAGCCGGTGAATTCGGTGGCAGAAGAGTTATCTATCGCCCCTGGCTCGGTGAGTGTGTTCCGCTCCAAGATACTCAAGAAAATGAATATGCGTAACAATGCTTCGCTGATCCATTATGCGCTAGATCATCATTTGATCAGCTGATCACTCCCCAGGCTTTATCCCCAGGCCAGGCTCATTGATTTGAGACCTGGCTTCAGTTTGTATCTCACAGGCTAAAGTTTCATAGGCGAAAGTCAAAAAAAATCTGCCCCCTGATATTGGTCAGGGGACAGATGCTTGAAGTGACTCTTTGATTAAAGACTACTGATCAAGACTTCTTGATCGCAAACTGCATCTGTTCTATGGCTTCCCATGAGATCAGCGAGCCTACCATGACCACGGCAAAACCCAGACCGGCGGTACAGACTATGGCCAGGGTCAGAGTTGAGATCGCACCGCGCTCACGGATAGAGAATATGTATTTTACGCCACGGTAAACCAGTGCGATCGATGCCAGAATGGCGATGCCATGCACAACCACATTAAAGCTCAGGCTGGGTACCACATAAAACACTGAGGTCAGCCATAGCGGTGTAGTAGCGATGGCAATGATCAATAATGAATCACGGAAGCTGGGTTTCTTATCCACCATTTCAGCCAGGTTCTGGGTGATCCAGGCCATCGCCAGAATAACGGCGATCTGCAACACGAATAATTCGGCACAAATCATCAATAAGCGGTTGCCGGGCAAGGTATCCATGAATTGCCGTGGATAATTATGATGCAACCTCAAATACATCATGATGCACGGGATCAGCGACAACGGCAGCACATAAAATAATAGCAACTGTGTCACGCCCGGCTTTTCTGCCCTGGCCTTTTTCTCGGTGGCTTTCGGCGTCACGTAATCAAATAATCGGATAAGGTTCATGATGTGCTCCTAACTACTATAAAAAGATTTTTGCCTGCCAGGCTGATCCTCTCAAAACGTTTGCAAATCAGGGATCAACACCTGATCCACGCAGAGAAGATTAAACTGGCAAACTGTTAACGCTATTATGGCGGCTTGCCAAAAAGCCACCACAAGACTGCGTCTGATTTGAGTGTAGGAAAATACAGATTTTTTCTGACAGCTGATTCCCACACACAGCAACGTTGATTCAATCACCTAGCTGGCGGTTGGGGTAACGCTCACAGCTTTGCGTCTGGTTCGACCACCGACACTGACAGCCAAATCAGTTGATTCCTACAGCCTGCCAGTCAGGGACTGCCTAGAATCTCTTTAACTATCATAGATAAAGGAGTTTTACAGATGGAAGATTGGCTCACGGCAAAAGCAATGTTAGGTATCCCGCTCTATGAATGGTTATCCGCCGCCCTGATTTCATCCGTCCTTTACCTGCTGCTCTACCAGTTATGGCGATTCAGCATCAAAAAATTATCCAGAATGGCAGAGCACACCGCCACCCGCCTGGATGACATTGTCATTGAAGTCATGCAGAGCACGCAGCAATTTACTATCCTGCTACTGGCTATATTGATGGGCCTGCATTTCCTGGACCTGCCCGAAAAATGGGAGTTGCGGCTTAACCATGTGCTGTTTATCACCGTCGGTTTTCAGATTGCCGTCTGGCTGAATAAAGGCGTGGGCATCTGGGCCCGCGAACATCTGACTGCCGTCAATGGCTCGTCGCCTGCCGCTAACCCGGTGATCACCACCGTGCTTTCCTGGATATTCCGTGTCGCCATCTGGTCAGTGGTGTTACTCACCATACTTGCCAATGTCGGTGTCAATATCACCGCCTTTGTCGCTAGCCTGGGCGTAGGTGGCGTTGCCGTGGCGCTGGCGGTGCAGAATGTGCTGGGCGATCTGTTCGCCTCACTGGCGATAGGCCTGGACAAGCCGTTTGAGGTGGGTGATTTTATTGTCTTTGGTGATGTATCGGGTGCCATAGAGCGGGTAGGCCTGAAAACCACCCGTATCAGAAGCATCAGCGGTGAGCAGATCATTTGCAGTAACACCGAGTTGCTCAAAAACACCATACACAACTACAAACGCATGGAAGAGCGCCGGGTGGTATTTAACTTCGGTGTTGATTACGCCACGCCACCAGAGATGATCGCGCTGATACCCGCCACTGTACGCAAGGCGATAGCGTCATTCGATAACACGCGTTTCGATCGCTCGCACTTCAAGGAGTTTGGGCAAAGCTCACTGAATTTTGAGACGGTGTATTTCATCACCACCACTGATTTCAATCTGTATATGGATATACAGCAGAGCATCAACCTGACCTTGATGACAGAGTTCAGGGCCCACAATGTCGCCTTCGCCTTGCCCACCATGACCCTGAATATGCCGGATGTGGCAGAAACCAACAAAGTGGCCAGACACCAGCGCGAGAACGCAAAGCGGGAAAGCAAAAAGCCACAGCTTGCCAGTCATTAAGGCGATAAAGCGATTCCTACAACTATTTACGACTGCCTCTGATGCAGCGAATTAAACGCCATAGTCATACTGAGCTTTCTATATCAATACTTATATTTGGAGAACGATCATGGCAGATAATGATGATGTAATTTCTACATTGAATGATTTGATTGAAACATCTAAAGATGGCGAAGAAGGTTTCCGCAGCTCGGCCGAAAATGTGGATGACCCGCAACTGAAAGCGTTCTTCCTGCGTCGTTCACTCGAAGTGGCTTCGAGTGCGCAAGAGCTGCAAGGCCTGGTACGCTCATTAGGCGGTGACCCTGCCGAATCCAGCACCATAGGCGGTGCATTGCACAGACGCTGGATAGATCTGAAAACTGCGCTCACCAGCAACGACACAGTCGCGGTGCTGAATGAGACCGAGCGTGGTGAAGACGTAGCCCTGAATGCCTACCGCAAAGCGGCAGAAAAAGATCTGCCTATCAATGTGCGCATGGTGGTCACCCGCCAGCTGGAAGGCGCCAAACGTAATCATGATGAAGTGAAACATCTGCGTGACGCAGCCCGTGCAGCGGCAGAAGTGCACTAGTCATAAGTGCACTTTTTATCAGTGCACTAGCCATAAGTGCACTGTTTATCAGCGCACTAGTCATAAGTGCACTGTTTATCAGCGCACTAGTCACAAATGCACTATTTATCAGTACACTAGTTATTATTAATAGCTGCAAAAAAGCCCTGTCTGCACAGACAGGGCTTTTGTTTGTGTGCCCGCTTATGCCAGGGTTTCAGCACTCCAGTCCTGCAGCACCTGATCCAGTGTGCGGTTGATCTTGACGATGCCGCCTTCAGTCGAGATCACCCAGCTGACCGGAATGTAATGATGGGTGCCCGACTTGTCTTTTTTCAGTTTGATGGAATCAGGGCCATCCGTATGGTCAACCACCGCAAACTGCTCGGCCTGGGCGGTATGTACCGGCATATCCTGTTTAATCTCATGTGCTTCAATCATGGTGTTTTCCCTTAGCTTTGTTGTGAGTAAAACCCTATTTTGCATGGGCGGCAGGTTCAGGCACTAGGCCACAATCACTGAAATCCTTGTAGGAATATCTTGCTGCGGCCACAGCATTTTTCAGCCATAGAAAAATCATCTTTTTCTGACACGTAAATCATAGTATGTCCTACGGCCAGGCAGTGGCTGGCTAGATATGATGGTGATTAGTGTATGCCTGCATGCCGGTTCTATCGGGTATGCAAAACAACCATTGATGACTGGAGATTATGTGATGGCCTTATTTTATGTCAGCGCAAGCAAACCCAAACAAGACCTACCCTTCTGGACATCCAGCGTGATCGCCGATGACATGGAACAGAGTTACAAGATAGGCAAAGAGCGTTTTGAGACCGAGAACCCGGACCTGAATGTGGATGACTACACGCTGGTCGCCACCGGCGAGTCGGTTGAAAAATCGATCACTACCTGATCCGTCGCTGTCTGACCAAGTCTGCTTAAACAAGTCCGCTTGATCGAGTGGCACTCACACCAAAAGGAAAAGCACCATGAAATCGCATACGCAAACCACAGAAGAGCGCCGCAAACTGGCAGAATTGATTGAAGATATTGATATTGCCATGCTGACATTTATCAGCAGCGAGGGCGCTTTAATCAGCCAGCCCATGGCGCCGGTCGAACTCGATAACGAGGGCAATCTGTGGTTCTTCACTGACAGCAGTTCGGAAAAAACGCAGCATTTGCAACAACTCAACCTGGCATTCAGCGGCGAGCCGGATGGTACTTATGTTTCGCTGTCGGGTGCTGGCGAACTGGTCACCGACCATGCGCGCAAACATGAATTATGGTCGCCTTTTGTCAAACCCTGGTTTCCGCAAGGGCCGGATTCGCCTAACCTGGCTTTATTAAAGTTTGTGCCGCACACTGCAGAATTCTGGGATGCGCCGCATAGTAAAGTCGTCAGGTTATTTGCCATGGCCGCTTCTATCGTGGCTGCCAGACCCATAGGTCTGGGTGACCATGAACGTTTGACCCATTTGTAAACAACCGCCACGGCCAAACGCTGCCGTGCTTTGTTTCTGAGTCTTTACAAACAAACAGCCCGACACTAGGTCGGGCTGTTTGTTATGCAAGTTAAATATCGCTTACTTGTTCATGACGTACATAGTCACTTCAAAGCCAAAACGCATTTCAGTAGCAGCTGGTTTAGTCCACATATCGTTCTCCTAGATGGATTTGGGAGCGCATCCCTTGATGCATCTCGTTAGGGTTCACTATACGCAGCTGCAGCCGTGCTGGCTTGCGCAGCATCCCTAAAAATGACTCATGATTTTACGTAGCTGGTTTATCTGCCAGTGTGGCCCTTAACCAGGCCCAGCCTGCCAGCCCGGACAGTAGTGAACCACTGAGTATGGCCATTTTGGACAGCTGTATCAATTCTGCCTGTCCGGCAAAGGCCAGGTTGGCGATAAATATAGACATGGTGAAGCCAACGCCACCCAGCATGCCTGCGCCCAGGATATGCGCCCAGCGCAATGGTGACGGCAGTACGCACAGGCCAGCCCAGACCGCGCAGCAGACTGCCAGCGTGATGCCCAGGGGTTTGCCTATCAACAGCCCGGCAATAATACCCAGGCTATTGCTATGCGAGCACAAAGCCTGCAGCGCTTCAGGTGCCAGCGCCAGGCCGGTGTTGGCGAAAGCAAAGACCGGCAGAATCAGCATAGCCACCGGTGGTTGCAGAAAATGTTCCAGCCGGTGCGAGAGTGAGGTGTGCCCCTGGCGCGCAAACGGGATGGCGAACGCCAGCGCGATGCCCGCCAGTGTCGGGTGCACGCCTGACTTCAGGGTCAGCCACCACATCAGCCCGCCACCCAGGGCATAGGGTACTACAGACACCACTTGCAGGCGGTTAAGTGCGAACAGGCTGGCCAGCACGGTCAAAGCCGCCGCCAGATGCAACCATGACACGGCATCGGTATAAAAAACGGCGATCAGGATGGCGGCGCCTAAATCATCGATCACGGCAAACGCCATCAGGAACACTTTGAGCGAAACCGGCACGCGGCTACCTAATACTGATAATACGCCCAGGGCAAAAACGATGTCAGTCGCCATCGGGATACCTACCCCGGCCTGGAAGGCGGTGCCCTGGTTGAGTTGCCAGAAGATCAGCGCCGGCAGCAGCATGCCGCCGATGGCGGCGATCGTCGGCAGCAAGGCATTATTGCGCGTGGATAACTCGCCGACGTAAAGCTCGCGTTTGAGCTCCAGGCCTATCAGCAAAAAGAAGATCGCCATCAGGCCGTCATTGACCCACTCGCCCAGACTCAAGCCCAGGACGTGTGTTTGCCAGAGCGCATGGTAATGTGCGGCAAAACCGCTATTGGCGATGATAAGCGCCAGACAGGTGGCCGCTATCAACAAAGCGCTGCCAGCCTGCTCTGAGGCCAGTAATCGTCGCAATGGCTGGGGTATAAAACGCATGGCTAAATAGCGTGCACGGCAGGCTGGGGAATACAGGTGGTCATCAGTATCATCCAGCGATTATGCATGTGATTTGATTGAAAAACCTGTCAGATCGCTTTATTCGCCTATGGCAAAGCCTATGCCAAACATGGTTTGAGCCTGATTATAATCCAGCAGCGAAACACCATAGCCAGTGGCCAGCATGGCGTAGAGCTTCACGCTTTCACTCTTTAATGGCTTGTAATGCACATCAAACTTCACATAGCCTTTATTATCACTACGCAGGTTGTTTCTCAATGTCATGCTGGCGGCGGTATTCTGCGCTTCATTATCCCAGCGCAAAACCATATCGCCATAGCCCATGTATTTGCTGATATTAGGGTTATCGTCCTCGGATTTACTCTCAGGGATACGCCACCACGGCCTGACCAGCAGGCTGTATCGCTCATTCAACTGCCAGCCCCCTTGCAGGTAAATACGGCTCCAGCTGCGCGAGAGTGGCTCGGAACGCCCGTTTGACTCATGCACCACCCCCAGATTCAGCATGTCAGGCATGACCGCCGATTGCTTGGGCTCACCCGGTTTGTTCAAGCCCATGGACAGGATCAGCTCAGGTGAGTAATTGTGATCGCGCATGGGTCGTGACTGGGCACCATCAAACACCTGCCAGAAGGATTGCTGTGTATAGGCACCCCATAAACGTGCACTGTGTATCCATTGATTTTCCGGCAGCCAGTCAGAAAGATTCATCAACTGGGTTTTCAGGCTGATCTGGAAATGCAGGTCGCTATTGCTTAAGTCGCGATCTTGCGTGTTGGGTCTTGAAGGTGAGACCGGCACATTATTCGGGTTGGTCGAGTAAGCGCCGACGATGTAATTCAGCTGATGTGTTTCCAGGTCAGTAAAATGTAGCTCATCCTGCGGATTCAGATGCCACTTGCGTGCCAGATAGGTGGTCTTGGCATCCACCGATTTAACCAGATTCTCCTGCTTGGGTGAAAGCACAGGTGCCGCCGCCTTGGTAGAAGCATACTGCTCGGCTACCTGGTCAAAACACACCAGCCGGCGGCTGGCATCATCGATGAATTCTGTCTGGCAGGTGTGCAATGCGGCTTGCAATTCGTTGCCTGTGGCGGCTTGCACATTGGCGGCTGACAGCAAAGCCACCAGCATCAGGCCGCGCCCGTAAATCTTGATCATAGGTATTCCCTTACTATTCAATTCGTTGACTTGCAGCTGGCTGAGTTGATGTTTACTTCGACGTCCTGGTTATCAAGTTGCCTGATTATCAAGATGCCTGGCTTTCGAGTGGCCGGATCTTCAAGATGCCTGCGTTTACGGCGCAGGGTTCATCATGGTCAGGTGCAGTTGTTCAATGGCAGCCAGTACTTCTTCACTTAAATGCACGGTATAGGCAGCGATGTTTTCTTGCAGCTGGGTCATATTGGTCGCGCCTATGATGGTGCTGCCCATAAACCAGCGGTGGTAGACGAAACTGAGCGCCAGCTGCACCGGGGTCAGGCCATGCGCCCGTGCCAGCTCGGCATAGGCGGCCGAGGCGGCAGGTACGCCAGGTTTTTTATAGCGTTGCGCGTAGCCGGTGAACAGCGTCACCCGGCCAGGTGCGGCTGGATCTTTGATGTATTTACCGCTGAGATGGCCAAACGCCAGTGGAGAGTAGGCGGCCAGGCTGATACGTTCGCGATAGAGCACTTCGGCCATGCCGAACTCCAGGCCGCGGTTCATCAGGTTATAACAGTTTTGCAACACGGAAACGCGCGGCAGGCCTTGCTCGCGTGCAATGCGCAAAAACTCCATCAGGCCCCACGGCTGCTCGTTGCTGAGCCCGATAGCGCGTATCTTGCCTTCTTTGATCAGTTCATCCAGCGCCTGCAGTTGCGCCTGTATAGGCACCCAGGCGATAGTCTGCCCGGCATCATCAAGCTCGGCGTTAGGGTCGAACTGGTATTGGCCGAACATGGGCACATTGCGCTCCGGCCAATGCAGGTAAAGCACATCCAGATAATCGGTCTGCAGGCGTTGCAGGCTGTCATGCACGGCCTGGCGGATATTCGTTCTGTCCAGTCCGCTGGGACCACCGCGTATCCAGTGCATGCCGCGTCGTGGGCCGGCGATCTTGCTCGCCAGCACGAACTTGTCACGCGGCTGTTTTTTGATCCAGTGCCCGAGTATGGTTTCAGTACGGGTGACGGTTTCCGCTTTAGGCGGCACCGGATACATTTCTGCGGTATCAATAAAATTGATCCCTTGCGCCAGGGCAAAATCCAGCTGATTGTCAGCATCCTGTTGCGTGTTCTGGTCGCCATAGGTCATGGTGCCGAGGGCGATTCTGGAGACGCGGATACCGCTGTCCCCCAAGTAAGTCTGATCCATCAGTGCAACACCTGCTTTTCTGCAGGCACCTGCATGACGATGCTGGAAACCGCTTCTGGCTCCTTCTCTGCTGCTGCCAACACCCAGCCGGCGTCTTTGCTGGCGATCAACAGCATGCGGCTGATCGCCAGTACCAGCTCTTTATTCAGGCCCATATTGACATTCATGCCGCCCGCGCATGCCAGTTGCATATTGTTTAACTGGTCATTGATAGACACAAAACGGGTCTCAACTGCTAACAATTCCTGCTCACTGATAGAGGATGGCCGTTGCTGGTAGGCCGTTTCAAAATCCAGCGCTTCCAGATCCTGCACCGCCTCGGCTTCCTGCTCAAACTGGCGCGTGGCTTCGGCGGGTGACTGCGTATTGTCCAGCAATGCGGCAGAACCCAGGCCAGCGGCGCTCACCGGCAGATGCGCTTCGCGGTTCAATACCGTGAATATCTGGCGCGCGATACGGTAAGTGATCCAGACGCGGATCTCCTGGTCATTACTCACCGCGGCTTTCAGCAATAGCCGGTCCTGGTGACTGTCGTAAGCTAAATTGATTTGCTGAATGGATTGAGTTTGAGATTGCATCGTAAAGCTTTCCAGAATCAGGCAATTTCCTTGCAGATTCTGACAAGTTACTAAAAGCAGTCTAAAAAAGATAGGCTCCAGCGTGGTTTTTTATGTAAATCTTGCGATTTAGCATGCCGTGACTGCCTGTGAAACAGCCTGATGTCAGACTTTTCAAGCCAGTGCCCAGATACAATCCGATACAAAATGCAGCCCCTGGCAATGAATAAATTTCACTATATTGCAGTCATATTGAGGACTGAATCATTAACAGTAGTCTGTAGACCGTTGTGCTTATGGGAGAGCCCTGATGAAAACGAAATTTGGTGTTTTAACTGGCTTGCTGCTCAGCCTGGTGCTGTTCAGCAATTTGGCGCAGGCTCACCCGCCAGGCCATAGGGGCGGCTGGCGCGGCGGTGTGGGTGTCTACGTCGGCAGCCCGTTCCCCTTTTACGGGCCGCCACCGCTCGCTTACTCCTACGGTTACCCCTATTACCCTTACCCCTACGCTTACGGCCCGCCGCAAGTCATCGTCACGCAACCTCAAGTCACGCAACCGCCACAACCGCAGGTGTATATTGAACAAGGCAGCGGGGTGACCAGCACACCTGACACATCCTTACCGCCAGCAACACCATCAGCACCGGCAGCCACTGCAGGCAATAACAACGCGCAGGGCTACTGGTACTATTGTGAGCAATCCGATGCTTACTACCCGTATGTGAAAGAGTGCGCCGCCGGCTGGAAACAAGTCACCCCTACCCCGCCGCCCGCCTCTTCCGGCAGATAGGATCAGCCGATGAAGACACTGACACACATTACCTGCACACGAATAGCCTGCATAGGTGTAGCGCTGGCGTTGGCTGGCTGCGCGACCACCCCCACCGGCCCCAGCAACATGGCCTTGCCAGGCACCGGCAAAGATTTCAACTTGTTCCGGGCGGATGATTTATCCTGCCGTGATTTTGCACTGGGCCAAATCGGTTCTAAAAGCGTCAACCAGCAATACAATCAAAGCCTGGCAGCAACGACTGCGGTCGGCACTGTGATCGGTGCCGCCCTGGGCGCCGCAGCGGGTGGTGGCGAAGGCGCAGCCATAGGGGCAGGTGTCGGTGCCTTATCGGGCGGTGCGATAGGCGCCGACACCGCAGCCAGCAGCGGCGATAATGCCCAGCACAAATATGACAACGCCTACCTGCAATGCATGTATGCGGCCGGACATAAGATCCCGGTGCCAGCCAGCATGGCAAAAACGTATACTCAGGGCGCCACTGCAACAACGACCAGTGCGACACAAACGACAGTCACTCGCAGTACCACAGGCACACCTCCGGCGAGGTCGACCTACTACCCCCCGCCACCGCCACCACCTGGCTATCAGCGTTAAGCAAATCCAACCTGCATGGACAAGCTCCGCGCTGGCAGACAATGCAAACTAAGTGATAAAGTGACGCTAGCGCAAACTTAACATTTCAGTTCGGGTCGTAGAGTCATGCGAATAATCAAAACCCTTTTTATCCTGGTGCTGGCTTTGTCTACCCTGAGTTGTAGCCTGGTGAAAACCGCTTACAACAACGCGCCTGTACTGATTGCATGGCGTTTGGATGATTACTTTAATTTCAGCGAAACGCAAAAAGCCAAACTCAAACCAGCGTTGCAGGATCTGCATGCATGGCACAGACAAAACGAGTTACCGCGTTATGCAGCGTTGCTGAATGAGATAAATGCCGATTTAAGCCATGAGGTAAATCCAGAAACGGTCTGCCAGCGTATGGAAGCTATCAAAGCCAATGCGCAAGCGCTGCAAACAAGATTCATCCCTATCATTGTTGATCTGGGCCCTACCCTGAGCGATAAGCAATTGCAGCATTTTCAGAAAAAACTGGAAAAACGCAATCAGGAATGGAAAGAGGAATGGTGGCAGGAAACCACAGCAGAACAGCAAGAGGTGAGACTGGAAAAATCCAGAGACTATGCGGAAAAGCTATATGGCGATTTAAACGAAAAACAAATCAACATTTTAAAACAAAGCATTGCCAGCAATAGTGACCCGGCTTTGATCTATGCAGAGATCCTGCGGCGCGACGAAGATGCCTTGAATATTTTAAAAGCCATACAAAACCCTGCTGCGTCAAACGAAGAAAAGTCACAACTGGTGCGCGCAGGATTTGAGCGTATGCAACACAGCCCGAATCCGGCTTACCAGGCGCATATCGATAAAATAACGCAACAAACGTGTGCAACCATCGCCAGCCTGCATGCAAATTCGACAGCCAAACAACGCTTGCATGCCCAACATTGGGTGGAAGATTACAAGACGCAGTTCACCCTTCTGCAAAACAAATGATCACATGCATTTAAAGCTCGCCCCTGATTACTGTGCTCAGGGCTGGCGATTAAAAACTTGTTTCAACCAGCAAGGCTCAGCAATAAAAAACAGGCAAACACATTGCCTGTTTTTTATTGAGCGGTTTATTAAATCAGCATGCCGCCTGACGCCTCGATACGTTGCGCATTCACCCAACGGTTATCTTCAGACAACAGGCTGGTGATCATGGGGCCTATATCATCCGGCACCCCGACACGTCCCAATGCGGTTTGTGAGGCAATAAAGGCATTCACGTCCTTGTTGTCACGCACCAGGCCCTGGCCAAAATCGGTTTCTATCGCACCCGGGGCCACCGTGTTCACCGCGATCTGCCTTGCGCCCAGCTCTTTGGCCATATAGCGCGTCAATACCTCAATACCGCCTTTCATGGCCGCATAGGCACTGTAGCCAGGCAAAGTAAAACGTGCCAGCCCACTGGAGATATTGATGATGCGACCACCATCATTCATCAATGGCACTAATTTTTGTGTCACGAAGAACGTAGATTTCAGGTGAATATTCACCATATCGTCAAATATTTGCTCAGTCGTTTCCGCAAATGGCGCTGTGAGCCCGGTACCGGCATTATTGATCAGGAAATCAAACTTTTCCGTCTGCCACTTTGCATGCAATGCCTGCTTCAGGTTTTCAGAAAAAGTAGCAAAGGTGTTTACCTTGGCTACATCCAGCTGCAAAGCCACTGCTTTTTGGCCCAGCCCCTCAATTTCGCTCACCACCTCCTGCGCCAGGGCCTGATTGCTCTGGTAAGTCAGCACCACATCTATGCCATGCCGCGCCATCGCCAGCGCCGTATTTTTACCCAGCCCCCGGCTTGCACCTGTGATCAGTCCGATTTTTGCAGTCATGTTCAATCTCCTGTTGTGATTTAAAGTAGATGCAGTTTATTGTTATTATCAACCAAGATAAATACAGTTAAATTGATTATACTGTTCAAATTAAACGAACAATAAGCCAATCATGGATAGCAACGAGACCCTTAAGCGTTTTATACGCGTGGCAGAATTAGCCAGCTTTACTAAAGCGGCTGAAAGCCTGAACCTGCCCAAAGCCAGCGTGTCGCTGGCCATACAGCAACTGGAAACCAGATTGCAAACCCAGCTGTTTCACCGCACCACACGCAAAGTACAACTGACACCAGACGGACAATTATTCTATGAAAAAAGCAAAGACGTACTCAGCGAGATCGAAGAGCTGGAAACGCTGTTTATCAGTGATGACAAGCAGATTGCCGGCGTCATCCGCGTCAACATGTCGCACCCGATGGCACGTCACCTGGTGATTCCCGCCTTGCCGGCGTTTCTGCGACGCTACCCTAACCTTTCAATCGATATCAGCAGCGAAGACCGCAAAGTGGATCTGATCAGCGAAGGCTATGATTGCGTAGTCAGGACCGGCAACGTCGAAGAGTCAGGCATGATCATGCGCAAGATAGGCGAGATGCAGCAAACCAATTTTGCCAGCCCGGCCTATCTGGCCGAATATGGTGAACCACGCAGCATTGAAGACTTGCACCACCACTACCTGATCCACTACCAGACCAGCATGAATAATCGATTCGATGCTTTTGAATACAGCACCAACGGCCAAACGCAAAGCTACAAAATGCAAAGCCGCATCTGCGTCAACAACACCGACGCCTATCGAGCCGCCTGCGCCGCCGGGCTAGGCATCATGCAAGCACCAAGGTTCGGCGCGCACGAGTTGCTAAAAAGCGGCGATCTGGTGGAGATACTGCCAACGTTCACTGCCCCCACCATGCCGGTTTCCATATTGTTTCCGCATCGAAGAAACCTTTCGAAACGGGTACGGATCTTTATGGACTGGCTGCGCGAAGTCATTAGCAAGCAGTTATAAAAATCAATCAGGAACAAAGTGCCAGTTCAAACTGAAGCAGTCCTCAGGCGCGCCTGGTGCAATGCAGTTTGTACTTAAGCGATCACTGGAATTATGCTTGTAAGCACTGCGCTAGTTTGCCTTTCTTATGACAGTGCACCGTACTTATTTTGCAAAACCATCTATACAGAACTTTTCCCGTCAGAGCCGCTTGCATCAATAAAAAAATCCCCTGCACCTGCCGGAGGAAAGCGAGGCAAGCGCAGGGGCTAGGAGGCAGGCATTATCGTGTTGTACTCGGGAAAAGGCTTCTTCGATAACGCCTTGCTGCAAGACACTGTTTTAGTTGTTATTCCAATCTAAAAGATACCGGGATAGTGATCTTGAAGGTTTTCTTTTTCAGGCTCTCTTTCACGCCTAACTGGCCTATGGCTTTCTTGACCATACGCACTGCTTCATCATCTAGCGGCACATGTTTGCTGCTATCCATCAGCGAGACATGGTCCAGCTCGCCACGGATAAACTGTGCCACTATCATGACATCGCCTTCCAGGTGCCGCCGAATGGCAATGGTCGGGTATTGCTTGCTTTTGTTCACCAGTGCGCGCAGCTGTTCGCCATAATCACCCCAGGCATCCTGGTCACCAGCGGTGAGCTCATCTGATTCACTCGCCACCTGCTGGCTGGTCGATGCTGCAGACTTGCTGTCTTTAGATTCACTGGCGGCATGGCTGGCGCTTTCAGTATTTGCTGTTGCGGTTGTGGCAGGCGCCGCCGGGGCGGCTGGCTCTACCTTTGCCGGTTCAGACCGCGCTTGCACCTGTTCCGGCACGCGGTAATCGGCCTCACTGCTCGCAGGTGCAGCCAACACTGGCTTGGGTGTTGGGGCTATGGTCTGCGGTTTAGTGACTTGCTGTGGCTCTGCGGCCTGGGTTTCCTGCACTGGCAGCTGTTGCGCACTGGCTGGCGGCGGCGGCGCTTTCACGGTAAAGAATTCGATCTCCAGCTTGTCTGGCAATTGCGGCAGCGTGAGATGGCTCAGCGCAGGGTAAACGGCGACCACCAATAAATGCAGACCGATAGACAGCCCTAGCGCACGCCAGACCTTGGCGTGGCTTTCATCATGCATAAACACCAGGCTGGTCATACGTTTATCTGCCTGCTTCCGGCGACATGACAAAACTGAATTTGCTGATACCGGCCCGCTGTATCGCCGCCAGCACCTTGGCCACGATGCCATATTCGGCATGCTCATCGGCATAGATCTCCACTGCCGGGTCTTGTTGCTGCTT
>NZ_JBQVPB010000012.1:0-96966 GCF_052437885.1 Methylophilus sp. | reverse complement strand
CCAGACCACCTACCTGGGCGGCGTATACCTGCACAGCCAACTGCCGAAAGGGGTTTACCTCAAGACTGCCTTGCAGGTGAACCATGGCAAAGGCAGCATCAGCAGTGGCGATCACGCCACGCTCAAGAGCAATGGCGTCGCTGCCAGCGTACAGGCAGGCCTGCCAATCCCGCTCAACCAAAGCATGACCTTTGAGCCACAGGCGCAACTGATCTACCAGGTACAGGACTACAAAGACCTGCACCTGTCTGGAGAGACCAAGGCCAGTCTGGATAGCGACAATAGCGTGCTGAGCAGGCTAGGGGCCAGACTGGCATGGGAAGATAAACAAGCCAGCTTGCCGTGGGTGACAGAAGGCTTGTTCAACGTGTGGCACCGCAGTGAAGGCGAACAGCGCGTGCGTTTCAGCACGCCAGCAGCGCAAAGCCGGGTAGAGGCCGATTTTGCCAGCACCAGCCTGCAAGTAGGGCTGGCTAGCCGCCTGATGTTCAAGAATGGCCTGAGCCTGGCGGGCAGCATGAGCTACCAGAAGGCGATCTCGCAGGGCGAGCTGGAGAGCATGACGGCACAGTTGCATTTGCGTTGGGATATGTAAGCGATGGGTTGGACGGGGAGGAGCCAGCTTCTTCCCGTGTAGTACGAATGCGCTAGTTGAATGAAGCACTTGTTGTTAGGTTCTAATCGGTGATTCTTTGGATGACTTCTTTGGATAGTTTTGCGCTCTATTTCAGCACTTTATTTCGCCCCTCGGCGAGTGTCTTTTCTTTGCGTGCCCAAAGAAAAGACACCAAAAGAAAGGGCACCCTAGCTTCCGCTTGTTTCCTGCGTTGCTCATCAAAATAAGCGGTCACGAAACTCGCCCTAGCGGCCTGCACAAGACGCAGGCCACCGCGGAGCTCAGACAGTCGCTCCCTTTCTCCTTATTTTGACTCCGCTACTCGGCGCGTCAGATAGGGGACCCGGAAAGACACTACGCGGTTAGTGAGGTGAGACTCTTGCATTGCATCCCGCTCGACCAGCGCAATAAACAAATCAAAAGCAAAGCAGAAAGATGGTTGGCGGGTTGGTCTTGGATGACACAGGTGCTTAGCGCCCTCTGCCCCTTGAGTTCAATCATTGTGTCATCGTGGTGGGTTTTAATGGGCCCCTATCTGACGCGCCGAGTAGCGCAGTCAGCGTGGGAGGGGTCGGCCAGCGTCTGTTCGAGTTCCGCGGTGGCTTGCGTCTTGTGCAAGCCGCTAGGGCGAGTTTCGTTGGACGCCCACGCTGACGAGCAACGCAGGAAACAAGCGGAAGCTAGGGTGCATTTCTTTTGGTTACGTTTTCTTTGGGCAAGCAAAGAAAAGTAACTCGCCTAGAGGCGAAATAAAATGCCGAAACAGAGCACCGAACCATCAAAACAAATACCAATTAGAAAGTCACCGCAAGAGCATAGCTCGCGATGGTTTTTTAAACGCTGTTATTTGCCGCCCCCAGCCGCGTTTACGCAGCTTATGGCGGCGTCTATATAGGCGTAGCTGCGGAACTCTCCCACGCTGACTGCGCGACGCGGCGCGTCAGATAAGGACCCGTTTAATACCACCACGTTGAGATGTTGGTTAAACGGGTTTGTATTCAGGGCGCTTAGCACCTTTAAAGCTATAGCGACATCTGTATGCGCATGCTTAAATCGATCGCCTGTATATGTTTGGTCAAACCACCGATCGAGATCCGGTCAACGCCGGTTTCTGCGATCGCGCGCACGCTACTCAGGTCTACATTGCCTGAGGCTTCCAGCAGGGCGCGGCTGTCGTTGATCTTGACCGCCTGGCGTAAATCATCCAGGCTGAAGTTATCCAGCAGTATGCTTTTTGCGCCAGCAGTCAGGGCTTGTTGTAACTCATCCAGATTTTCGACTTCGATCTGAATATTATTGGTCTGCTGCAATGCAAAAGCTGCTTGCAGCACGGCGGCAATGGAGCCGGCGGCAGCAATATGGTTTTCTTTGATGAGTATGCCGTCATACAGCGCGAGGCGCTGATTGGCGCCACCACCGGTGAGTACTGCATATTTTTGTGCCAGCCTCAGCCCGGGCAAGGTCTTGCGGGTGTCCAGTATCTTGGCCGGCAAGCCGCTAATGGCATCTGCATAGTGGCGGGTGTGGGTGGCAACGGCTGACAGCGTCTGTAAAAAGTTTAAGGCCGGGCGCTCGGCGCTGAGCATGGCGCGCGCGTCGCCATTGATCACCACCAGTGGCTGGTTGGCTTGCACGTGGTCGCCGTCATTGACCTGCCAGTCCAGGCTGATGCCAGGGTCCAGTTGCTCAAAACACTGCTGTACCCAGGCGCAGCCACAAATGGTGGCTGCTACACGGCTGATGATGGTGGCTGAGGCGCGGGTACCGGCCGGTATCAGTGCAGCAGTGAGGTCGCCTTTGCCTATGTCTTCGGCAAGTGTTGTTTTGACCTGCTCTGCGATCAAACTGGCATTCAGGTAGGCGGGCAAGGTTGAATAAAGCGTAGATTGTGCCATCAGGGTATCTGCATGATTTGTAAAATTCTGCATGTGACCATTCTAAGCCCATGCCAAAAGCTATTATAATAAATAGCGACCGAAAAACAGCAGTATTTCGTTACTGGCTATTTTCCCAACAAACTATCTCCATTCACTCTGGTTAACTCACTATGCAGCTTTTATATACGGTAAACAGTCCTTATGCACGTAAGGTTCGCATTGTCGCTATCGAAAAACATGTGGACCTGACATTGACCAGTGTGGTGCTCTCGGACCCTGATTGCCCGGTGAGTCAATATAACCCCTTGGGTAAAGTACCTGTGCTGGTGCTGGATGATGGCGAAGCGCTCTACGATTCGCGTGTGATCGTCGAATACCTGGATCATAGGACGCCGGTCGCCCACCTGATCCCGCAGGACCATCTGGCCAAGATCAGGGTGCGTCGCTGGGAGGCGCTGGCGGATGGTGTCTGTGATGCCGCAGTGGCAGTGATGCAGGAGCAGCGCAAGGCAGAGTCGTTACAGTCTGGCGCATGGATACAGAAGCAGATGGCGAAAGTCATTGCCGGCCTGACCGCACTGGATAACGACCTGCTCAAGAAAAAATGGTGTGTCAACGAGACATTCAGCCTGGCCGATATCGCCCTGGGCACCACCCTGGGTTACATTGACCTGCGCTTCAAGAGTACGCAGCTGGAAGGTAAATACTGGCAGGAGAAGTTTCCCAGCCTGGCCAAACATTATGGCGTGCTGATCAAGCGCCCCAGCTTTAAGCAGACCATGCCGCAGCCCTGATCAAACGGCTTTTCGTGCCACAAACGCTAGCTTCGCGCTAAACCCCTCACTCACTTTTACGGCCAAAACCGCGATCGCACCTGGCAGAATTTCAGGTTTGATTCTTCAATTTTGCCTTTCCAAACAAGCACTAACAACCTCAAACGTTAATTGTTGTAAAAAGTTCTATTGATTACAATAAGTTCCCTGATTTGCATTGATAATCCAAATGATAATTGTTATCATTTAACAAATAATGTGTTCATCAGTGGTAAATCATTCATGTCAGATGCCAGCATGCCAGTAAAAAAAAGATTGCTTGAATTAGTCGATGAGCTGATAGCGCATGACGGTTTTGGCAGCATTAGAGTGGATATACGTCTTTTAAAGCGCGGTCAGAAAGAAGTCATTATTGATTGCGGTAAGCAGTATCGATTTGTAGTGGACTTTCAGCCTGCTGCAGAATTAGTTGAGAGCAAATAACGCCACCTCAGCTAGTCATTTGTTTTAACCCGGGGATATCTCCCCAAAAAATTCCGACGGCATGGGGCCGTGGAAATGTTAAGTTGAGTAGTTCGCCTGACAGCGCCTTCATGAGGAAGGGTCAACGGCATTATCCATGGCACCATGTTTTTCTACCTGGGTTTCTCTGGGTTTCTACGTGGTATTCATGCTTTATACATAAGCATGGTCTCGCCTTCGATCAAGTACTCAACAAGACATTAAAAAAGATTCGTTTATCGGCAGGGCTGATGTCCTGCCGAACAGCATCTGCTGCAAACGAGCATGCCGGCTACCTCTAACTAGGAGAAGGGGGGTGGCTGGATTAATGGGCTTGTGCCCGTACTTACTATGGAGAAGGCAATGATTAAAGAAATAAGTTTTAAACCACTCACCATCGCTGCGCTGGCTGCATTCAGCCTGAATATCGCGCCAGCATTCGCTGCGCTTCCTACTGGCATTCAGGATGCTATCCCGGTCGCCAAGGCTCTGGATGGTAATACAAAGGATGACGGCTGGTACAACCTGAGCGCCACTTCCAAAACTAAAACAGTAGATGGTCAGTCTGTCACTATCGCTGGTATTCCTGGTGGTAGCTTCCCAGGCTTTGCACCACTGCCTAATGTAGTGTCACAGGTTAAATCTGACGCTGACAATTCAGCGACTTTCAGAAAAGTGAACAATGGTGCCACAGGTGGCGCTTCCCCAGCTAGCGATAGCCTTTATGCTGGCTCTATCAGCGGTGCTTTCAATCTTAACGGCGGCAAACTGGGCGTGTTTGAAACTGCGCCAGTAGATAATCTGGCCAATGTGGTGTTCCAGCTCGAAATCGGTGGTGCCAATGGTTACGATTTCTATCAGCCTACCGTGGGCAATACAACCACAGTTGGTGGCGCTTCAACGCATGCAGCTGGTGCTTTAGAAGTGACTAACTACTTCCCTACGCTGAACCTGACTTTCAGCAATAACACAACCACGCAGCTGACTGCCAACTGGGCCGAACTGACGACCAAGGGCGAGAACGGCACCACCACCGCTGGCGGTACCGAAGAGCCTGTCTACATCAATCTGTATGCATTCCAGTGGGATCTGAGCGGTTACAGCAATATCTCATCATTCAATGTGTCTTTCGATGTTGTTGCACACAGCCAGACTTACGCAGCCCGCCTGACACAGAGCGATGTGTTCAATCAAGTGGTCGCAGTGACAGCAGTGCCTGAGCCAGAGTCATATGCCATGATCCTTGCCGGATTGGGCTTGATCGGTTTTGCAGCACGCCGCCGTCAGGTTTAAGACTTAAGCCTGGGTTGAGCGATAAAGGGCCTGTCTACACCAGGGGTCTTTATCGCGCACCAGGCATCCTCCGCAAGCCGCAGCTGGCTCACATAAGCGGTAAAGGTGTTTGTCCATGCAGCAAACGCATGGAAATTGAATACTCAACGGTGTGAGACCGTGAGGCTTATTTTTGAGGTATATGGCGTATCACCTTCAAGAGGAAGGGACTCATGCGTCTTAAGAGGAGATTTATAAAATGAAATTATCAGCTTTGGTTATCGCTTTAGGTATGGCATTCAGTGGTTCTGCATTTGCTGCAGCGGCTACCTGGAACTCTGCAACCCCATGGGGCAGTGAGACGACTGCCTCATTTGCACAGTGGAGTGCTATCGAAACAGTCAATGACACGACTCCGGATGCCGGTTTCAGTGGTGCGACTGCTGCTTCTTTGCGTGAAACATCCGGCAACGGGTTTGTGACTGGTGGCGGCCTGGGTGGCAACATCTACAGCTTTACTGGCACCACAACATTCACTGCAACTCTGGGTGGTGGCGCGACGACTGGTTTGTTCGATGTTTATCTGCGTATAGGCACCATTGGTGAAGTTGCCAGCACTACCGCTACTCTGAATGGTGCTTCAGCCACTTCAGTGGTGTGGGATGGTGGCGCTGCAGGCGGTCCATTCGGCGGCGCTGCGCAAGAAGTGTACTGGAAATGGGAAGATGTTTCAGCCGCTAGCCTGTACACATTCAACTTTGCCGCGATCGGCCCTCACATGAGTCTGGATCAAGTGGCATTGGCGACAGTTTCTGTGCCAGTAGCAGCAGTACCAGAACCTGAATCATTCAGTCTGATGGCACTGGGCCTGGGTCTGATGGCATTTGTTGCACGTCGTTCTTCCAAAAAAGCCTAATTTAGGTTAGCAGCTTTAATAACAAAGGGGCTTTTATGGCCCTTTTGTTTTACCTGAATATTTAATTGAATAAGTAAAACACTCCATGTTGGCAAGCCCTGACGATTACTGGCGATACACAAAAACAAAAAACATCCCAGGCATGTGGCTGTGCGGGCTGGTTGTTTTGGCAGCTTTATGCATACTGGCGCAACCTGTAGCCGCGGCAGAAGATACCGCAGCAGACGCTACGGAAAATAAAGCGGTGAACACACTCTCGCCAGCTGTGGCAGAAAAGCCCCAAACGTCTACAGACAAGCAGGCTGAAGCAGACAAGGTTGAGACCTTGCCCGAAGTGTCTGTCAAAGATAAAAGGGTCATTGAAGATTCTGGTATCAACCGCACACTGCCTATCACGACTATCACCTCTGATCAGTTGCAGCGTAGTCAGCCAAGTAACATCTTTGATGCGGTGAGATCCGCCCCCGGCGTGTCCATCAACGGTGGCCCGCGCCCCAGTGGCATGTCTTTCAATATTCGCGGTTATGCAGACAATGAAGATGTGCTGGTCAAAGTGGATGGCGTCCCCAAGGGCTTTGAAAAATATCGCATGGGCGGCACTTTTATTGAGCCTGAGCTATTGAAAAGCATAGAGATACAGCGTGGGCCGCAGATCGCCAGCGGCTCAGGGTCATTAGGCGGTACTGTTATTGCCAATACCAAAGACGCCGAGGATTTTTTGAGACCAGGCCAGAAATATGGTGCCAAAGCCAAATTTGGTTATGGCAATAACAGTGACGAGTATTCACGCTCCTATTTGCTGTTCGCCAGACCTGATGAGCGTGTCGATATCCTGTATAACTATTCAAACCGTGATGCCAACAATATCACCTTGGGCGATGGCTCTAAACTTGCAAACTCCGCCATGCAGTCGGTTTCGCATCTGTTGAAATTCAGCTTGTTCCCCACTGAAGACCTGCAGCTGGTGACTTCTATCGTCAAATTCGAGGATTCGGGGCTGCAGCAATATGATGTCAACTCGGCAACGCCTGGTTTCTTTGGCTATGTGATCCGTTCTGTGGATGACCTCACCTGGTCTGAAACCCTGAAATACAATCCTAACCGATGGGTGAATCTTAAGGCGATTGTAGGTGCCGGTCATTCCGATGTGCAGGACTTTGTGCCCCCCGGCCTTTCTAATGTTGTGAACCAGGCTGACCCTGCGGGCTGCGTCGGCATCGTATACACGCCTGACCCCAGCCAGACCAACAGATGTAAAGGCAATGCGACTGATACCTATAACTTTAAAACCAGAACGGTTGATGTCAGCAATGAGATGATCTTCGCCGAGAAGGGTTTTTTCAATGCCTCATTACTCACTGGCTATCAATATAATTATAGTCACCGCGATGTCACCCGTGTGTTTGATAACCCTGTGCTCAGCCCGGTCGGTGGTTTCAACCCGGCTGTGCCTTCAGGCACCAAAACCTTTCATGCGCTTTATCTACAGTCCAAATTAGAGATCGGTCAGGTGAGTGTGATCCCTGGATACCGGATCGATAAATATAAGGTGGAAGCTGAGGGTGGCACGTTGAGGCTATTGAGCCCCTTTGGCCAGGCCAGTGAGATCGAGTTTAAACAGGAAACCTGGAGTTTAGGCTTGGCCTACGATTTTTTTGATAGAAAAGATCCCGAGAAGCTGACGCTTTACAGTAATTATGGGCAAGGCTTTAGGCCACCTTTGATCGATGAGTATTTCACACAGGGCCCATTCGGTTTTTGCCGGTCACCGTTCATGCCTACACAGGGAAGACCGTCACAGATCTGTGGTGATTACTACAAGCCGCAGTTGTCAGAGTCGACCGAAGCCGGGGTCAGTTATCAGAATCCACATCTGTTAGGCTCTGATGTATGGTTCTCTGGCAAGCTCAATTTCTATCACATTCATACTTCAAGGTTGCTCTCATCATTGGGTGAGGATGATGGGCGGGTGACGCAGGATGGATGGGAGCGTAGAAATGGTGTCGAGATCGAGAGCTTTTTGCAATACAAAGGATGGTATGCGCGTGCAGGCTACTCCCGAATCAAAGGTGAGATAGTGACTGGTCATCAGGATCTGGTGAGTGCTCCGCTGTTTACCGCACCTGGCAACGCTTTCAATATCAATATAGGCACCGAGCTGACCAAGAATCTGGATGTCAATCTGACCTACAGACGCGTTTCAGACCGGGACATTATTGTCAGCGGTAATGGTACTCTGACTAGCCCATACCGATTCGGGGTGCAGGACGGTTATGAGTTATGGAATGTGGGCGCGCGCTGGAAAGCCAGCGAGCAAGTGACATTCAGACTGATAGGCGAAAACCTGAAGAATGAGTTGTATAACCTGGATGGTACTTTTGGCGGCATAGGTTTATTTGCGCCAGGCCGTAACGTCAAGTTTATGGTCGATCTGACTTATTAAGCTCTATAGTCTTCAGACTTTTATTCAGCAGATAAAAAAAGCCCCGGCGACTACCGGGGCTTTTTCATGCGTGCATTTTACGCTGCAGCTTGCCTGCGGCGTGCAGCCAAGCTGATCAAGCCTATGCCGGCCACCAGCAAAACAACACTCTCTGGTTCTGGTACGGCTGTGGCCTGCACTTGCCACCCAATATCTTTAAACGCTGCGTAATCCAGTGCCGTCGGCAATTCACGCTGGCCCCTGACCGTGCTTGGGTCCATCAGTGTGCCCTGAGGGCTGCCGTCATAGGTGCTGGAAACACCTGCTGCCCAATGGCTGCCGTACTGGTCGACCGGGACTGCACCACCATAGCTTGCAACCGACGCTGCGCCCGTGAAATAGCCATTTTCGATTTGTGCCTGCCATGAGTCTGCTTCGCCAAAACCAAGGATATGCCCGATCTCGTGGGTGGCAGTGGTGAGAAAATCCGGGCGGCCAGCCGTCAAGCCGCTGGTATCACTACCAAAGTACCAGTCATGGGCAGCATTGAACCAGATCATCCCGCCCCAGACCGCATAATCTGTTGCGGCAGGCCCAGTGGTATTCGCTTGCCCGCGTGTAGTCACTGCGTCTACAAATGCATCTGAGCCGGTGGCAACCAGGTTGTAACCAGTGTTGGCGAAGCCTAATACGCCGGGTGCCGAGCTGGAACCGCCTACATAAATACGCAGTGTGTCTGCCGCTATGTTGAGGTTGTTTAAAGTGACAGCCGCACCAGCCAGGCTGGGGTGTGTCATTTGTACCGACCAGCTGTCGCCTGCCTGTGGCGCGATTGCCGTCAGTGAGTCTGTGAACCCGCTGTAAAAGGAAGCCGCCTGATCAAGGATAGCTCTGCGCTCAAGCAGCGGTGTGCCCGTGGCAAGGTCGGTGAAGAAGCCTCTGCTATCGTAAGTATAGTCAAATGTGATAGTCAGTGCGTGTGCCGGCAGGGCGGCAAGTAATCCTGCCGCAACCAGCAGAATGTGCAGTTTTTTCATGATTTTCTTCTTCCGCTCAATAACAAGGTGGATAAGCCTGCCAGCAACAATGCCCAGCTGCCTGGTTCCGGCACTGCTGTCGCTGATAGCGGTGTCACGGAGCCGGTACCTGCGCCATACACAGTTTGCAGCGCGCTGATCATCAGGCTATTTAAAGGAAAAACAGGCCCACTATAAGCAGAGTCGGCTGATGCCGCATTCACTGCGCCCTCAGATTCCACGTAATGGCCCATGCCTAGCGAGTGGCCCAGCTCATGCTGCGCGACCGCATAGAATAAAACCGGGCTCCAGCCATAACCAAAACGCTGGCCATTGAATATCACGTCACCGGCCAGGCCACTGGTTTCGGTATCTTGCGGGAAATAAGCATAGGCATTGGCATCGCGGATATTGGCGACTACACCTATCCTGATATCTGCCAGGCCGGTCGGGTCATATTCGCCTGTTTCCGGCAACGGGCCTTTATCCGCCACTTCAACGAAGTGTATGGGCAGGATAGACGCGTAATCAGTGAACGCCTGCTCAAAGGCGCTGCGCAGTGTCGCTGCCGAAAAAGATTGTCCGCTGGCATCGACTATGCCGCCAGCCAGCAGATTGCTATAACTGTAGGTCAGCGTGATCGCCGAACCCAGGCCATCTGGTTGATCCCAACTCGCATACATGGGGTAATAACCGGCCCATGCGTTACTCGATACCAGGCAGGCGAGTAACGAGGCGCGATGTAAATGCTTGAACATGCTTCATCCTCTCAAAAACGATTAGTATTGTTGTATGGTTATTTTACCTGATTAAAAGGTAATGAGAATTATTATCAATGTAAAGATGGCGTGATGACAGGCAGAAAATCAGTTTGTAGAGGCTGAATAGCACAAGGTCTGCGATCAATCGCGTGCATGCGGGTGATGGCTTGCAGGCGTATCAGTGAGCGAGTAATGAATTGTCAGCGAACTGGCGCAGGTGGGTTGAGCTACCTGCGTCTGCCGGCACGGTAAAAGTCCGTGCGCTGGATCTTTAATGGGAGAAAGGTTTAAAGCGGTGCGACGTCATCGTCACTGAGCAGGGCATGCAGATTGTTTTTGTGACGCAAAGTCTGGCGTTCATTCAGGCGTTTTTGCGCTGCACTTGGGAAATCGGTATAGCTGATCAGGCTGCGTTCTATCAGTATATTGATCAGATCTTCCAGCACCCGGGCTAACTGGATATCACTTTCACGGAAGGTATGATTTTTTTTGAGCTCTTCGTCGAGAAAGCTCAAGTACTCGGTATCTGAATTTTCTATCAGCTCCCAGTCTGCGGAGACTTGCGTATCCGGGCTGGAGGCAATAATCGCACCTTCTTTATTTTTGAGTATATAGGCCATCAGGTGTCATTCCTTGTCACTTTCGCAGTGAGTGATTGTTTATTAGGAAAACATAAGCAATAACTATGCCTTTGGGTCAATCAAATCGCGCCGTTAATGATACCACCACCCAGGCAGACATTGCTTTCGTAAACTACCACGCTTTGCCCCGGCGTGATCGCCCATTGGTGCTGACCAAAGCGTATGGTCGCTTCTTCGTCATTGACCGCATCTACTTCGCACGGCGCATCCGGCTGGCGGTAGCGGGTTTTCGCCGCGTAGACCCAGTTGGTGCGTGGCTGTTCGCCGCTGATCCAGTGTAACTGCCCGGCGACCAGGCCATCGCTTTTAAGCAGCGGGTGGTCGTGCCCTTGCACTACGATCAGTTCATTCTCTGCCATGAGTTTGGCGGCGACAAACCAGGGCTCGCCGTTGCTGTCGCGGCTGCCGCCTATCTTCAGGCCTTGGCGTTGACCCAGGGTGTAATACATCAGGCCTTCATGCTCGCCGACCACTTTACCTTCTGGCGTGCGCATGATGCCAGGCTGCCGTGGCAGGTAGCGTTGCAAAAATTCCTGGAACGGCCGCTCGCCGATAAAACAGATGCCAGTAGAGTCTTTTTTCTCGGCATTGGCCAGGCCATGCTGACGTGCAATCTCACGCACTTCACGTTTGAGGTAAGTGCCCAGGGGGAACAGTGTTTTTGACAACTGTGCCTGGTTCAGGCGCGATAGGAAATAGCTTTGATCCTTGGTGCCATCATCGGCTTTCAGCAACTGGTAATTGCCCGCCTGGAGCGGGTTTTCTCGCACCTGCGCATAGTGGCCGGTCGCGATCATATCTGCGCCCAAGGTCATGGCATGATCAAGAAAAGCCTTGAATTTGATTTCGGCATTACACAGGATATCCGGGTTAGGTGTACGGCCGGCCTGATACTCCTGCAGGAAGTTAGTGAATACTCGCTCTTTGTATTCTTCGCTGAAATTCACGGCCTCAATGTCTATGCCTATCTTGTCGGCAGCAGACACCGCATCGATCAGATCCTGCTTGGAGGAGCAGTATTCATCGGTGTCGTCGTCTTCCCAGTTTTTCATAAACAGGCCGGTCACCTGGTAGCCTTGCTGTTTTAGCAGCAAAGCAGTCACTGAAGAATCAACGCCGCCGGACAGACCGACGATCACATGTGGCTTACTCATAATGCCTGGCCCAGATGTTGCAAAATGTCTAAAGAATAACGTTTACCCGCGAGGTAATCCTGCACGCATAACAGCACCTGCGGGCTGCGCATCAGCTCGCCAGCGGCGGCGATCTCGGCTTCACTTTTCCACACTGTGCGCAGTATGCCGTCATCCAGTGTCCGTTGGGGGTGATGTGCCCCAAGCTGGCCGCTAAAGGCAAAACGCAGGTAGGTGATGCCATTGACAGGGTGTTGCCAGTGGTAGATGCCTACCAGGGCTTGCGGCGTAAAATCATACGCTGTTTCTTCCAGCGTTTCACGGATCGCTGCTGCAATGATGGTCTCGTTTTCTTCGAGATGCCCGGCGGGCTGGTTAAAGCGATTGCCACGCTCTGTGGTTTCTTCCACCAGCAAGAACTTGCCTTCCAGCTCTATGATCGCAGCCACGGTGACATTGGGTTTCCACTGCAGGGATGACTTGGAAGAAGCGGGTGAATTCAAAATGCGCGGGTTTCGTTAAAAGCGCTATTTTAACGCTAAGTGATTGATTGCGGTAATTATCTTAAAGCGAAAAACTAAAGCCGCGCGTAGCTGTTTGCTGCGATCAGCCTGCCAGCTGCGGAAACAGGCCTGTCAATCCGTGCGCAATAAATTCCACAGACATGGCCGCCAGGATCAGCCCCATCAGGCGGGTGACGATATTGATACCTATGATGCCCAGGTAATCGGTGATGGCATCAGACAGCAATAACAGGCCCCAGATAAATAATGAGATCAGGGCGACCGGGATGATCAGGCTCAGATGCCCCCAAAAGCCCGGGTGTTGTTGCGCAGTGAGTATCATGCTCGAGATCGCGCCTGGCCCGGCAAGCAGGGGAATGCTCAGCGGCACGATGGCGATCACTTCGCGCTCGGAAAGGTCTTGCGCTTCTTCTACGGTCTGGCGCGTGCCGCTTTGTTTGCCGTGCATCATGGAGATGGAGATCAATAACAGCAAGATGCCGCCACCGACCTGGAATGAGGGGATGGTGATGCCAAAAAAATCCAGCACTTTGTCGCCGATAAACGCCGAGACGCATAGCACTATCATGACTGTCATACCCACCGTGCGTGCAGTGCGGGCACGTTCGGCTTTGCTCCAGCCGCTGGTGGCGCTGATGAATATCGGCAGGCTGCCTATGGGGTTGACGATGGCCAGCAGGGCGATCGCGACTTTAAGCAGGTAGGTATATTCGTTCATGGCCATCACTTTTCAGCATCAGTTCTTGTTACCGAGCTTGCCTGAAAAAAATCGCCTTGGCAATTCGCACTGGCGATAGTGGCTTATGCCGGGCGTTTGTCAAAAAACGCGATCGGCTGCGGTGGTGCCATTTGCAGGATGTTTTTGCGCACTTTGCCCATCACATGCATCTCGCAGGGTTTGCAGTCGAATTTGAGTGTGTATCTGTCGTTGCCGCTGATCAGGGTCATGGGTTCGGCGGTGACAGTGCCCTGTACGCCTATCACACCCTTGGCTTCTTTCGGGCACAAACCATGGCTGAACCGCAGGCAGTGTTTGGTGATCATCACCGGCACTTCGTCCAGGGTCTCGTTAGCCTCGTAGGCGCTGGCGATCAGTTTCACCCCGTGGTGGTGGTAAAAGTCCCGCGCCTTCTGGTTATAGACATTCGCCAGATAGCTCAAAGTGTCTTCCGGGTAAATGGCGGCTGGTTGCGCTTTGGCACGGCGCGGCGGGCGCGCATAGCTCAGGGCGCGCACAGCGATCAATTGCTCCACCGCATCACGGCGCAGATGGTTGATCACCGAAGCCGGCAGGAACCACATCTGGCTCAGTGCCAGGTGGATCTCGCTGGCAACAAAGTCGGTATTACCTAACTTGGCCAGGTTTTCACGCAGCGAGGTTTCCGCTTTGGCGGTGTCGTTGGCGACCTGCTTTTCAACTGTGCATTGTGCGGTGGCGCTAAAGCCTTGTTCATCGCTCAGTGTCAGCATCAAACCATCACTGGCCTCGCTCAGCACCACGTCCAGGCCTATCTTGCGCGTGGCCGAATCTTTTTCTAGCAGGCGCATAAAGGCATGGTCACGGTTGCGGTAGATCAATGTGTTGTTGCGGATATCGGCAGGCATCTCGTTGGGGAACAAGCGTTGCGTCTGTGTATCCAGCGTTTGTACGGTATTGATGCGCAGGCCGACCAGCTCTTTATGTACATCAAAAAAGCACACGCCATCACCGTTATGCAATTCAATTTCGGTGCTGACATCGATAAAGTCTTTGCCGACTTTGCGTACATTGCCCAGGGCTTCACCTGAAAACTTAGGCGTATCAAACGCGCCTATATCGGCCTGTCGGCCATTGGCAAAATAGTCGGTCGCGCTGCGGTTAAAGGTTTTTTCCGGCTGCGGGGTGAAGGTGTAGCTGGCATGTCCGGCAGAAGACTTGGTGTAGCCTTTGGCTTGCAGATCCAGCGGCATCTCCTGCAGGATATCATCCAGCAGCCGGCGGTAGTGCGCAGTGGCATTTTTCACATACGGCAAGTCTTTGTAGCGGCCTTCGATCTTAAAGCTGCTGACGCCGGCGCCTATCAGTGCCCGCAGGTTGGCGCTCTGGTCGTTGTCTTTCATGGATAAATAATGCTTGTCCTTACCCAGGATGCGGCCCTTCTGGTCTTCCAGCGTGTAGGGCAGGCGACACTCCTGTGAACACTCGCCGCGGTTGGCACTGCGGCCAGTATGCGCGTGGCTGATAAAACATTGCCCGCTAAAGGCCACGCACAGGGCGCCGTGGATAAAGTATTCCAGGTTGGCGGTCGTCGCGTCGGCGATCTTTTTCACCGTGGCGATATCCAGCTCGCGCGCCAGTACTATCTGGCTAAACCCTACCTGGTCTAGAAACTGGGCCTTTGGTACGGTGCGGATATCCGTCTGCGTGCTGGCATGCAGTTGTATAGGCGGCAGATCCAGTTCCAGCAAACCCATATCCTGCACGATCAGCGCATCCACGCCCGAGTCATACAGTTGATGCACCAGTTGGCGCACGCCCTCCAACTCGTTGTCATGAAAGATGGTATTCAGCGCGACAAACACTTCGGCATGGAACTTGTGCGCATGCTGCACCAGCCTGGTGATATCCGCCACCGTATTCGGTGCCTTGGCGCGCGCACCGAACGCCGGGCCGCCGATATACACGGCATCGGCGCCGTGATTGATGGCCTCTATGCCAAAATCAGCATTCTTGGCCGGGGCGAGCAGTTCTAGGTGTTTGCGGGTCTTTTGCATGACAGGAGGTCTATATTCAGTGTAACAACTTGATTTAAGGCGCTATTTTAAACCAAGCATGCAGTTTGCGCTTGGTTTAAAATAGCGGCATGAGCGGAAATCAGGATTTATTACAACGCAGCCTGCAAGCCGTCTGGCACCCATGCACGCAGATGAAACATCACGAACGCACACCTCTGCTGCCTGTTGCACGCGGCGAAGGCGCCTGGCTGTTTGATAGCGACGGTAAAGGCTACCTGGATGCCGTCAGCAGTTGGTGGGTCAATCTGTTCGGGCATAACCAGCCTGCGATCAAAGACGCGATCAAAGCCCAGTTAGACCAGCTGGAGCATGTGATGCTGGCCGGGTTCACCCATGCGCCTGTGGTGGAACTGTCAGAAAAACTGTCTGCGCTGACTGGCCTGGGCCACGCCTTTTATGGCTCGGATGGTGCCAGTGCGACTGAGATCGCGCTAAAAATGAGTTTTCATTATTGGCGCAATCACGACCAGCCGCAAAAAACCAGGTTCATCAGTTTGCAAAACAGTTACCACGGCGAGACCCTGGGTGCGCTTGGCGTCACCGATGTGGCGATCTTCAAAGATACTTATGCGCCGCTGATCTGCCAGTCGGCACAGATGCCCAGCCCGGATAGCCGCCTGGCTGAAGCGGGAGAGTCTGCAGAAGCGTTCGCCGTGCGCTGTGCCCAAGCACTGGAAGCCTATGTCGCCGAGCATCACACCGAATTGGCGGCGTTCATTATCGAGCCGCTGGTGCAGGGGGCGGCAGGCATGGCGATGTACCATCCGCTTTATCTGCGCAGAGCGCGCGAGGTTTGCAGCCGTTATGACATCCACCTGATCGCCGATGAGATCGCGGTGGGCTTTGGCCGTACCGGCACCCTGTTTGCCTGTGAGCAGGCGGGTGGCAAGGTCAGTGATATCGCCGACTTTATCTGCCTTTCCAAAGGCATTACCGGCGGTTATCTGCCGTTGTCGGTGGTACTCACTAGCGATAAGGTTTACCAGGCTTTCTACCATGAGCAGACCGGCAAAGGTTTTTTGCATAGCCACAGTTACACGGGTAATCCGCTGGCGTGCAGTGCGGCACTGGCGACCCTGCAACTGTTCGAGCGCTCTGATGTGCTAGGCAATAACCAGCAGACCGCGCAGCAGCTATGGGCGGCAGTGCAGGCTTATGATCTGCCGCTAAAGCATATCCGCCAGCGCGGCATGATCACAGCGTTTGAGGTCGACAGCGTCAATTCGCAATTCGCCCGCGATAGTTATGCGGCCGCATTGCGGCATGGTTTATTGCTGCGCCCGATAGGCAATACCGTGTACTGGATGCCGCCCTACTGTCTGGATGCCGCAGAGATAGACCATCTGGTGCAGGCAACAAAAGCCACTCTGGTAGAAACGATTGCATGCAACTAGATCTGCGCCGGAGTCTGATATTGGGCTGCCTGTTATGTTGCTGCCTGTGGGCTGGCGTCACGCAGGCGGCTTTGCCGGTGTCGCTGCAAGAAGCATTGAGCAAAGCGCAATTGCCGCAGGATAGCGTCGCCATCGTTGTCCAGCCCCTGAACGGTGAGCCACCACTGATCAGCCATAACCAGGCCAAGGCCATGAACCCGGCCAGTGTGATGAAACTGGTGACCACCTATGCCGCACTTGAAGCACTGACGCCTGCCTATCGCTGGAAAACCGAGGTCTACCGCAACGGGCCAGTCAGGCAAGGGGTGCTGGAAGGCGACCTCATCATCAAAGGCTATGGCGACCCTAGCCTGAATAATGCCGAGCTTTGGCGTTTGTTGCAGCAGGTGCAGCAACAGGGCATCAAACATATCAAAGGCAAGCTGCTGCTAGACGCGAGCGTTTACGTGCCTGAGCTTAGCCAGCGACCCATACTGGATGACGAGCCATGGCGCGCTTACAACGTGAACCCCTATGCATTGCTGGTGAATGGTGCGCATAGCAGTTTCAGGTTTGGCGTGGTGAAAGAAGGCAGCAAACCGCTGGTGAATATCACGCCGGAATTCGAGTTGCCGCAGATCAAACTGGTGAATACCGTGCAGGTCAGCAAAGGGCCTTGCGCAGATTGGCGTAGCAACCTGCGTTATGGGGTGGTGGCGACCGCTGATGGTGCAACGGTGACTTTTAGCGGCAGCTTGCCGGAACAATGTGATGAACGTTATCTTGAATTAAGTGTGTTCAGCCAGCAGCAATATGCGGTCTACACGTTGAAAAAATTGTGGGCACAACTGGGCGGGCGGCTGGATGGCCAGGTGCAGGCCGCAGTATTACCCGCCAGCGCCAGCCTGGTCACCACCTGGTGGTCCGCGCCGCTGGATGCGGTGGTCAGGGACATCAATAAATGGAGCAATAATGTCATGACGCGGCAGTTGCTGCTGACCATAGGCATGGAGGCAGGCTACGCACCCGTGGATGAAAGTCACAGTGCCCTGGCGCTGAAGCAGGTATTGCACAAACAGGGGTTGTCGTTTGCTGAGCTGGTGCTGGAAAACGGTTCCGGGCTGTCGCGCAATGAGCGCATCAGTGCGGAACATCTGGCACAATTACTCGTCACAGCCTATCAACGTCCGGTGATGCCGGTGCTCATGGCTTCGCTGCCTATGCTGGGCCTGGATGGTACACTGAAGAATCGCCTGCCTGACCCGGCCAGCCAGGGCATGGCCTATCTCAAAACCGGCTCGCTGGAAGGCGTCAGCAGCATTGCCGGCTATGTGCAGGATACACAGGGTAAGCGGTATGCGGTGGTCATGCTGGTGAATCACGCGCAGGCAGCAGCCTCGCGCACTATCCAGGATGGCTTGATCAAAGCTGTGATAGAAGGCCGCTAGTGGAAGTGGCGCAAGTATTTTAAGCAAGTGTTTTGAAGCAAAAACGCGTATGATAATGGTCGTTTTCTAGGAGCTAATGTGAAATCAGGAATGAAAAAAATAAGCTTGGGCATGGTGTTGCTTTTAGCGATAGCGGGTTGCCAGGCGCAATCAAACTCAACTAACACTAAGGAAAATACACAAGTGTCTGCCAATATCACCGAACTGCAAAAAATCGATACCGTTGTCGGTAATGGCCGTGAAGCCGAAGTCGGCTTTAACGTCACTGTGCATTACACCGGCTGGTTGTACGACGCCAATGCAAAAGACTTCAAGGGCCAGAAGTTCGACAGCAGCCTGGACCGCAACTCGCCATTCAATTTTTTCCTTGGCGGTGGCCAGGTCATTCAAGGCTGGGATGAAGGCGTGCAAGGCATGAAGATAGGCGGTAAACGCACCTTGATCATCCCTTCTGAATTGGGTTATGGCGCGCGTGGTGCCGGCGGCGCTATCCCGCCAAATGCGACACTGGTGTTTGATGTTGAGCTGCTGAACGTTAAATAAAAAATCAGCCTGTGTATGCGTCGGATATTTTGGCGCATGCACACAGTAACCACTGAATAAAGCGATGGGAAAGTCACAATGCAAGTCACAGTGAAATGGATAGACGGCGTCAGCTTTGTCGGCGAGTCTGAAACCGGGCACGCAGTCGTGCTGGATGGTGCGCCGGAAAATGGCGGCCGTAACATAGGCATGCGGCCTATGGAAATGCTGCTGATAGGCATGGGCTCATGTACCGCATTCGATGTGGTGACGATCTTAAAAAAATCACGCCAGCCTATCGTCGATTGCGTCGCCGAGATCGCAGCTGAACGCGCCGAGACTATCCCCAAAGTATTCACCAAGATCCATGTGCATTTCGTGGTCACCGGTGAGAACCTGAACGAACAGCAGGTGGCGCGTGCCGTCAGCCTGTCGGCCGAGAAGTATTGTTCTGCTAGCATCATGCTGCAAAAGGCCTGCGAGATCACGCACGATTTCGAGATCAGAACCCCCAGTGTCGAGTAAACGATGACTATTCCAGCTGGCATGATAGGTATACGCCATGTGGCGCTGTTTATCCAGGACCTGGAGGCTGCGGTGGATTTTTACACGCGCGTCGTCGGCATGCACATCGAATGGCAACCAGACCCGGACAATGTCTACCTGACCAATCATGGCGATGTGTTCGCCTTGCACCGGGTGGATTACAAGGCCGACCCTTTGCAACGCCTGGACCATATCGGTTTTGCCTTGACCGATCAGGCGGCAGTAGATGGCTGGTTCAGCCATATGCAAAGCCATGGCGTGCGCATCACCGAAGCACCAAAAACCCACCGTGATGGCTCACGCGGTTTTTATTGCCTGGACAGCGTAGGGCATTTGCTGGAGTTTATTTACCATCCACCTATCGCCAGCACACTGCGGTCAGCGACTGCCTGAACTGATGTTCTGATCAGCATGCGCTGCCAAAAAAATAGCCTCCAGAACGGAGGCTATTTTTTTTAAAAGTATCTGTACTTAGTTGGTGACCAGTTTGATGGAGAGTGTCTGTTCTTTATCCAGCACCGTCAGCAAACGGTCTATATTGGGATGTTTGCCTGGATGGTTCTCGGCATCTTCAGTATGTTCTGCATACAGTGCCAGGCCTTCTACCGCGGCATCGCTGTTGATCTCGCCATAGATCTTGAACAAATGGTGGTAGACCTTGATAGAACCCTGGGTGCCGGGTTTGTTCTCTATCTGGCCCGCAGGCTGGCTTTTCTCATCGAACAGCTCAATGCGTTTCACATGATCCGCATTGTCCAGGGTGAGTAAGTTATCACTAAATTTTTGCATGGTTGACTCTAGGTGACTACAAATTCTATATGGGAATACTATATGGGAACACTATAAATGATACGCGGTACGCGTCATCACTTTAGAAGCGAGTCGCATAGCCAGTTTGACCGGGGCTGGTAGCGTAGCGCCACCCAGATGTTCCGCAGTCTCGGCATGGTGCTCCTCGTCTTGTTTCATCTGTGTGACTATGGCGCGTGAGGCGTGGTCTTGCGCAGGTAGCTCATGCAAGTGATCACCCAGATGCGCAGAGACCTGGTGCTCGGTTTCGGCCAGAAAACCCAGGTTCCATTTGTCGCCCAGCAGGCCTGCCGTCACGCCCAGGCCAAAGCTTGCGCCAAACCATAAAGGGTTCAGCAGGCTTTTACGGCCGCCAAGCTCGCCTATACGTCGCTCACACCATGCAAGGTGATCGACTTCTTCGCGAGAGGCTTGTTTCAGCGCTTCGACATTGGCCGGGTCGCGCGAAACCAGGGCCTGGCCGCTATATAAAGCCTGGGCACAGACTTCGCCTACGTGGTTGATGCGCATCAGGGCGGCTGCGTGTTTGCGCTCGCTGTCAGACAGGGTGCTATCGTCTGCGGTTTCTGCTTGCGGATAAGGGCGACTAGGGATCGCCTGGCTGAACACCGTGCGTAAGCCCATGTCCAGCACAGCAATCGCCTTGTCCAGTGTGAGTGGTGGCAAAGTCATTGCTTACTCCCTGTGAATCGCCACTGCCTGCAGGCGCTTGTGCATAATGCAGGCAGTGGCATGGTCATCATGGTTTTTTGGTTTTTGCTGGTTTATCAGTCGTTGCTGGTTTGTCAGCAGGTTTTTCTGCAGCTGGTTTTTCAGAGCTGGCCGGTTTGTTGGCACTAGCTTTCACCGCTTCAGGTGCTTTTTGTACTGGCAAGCCTTTCAGCTGATTCATCGCCTGCACAAACTGGAAGTCATCCTTGCTGGCCGGCTCGATAGGGCCGCGGGTCTCGGCAAACTTCTCATCCTTTGGTTTATCGCCGCCTACACGTGTTTTTGCATCTTCAGTCGCTTTTTCGGCATTGGCTTTTGCAATATCGCTAGGGTTGGATAAATGGCGCTTGAGGTCTGCTTCGTGCAAGCTCAGGCTCGGGTCTGAACCATCGTCGATGATGATGTCAGGCACTATGCCTTTGGCCTGGATAGAACGGCCGTTAGGCGTGAAGTAGCGTGCGGTGGTCAACTTGATCGCACTGCCATTGTTCATAGGCAGGATGGTTTGTACCGAGCCCTTGCCGAAACTCTGTATGCCCATGATGGTGGCGCGTTTGTGGTCTTGCAGTGCACCGGCCACAATCTCAGAAGCTGACGCAGAACCTGCATTGATCAGCACTACGATAGGCACTGATTTATACTCTTCCGGCAGGTCTTTCAGGTAGTCAGACTTGCCACGGCGAGCATAATCCATAGGCGTCGCATTCAAGCGCATTTTAGAGTCCGCCACACGGCCCTCTGTGTAAACCACCAGGTCATCTTTAGGCAGGAAAGCAGCAGAGACACCTACTGCAGCATCCAGCAGGCCACCAGGGTTGTTACGCAGGTCCAGCACCAGGCCTTTGAACGGCGCCTTGTTGTCAGTGCGCAAGGCTTTCAGTGCCTTGGCCAGATCTTCACCGGTACGTTCCTGGAACTGGGTGATACGCACATAGCCATAATCCTGCTCTATCAGCTTGTTCTTCACGCTTTGCGCCTTGATGATGGCGCGGGTCAGGGTAAAGGTCAGCGGTTTGTCCTCGCCTTTACGCACCACGGTCAGCGTGATCTTGGTATCCGGCACACCACGCATGCGTTTCACGGCATCGTTCAGTGTCAGGCCACGCACCTGCGTGTCATCCAGTTTCATGATCAGGTCGCCGGATTTCAGGCCTGCCTTGTAAGCCGGGCTATCTTCGATAGGCGTGACGACTTTGACCAGGCCATCTTCCATGGCCACTTCTATGCCCAGGCCGCCAAATTCGCCCTGCGTGCCGGCCTGCAACTCTTTGTAGGCATCGGCATCCATAAAGGTGGAGTGTGGGTCAAGGCCTTGCAACATGCCGGCCAGCGCTTCGTTGATCAGTTTCTTATCTTCAACCGGTTCGACATAGTCAGATTTGACCTTGGCAAATACTTCGGCGAATACGCGCAGCTCGTCAATCGGCAGTTGCGAAACTGAGGTTCTATCCGCCCAGGCAGAAATATTGATACTTACCAGAATACCTACAAAAACGCCTGCGCCAAGCAAGCTAAATTTTTCAAATTTGGAACGCATACCAGCCTTGTGTGATCAATTAAGCGAAGAATACTATCGTATGAATATTACTGTAAAAAGAGTCAAGTGACATTCAGTTGAAGTCAGCCTGTTTTGAGAGAGTGGAAACAATCATGTTAAGTTCATTTTCCGCTATTTCAATAAAATTGACTATACTCTTCTCGCAAATAGTTTATTAGAGTGTAATTATGCAAAAGCCTATCGTAGAAATCGAGTTTTGTACACAGTGTCGTTGGCTATTACGTGCTGCCTGGCTGGCGCAAGAGCTGCTGACCACGTTTGATGCCGATTTGGGATCAGTGAATCTGGTGCCCGGCACTGGAGGTATTCTGGACATCCGCTGTAATGGAAAATTGATTTTTTCACGCAAAGAAGCGGGGCGTTTTCCTGAAGCAAAAGAATTGAAGCAATTGATTAGAGATTTGATTGATCCGGAGCGTTCACTTGGGCACAGTGATAGCCCGGTAAAAAGTGCGGGTCAATAATTAAGTAACAAGCTTAATTATTCCCAAATTGCCTTCTTAGTTACCCGTTTCGACTTCCATGCGTTTCGCGCCGTTGTAGCGGGTGCGCCAGTAACGTTCATCCATGTTTTCAACACGCACTTTAGCGCCCGCCCGTGGCGCATGAATAAACTGATTATTGCCTACATAGATGCCGACATGAGAAAAGGCAGATTTGAGTGTGTTAAAAAATACTAAATCGCCAGGCTGAAGATCGTCACGTTTGACAGTATCGCCCAACTCGCTGATGGTGCGTGCGGATGGCGGCAGCGAGATCTGCGCCGCATGCTTGAATACGTATTGCACAAAACCACTGCAATCAAAGCCGGTTTCAGGAGTACGTCCACCGTACTTATAACCTACACCAGTCAGGCTCAGTGCCCGAATCATGATTTCTTCTACTTTTTCTGACCAGGAGCCGGAGAGTCCGGTTTGACTGTCCAGTACCTCTTCCTGCGAATAGCTATAAGCATTCTGCCAGCGCTTATCCTCACCTGGGGCGGCGTGGCCTTGGGAGATGCAAACGGTGCTGATGAGAGGTGCCGTGATTAACAGCGCAGCGAGTCGAAGAACTAATTTATTCATCACAATCAAAGGTTGGTATTGGTTATTGTTGTGTCAGAAATAAGTATAACGGCCTAAACCTTGCCATACTTCAATCACAGATGCAAGTTTTCAGCTATTTTTATACGTCATTCATCTTAGTAAATCATTAAAAAACTGCATCATTCAGGGTCGCGCATGGGATAATTATCAGATGTCCTTAATGCAGCAAGTCACGACAGCATTCTCAGAGAACGGAAGTCTGGTACAGACCATGCCGGGCTTTAAAAGTCGCCCGCAACAGCAGGAAATGGCGCAGGCCATCGCCGATGCCATTGAGCACCAGCAGCAGTTGGTGGCTGAAGCCGGCACTGGTACAGGTAAAACCTATGCTTACCTGGTGCCAGCGCTGTTGTCAGGTGGCAAAGTGATCATTTCCACCGGCACCAAGACCTTGCAGGACCAGCTTTATCAGCGCGACCTGCCTGCTGTGCGCGAAGCACTCAAAGTGCCGGTCTCTGTCGCCATGCTTAAAGGCCGGGCGAACTATATCTGCCATTACCATTTGTTACGCGCCAGCCAGGAAGGCCGTTTTCAATCACGCGAAGACGCGCAATATATCCCCATTCTGCAAAGTTTTGCCGAGAACAGCACTAGCGG
Source organism: Methylophilus sp. (assembly GCF_052437885.1). Classification (GTDB taxonomy): domain Bacteria; phylum Pseudomonadota; class Gammaproteobacteria; order Burkholderiales; family Methylophilaceae; genus Methylophilus. The sequence goes on along the minus strand of NZ_JBQVPB010000012.1, from coordinate 73,086 downwards.
CGACAAGGCCGAGCTGGTCGAAGTGCCAGAACAGGCGACTGTCTGGCAGCAGGTGACCTCGACGCGTGATAATTGCGTAGGCCAGGACTGCCAGTTCTACAAACAGTGTTTTGTCATGGAGGCGCGCAAACAGGCGCTGGCGGCCGATGTGGTGGTGGTCAATCACCACCTGTTCTTTGCCGATGTCATGCTCAGGGACGAAGGAGTGGCGGAACTGCTGCCCAGTGCCAATACCGTGGTCTTCGACGAGGCCCACCAGTTGCCCGAAGTGGCCGGGCTATTCTTTGGTGAGGATATATCTACCTCGCAGTTGATGGATCTGGCCAGGGATAGCCAGATGGCCTACCTGACCATAGCCAAGGATTGTGTCGCCCTGGCTGAAGCGGTGACGCCGCTGGAAAAAGCCTGCCGCGATTTCCGCCTGGTATTCCAGTTTGAAGGTGCGCGCATGCCGGTGCAAAAAGCACAGTCATTGAAGAATTTCGCTGATACCTATCAGCACCTGCTGGAATCCCTGGCGACGCTGACCAAGGTGCTGGAGACCCAGGCTGCCCGCGACCCCTTGCTGGAAAAGTGCTGGCAACGGGGCGAGGCCCTGCTCGCCTTGCTGGAAGCCTGGCACAAAGGCAACCAGGCCAACCTGGTGCGCTGGGTAGAAGTATTCAGCCAGAGCGTACAACTGCATGCGACTCCGCTCAGTGTGGCAGACGGCTTTGGCAAACAGCTGAATGCGCAACCACGCGCCTGGATATTCACCTCCGCGACCCTGGCGGTAAAAAACGATTTCAACCACTACCAGGGGCAGATGGGCCTGCTGGCTGCGCAAACCCGGCATTGGCATAGCCCGTTCGATTATGACCAGCAAGCACTTTTATATGTGCCCGAAGGCATGCCGGAACCGAACAGCATCGCCTATCCGGCTGCGGTAGCCGCTATCGCCCTGCCAGTGCTGCAAGCCAGCCGCGGGCGGGCTTTTGTACTGTGCACCTCGCTACGGGCCATGCGCGAAGTGCATGCCTTGCTCAAGCAGGCCTTTGCCGAGCAGGGGATGGAATATCCATTGCTGATGCAGGGCGAAAGTAACCGTACCGAGCTGCTGGACAGGTTCCGCGCACATGGCAATGCGGTGCTGGTCGGCTCACAGAGTTTTTGGGAAGGCGTAGATGTGCGTGGCGAAGCGCTTTCCTGCGTGATCATCGATAAATTGCCGTTTGCACCACCAGATGACCCGGTGCTGTCAGCGCGTATAGATAAAATGAATACCGAAGGCAAAAATGCCTTTATGGAATATCAGCTACCCTATGCCGTCATCACCCTCAAGCAGGGGGCCGGGCGCCTGATCCGCGACGAGAGCGATTCCGGCGTGCTGGTGATCTGTGACCCCCGGTTGGTGGATAAACCTTACGGACGACGCATCTGGCAGAGCTTGCCACCCTTTAAACGCACACGAAAAATAGATGAGGTTGAAGCCTTTTTTTCAGTCAGAGCGAATAACGATACTGCTTAAGGTTGACAATATTTTTCCCTTAAGTTGACAATAAATCGTGGATTGGTTGACAATGATCTGTCATTGGTTTGGCATCTGTTGAGGGGGTCTTAATGTCAGTTATTCGGAAAAGTAGTGAAGAGTGCCGCTCATTCATACTCTCTAATGTTGAAAAATACCCTTCAGACATAAGTAAAAGGGTTTCAGAAAAATTTAATATTTCCCGGCAAGCTGCAAATAAACATCTTCAAAAGTTGGTAGAAGAAGATGTATTGTCAATAGCGGGCAATACCAAGGCTAGAGTCTACACTTTGAAAGCACAGGTGGCTTTCGAGAAGAAATATACTTTAGAGCAAGGGATTGCAGAAGATACGGTTTGGCTGCAAGACATACGCCCCAAATTAGGTAAGTTGCCTGATAACGTAATAAATATTTGGGACTATTGCTTCACTGAAATGCTTAATAATGTCATTGACCACTCATCTGGAAAATCTGTAGTTGTTCGAGTGAGTAAGTCAGCTGTTAATACCAGAATTGAAATTCAAGATGACGGTATAGGTATTTTTAAAAAAATTCAAAAACAGCTCGATCTAATAGATGAACGTCATGCTGTGTTGGAACTGGCTAAAGGAAAATTTACTACCGACCCTGCCAACCATACGGGCGAGGGCATTTTTTTTAGTTCTAGAGCCTGTGATGACTATGCCATTTTTTCTGGAGGGGTCTATTTTTCGCACGAGTTTGGCAAAAAAGAAGATTGGATTTTAGAAACTGATGGGTTGCGAGGTACTACGGTGATTATGAAGTTAAATAATCATACTTCACGAAAACTTAAAAAAGTATTTGATGAGTACGCGACAGTTGATGGGTTTGGATTTAATAAAACGGTGGTGCCTGTTAAGTTGGCGCAGTATGGCGATGACTTGCTGGTTTCGCGCTCTCAGGCTAAGCGAGTGTTGAATAGAGTCGACCGATTTAAAACGGTGATTTTTGATTTTACAGGCGTTGATAGTGTAGGGCAGGCTTTTGCCGATGAAATATTCAGGGTGTTTGCAATACGTCACCCGGATATCGAAATTTTAGATATTCGGGCAAATAAGGAAGTTTCAAATATGATTTCTAGAGCCAAGGTGGCGGCAAAGTCATTAGATGTAGGGCAAGTAAATTTGTCTTGAATATGATTTTGATTGCAGCATCTGAATTTGAACTTACCGCCATACGCGCACAAGGTGCCGGGGGGCAAAATGTAAACAAGGTCTCATCCGCCATTCATTTGCGCTTCGACATATCCGCCTCATCACTGAGTGCCTGGCTAAAGGCTAGGCTGCTGGAGAGTAAAGATAACCGGATTACAGCCGACGGTGTATTGGTGATAAAAGCGCAGCAATATCGCACGCAGGATGCTAACAAGAGAGATGCTGTAGATCGCTTGCATGCCATTGTGAATGCCGCCAATCATGTACACGCTACACGTTTTGCGACACGGCCGACGCGGGCATCACAAAAGCGCAGGGTGGCGGGCAAGTTGCAGCGGGGGGAGATCAAGCGGGGGCGCGGGAAAGTGGTGGAGGAGCATTAGTAGGGTCGCTTTAGAAATTTGGGGTGGGGTTTCGCAGAGGGTGATTTAGGCAAGGGTCATGCGTAGCTTGGTGGGGCATGTTGCATCTGCTTGAAGTTGTAATTGGTATTTTTTTGGATGATTTCATTCTTTTATTTCGCCTAGAGGCGAAATGAAACGCCGCTTGATAGCAACAAGGCAACAAGCGGCGTTGTAATATGAGCCTGCGATTTAATCTACGATCTATAGTCTGCGTTGATCTTCACGTAGTCATACGAAAAATCGCATGTCCATACCGTGGCATCTGCCGATCCGCGATTCAGCACGACACGCACCAGAATATCGCTTTCCTTCATCACCGCCGCGCCCTGTTCTTCAACATAGGCCGCTGCACGGCCACCTTTTTCAGCCACCAGTACATCGCCCAGGTAAAGCTGCAGGGTATTCACGTCCAGGTCATCCACCCCGGCATAGCCTATCGCTGCCAGGATACGCCCCAGGTTAGGGTCAGAAGCAAAGAACGCGGTCTTGATCAGCGGTGAATGTGCGATCGCGTAGGCGACTTTGCGGCATTCTTCCTCGTCTTTACCTGCTTGGACCTGAATAGTCATAAACTTGGTCGCGCCTTCGCCATCACGCACAATGGCTTGTGCAAGTTCTGTGGCTACCTCTGTCAGTGCATCACGCAGGCTGGTGAAGTCAGCACTTTGTTCAGTGATCTCAGCGTTGCCGGCCTGGCCGGTCGCCATCAGGATCAGGCTGTCGTTGGTGCTGGTGTCGCCATCGACGGTGATACAGTTGAATGACCTGTTCACCGCGTGCTGGATGATCTTGTCCAAAGCGGCCTGGCTGATCGCGGCGTCGGTCGCGATGTAACCCAGCATGGTCGCCATGTTGGGATGTATCATGCCTGAGCCTTTGCTGATGCCGGTGATGGTCACCGACTTGCCACCTATGGTGAGTGTGCGCGAAGTGCCTTTGGCGACGATATCGGTGGTCATGATCGCTTCGGCAGCATTCAGCCAGCTATCCGTTTGCAGATTCGCCACCGCAGCGGGGATGCCGGCCAGTAATCTTTCCATAGGCAGGGTTTCCAGGATCACCCCGGTCGAGAATGGTAATACCTGCGTCGGGCTGATATTCAGCGCCTGGGCAACGGCGATGCAGCTGGCTCGGGCATCATTCAGCCCTTGCTGGCCGGTGCCGGCATTGGCACAGCCGGTGTTGACCAGTAAGGCGCGTATGCCGTTGCCCAGTTGCAGGTGTTCTTTGCAGACTGTCACCGGCGCCGCACAAAAGCGGTTCAGGGTGAACACGCCGGATACGCTGCTGCCCTCGGGCACGGTGATGACCAGCACATCCTTGCGGTTGGGTTTGCGGATATGTGCTTGCGTGAAACCGAGTTGTACACCTGCAACAGGTAATAGATCTTGCGCCAGGGGCGCGCTTAATTTAACGGGCATCCGTTTTCCTTCACTATCTCAAAAGAACAGTTTTTTAATCATGTCAGGCGCGGCGCCAGGTGGTGCCTTGTGCGGTATCTTCCAGTACTATGCCTGCGTCAGACAAGGCTTTGCGGATGCGGTCCGCTTCGGCAAAGTCTTTGGCTTTTTTGGCACTGATGCGCGCAGTGATCAGGCTGTCGATGTCCAGTTCGCCGGTCGCATCGTCACCCTGGATATCACCCTGCATAAAAGCTTGCGGGTCACGTTGCAACAAGCCGACAATACCGGCCAATTGTTTCAATAATGCGGCAGTGTGCTGCGATCTGTCCTTGTTCAGGTCATTGGCCAGTTCAAACAATACAGCCAGTGCTTCTGCGGTATTAAAGTCGTCGTCCATGGCGGCTTTGAATCTGGCGGCCTGCGCCTGTTGCCAGTCTATGTCTATGGTCGGCACTTGATCTGTGTTAGGCACATCCACGCCACGCAGTGCGGTGTATAAGCGCGTTAATGAAGCTTTGGCATCGTCCAGATGTTTGTCCGAGTAATTGAGCGGGCTGCGGTAATGTGCACGCAGGATAAAAAAGCGCACCACTTCAGGGTCGTATTTTTCCAGCACTTCACGGATGGTGAAAAAATTGCCCAGCGATTTGGACATTTTCTCGTCATCTACACGCACAAAGCCATTGTGCAGCCAGTAGTTAGCCATGGTGCAACCATGGGTGGCTTCGGATTGCGCGATCTCGTTTTCGTGGTGCGGAAACTGCAGGTCCTGGCCACCGCCATGAATATCAAAGTGCTGGCCCAGCAGCTCGGCGCTCATGGCCGAACATTCGATATGCCAGCCCGGGCGGCCATTGCCCCAGGGCGATTCCCAGTAAGGTTCGCCGGCTTTGGCCGATTTCCATAATACAAAATCCAGCGGGTCGTGTTTGTGGCCGTCCACGTCTACCCGCTCGCCAGCGCGCAAGTCATCCAGTGTTTTGCCGGATAATTTGCCGTAATCATTAAAGCTGCGCACTTTATAAAACACGTCGCCATTGTCGGCCTGGTAGGCAAAACCTTTTGCGATCAGCTGGCTGATCATGTCCAGCATACCTTGCACGTGCTCGGTGGCACGCGGCTCGATATCCGGGCGTATGATGCCCAGCTTGGCTGAATCTTCGTCCATGGCGGTGATGAAACGCTGGGTCAGACTTAATATGGATTCGTTGTTTTCACTGGCACGTTTGATGATTTTGTCGTCAATATCGGTGATGTTACGCACATAAGTCACGTCGTAACCGCTGGCGCGGAACCAGCGTGCGACCATGTCAAACACCACCATCACCCGTGCATGGCCCAAATGACAAAAGTCATACACTGTCATGCCACAGACATACATGCGTACTTTATTGGGCTGGATAGGCTTGAAATCTTGCTTGCTGCGGGTAAGGGTGTTGTGTAGTTTTAACATGCTAACAAATGTAATGTGGATTAATGCGTGATAAAATTAGCAGAAATAAGGGAGTGTTTGGCAAGCGTTGAACAAATGTTTTTTTGTGCCTGGCTTAACATTGTGACAATCCGCTTGTTTGTTGTCAGGCAAATGCTTAAAACGCGAATAGATATAGAAATCATTGCGTAATAATCACCTAAATCTGCACTGTCTCTTGTACAATTCAAGTATAACATACTGCTAAAAATCAACGATTGCTCAGGTAATTAACTCATGAATGCAACATTAAAAAAATACTTGCTGGTATTCAGTGTCATTTTCAGTCAGGCCGCTTTGTCTCATGTGGTGATGGCCGGCCAAACCAACGTCGAACTTCGCGAAATCAATCAGCTGTCAGAGCAGGGTAACCAGGCGGCGGCACTCGATAAAGTCAACACCTACCTGTCTGCCAACCCCAAGAATGCTGAAGCCATGTTTATGCGCGGCGTCATTCTGGTCGAACTGGGCAAGCGTGATGATGCCATCAAAGCATTCACTGACCTGTCCGAGAAGTTTCCCAACCTGCCGGAACCCTACAATAACCTGGCCGTTTTATATGCAGATCAGGGCCAGTATGACAAAGCGCGTAAAGCGCTTGAGTCTGCCATCAAGACCCACCCTAGCTATGCCACCGCCCATGAGAATCTGGGTGATATCTATGCGCGCATGGCTTCTGAAGCTTATGACAAGGCGCTCAAGCTGGATACTTCCAACAGCCGTGCACAAAACAAACTGGCCATGATCACCGATCTGTTCGGCGGTAAACGTGCAGTCGCCCGTCCGGCCACTGCGGTGCCTGCCAACCCGCCGGCAGCTAGCGCCCCTGTGATGCCGCCGGGCAGCAGTACCCCGACTGTGACCCCGCCAGCGAATCCGGCGCCAACTGTGGCTACGCCGCCTGCTGTGGTCGAGAGCAAAAAACCTGTGGTAACGGAAAGTAAGCCGGTTGAAGCCAAGCCGGCTGAATCCAAACCGGCAGTGGACCAGCAGGAGCAGGCTGTCATCGAGGCGGTCAATGCGTGGGCAGATGCCTGGGCAGCACAAAACGTGGATCGCTACCTGGATAGTTATGCCCGCGATTTCAAGACCCCCGCCGGTGAGACACGCAAACAATGGGAAACCACCCGGCGTGACCGAGTCAGCCGTCCGGCCAAGATCTCAGTGAATCTGCAGAATATTTCTGTGAAGATGGAAAGCCAGACATCGGCAAAAGCCACTTTCAGGCAGGTTTACAAGGCGACAGGCCTGGATGCCAACTCCAATAAAACCCTGAATCTGGTTAAAGAAGGTTCACGCTGGTTGATCAAGCAGGAGCGGGTAGGCAAGTTTTAAGGCATGTGTGCGCTGAATTTGGTCGTAAAAGCCGGAAATATCCAGCGAATTCAGCGAGTTGCGCGCAGTTTTTGAATTAACGAATGTATAATATCGGCATGAGAAGTTTGAGAAAATATTGCTGTATCGCATTTGTGAGCGCTGCGCTATTGCCGTGGAACGCAACCGCGGTGAACCATGAGGCGTTGACCACGCGCCTGTTCATACAAAATAAGAACACCGGCAGCGTAGAACGCATGCTGGTGCAGACTCTGCAGGCCATCAAGGAAGGCCGACTGCAACAGGCGCTGGATTACGTAGACCAGTTGTTGAAGATCTCTCCCAACTTCGCGCTTGCCCACCTCATTCATGGAGATCTGCTCTCAGCCAAAGCCCGTATCCTCAATGGCTTTGGCGATGCCAATGCAGCCAATCTCAACCGTATACAGGATCTCAAAGACGAAGCCGAGACCCGTATCCGCAATTATTTCGACCAGGATCGTGGCCTGACCCAGCCTAACCTGCTGGTAGAGCTGTCTGAAAAGCAAACCCATGTGTTGTTCGTCGATACTGCGCGCTCGCGTTTGTATGTCTACGAAAAAAGCCACAAAGATACACTCAAGTATCTGGCGGATTACTATGTCACTATCGGCAAGAACGGCATCGGTAAAAAAGACCAGGGCGATAAACGCACCCCTATAGGCGTTTACTTCGCGTCGCGGAAACTTAATCGTCCATTGCCTGATCTATATGGTGACGCTGCTTACCCGCTCAACTACCCGAACGAGATCGATAGCTACGAGCGCAAGACTGGTTCCGGCATCTGGATACATGGTACACCGCGTGATACTTACAGCCGTCCGCCGCGGGCCAGTGATGGTTGTGTGGTGCTTTCCAATCCGGACATGAAAGCCTTGCAGGACATTTTGCAGCTTGGCAACACGCCGGTAGTGATAGGGGTCAATTTTCAGTGGATCAGCCCTGAGTCGCTCAAGCAGCAGGCGCAGGCGAAGTCTGCCCTGAAAGTGGCGCTGGAAGACTGGCGCAAGGATTGGGTGTCGCAGAACACCGATGCGTATCTGGCGCATTATGCCGGCGATTTCTTTTATTCTGAGGGTGGCCTGAGCAAGTGGTCAGGTTACAAGCGCCAGATACAGGCGAACAAGCCTAAGGTAAGTATCAACCTGTCGGAAGTCAGCATGTTTACTTATCCGAATTCGGCCAAAAATATGGTGGTGGTTGATTTTGAGCAGGAATATATCAGCCCTGCCTTACGCAACGTCATGAAAAAACGCCAGTATTGGGTACAGGAAAACGGGCAATGGAAAATCTTATATGAAGGGTCAGCTTGATGCGTAAACTGATAGGTTTATTTTTATTGTGTACGATGACAGCGATGTCATCCGTGACTGCTGCAACGCAAGTCACATTTGAAACCAACCAGGGCAATTTCACGGTAGAAGTCTATGCCGACAAAGCGCCCAAGACGGTAGAGAATTTTCTGCAATATGTAAAAGAAGGCTTTTATACCAATACGGTGTTTCACCGGGTGATCAGCCGCTTTATGGTGCAAGGTGGCGGCTTTGACCGTGATTATGCCGAAAAGCCTACCCGCGCACCCATAGTCAATGAGTCCAACAACGGCCTGCTCAACACGACTGGTACCATTGCCATGGCACGTACACAAGACCCTAATTCTGCCACGGCACAGTTTTACCTGAATGTGGCGGATAACCAGTTTTTGAATTACACCAGCCCGGAAGCCAGCATGATAGGCTATTGCGTGTTTGGTAAAGTGGTTTCGGGCATGGACGTGGTATTCAAGATCAGTAACCTGCCTACCGGCAACCAGCGTGGTATGTCTGACGTGCCTATCCGCACTGTGATCATCAAGCGCGCGACTATAGTCGGCGGCAAGTAATCTTCACTCTATTCAAGCCGCTTTAGTGTTGCTGCATGACACTGAAGCGTCAATTCAAATCAATTAACGGAGAATGTTTTGGTAAAACTCACTACCAACTTTGGCGATATCACTATCGAATTATTTGCTGATAAAGCACCCATCACAGTAGCTAACTTTTTAAGCTATGTTGAAAAAGGTTTTTACGATGGCGTGATCTTTCATCGCGTAATCAATGACTTTATGATCCAGGGTGGTGGTTTTGATGCCAACATGAAGCAAAAAGCAACCGATGCCACTATCAAGAACGAAGCAGATAACGGTTTATCCAACGACAAATACACGCTGGCAATGGCACGCACCATGGTGCCCGATTCTGCTTCAGCGCAGTTTTTCATCAACGTGAAAGACAATGATTTTCTCAATTTCACTTCAGCGACTACCCAGGGCTGGGGCTACTGTGTGTTTGCCAAAGTGGTTGAAGGGACTGATGTCGTTGACAAGATCAAAACCGTGGCCACTGCTAACCGTGCCGGTCACCAGGATGTGCCTGTTGAGCCTGTGATCATCGAAAAAGCAGTTGTCCTTGCTTAAGGCATGACTACCTGGATCATTTCAGATCTGCACCTGAGTGCGCAAAGGCCTGCGGTAACGCAGGCTTTTTTGCATTGGCTGCAGGCTGAGGTCACACAGGCCGAAGCGCTCTATATCCTGGGCGATTTTGTTGAGGTGTGGGTGGGTGATGATGTGCTGGAGGACGCTGAGCATGGCGCCGAATTCCGGCCGGTGGTCGACGCTTTAAGCCGCTTGTCGGCCAGCGGCGTCAAACTTTATTTCATGCACGGTAACCGCGACTTTTTGATAGGCGCACAGTTTGCCCAAGCCTGTGGCCTGCAGTTGCTGGCTGACCCGACCATGATACAGTGTGGGGCAAAACGTATCCTGCTGTCGCATGGCGATGCCTTGTGCACTGATGATCTGGCTTACCAGCAGTTCCGCAGCCAGGTGCGCAGCACGCAGTGGCAGCAGGCTTTTCTTGCCCAGTCGCTGGCTGCCCGTATCGCCTTCGCCGGGCAGGCGCGTAGCCAAAGCACGCAAAACAAAGCCATGCAGCCTGTCGCTATCATGGATGTCAATCCAGCGGCTGTGCTGCAACTGATGCGTGAACACGATTATCCTGAGGTGTTGCTGCACGGACATACGCACCGGCCTGATGTGCATACGTTAACGGTGGATGGGCATGCCTGCCAACGCTGGGTGCTGGGGGACTGGCATGACACCGCCGTCGTTTGCCGCCTGAATGATAAAGCCATGGAGCTGGTCACATTACCATTGCTGGCGTGAGGCAAACACTGCCAGGGTCAATAAAAAAGCGCCCGCTTTAAAGTGGGCGCTTTTTTTACGTCATCATGCTGGAACAGCGTTGCAGACAGTGATTCTTGCCTTATTTGCGCAGTTGCTGACCAAACTCATTGGGCCTGGCCTGCGCAGCGATCTTGTCCAGTACACCGTTGATATACTTGTGGCCATCGATGCCACCAAAGGTTTTGGCCAGCTCTACGCCTTCATTGATCACTACGCGGTAGGGGATGCTGACATCAAACATCAGTTCATAACCTGAAATGCGCAGAATGGCATGTTCAATAGGGCTGAGTTCGTCCAGCTGGCGGTCGATAAACTGGCTGATCATATTATCTACATCCGCGGTGTGGTCGAGTACCCCGGTCAGCAATTGTTTAAAGTAAGCTTCGTCCGCCTTGTTGTAATCCGGGTCATCCAGGCTGTCCAGGCGTAACTGTTTCACATCGCCGGCATTCATGCGGTTGCGATAGAGCGCTTTTAGGGCCAGTTCGCGTGATTTTCGGCGGTTTTTACTGCTTTTGCCTTTGCTCGCCGAAGATTGCGGTTTATCTGGCGCTGGGGTCTGGTCCTGGCTCATAGTGCGTTTACCAGATTAGTCATTTCAATCGCGACTTGTGCTGCTTCAGCGCCTTTGACTGCGATACGCGCTTCGGCCTGTTCATCGTTTTCAGTAGTGAGGATGGCATTGGCGACAGGTACGCCGGTGTCACGCTGAACTTCAGAGATGCCGCGTGCCGATTCATTGGAAACCACCTCAAAGTGATAGGTCTCGCCGCGTATGATGGCACCCAGTGCGATCAGCGCGTCATACGACTCAGTCAGTGCCATGTGTTGCAACACCAGAGGCGTTTCCAGTGCGCCTGGCACAGTGGCCAGCGTGATGTCTTCGGCTTTCACGCCCAGTTTCAACAGTTCCTGCTCGCAGGCTTGCAGCAGGCCGGCACCGATATTGTCATTAAAACGTGAGAGAACGATACCGATCTTTTTGCCGGTACCATCCAGATTTGGGGAGATTTTGTTCACTTGGGAATCCGTGGGCTAATGCTTAAAACCGCTATTTTAACCCAAACGGCCCACCTCGCGTTTGATTGAATGTAGGCCAGTCTAAAAAGTGTGCCTGGACGCCACTTTTCAGACTGGTTATGCCATCAACGCTGGCGGTGATCTGCGCTAGGCGAACAGCGCCCAGGCCTTTTGCACGGTCATGGAGATACCATAGGTGATGGGTATCAATACCGCCAGCCATGCCAGCCTGACCAGCCATGCCGGGCTGGGTTTGCCATCAGCGGCAAGTTTGACCACTTTAGCATTCACGTCTTTGGCTTTGCCCAGCGATTGCTCAGCGGCCAGCTCGGCGTCTGTCATAAAGTATTTGCTGGCGACCGGCCTTACCAGCAGGTTGGCAACAAAGCCTATGCCGAGTAGCGCGGCCAGAGTCAGGAAGATGGGCGCGTAAATATCTGCAAACGGTGTTTTCGCTTCCAGACGCACATCGTGCATATAGTTGACGATCACCGGCCCGACGATGCCGGCAGTGGACCAGGCAGTGAGCAGGCGGCCATGGATAGCGCCGACAAACTGGGTGCCGAACAGGTCAGCCAGATAGGCCGGGATAGTGGCAAAGCCGCCGCCGTACATGGAGGCGATCACGCAGAAGGCGACCAGGAACAAGGCCAGCTGATGATGGTTGGCAGCATAAGTGGCCGTGATATACATCAATGCGCCCAGCACAAAAAAGATAAAGTAGGTGTTGCGCCGCCCGAGTTTGTCTGAAGAGGTGGCCCAGCCTATGCGGCCAAAGATATTAAATACCGAGATCAGGCCGACGAAGCCGGCACCTACCGCTGCCGCAGCGACCGTCAGCGTTTCATCCGCCTTGATATCGGCAAAACTCAACGTCGGCTGCCCTATCAGTTTGCCGCCAAAAGTCTCCTGCAACATGGGCGCGGCGGCACCTATGATGCCGATGGCAGCCGAGACGTTCATGCACAGGATCAGCCATAGCAGCCAGAACTGCGGTGTTTTATGCGCGTTTTTCAGGTGCACATGCTTGTTCACCACCATGCGTTTGTGCTGCTGGTCCGGCGGTGTCCAGCCTTCGGGTTTCCAGTTGGCGGCCGGAATGCGGTAGCCCAGGGAGCCGCAAGTCATGAAGATGGTATAGACGATGGCGAGCACGACAAATGTTTGCCAAACGCCAGGCGCGCTAGGTGTGGCGAATACGCTCATCAGCTTGGTCGCCAGTGGTGAGCCTATCATGGCGCCGCCACCAAAGCCCATGATGGCCATGCCGGTGGCCATGCCACGGCGGTCAGGAAACCATTTGATCAGGGTAGACACCGGCGAGATATAGCCCAGGCCCAGGCCTATGCCGCCTATGATGCCACTGCCCAGCCACATCATCCATAGCTGGTGGTGATACACACCAAAAGCCGAGATCAGCAGGCCACCGCACCAGCAGAGTGTGGCGACCAGGCCGGCCTTGCGCGGGCCTGCCCGTTCCAGCCAGCCACCCCACAGCGCCGCCGAGCAACCTAGCAGCACGAAAAACAGGGTATACATCCAGCCAAGGTCGAACTGGGTCCAGTTGCAATCGGTGGCAAACAGCGCCTCGCCGGTGCCGGCCAGTTTGTCGGCAAAAGTAGTGGCACCTGCAGCACAGGCTGCGAGAGGGGCATCATCTGGCCCAGTCAGGGCGGTGCCCAGGGGTTTCCAGAACACGCTGAAACCATACGCCATACCTATCGATAAATGTACTGCTAATGCGGCTGGCGGTACCAGCCAGCGATTAAAACCTTTACCTGCCGTGATATGTTCTTTTGACAGATTGAACAACATGTAACACCCCTTTAATTTTAAGCGGTTACATCTTGTTACAATTTGGCCTAAAAGGCAATCCGGCAGAATTTAAATTTATGTGAGTATGTCATTAAAATGTCATAATACATTCATAAACTGGCGAGCAAATACAGAAGTACTTTTGTTGAATATTGCTTAAAAGGGAGTGTCATGGCAGCAGCAAATATTTTGGTTGTAGAAGATGAGCCGGCGATTCAGGAATTGCTTGCATTGAATATTAAGCAGGCCGGACATCACGCGATTCGTGCAACCAGTGTTGAACATGCGCAAATGTTATTGCGTGAAACCATGCCGGATCTGATCCTGCTCGACTGGATGTTGCCAGGCATGAGCGGTATAGAGTTTGCGCGCCGCCTGAAATCCGACAGCCTGACCAAGGAAGTGCCTATCATCATGCTCACCGCCAGGGGCGACGAGTTTGATAAAGTGCGCGGCCTGGAAGTCGGGGCGGATGACTACGTGACCAAGCCTTTCAGTCCACGTGAATTGAATGCGCGTATCAAGGCGGTATTGCGTAGACGTGCACCGCAGATGACGGATGACCCGATAGAGATCGCTGGCCTGCACCTGGACCCGACCACCCACCGCGTCACCGGCCACAATGTGCATATACCGCTAGGCCCGACCGAGTTCAAGCTGCTGCACTTTTTTATGACTAACCCTGAACGCGTGCACAGCCGCACCCAGTTGCTGGATAAAGTCTGGGGCGACCGCGTTTTTGTAGAGGATCGCACAGTCGATGTGCATATCCGTCGTCTGCGTAACGCACTGGTGGCGTCTAACCATCAGGACATGATACAAACCGTGCGTGGCTCGGGCTACCGCTTTTCGGTACACACAGACCCCGGCAATTAGTAAAACCGCCTGCCGCCCACATTGTTTAAATGAATTTTGGGCGTAGGGGCGGGCGCGCTCTATCCTAAGGCCTGGCGTCGTGATACGCTTGCGAGTTCGTTTTTCATGTTCGTCGTGCCTATGAAACCTGCGCCTGCCCACTTTTATTCTGCCTCAACGCTGACCTGGCTGACGCGCCTGTTCTGGCTGGGTTTGATAGGCTGGGTCGCGCTGACCTTCAGGCAGCATGGCATCAGTAATGACGAGTATGTGCAGCATACTTACGGGCAGATGTTACTGGACTGGTACCGCTCCGGCTTTACTGACCAGGACGCATTTCATTACCGCAATCTTTACCTGTATGGCGGCCTGTTCGATATCATCGCCGCCGCGCTGGACCCGTATATTCCCATCATGATCTGGGATATACGCCACCTGCTCTCTGCCTTGTTTGGCCTGCTTGGTTTCTATGGTGTTTCCCGCTTTGCCCATCTGCTAGGCGGCCAGCGTCTGGCCTTGCTGTCTATGGCGCTGTTGCTGCTGACCGTCTCCTGGTCTGGCACCATGTTCACCCATACCAAGGATGTGCCATTTGCCACCTGCATGCTGTGGGCGCTATATGCCACGGCATTGGTGGTACGCGATATGGAAAACGTCAGTGGCAGAGCCATCGTGTTGCTGGGGTTTGCTGTCGGCGGCGCATTGGGCTTGCGCGTAGGGGGTGCCTTCGCTGTCATCTACCTGATCCTGCTGGTAGGGTGGCGGGCCTGGCTGGATCATCGGCACCACGGCTCGCCGGTGTTCTCCCGCTTATTGCGTATGGTGCTGGTGTTGCTGCCAGCCGCAGTGCTGGCATTCGTGTTCATGGCGATCTGTTGGCCCTGGAGCGTGATCGATATAGACAATATGCTGGAAGCGGCTGAGTCGTTCTCGCATTTTGATTTTAATATGCAAACCATGGCTAATGGCGTCATGTACAACATCGGTGACGTACCGCGCAGCTATCTGTTCCAGTACCTGGCGGTGAAACTGCCGGAAGCCGCCTTGCTGGGCTTGGCCGCCTTGCCTGTGCTGTGGCTGCTATGCCGCAAAGCCTGCGCAACAGCGGATATGCAAACGCGCATCATCTTGCACACGCTGTTGCTAGGTATAGTGTTTCCTCTGGCATTTGTGCTCAACGACAAGCCCGCGCTCTACAACGGCGTGCGTCACTTCACTTTCCTGCTGCCCTTGCTGGCTATCCTCTCTGCCTGGTCGGTGGTGACAGTCTGGCAGGCACTGGCCAACAGCAAGCTGGCTGGCGCTGCCATGTACCAGGGCTTGTGGGCTGGGGTGATGGCGGGTTTGATGCTGGTCACCCTGGTCGATATCGTGCAGCTGCACCCTTATGAATATGTGCGACTCAACCGGCTGGCAGGCGACCAGAAACAGGCGCAGTTCAAGTGGGAGGACGATTACTGGTCCAGCGCCCTGCGCGCAGCGGCCGATCAGTTGCTGGATATGAAATTGCCTGCACGACCCGGGCCTTACTGGGTAGGGGCCTGCGTGGATACACCGCAGATAGAGCCATATCTGGACGGCCGTTTCAGCGTGACACGCAAGTGGGAAGAAGCCGATTTTTACCTGTCCACCACCAATATGCATTGCCATGAAGTCATGCAGGGTAAAGTGATCATCAATATCCAGCGTCAGGGCATGTCGCTGGCGGTGGTGAAAGACCGGCGCCAGCTACAAGGCAAGGACAGGTTGGCGACACCCGCCAAAAACTAGCTTAATCCGCTACAATCCCATCAGTTCATTACCAGATGTAATGCCATGACTATCATAGATACAGCACGCCCTGCCGCACAGCCGCATATCACGGTGATGGTGCCGGCTTATAACGAAGAAAAAAATATCGCCAGCACATTGCAGAACATCAGTGGTGTGTTGCAGCAAATGTCGCCGCACTGGGATATCGTGGTGGTCGATGATGGCAGCCGTGACCACACTGCGCAAGTGGTGCAGACGCTGGTGGATATCCATCATGTCACCCTGGTCAGATTCTCCAGGAACTTTGGCAAGGAAAACGCCATCAGTGCCGGGCTGAGCTATGCCAAAGGCGATTGCGTGATCTGTATGGATGCCGATGGCCAGCACGCTTCTGAACTGATGCTGAGCATGCTGGAAAAATGGCGTGAAGGCAATGATATGGTGTATGCGGTGCGTCAGGACCGCGAACAGGAGTCCTCTTTCAAACTGTGGGGCTCGCGCGCGTTTTACCGCATGATGAGTGCCAGCAGCCATATCGAGATCCCGCGCGACGCCGGAGACTTCCGCTTGATGGACCGCAAAGTGGTCGATGCCTTGTGTGCCTTGCCTGAGCGTAACCGCTTCATGAAAGGTATTTATGCCTGGGTGGGATACAAGTCTATAGGTATCCCTTATACGCCTTTGCCCAGGCTGCATGGCGAGAGCGCTTACTCTAAACTCAAATTGATTGCACTGGCCTGGACTGGCATCACCAGTTTTTCGGTGCTGCCCCTGAGACTGGCAAGCCTGACCGGGGTGGTGCTGGCCCTGATCGCCTTTGCTTATGGCGCGGTGGTGGTGGTTGATACCCTGTTTTTCCACGAATCCATCCCTGGCTGGCCTACCGTGGTCGCCAGCATGATGTTCTTCTCCGGTGTGCAATTGCTGTTTATAGGCATACTCGGTGAATATCTTGCGCGCGTCTATGATGAAGTGAAAGGGCGGCCGCCATTTATCGTCGCTGAGGTGGTGCAACCGGCCGCGCCCTCTTCCGTGCGAACGCCAGCGCTCACCTCCGCCGCCGCTACTCCTGCGCCAGCCAAAAAGCCGGCACCGCGCCGCCGTAAACCGGCAAGTGAAACCTGATCGACCATGCAGGCTTCGCTATTGGGATTTGTCAGCATAGGTGCATTGGCCGCCGCTGTACACTATGTGATTGCCTTGCTGGCGCATGCCCTGGGCTGGCAGCCGGCCTATGCCAACTGGCTGGGTTTTGTGGTGGCTTTTCCTGTCAGTTATATAGGCCATCGCAGGTGGTCGTTTCGCGGCACCCTGGCCAGGCACCGCCAGGCTTTCCCCAGGTTTTTAGCCGTGGCGCTGCTGGGTTTTTTCGCTAACCAGCTGCTATTGTGGTTGGCACTCACTTACACGCCATTGCCTTTCTGGTTCGTGTTGGGTGTGGTGATGGTGCTGGTGGCGATCAGCACCTGGCTGCTCAGCCGTTTCTGGGCTTTTCATCATGGCTAAGGCAGTCATGGCTAAGGCAGTTATGGTTAGTGGCAAGGCATTGTTAGGTGCAGTCATGGTTAGGCGCAGGCATGGCTAAAGTCATTATCTGTGCCGATGATTATGCACAGTCAGCCGCCATCGATGCCGCCATTCTCGACCTGATAGAGCGCGGGGTGCTGACAGCGACTTCCTGCATGACGCTCAGCCCTGCCTGGCCGCAAAGTGCCGCGCAGCTGAGCCCTGATATCCGTGCCCGGGCAGATATAGGCTTGCACCTGGATTTCACCCAGTTCTCGCAGTCTATGCGCTTATCGCACCCGGCACTGGTTTTACGCAGCTTGTTCGGCTTGTTAGACCAGCGCGCTATCCGCGACAATATCCGCCAGCAGCTGGATGCCTTTGAGCAGGCGCTGGGCACGCCGCCCGACTATGTGGATGGACATTTACATGTGCACCAGCTGGCGGGCATACGTGATCTGCTGCTGGCAGAAATGCAGCAGCGCTATGCAAACTTGCCTGCGCCGCAGCGTCCGTGGCTACGCATCTCCAGCCCGCCTGAACACAGCGGTTTCAAGGCGCGCGTGATTCACTGGCTGGGGGCGAGCGCGCTGCAAACAAAAGCGCAACAGCTGGGTTTCAGGGTATCGCCGCGTTTGCTGGGGGTCTACGATTTTCAGGGGGATGCTGCGGCTTACCAGGCACACTGGCTGCACTGGTCCAGGCAGTTAAAACAGCACGCGTCTGCCAGCGCACATACCCTGCCGCCGGTGCTGATGTGCCATCCGGCGATGCCGGCCGAGGCTGTGGATGAGGGCGACCCCATTGCCAGGGCCAGGGTCATCGAGTGGCAAGTCATGCAATCAGCGGATTTTTTAACCTGGCTGGCAAAAGCCGATATTCAGCCCGTGAAAGGCTCGCATTGAATACCTCTGCATTGAATCCACTCGCATTTAAAACATTAGTACACTGGGCGCAGCAGGCACCACTCTTGCAACGTGCTGCCTTGGCCATATTGTTAGGCGCGCTGACCGTATTGGGCTTTGCCCCTTATTATCTGTTCTGGCTGCCATGGCTGACGCTGGCAGGCTTGCTGGGGTTGTGGCAAGCGGCCCGAACCACAGGTCAGGTGTTCAAGATCGGCCTGGCTTTCGGCCTGGGGCTATATTGCGTAGGCATTTACTGGATCTATATCAGCCTGCATGATTTTGGCGGCATGCCCTGGTGGTTTGCCGGTTTCAGTACCTTTTGTCTGTGTGCCTTTATGGCTTTGTTTCCGGCAGTGGCTGGCTATCTGGCAAAGCGGCTAGGCAATCTGTTGTGGGTCGCGCCTGTGTTATGGGCAGTGTCAGACTGGGTGCGTAGCTGGATCTTTACCGGCTTTCCCTGGCTGACTCTGGGCTACTCGCAGGCACCATCCAGTCCCCTGGTGGGGTTTCTGCCGGTGATAGGCGTCTATGGGGTCTCGGCATTGACAGCCGGCATCTCTGCCAGTCTGGTCTGTGCCTGGCTGCATGCCGCACACCGGCTGCGCGCATTGATGCTGACAGTGGGGCTATTGGTGACTGGCAGCCTGTTGGCATTTATTCCATGGAGCCAGCCGGTCGGTCAGCCCATCAGTGTCGCACTGTTACAAGGCAATATCAGCCAAACCATTAAATGGTCACCCGAGCAGGCCGAGCGCACCCTGAGGCAATATCTGGATATGGTGCGCATGGCAGAAGCAAAGCTGATCATTCTGCCGGAAACCGCACTACCCATATTGGCCGAGCAGATAGACCCTTCGTATATGGCCGCCCTGAAACAGCATGCGCTGAGTCAGCAAGGCGATATTCTGCTCGGGGTGGTCGAGGCTAAAAATAACAATTACTACAACAGCGCCATCAGTATCGGTGCCTCACCCGGGCAAGCCTATTCCAAAAGCCATCTGGTGCCGTTTGGTGAATATATCCCCTTAAAAAGCGTGTTTGGCTGGATCTACCGGGACTGGTTGCATATGCCGCTCAGTGATCTGTCGCGCGGCACTTCCAGAAAGCCGTTGCAGATCGCCGGGCAAAAAGTCGGCGTTAATATCTGCTATGAAGATGTGTTCGGCGAAGAGATCGCACTACAGTTGCCAGAAGCCGAATTGCTGGTGAATATCAGCAATGACGCCTGGTACGGCCGTTCGTTTGCGGCAGAACAGCATATGCAGTTCAGCCAGGTGAGGGCGATAGAGACCGGGCGTATGGTATTACGCAGCACCAATACTGGCGCCACGGCCATTATTGGCCACGATGGACAGGTCAGGCAGCATGCGCCACACGATGATGGCCTGATCCTGGTAGGCAAAGCGCAAAGCTATCAGGGCACCACCCCCTATGTGCGGTGGGGCAACACCCTGTTTATCCTGTTGAGCGTGATAGCGCTGGCCGCCGCCGTTCGCTACAAAGCCAAAGCGTAGCCTGCATAGTCAAAAAGCGGTAAGCCATGGCCATTCCGCAGTGTAGTGCAAGCGTAGTCGCTGCCATGGCGATGGCCGCCTGCCAGCATGCGGCTGTGCCTGCCGTGATGAGCACCTGATCCGCTACGCCGGCAGGGCGAATCATTTCGTACCTGTCCCTTATTCAGGTAAAATCTGCCTTTTGCATTTCATCGGATCAGGCAAAATGGTGCTGACCTTTCAACAAATCATTTTAAAACTACAAGAATACTGGGATAAACAAGGTTGTACCTTGCTGCAACCCTATGACATGGAAGTCGGTGCCGGCACCAGCCACACTGCCACCTTCCTGCGTGCTTTAGGCCCAGAGCCATGGAAAGCCGCCTATGTGCAGCCTAGCCGCCGCCCCAAGGACGGCCGTTATGGCGAGAACCCCAACCGTTTGCAGCATTATTATCAATTCCAGGTGGTGCTGAAACCGGCCCCCGCCAATATCCTGGAGCTATACCTGGGTTCGCTGGAAGCTTTGGGTTTCAACCTCAAAGAGAACGATATCCGTTTTGTCGAAGATGACTGGGAAAACCCTACCTTGGGCGCCTGGGGCCTGGGCTGGGAGGTCTGGCTCAACGGTATGGAAGTCACGCAGTTCACCTACTTCCAGCAAGTGGGCGGTATCAATTGCAAGCCTATCACCGGCGAGATCACCTATGGCCTGGAACGCCTGGCCATGTACCTGCAAGGCGTAGAAAATGTCTACGACCTGGAATATTCGCCAGGCGTGAAATACGGTGACGTGTTCTTGCAGAATGAAAAAGAACAGTCTGCCTACAACTTTGAACATAGCGATGTCGATTTCCTGCTGACCGCCTTTAACGCCCACGAAAAACAGGCCAAACACCTGATGGAAGAGAAACTGGCCTTGCCTGGCTATGAACAAGTATTGAAAGCCGCGCACACCTTTAACCTGCTGGATGCACGCGGCGCCATTTCGGTGACCGAGCGGGCTGCCTACATAGGCCGTATCCGTAACCTGGCCCGCGCAGTGGCTGCCAGCTATCTGGATAGCCGCGCCCGCATGGGTTTCCCCATGGCACCAAAAGCCTGGGCCGACGAAGTGATAGACAAACTGGCCAGCGATAAAGCCGAACAAAACAAGAAAGCCGCCGCATGAGTACCCGCAATCTGTTAGTTGAATTATTTGTAGAAGAACTGCCGCCTAAAGTGCTGCGCAAGCTGGGAGAGTCTTTCAGCGGCGTACTGGCTGATAGCTTGCAAGGATCTGGCTTGCTGGCTGCAGGCGCTGCGGTCACTACATTTGCATCGCCGCGACGCCTGGCTGCGCATATTGAGAATGTCTCTGCCAAAGCGGCTGATAAGCAGGTCGCGCAAAAGCTGATGCCTGCCACGGTAGGCCTGGATGCCAATGGCCAGGCCAGCCCTGCCTTGTTAAAAAAACTGCAGGCGCTGGGTGAGGATGAGTCTGCGGTTGCCAGGCTGCGCAAAGAGCATGATGGCAAAGCTGATATCCTGTTCCTGGATGTGACCCAGGCCGGCGCCAGCCTGCAGGAAGGCTTGCAGAAAGCCCTGGATGAAACGCTGGCTAAATTGCCTATCCCTAAAGTGATGACTTACCAGATCAACGATGGCTGGCAGAGTGTCAACTTTGTGCGCCCGGCGCATGGCCTGGTCGCTTTGCACGGCGCTGAAGTGGTCGCTGTCACCACCCTGGGCCTGACGGCCGGTAACAGCACGCAGGGCCACCGCTTTGAGGCAAAAAATCCAGTCGTGACTTTCAGTTCTGCCGATAGCTATGCGCAACAGTTAGCGGATGAGGGCGCGGTAATCGCCAGCTTTGATGCGCGGCGTGCCGAGATCGTCAGGCAACTGCAGGCAGCAGCGGCTGCGCAGAACCTGAAGCCTATCGACGATGATGCCTTGCTCGATGAGGTGACTGCGCTGGTGGAGCGCCCCAACGTGTTGCTGGGCCAGTTTGAACAGGAGTTTCTGGCGGTGCCGCAAGAGTGTCTGATCCTGACCATGAAGGCCAACCAGAAATACTTTCCCTTGCTGGATGCACAAGGCAAGCTGACCAACAAATTCCTCATCGTTTCCAATATCAACCCGGCCGATGCCAGCAAGGTGATAGGCGGCAATGAGCGTGTGGTACGCCCGCGCCTGGCAGATGCCAAGTTCTTCTTTGACCAGGATAGGAAAAAGACCCTGGACAGCCGTTTGCCCGGTTTGGCAAAAGTGGTTTACCACAACAAGCTAGGCTCACAAGGTGAACGTAACGAACGTGTGGTAGCGATTGCTTCTGCGATCGCGCAGCAGATTGGTGGCGATGGATTTGTTGCTAAAGTGGCACAAGCGGCACGTCTGTCTAAAGTGGATCTGCTGACCGATATGGTGGGTGAATTCCCGGAACTGCAAGGTATTATGGGCCGTTACTACGCCCAACACGAAGGGCTGGCTGATGATGTAGCCTATGCCATAGAAGACCATTACCGCCCGCGCTTTGCCGGGGATGACCTGCCACGCAGCCAGGTCGGTGTGGTGGTCGCACTGGCCGATAAACTGGAAACGCTGGTCGGCCTGTTCAGCATCGGTGAAAAACCGACCGGTGATAAAGACCCGTTCGCCCTGCGCCGCCAGGCACTGGGTATTTTGCGCATGCTGATGGAAACCGATCTGCCATTGGCCTTTGACCAGCTGATCGCGCAGGCCCTGAGCATATTCAATGCCAATGGCAATGGTGAAGTTGCCGAGGCTATCCAGACCTTCTGTTTTGATAGACTGGCAGTGAACCTGCGTGATCAGGGCGCCAGTGCACAGGAAGTCGATGCCGTGCTGTCGCTGTCCCCTGCGCAGTTGTCAGAAGTGCCGCGCCGTTTGGCAGCGGTACAGGCATTCGCCAGTTTGCCGGAAGCCCCTGCGCTGGCAGCTGCCAACAAGCGGGTCAGCAATATCCTGAAAAAAGTCGAAGGCGAAGTGAAGGCAGAAGTGAAGCCCGAACTGCTGCAGGAAGCCGCCGAACAGGCGCTGCATCAGGCGCTGGCCGCGAGCAAGCCAAAAGCGGACCAGTTATTTGAAGCCGGCGATTACGCGGCTTCGCTGCAAACGCTGGCTGCGCTGAAAGCGCCGGTGGATACTTTCTTTGACCAGGTCATGGTCAACGCCGAAGACCCGGCCCTGAAAGCGAACCGGCTGGGCTTGCTGGCGACCTTGCACCAGGCCATGAACCGCGTGGCAGACCTGTCGAAATTAGCCAGTTAATGTAAGACATTCCCGTGCAGCGGGAATGCCGGAGAGCCTAGATGAAACTCGTTATCCTTGATCGCGATGGTGTGATTAACCAGGACAGTGCGACCTTTATTAAAAATCCCAACGAGTGGATCCCTATCCCCGGCAGCCTGGAAGCGATCGCTTTACTGAACCAGCGCGGTTACCGCGTGGCTGTCGCCACCAACCAGTCCGGCATCGCACGCGGCTATTTTGATATGGCCACCCTGAATGCCATACACGAAAAAATGCACAAAGCCGTCGCACAGGTGGGGGGGCGCATAGATGCCGTATTCTATTGTCCGCATGCGGCCGATGACCGTTGTGACTGCCGCAAACCTAAAACCGGCATGATAGAAGAGATAGGCCTGCGCTTTAATCTTGAGCTCAACAAAGTGCCCGGCGTGGGTGATGCCTTGCGTGATCTGCAGGCCTTTGCCAAAGCAGGTTGCCAGCCATACCTGGTGCGCACCGGCAAGGGCGAAGAAACCAACAACCTTTCAACTGTGCCACCTAATACCATAGTGGTGGCCGACCTGGCTGCAGCCGTGCAGGATATCATTGCGGGAGACAGATGATGCGTCATGCACTGCTGTACGTACGTTCTCTGTTGTTTTATGTCGGGCTGTTCGCGCTGACTGTGCCATTCTCGCTGCTGGCGCTGCTATTGCTCCCCTTGCCTTCAGCCGTGACGCGCTCGCGCTGGGTGAGTCTTTGGGCAAACGCGGTGTTGTGGTGGCTGAAAGTCACCTGCAATCTGCGCTATGAAGTCAAAGGCCGCGAGCATATCCCTGCCACACCGGCAGTCATTTTGTGCAAACATCAATCGGCATGGGAAACCATCGCGCTGCAATGCATCTTCCCGCCCCAGGTGTGGGTGCTGAAAAGAGAGTTACTGCTATTGCCATTTCTTGGCTGGGCGTTGTGGGCGGTAGGCTCTATCCCCATAGACCGCAGCTCAGGCCGCGAGGCTTTGAAAAAGCTGGTTAATCACGGCAAAAACAGGCTGAAGCGCGGCTTATGGGTGGTTATTTTTCCTGAAGGCACACGCACGCCGCCGGGGTCACGCGGTAAATACCATATCGGCGGCGCCTGGCTGGCCAGCCATAGCAACAGCAGCGTGGTGCCGGTGGCGCATAATGCCGGCCGTTTCTGGCGCAAGAGTTCTATGCTGAAACATCCTGGTGTCATCCAGGTGGTGATAGGCGCGCCCATAGATACCAGCGGCCTCAAGCCGGATGCGGTCAACAAACTGGTGGAAGACTGGATAGAAACCGAGATGCAGTCTTTGTGACCGCCGCCGTATGATAGAGCAGCTGCTGCAATTGCCTGATGGGCAAACCATTCCCTACCAGCTAGACCTGCGTGTGCGCAGGACCATAGGCCTTAAGATCACTGCCCAGGGCCTGGTGGTGCATGCGCCGAAACGCATAGCTGCCAGCCAGCTGCAACAGGTGTTGCTGCAAAAAGCGCGCTGGATACAGCAAAAACTCGCCTTGCGGGAAGTCAACCAGGTCAGCCCCATGCAGTGGGTGGATGGCGAACCCTTGCTGTTTATGGGCCAGGATATCGTGCTCACCCTGCAACATCATGCCACCAGTAAAGCGGTGGTGCTGCAGGGTAACCAGTTGCTGGTGCGCTCGCCGCAGGTAGACCAGCCGGCGTTTGTCGCCCGCAAAGTATTGCAGTGGTTCGCCCAGCAGGCCTTGCCGGATTTTAAGCGGCGGGTAGAGTTGGTGGCGGCGCAGATGGGTGAAAAAGTGAATTCTGTAGCGCTGTCGAATGCGCGTTCACGCTGGGGCAGTTGCAATAGCCGCAAGCAGATACGCCTGAACTGGCGCCTGATCCAGGCGCCACCGCACATCATCCAGTATGTGATCTGCCATGAAATGGCCCATCTCAGGGAGATGAACCATTCTGCCAAGTTCTATGCGGTGCAGGCCAGCCTGTTTCCCAATCATGAGCAGGCGGAAAAAGAACTGAAGTCACTGTCGTCTATCTTGCACCGCATCGCGTGATCAACGGCGCGCGCCATGCGTGCCTGCCTGCAAATTACCAGACGCGATATTCCTGGCCGGTCTCAAACCCTTCCACACTTCTCTGGTAGGCGAGCGCCACTTTGGCACCCGGCGCTGCTTCCAGCCCTGGGAAAGCCGCGCCATAGATATGCCATGATTCTTCCAGCACCGTAGGGCTGACCACATTGATACGACGGTCTTGTTTTAACTCCAGCGCTGCGCCTTTGACAAAGCCATCGACTGCCGCATTCACGGTGGAGAAATTGCTGCCGCCAAAAGTCGGGTTGTGGCTCAGGCTGCCGCTGGTCAAAGTAATGGAGCCGCCTTCGTTCAGGTAATGCTGGCCTATCAGGGTGATATTCACCTGGCCCAATAATTTGCTGTTCAGGCCCAGGCTGAACTGGTCTGAGGTCATGTCTTTCATGGCGCCGAAATGCACATCGCCGGCAGTCACCACGATGGCATCCACTTTGCCGACCTGCGCGAATAGTTGACGGATACTGCTCTCATTGCTGATATCCACCTGGAACTGGCCGCTGGTTTTGCCGACTTCAATGATCTCGTGGCGCGGTGCAAGATTCTGCTTTACCAGTTTGCCTATAGTGCCGTTGGCACCGATAAGTAAGATTTTCATACGTTACTCCATCTGAATAATAAGGTGCAGGCATTGTGCTTGATTAATTAATGCAGATAAATCATGTAATATTAAAAATATATTTTCTTTAAAGTCATCAATATGGATAGGTTTTTAAGCATGCAAGTCTTTGTGACTGCGGTGGAAAGCGGAAGTTTTACCGTCTCGGCCAGTTTGCTCAAGATGACGCCCTCTATGGTGAGCAAGCATATCAGTGCCCTGGAAAAGCGGCTGGGCACGCCATTGCTGCAGCGCACCACCCGGCGCCAGCATCTGACCGAAGCCGGGCAAACCTATTACCAGCAGTGCAAACAGATCATGGCGCAGCTGGCGGCGGCTGAAGCCGGTGTCGAAGCCATGAGCAGTCAGCCGCAAGGCCTGCTGCGCGTGAGTGCATCAGTCTGGTTCGGCTCGCTGACACTGGCGCCGCTGGTGTGTGATTACCTGCACGCCTACCCGGAGGTGAATCTGCAGCTGTCGCTGACAGACAGGTATGTGGATATTGTCGATGAAGGCTATGACGTGGCTATCCGCATCGGCAAGCTGGCTGATTCGTCACTGATCGCGCGCAAGCTGAGCATGTTTGAAGTCGCCATTTGTGCTGCTCCCGCCTATTTGCAGCAGCATGGTGTGCCGCAGACCCCTGAGGATCTATTGCAGCATCAATGCCTGGGTTTCAGTAATTGGCATAGTCAGGGCGGCTGGAAGCAGGTCAGCCCCGACTTGAACCTTGCTGCGGCCCTGCGTTTTGAGTCAGACAATAGCCAGGCCTTGCGGGTGGCGGCAGTCAAAGGGCTGGGGATCATTTTAACGCCCAGGGCCTTGTTAAAAGCAGATATAGAGGCGGGACGGCTGACGGAGTTGCTGCCTGCTTACACACCGCCGGCCAGGCCTATACATGCGGTGTATCCGCGTAACCGCCAGTCGCAAGCCAAGCTGACCACCTTTGTCGATCACCTGATTGCGGCGTTCAGCGTGACTGCTTGATGGCCGCCACCAGCTGGTCCAGTACCGCGCTCCAGCCGGCCTCAAAGCCCATGGCCTCATGCCGTTGTTTTGACGCCGTATTCGGGTGCTGCACAAGCGCTGTATAGCGCGTACCCTTAGCGCTGGCCTGCAGCGTGATACTGGCCGTCATCAACAGTTCAGCACACTCGTGGCCTGGCGACAGCTCAGGGCTGTTTACCGGCCGGAAGCCGGGTTGCAGGGCATTGGTCCAGCTTAGTTTCTGCCCGGGGATGATCTCAAGATAGCAGCCGGTATTCGGGAACTGCTGGCCTTCCGGCGATTGCATCACGGTGTAAAAACGCCCGCCGGGCTTGAGCTCGATCTCGCATTCCACGGTTTTCCATGGCTGCGGGCAGAACCATTGTTTGAGGTGCTCAGGCGTGGTCCACGCCTGCCAGAGTTCTGCAGGAGAGGCATCGACTTCGCGTTCCAGGATAAGGTCCAGTTCCGGATTGAATGCAGTAGTCATCTCGCTTCTCCTTTGAATTTAACGGGTGCTGGCAGTTGGCCGCCTGGTCCTGTTGGCCAGCCAGATGCCAGTGAATATGGTCAGCATACCCATAAGTTGATACAAGTGGAATGCTTCGCGTAACAGCAGGCTGGAAAGTATGGAGCCAAAGATAGGCATGGCATGGATAAACACGCTGGCACGCACAGAGCCTACCAGTGTCACGGCTCGGGAATAAGCCAGCAATGCGATCACGGACGGAAAAATACCGATATAGGCCAGTATCCACCAGGTGTGCGTATCATCCAGGTGCACCGAGCTGGTCTGGCTTTCCCACAGGGTCAGCGGCAACAGCAGCACCAGCGCGATCATCACCTGACATAGCATCAGCCCGCTGCGGTCGATAGTGGCGGGGATCTGTTTCACCCATAAGGTATATAAGGCCCAGAACACCATCGCCAGAAAAATGATCACATCGCCTTCGGCGAAAGCCAATGTCAGCAGTACTTGCAAGTCACCATGCGAAACCACCAGCAATACGCCGCTGAGTGACACCAGCAGGCCTAGCAGTTGGCTGGCAGTCAGGTTTTGCCGATAAAACAAAAAACCGAATATCGCCACCAGAAAGGGGATGAATGAATTGAGGATGATGCCGTTTGTGGCGCTGGTGGTGTGCAAGCCCCAGTACACCAGTAAATTGAAGGCAGCAACGCCGGTGATGGCGGTGCCCAGAATATGCCAGCGATAGCTGTAGTAATGGACGCGGTCGCGCAAGAATGGCTTCAGGGCGAATGGCAGCAGGCACAGGCCGGCGATGCTCCAGCGTATCAGGGAGAGCGTGACCGGCGGCACCAGGGCGTTGATGGCACGTCCGGCAATAAAATTACCCGCCCAGAACAGCGGCGGCAGTAATAACAATATCAGTATGCGCCCGTGTAATGGGCTGGCTGGGGTCTCAGGCATGGCGGTCTTTAGTCGGGTGAAGCCAGGGTCGCTAATATGAATGACAGGAAAGCGATTGTAAGTGCCCGCGCTGCCGGCTGCAAACGCTAATCCATAAAATGCAAAAAGGGGCTGATAAGCCCCTTTAGCAATATTCGATGTAACAGCTACGCCTAGACTGCGCCCAATTGCACCGGCGTTAACTGTATCAGTTTTTTGACCAGGCCAGGATGCTGCTCGGCATGCGCTTCTTTCAGGCACGCTTTAGCGCAGCTGACACATTTGCCGCATTCTGCACCTACACCCAGCTGTTCTTTCAAATGCTTAACGGTTTTGGCGCCTTGCCTGACTGCCTGGTGCACCTGGCGCTCGGTCACTGCATTACACACGCAAACGTACATATGTTCCCAAATGAAATTACTAGTAGTTAAGTTACTAATGATAATTATTATCATTTATTGGGATTCTGTCAAGGTCAGATTGGTTCCGCCAGGGCGTGAAAAAAGCCGCAAAAGCGGCTTTGTTCAGGTGTACAAACAAGCAGGCAGAGGCTAGTCGGATTCTATCTGGGTTTGCAGGTAGTTCGGCAAGGTCACATCTGCGATCAGTCGCTGTTGCGTCTCCAGCCAGTCTATGGCTTCTTCGCAGGCTTCCAGCAGTTCGGTCAGCAGGTCACGGGTCACGTAATCCTGCAATTTTTCTGCCTCGGCGATCGCTTCTACCAGTTGTGGATGCTGCACATCTTTTTCAAAGCTGAGGTCGCCTTGCAGGCACTCTATCACTTCTTCACCTATCAGCAATTTGCCTAGGTTTTGCAGGTTAGGCAGGCCATCCAGAAACAGGATACGTTCTATCACTTCGTCCGCTTCTTTCATGACGCGGATAGATTGTTTGTACTGGTAATCGTTGAGTTTTTCCAGACCCCATTTTCTGAACATGCGTGCATGCAGGAAATACTGGTTGATAGAGGTCAGCTGGTTTTTGAGCACTTTGTTCAAAGTGCTGATAATGTGTTTTTCGCCTTTCATACGGGCTCCTTAAACGGCCACCGGGCCATCGCCCATCTGGCTCTGGCAGTAGTTTTCTATGCCTATCAGTTTGATCAGGCTTAATTGTTTTTCCAGCCAGTAGGCATGGTCCATTTCCGTGTCTTCCAGTTGCACCAGCAGCATTTCACGCGTGACAAAGTCTTGCGCCTGCTCACAGGCTTCCATGGCTTTTTTCAGGTGTTTGACCACGGCATATTCCAGGGCCAGGTCAGATTCCAGCATGGATTTGACGTCTTTACCGATGTGTATGGGGTCACGCTTGGCGAGATTGGGAGTGCCTTCGAGAAACAGTATGCGTTGAATCAGCGCGCGGGCGTGTTCGCGTTCATGCAACGATTCGTGCAGTATGCGCTGGGAGATCACGCCCAAACCCATGTCAGCATACATTTCACCGTGAATCAGATACTGGTCGGTGGCTGTTAACTCGCCGGCCAGTAAATCATTCAGGATATCTACAATTTTCTTATCGCCTTTCATCATCGGCTCCTGTGTGTACTTTAATGCAGTGCATGATACAGGAAAATGCCGGCGATGCAATAGAAATTGTTAGTTAACTTATTGATTTAAAATGAGTTTTTAAATAAAAATCTAAACAAGAATCGTTCGTGATTTCGCTGTGTGACGCTATTTCACCACCCGTATGCGGCTACATGAGCAATTGCAGGTCATGGGCGATATTGGCAGGTTTTTCGCCATAACCCAGGTAGATGCGCGGGGCGCCGGTTTTATCGAATACATACAGTCCGGCGCTGTGGTCCATGGTGTAGCCGGATTTACCAGCCTCGGCTACCTTGGCGGCGTAGACTTTATATTCTGCCAGGTTGGCGGCGACTTCAGCCGGGGTGCCGCGCAGGCCGATAAATCTGGCATCAAACCCAGGCACGAATTGCGCCAGGATCTCCTGCGTGTCACGCTCGGGGTCTACGGTGACGAACAATACCTGTACATCATTGGCCTTGTCACCCAGCAGTTTCATGGTCTGTTTGAGGTCGCTCATGGTGGTAGGGCAGACATCCGGGCAGTGGGTATAGCCAAAAAACAGTACGATCACTTTGCCTTTGAAGTCATCTATGCTGCGCAATCTGCCGGTGTGGTCAGTCAGGCTCAGTGGTTTGCCGAATTGGGTGCCGGTGAGGTCGGTGCCGATAAAGCTGGCGGTTTTGTCAGCTTGACAACCTGTGAGCAGGCCAGTCAGCAATGCTGCGGTAAAGCAAAGCCACAAGAAACGAGCGCGCATACAAAAATCCTTGTAAATCATCATTGAATTGGATTTTAGCATAGGCGAAAAGAGTGCAGATTGGTTTACAATAATGGTTTTTGACGATAGACGGATTAGAGGCGAGTTTAAATGGCAATACCGAGTTCGATGGCAGACCGTGACGGCGTTATCTGGTACGACGGCAAGATGGTCAACTGGCGTGATGCCACTACCCATGTATTAACCCACACCCTGCATTATGGCATGGGCGTATTTGAAGGCGTGCGCGCTTACAAAACAGACAAAGGCGCGGCTATCTTCCGTTTGAAAGAGCATACCGACCGCTTGTTCCGCAGTGCGCATATCCTGGGCATGAAAATGCCGTTTGATAAAGCGACCCTGGTTGAAGCGCAAAAAGCCGCCGTGCGTGAAAACAAGCTCGAATCAGCTTATATGCGTCCTATGGCGTTTTATGGTGCCGAGGCCATGGGTATTTCTGCCAAGACATTGTCTACCCACGTCATCGTCGGTGCCTGGAGCTGGGGTGCTTATATGGGTGAAGAGGCGATCACCAAAGGCATACGCGTCAAGACTTCGTCGTTTGCCCGCCATCACGTCAACATCACCATGTGTAAGGCCAAAGCAAACGGCAACTACATGAACAGCATACTGGCGCACCAGGAAGCGGCGCAAGATGGCTACCAGGAAGCACTGCTGCTGGACGTGGATGGTTTCGTGGCTGAAGGTTCAGGCGAGAACATTTTCATTATCCGTAACGGCAAGCTCTATACGCCTGACCTGACTTCTGCGCTGGAAGGCATCACCCGCGACACCATCATCACACTGGCGAAAGACGAACTGGGCCTGGAAGTGATCGAAAAACGCATCACGCGCGATGAAGTCTACAGTGCCGACGAGGCTTTCTTTACTGGTACCGCAGCTGAAGTCACCCCTATCCGTGAACTGGATAACCGTGCCATTGGTGAAGGTACACGCGGCCCTATCACTGAAAAATTGCAAAGCCTGTACTTTGATGTGGTTAAAGGCAAAAACGCCAAATATCAGCACTGGCTGACCTTGGTTTAAGTCTCTGTTTTAAATGGCTGTGTGCGGGAGAAACTGAATGTCTGATGTAAAAGAGTTTGAAGTCGATGGCCATGATCTGCCATTGCATTGCCCGACCAAAGAAGTGGCTTTATGGGCTTCGCATCCGCGGGTATTTCTGGATGTGGCAAAAACCGGGCAAGTGGCTTGCCCTTATTGCGGCACCAAATTCAAGCTCAAGCCTGGCACACAGGTGCACCATCACTAAAGCCTGATCCATAGAACAAACCCACGCATGGCGTGGGTTTTGTTTATATTGTTTAAAGTATTTGCCAGAGCTGCTGCATCACCCGCTGTGTTTCTTGTGAACCGCTGGTTAAGAATATCGGTTTTACACTGCTTGTTGCATGTTGTGCATTGCCCGCATCAGCACTGGTAGCCGGGTTGAGCAGGTTTTGTTCTTCCAGTATCTGCTGTAAACGCTTGGCAACGGCGGCGCCGGTATCGATCAGCGTGACCTGGGGCCCGACGATCTTCTGGATATGCGCACGTACAAAAGGGTAGTGGGTGCAGCCGAGAACGATGGTGTCAGCACCCGCATCTATGAGTGGCTGGCAATAAGTTTCAAGCAGGGCGAGGGTGTGTGCCTGGTCCAGCTGCCCCTGCTCTATACACTCCACCAGGCCGACGCAGGCTTGCGTCACCACTTGTACGCCGTGGCCGTAGTGTTCGAGCAAGGCGGCAAACTGTGCGCTTTTCAAGGTGCCGGTGGTGGCGAGCACGCCTATGATGCTGTTTTTACTGGCGGCAGCGGCGGGTTTAACGGCGGGCTCCATGCCTATGATAGACAGGGAGTAGTGCTCACGCAACGGGCTGATGGCGGCGGCGGTGGCTGTATTGCAGGCGACCACCAGCGCTTTGGCGCCTTGCGCGATCAATATGTCGGCGATGGCAAAACAGCGCTGCTGGATTTTTACCGCAGATTGATTGCCATAAGGTGCATAGGCACTATCGGCATAATAGATGAAATGCTCGTGCGCAAGCTGGCGTGTGAGGTGTTTGAGGACGGTCAATCCGCCTACGCCTGAATCCATCACGCCGACCGGGGCGTTCACTGCAATCGCTGGGCACATCGAAATGGCACGGTATGATTTATAATGAGCGGATTATATAGGATTTCAAACGGGTTATAGGAATGGCCAACCGGCTGAGCAGGATTTATACACGTACCGGAGATGCTGGCACCACTGGCCTGGGCGATGGCTCACGTGTCAGCAAGTCTGACCTGCGTGTGCAGGCCATGGGCGAGGTGGATGAGCTGAATGCCGTACTCGGCATGTTGATGGCAGAAGACTTGCCTGAGGATGTACGTGACAGTTTGCAGGCTATCCAGCATGATCTGTTTGATATGGGTGGCGAACTGAGCATGCCTGGTCATGTTTTTATGCAGGCAGGCCGTGTGGCTGTTTTGGAGCAGACCCTGGATGGCTGGAATGCCGAGCTGAGTCCGTTGAAAGAATTTATATTGCCGGGAGGCAGCCGTGCCGCTGCGGTGTGCCACCTGGCGCGCACGGTCTGCAGGCGCGCCGAGCGTGTGCTGCATGCCCTGCACGCACAATCGCCGGTGACAGCGGTGAATCTGCAATACCTGAACCGCTTGTCTGACCTGCTGTTTGTACTATGCCGTACCTTGAACAGGCATGCCGGGCTACCGGATGTGCTGTGGAACAACCAACATAAACTGTAATGCGCGATTAGCGCCTGTGTGCACTGAGTAATGATTAAACAATTTCTGCAAAAAGTATTTGGCAAGCGTGGTCAGTCTACAGACCAGGATTCAGACCCGGCAGCCAGGCGTGGCAAGTCGTCAGCTGTGCTGGTGATCCCTGCCAGTAAACATAAAATCAACCACAAGCTGATCAGTCAGGCGGCATTGAAAACCTGCGATGGTCTGCAAAAAGCCGGTTTCCAGGCTTATATCGTCGGCGGCGCCGTGCGCGACCTGCTGCTCAACCATCCGCCCAAAGACTTTGATATCGCCACCGACGCCACGCCGGAACAGGTGCATAAAACGTTTCGCCGCTCGCGTATCATAGGCCGCCGCTTTCGCCTGGTACATGTGCTGTGGGGGCAGGAGACCATAGAGGTGTCTACTTTCCGCGGCCATCACCAGAGTGAAGGCGATGGTGAGACCAACGATAGCGGCCGTATCATACGCGACAATATTTTTGGCTCTATCGAAGAAGATTCGGTCAGACGCGATTTCACCGCCAATGCGCTGTATTACGACCCCAAGCGCCATGAGGTGCTGGATTTCCATCACGGCGTGGCAGATATCCGTGCCAAAACCTTGCGCATCATCGGTGACCCGGTCAAACGCTATCAGGAAGACCCGGTGCGCATGCTGCGGGCGGTGCGCCTTTCTGCCAAACTGGGCCTCAAGCTCGAACAGACCACAGAAGCGCCTATCCGCCAACTGGCAGATCTGCTGGAAGATGTGCCGCCCAGCCGCCTGTTTGACGAGATGCTGAAGCTGTTTTTATCCGGCCACGCCATTGAAAGCATAGGCGCACTGCGCGCCCAGCATCTGCATCATGGGCTGTTACCTTTGCTGGATGTGGTGCTGGAGCAACCGCTGGGCGAGAAATTCGTCATGCTGGCGCTGAAAAACACCGATGATCGCATCCTCGCAGGCAAATCATCTAACCCCAGTTTCCTGTTCGCCACCTTGCTCTGGCATGAGGTGCTGCAAGCCTGGGAAGAGAACCAGAAGCGCGGTGAGTCTGTGATCCCGGCGCTGCATGCGGCCATGAATGAGATCATAGACAAGCAGGGTGAAAAGATGGCGATACACAATCGCTACACTGCCACCATGAAAGAGATCTGGGCCATGCAGCCGCGGTTTGAGCAGCGTTCCGGCAAGCGCCCATACGCCTTGCTGACTAACCCGAAATATAGGGCCGGCTATGACTTCCTGCTGTTGCGTTGTGCTTCGGGTGAGTTGCCTGAAGAGCTGGGTGCCTGGTGGACACGTTTTGCCGATGCCGGCACTGAAGAACGCACCAATATGCTGCTGCCTGACAGCGGTCCGGCGAAGCGCCGCCGCCGTCCGCGCAAGAAAAAACCGGCAGCCGGCAATGGTGAGTCGGCATAATGGCCCTGGCCTTGATCGCGTTGGGCAGCAATCTGCAGCAGCCTGAACAACAAGTGTCTAAAGCTATACAGGTGCTGGCGGCCACGACTGGCCTGCGCTTGCTGCACGCTTCCAGCCTGTATGCGACTGCGCCGGTCGGCTATGACAACCAGCCGGACTTTATCAATGCGGTGATACAGGTGGTTACCGAGATACCGGCGCCCGAGCTGATGCAATTATTGCTGGACATAGAGCAGACCTTTGGCCGTGAGCGGCCATTCCCCAATGCACCGCGTATCCTGGACCTCGACCTGCTCGATTATGCCGGTCTGCAGCTGGCGACAGAACAACTGACATTGCCGCACCCGCGCATGCATGAGCGCGCTTTCGTTATTTTGCCGCTGGCTGAAATTGTGCCTGACTTTATACTGCCGCAAGGGCAGACTGTTGTAGAATGGGCAACAGAATCCCCGCATGCTGATGTGCGGAAACTGGACGCGCAAAAACTGGATCACTGATTAAATTAGCTGAACGAGCAATAACAATGTTTACCCGTTTTCCTTATGTTGTAATCGAAGGCCCGATAGGCAGTGGCAAAACTACGCTGGCGCGTATGCTGGCAGACAAGTTCTCGGTAGAACTGCTGTCGGAAAAAGCTGAATCTAATCCGTTTCTGACCCGCTTTTACCAGGATGCCCAGCGGTATGCCTTGCCGACGCAGCTGTTTTTCCTGTTCCAGCGTTCGCGCCAGATTGAAGATATGGCCCAGCGCGACATGTTCGGCCAGCCTACGGTGTCTGACTTCTTTCTCGAAAAAGACCCGCTGTTCGCGCGCCTGAACCTGGATGACGAAGAGTACTCCCTGTATCACCAGATCTACCACCACCTGCAGCTGAAAGCACCCAAGCCTGATCTGGTGGTGTATCTGCAAACCCCTATCGATGCGCTGGTGGGCCGTATCGAAGAGCGCAATATCAGTTATGAGCAGGACATGCCGCGCGAATATATCGCCCGCCTGGCCGAGGCCTATAGTGAGTTTTTCCATACTTATGACGCCTCGCCGCTGCTGATCGTCAATAATGAAAAACTCAATATCATTAAAGACCCGGAAGCCTTCAATCTGTTGATTGAGCGCATCAACCAGATCAAAAGCAGCCGCGAGTACTTTAATCCCAATTTCTGAGCGCATTAGCAAATGCCTGCATGCCGCACCGCGGCGGCTTTGCGTATTTGCTGCGCCACATTATCATTGCTGACACTATGCTGAATGCTCTCCTTACACGCGCAAAAGCCGGCGAAAAGATCGCCATGCTCACTTGCTACGACGCTACCTTTGCCAAGCTGATGGCGCTGGCCGGGGTAGATGTATTGCTGGTCGGCGATTCGCTGGGCATGGTGATACAGGGCGCGGCTAGCACGCTGGAAGTGAAAATGCAGGATATGCTCTACCACACCCGCATCGTCGCCAGAGGTGCGCCGCAGACGGTGATCATGAGTGATATGCCGGTAGATAGTTATGAGCATGACCTGGCGCTGGCGCTGGCCAATGCGCAGGCCCTGATGCAGGCAGGCGCACATATCGTCAAGATAGAGGGCGGTGGCCATATGGTAGACACCGCGCGCCACCTGGTCGCGCACGGTATCCCAGTGTGTGCCCACTTGGGGTTCACGCCACAATCGGTTGAAAAACTAGGCGGCTACAAGATACAGGGCAAGACCGAACAGGCAGCCAGCGCCATGCTGGCAGATGCCCAGGCCATGGCCGACGCAGGTGCCAGCATGGTGCTGTTTGAAATGGTGCCCGCCGCGCTGGCGACCCGCATTACAGAACAAATCTCGGTGCCCACCATAGGCATTGGTGCCGGGCCAGGCTGTAGCGGCCAGGTGCTGGTGCTGCACGATCTACTGGGTATTTACAGCGGCCCGGCCGAAACAGATCCGCAGGCATACAAAGCGCCGCGCTTTGCCCAGGATTTTCTGGGCCAGTCAGGCAATGTAGCGCAGGCACTGCTAAACTATGTGCAGGCGGTCAAATGCGGCGAGTTTCCTGCGGCTAAACACAGTTATTAAGGCTGGAGCATGTGCCCCGCGCTAGTCTGCGACGCAACTTAAATATCATGAAACTACTGGCAATCGAATGTTCTACCGAATTCCTGTCCCTGGCCGCGCAAACTGCGGCCGGTGTCAGCGCATTTCATGAGGCCACCGGCCCTGCCGCTTCACAGCGTATCCTGCCTGAGATACAGCGCCTGCTGGCCGCAGCCGGCATGCAACTGGCTGAGCTGGATGGCCTGGTCTATGGTACTGGTCCGGGGGCGTTCACCGGGGTGCGGGTAGCGGTCGGCGTCACCCAGGGGCTGGCATTTGGCGCTGGTTTGCCCGTGCTGGGCATCAGCTCTGTGCAGGCGGTGGCGCAGGCAGCCTGGGTTGAAACGCAGGCAGAAAAGATACTGGTATGTCTCGATGCCCGCATGGGCGAGGTGTATCATGCAGCATTGGTCAGGCAGCAACATGGCTGGCTGGAAGTGTCGCCGCCCATGGTGTGCAAACCACATGAGGTGCCAGCCATAGAAGACGACAGCTGGCTAGCTGCCGGTTCTGGCTGGGCGGTATTTGCTGAAGCACTGAGCGCGCAATATCAGTCACAGGTCAGCCAGGTGCGCGCAGACATCATGCCGACGGCAACTGCCATGCTCACGCTTGCCACGCCGCGATTTGCCGCGGGTGACACCCAGTCGGCAGAGCAGGCTGCACCGCTATATATTCGCAACCGGGTGGCGCTGACCGCAGCCGAGCGCGCGCAAGGCCAGGTTTTGTAGGGCCAGGCCAAATTTTTGTAGAGCCAGATTTTTTTAAACCATTGACCATGAGTGCACTACCGCAACAGCAGCCACAATTTCGCCTGATGTCCTACGAGGACCTGATCGCGGTCTGCCGTATCGAGCCGACGATTTACAGCCACCCGTGGACTTACGGTAACTTCAAGGATTCGCTGGATTCCGGCTACTGCGCCTGGGTGATGGAAATGTCGGGCGAAATCGTCGCTTATGCGCTGCTCATGATGGTGCTGGATGAAGCACATCTGCTGAATATCAGCGTCAGCCAGCACTATCAGGGCCAGGGTCTGGGCCGGTCTATGCTGGCGCAGATGATCACAGTTGCCAGGCAACGGCTTGCCGGCAATATGTTTCTCGAAGTGCGCACTAGCAATCGCAAAGCGATCAGTTTGTACGAGGCGATGGGCTTTTGTGAAATGGGTATCCGTCGCCATTATTATCCTACCAGCCAGGGGCGCGAAGATGCCGTGCTGATGGGTCTGGCATTATGAGAAGTCGCGCTGTGGGTCACATTATGACTAGTATAGGTAAAGGCACGGCATGAGTCTGGCACGCGAAGATATGCTGCGCGAACTGGAATTGTTGCCGGTGTGGCGTTTGCGCGCACCGATACAGGCTGATAGCTTGCCGGAAGTAGTCACATCGATTGCTGAACTTCAGCCAGCACAGACTGCAGACGTCGTGCCTGAGGCCGTGGTTGCGACGACGGTGGTCGCTGCGCCTGTCACGGCTGAGCCTGTGATGGTCGAGCCTGTGATGGTCGAGCCTGGCGTTGCCTTGGCACCGGCTGAAGAGCAGCTGGCCCCGCCGGTAGTCACTACTGAAGATCAGCCTGAAGAAGTCGTTTCCCAGCCATTGATCGATACCCCCTGGCTGGTTCTGTGCCCGCAAGCTGCTGATGCCGCTGCGCAGCAATTGCTGCAAAACCAATTGTTGCAAAACATCGTGCAGGCCTTGAAATTACCGCCCGAAACCCTACATGTTTCTGAGCAAGCGTTGCAGGCCAGCCAGGTGCAAAGCCGCTTTTGCGTGCTGTTCGGCCTGCAGGCTGCCAATACTTTCCTCGGCACCAGTCATGCCGATATCAACATTCTCAGAGGCAGCTTGCTGACGCATGCAGAGGTCAGCTATGTGGTCACCCACCATCCGCAGGCCATGCTGGAAAACCCTTTACTAAAAAAGCAGGTCTGGCATGATCTGTGTCTGCTGCTGTCTGCACAATAATACAGGCAGAAAAATAAAAAAATCGGGCTGCTTGAAGCGAATCGCCCAGCCCCCATCTAAACGACATCCATTTGAGAGGAATATCTGATGCGTCAATTTTTCAAGATCGTGCTGCTGGCTGGTATGTTGACCCTGTCCGGCTGTGGCTATAACCAGTTTCAATCACTGGATGAAGAAGCCAAGGCGAGCTGGGCAGAAGTATTGAACCAGTACCAGCGCCGTGCCGACCTGGTGCCTAACCTGGTGTCTACCGTGAAAGGCTATGCCAGCCATGAAGAAAAAGTGCTGACTGAAGTGACCGCAGCGCGTGCCAAGGTGGGCAGCATGCAGGTGACGCCGGAGTTGCTGAATGACCCGGAAGCGTTTGCGAAATTCCAGGCGGCACAAGGCCAGTTGACCAGCGCGTTATCGCGGTTGATGGTAGTGTCAGAGAATTATCCTAACCTGAAAGCCGATGCCAGTTTCCGTGATCTGCAGGCACAACTGGAAGGTACTGAGAACCGCGTCACCGTTGCGCGCAACCGCTATATCGAGGCGGTTAAACAATACAACATCACCGTGCGCAGTTTCCCGAATAACCTGACCGCCATGATGTTTAACTACCAGCCGAAACCGTCCTTTACCGTAGAGAATGAAAAAGAGATCTCATCTGCGCCAAAAGTAGACTTTGGCGACAAGTAATCGATAGGATGCGTGGTTGATGAGGGCTGTTAAAGCAATGGTATCAGGCTGGCTGCGCACGCTGGTGACAGGCGGCCTGCTGCTGGCAGGCCTGAGTGCGCATGCCGCCAACGGGCTGGTGGAGATCCCGCCGCTCACCAGTGCCGTCACTGACCTGACACAGACACTCTCGGCGGAAGAGCAGACCGCACTCAACGAGAAGTTGACGCAATTCTCGCAACAGACAGGCTCGCAGATCGCGGTATTGATCTTGCCCAGCACACAGCCGGAAGATATCGCGCAATTCGGTATCCGCCTGGCGGATGCCTGGAAAATAGGCCGCGAAAAGGAGGATGACGGTGTGATCGTCATCATCGCCAAACAAGACCGTAAAATGCGCATAGAAGTCGGCTACGGTCTTGAAGGTGCCATCCCCGATGTGGTCGCCAAGCGCATCATCGCCGAACAGCTTTCGCCGGCATTCAAGCAAGGCCAGTTTTACCAGGGCCTGCACCTGGCGACAGACACGCTGATCAAACTGATACAGGGTGAACAGTTGCCCGCACCTGCCCAGCGTCAGCCAGCCGCTGCACAGCAGGGCCTGATGCACTGGTTACCTATCCTGATGTTTGCCGCCATCATAGGCGGCGCCATACTGCGCGGCATGTTTGGTGCCTTTTTTGGCAGTGCCGCGACTG
Source organism: Methylophilus sp. (assembly GCF_052437885.1). Taxonomy (GTDB): domain Bacteria; phylum Pseudomonadota; class Gammaproteobacteria; order Burkholderiales; family Methylophilaceae; genus Methylophilus. The sequence goes on along the minus strand of NZ_JBQVPB010000012.1, from coordinate 33,026 downwards.
GGGGTGCGCTTGCCGTGCTGGCGGGTTTCTTCGGCGCAGGCTTGCTGGTCATGGGCCTGGTAGGCCTGGCCGCATTCATCTTCACCCTGGCCATGGGTGGTGGACAGGGTGGCTTGCCCATAGGCGGCGGATTTCCCGGCAGCTTTGGTGGAGGCGGTGGCCGCGATATATTCAGCGGTGGCGGTGGCGGTTTTGGTGGCGGTGGCGCGTCAGGAGATTGGTAATGAAGCCGGTACATCCTTTCAGGCGCTTTCTGCGTCATCTCAGCAGTCATCCGTGGCAGGTCAAACGACACTTCTCGCAGGCCGCTTTGCAGCAGATAGAGCAGGCGATCACAGCCAGCGAACATCTGCACGCCGGTGAGGTGCGGGTCGTCATAGAGTCAGGCTTGCCGCTTTCCTGCATCTTGCAGGGCATGTCACCGCGGCAACGGGCGATACAACTGTTCGGCCAGCTGAATATCTGGGATACTGAACACAACAACGGCGTGCTGGTCTATCTGATGCTGGCGGACAAAGATGTAGAAATCGTCGCCGACCGTGGCATACATCAACATGTGCGTGAGCCGGGCTGGCAGCAGATCTGCCAGCAAATGGAAGGGATGTTTAGAAGTGGGCAGTTTGAACAGGGCGTCACACACGGCATTACTGCCATCGGCCAGCACCTGGCTGCACACTTTCCTCCCGAAGCGACGCCGCGCAACGAGCTCTGCAATCACGTACTGGTGCTGTAGCCTGCTGTTTGCCTGGGGCAGCACTGCCCAGGCAGATCTGAAAGATATCTCCCGCATCTACCATAGCCAGCCCAGCCTGCAGGCATTCGAGATCTGCCAGGGTGGCGGCTGTACCCGCTCTGATCAATTGCAACTGACCCCGCCCGAGTGGGATAACGTGGTGCAGATATTTACCCCGCAGGCTGAAAACGCTGAACAGGAACGTCAGCAGATCGCACAAGCGATAGGCATGCTCGAAGATATCATAGGCACCAAGATAGGCACCACTGCAGACCGCGCCGGCACCTTTGACAATAGCGATTACCAGCACCAGCAAGACTGTAACGATGAGGCCATCAACAGCACCACCTATATGCGCCTGATGCAACAGGCAGGCCTGATACGCTTACACACGATTACAGATACGCGCACCCGCAAATTCTTCTTTACCGGCTGGCCGCACAGCGCGGCGGTGATACGCGAAAATGACAGCCAGGCAGAGTTTGCGGTCGATAGCTGGTTTTACGACAACGGCCATGCCGCGACCATAGTACCGATGGCGCTATGGAAGGATGGCTACATACCCGCCGACAGCCCTATCCGTCACCGCGAATAAAGCCAGCTTATTTGCTGACTTGTTTACTTGCTGACCTGTTTACTGCTGACTAGCGCCGCAATAAAGGCTAAAATTCGGCCTTTAGAATCCTGTTAGAACTCCATTCTTATGCGCGCATCACAATTTTTCATTGCTACCCAAAAAGAAGCTCCTTCGGATGCCGAACTGATCAGCCATAAACTGATGGTCCGGGCTGGCCTTATCAAAAAACTGGGCAGTGGTTTATATAGCTGGATGCCGCTGGGCCTGCGTGTGTTACGCAAAGTAGAAAACATAGTGCGCGACGAAATGAACAAAGCCGGTGCCCTGGAATTGCTGCTGCCAGCCGTGCAACCGAAAGAACTGTGGGAAGAAACCGGCCGCTGGGCGGTGTTTGGTCCGCAGATGTTGAAGATCAAGGACAGGCACGAGCGCGATTTCTGTTTCGGCCCTACCCATGAAGAAGTGATCACTGACATCGCGCGTAAAGAGATCAGCAGCTACAAACAGTTGCCGCTGAATTTTTACCAGGTGCAGACCAAATTCCGTGACGAGATCCGCCCGCGCTTTGGCGTGATGCGCGCGCGCGAGTTCCTGATGAAAGATGCTTATTCTTTCCACACCAGCGTTGATTGCCTGGTGAATACCTACAACGGCATGCACACTGCTTACAGCAATGTGTTCACCCGTCTGGGCCTCAAGTTTCGCGCGGTGAAAGCTGATTCTGGTGCCATCGGTGGTGATGGTTCGCAGGAGTTTCATGTGCTGGCAGATAGCGGCGAAGATGCCCTGGCTTACTGTGAGCAATCTGATTACGCCGCCAACGTCGAGATGGCTGAGGGTGTGCCGACGGGTAGCCGCGCGGCGGCGGCCGAAACCATGCGTGAAGTGGATACGCCCAAGCAGACCACCTGTGAGGATGTGGCCAAGCTGCTGGACATAGCCGTGAGCAAAACCGTGAAATCGGTGGCCCTGATAGTGGATGAAGTGTTCACGCTGGCCTTGCTGCGTGGTGATCACCAGTTGAATGAAGTCAAGTTCGGTAAAGTGCCTGGCGTGCAGAACTTCCGCCTGGCGACTGAAGAAGAGATTCGCGCCAACCTGAACTGCCCTCCCGGCTTTATCGGCCCGGTCGCTGTCAATGCCAATGTGCGTGTGATCGCAGACCGCTCTGTCGCCGTGTTAAGCGATTTTGTCTGTGGCGCCAATAAACCGAAGTTCCATCTGGCGGGTGTCAATTTTGGCCGCGATCTTCCTGAGCCTGTGCTGGTCGCCGATATCCGTAATGTAGTGGAAGGCGATGCCAGCCCGGATGGCAAAGGCACGCTGAGTTTGTGCCGCGGGATTGAAGTCGGCCATATCTTCCAGTTGCGTACCAAATATTCCGAGGCCATGCAGGCGACTTATCTGGACGAAAACGGTCAGTCGCAAGTGATGGAAATGGGCTGTTATGGCATAGGCGTGTCACGTATCGTCGGTGCGGCGATCGAGCAGGGCCATGATGATAAAGGCATTATCTTCCCGCGTAGCATGGCGCCGTTTGATGTGGTGATCTGCCCTATAGGCCTGGATAAGAGTGATGCGGTCAAACAGGCGGCATTCGCGCTCTACCAGCAGTTACAGCAAGCCGGTGTCGATGTGCTGCTGGATGACAGGGGCGAGCGCCCGGGGGTGATGTTTGCCGAAAGTGACCTGCTCGGTATCCCCCACCGTATCGTGATCGGTGACCGTGGCCTGGCTGAAGGAAACGTGGAATATAAGGGCCGCACCGATACTGAGGCACAAAACTTGCAAGTGACTGACAGTGTTGCGTTTTTACGTGACAAACTTGGTCAATAACTGGAAGCTTTTAGTCATTCTGTTTGACGTCTGAACCGCTTCTGAAATGGATAGAATAGGTAAGATGAATAGCACCCGTGTGTTACCTTCTGCGCTAGTGATGGCCGGCCTGTTGTTGTGGTCGTCACTGGCCATGGCCGGCAACCAGCAAGAAGAGCCTTTAGCCAACAGCGTTAAATCGCTGATGCAAAAATCTGTCACTGACCTGGCGGCACCCCGCCTGTTGTTTGACAGCGAGCAGACGGCGCAACAATGGTTGCAGGAGATGTCGCTCAGGCTGGCAAAACGCATGCCGGATAGCCAATACCGCGAAGACTTTCTGAAATCTGTGTATTATGAGGCGACACGTGCCGGGCTGGACCCGCAACTGGTGCTGGGGCTGATACAGGTTGAAAGCGGTTTCAAGAAATATGCACTTTCCAGTGTAGGCGCCCGCGGCTATATGCAAGTGATGCCGTTCTGGGTGAAAAGCATAGGTGCCAACGAGCATAACCTGTTTGATATGCGCCTGAACCTGCGTTACGGTTGCACCATCTTGCGCCACTATCTGGATATAGAGCGTGGCGATTATTACCGTGCGCTAGGGCGTTATAACGGCAGCCTGGGCAAGCCGGAATACCCTAATCTGGTGGTGGGTGCCTGGCGCAACCACTGGCATTACGATACCCCGTTAAAACTGAATATCGCCAGCCAGTAGGCACTGGCTTGATCATAAAAAAAACCGCGCCGTTGCGCGGTTTTTTGTTGCTGGCGACATTGTTATTTCACGACTTTGAATCCGTAATAAGTGCCGAACTCGCCTTCGTTCTCGTGGTAAACAAAGAGCATGCCGTTGCTGTAGCCGGCGCCGTTGTAATGGTTGTGTGAGCGCAGCTTCATGGTTTTTGGCAAGGCGCTTTTGCCGACATACTGGCCAGCCAGGTCAAAAATCAGTACCGCTTTATGGTCCACGTCGAGCAGAGCCAGCTCATTGCCTGCCACGCCGGTAAAGCCGACAAAATGGTCACTGACATCATCATGTGCTACCTGCGCCTTGCTGAAGTCTAGTTTGATCTGCTTGAGCTTTTCGCGTTGATTGCTGTCCACCACAAACACCAGGTCGCCGTGTTCTTGCTTGGCATAATAAAGCTTGCTGGCAGGGTCATAGCTTGGCATGGTGCCGGCATCGCCAAAGGCAGGGTTAAACTGGCTGATATCGCTGGAACTGGTGAGGATTTCGCCTTTTTCGTTCACTTCCAGGCCGAAAATGCCGGTGTTAGGTGAAAAACCTGCAGCGGTGGAAATGTTATAAGTGATGGTTTCCAGTTTGCCGGAATTGGCGTTGTAATACAGCGAGCGGTTATCAAAGCCCGGCCGCGCGGAATTCACATATTGGCCGCTGGCGGTATAAGCGTGCACCTCGGATTTTGAGATGGGTGCTTCAAACTCGGTGCCCAAAGGCGCCAGGCCGCCATCAGCAATATAGTAATGCTGGTTGCTAGGCAAATAAGCCGCCGTCATAGGCCGCGTGGTGGGTTTTTTGACGAGCGGGATCTTAATGCCGACTTCAGCTTCCGGCAGAATCTCCGCCTGGCTGGTGAGCGACAGGCATAGCAGTGCCAGCCCGCCCAGTGTGTTTGTTTTAAATTGCATATCTCCGTGATCCTGTTTTTATATGTGCTGTGTAGACGCTATTTTAAACGACAAGTTTTAAGCTACTTGATTTTTTGTGCCGGTTTAATTTTTTGTAGAGGTAGCCGTGTGATCAGCATGGCATCGCCATAACTAAAGAAACGGTACGACTCCTGAATGGCATGCGCATAGGCGCGCTTAAGCAGATCATAGCCGCCAAAGGCCGAGACTAACATCATTAAGGTGCTTTTAGGTAAATGGAAATTGGTGATCAGGCGGTCTACCAGTTGAAACTCAAAACCGGGGGTGATGAAAATATCGGTCTCGCCATGGTGTGCAAACAGTTTTCCTGCACGAGCAGCGCTTTCCAGCGTGCGCAATGAGGTCGTCCCCACTGCGGTCACGCGCTTGCCGGCTGAGCGTGCGTGCAGTATGGCGGTGATGGTTTCTTCCGGCAGATGATACACCTCGCTATGCATATGATGCTCGGCGATATTGTCTACCTTCACCGGCTGAAAAGTACCTGCCCCTACATGCAGGGTCACGTAGCGTACATGCACGCCCTGGTCGGTGAGCTTCTTCAGCAATGCTTCATCAAAATGCAGCCCCGCAGTCGGCGCCGCCACTGCACCGGCATGCCTGGCGAACACCGTCTGGTAGCGGGTGTCATCCGCAGTATCCGCCGCATGTTCAATATAAGGCGGCAATGGCAGCTGACCATAACGCTCCAGAAAGTCATACCAGGAATCATTACCTAACAGCCGGATATGGAACATATCAGCATGGCGCCCCAGCACCTCAGCCTGATAACCCCCTGCCAGGTGCAGCACGCCGCCAGCTTTAGGTGAGCGCGATGATTTGATCTGCGCATAGGCTTCCTGCAACTCAAATACACGGTCTATCATCACCTCAATATTACCGCCGGTGGATTTTTGTCCAAACAATCGTGCTTTGATCACTTTGGTATCATTGAGCACCAGCACGTCACCAGCTGCAAAATGCTCGCTGATCTGGCTGAAAAAATTGTCCTGGATAGTCTCGTCAATCGCGTTGACTTCCAGCAGGCGACTTTGTGAGCGATTGGGTAACGGATGTTGTGCAATCAGGTGTGGCGGGAGATAAAAATCGAAATCTAGAGTTCTCATAAATCAAAATTACAGTTATAATAGCGGTCTTTGATGTCCTACATTATATCCCATGCCGGGATGGCGGAACTGGTAGACGCACTGGACTCAAAATCCAGCGCCGCAAGGCGTGCCGGTTCGATTCCGGCTCCCGGCACCATGTATACATCCAAAGAAGTTAAAAAACGTCCAACTTAGCCCGTAAATCAATGAGTTACGGGCTTTTTTGCGTCTATAGATCCCGAAAGCTTACACAGAGTAAGTCATTGCGAAGTGCTAAAAATAGAAAAAGGCAAAATGAGGTAGTATCTCGACTGACTAATTGCCAATTTCAATCTATAACAAAGAATAAACATGTCAAAGCTCTCATTCAGAACAGCCGTAAGAAAATTACTTGTTACCTCACTTGGACTGTTGCTTCTAGCTGGCTGCTCTACTGCTAGAGACCCTAAAAGTTTTACTCCATACGCTAGTGCAGAGCATTTGATCGTTAAGCAGGATTTCACATATTCAGGAAAGCGCGGACTTTATAACTTTAAAGAGGGCCTCCGTGAAGGGATATATAAAGCCGAGCTGCAAGACGAAGCGGGGACTTTTTACCGTGGGCCAGGCAAATGTGTTTTTACGATGCCAGAAAGTCACAGCAAGACTTTTGAGTATCAAGGTGGCTTATGGGTGCCAAGAGATGGAGGGCTTGAGAAAGCGAAGATCTACTCTTATTTCTCCGCAGAGGATTTTTATGCGAATAATCCGGGTGTAAGTTCTGTTTTTATCAATGTTGATGATGGAAAAATATTCCTATGGGATAAGGTGTTGAGTGAGGATGCTTTGAAAAATCTAGAGTGGCGGAAAAGCAATGAAGGCTCGGTGCAATAACTAACCAATGGCAAAGACACCTTCCCGTTCAATTTTAAAATGAAAAATCTAATTCAGTTCGCGCTACTGTTTGTTCTTTCCGCAATGTCAATGATTGCCAACGCTGGCGATAGGCAGATGATTGAGGTAGGGAAAACTGTCACTTTTCTTGGCAAGTTTGTCATGGCAGAAGGTTTGGATGTAAATGAAAGGTTAGTCTCTTATGAGGCACTGAAGTTAGATGAAGCTATCGATATTAAAGTTGATGGGCAAGTCTTTGAAAAAAATCAGCTATTGAAGCTTTGGTTAGATCGTATGCCAAAAGACACTTTTTCTAAGAACCGGAATGCTATTTTAAGAGTCACGGGGCAAGTTGATTTTTACTACCATGGGGTAAGTGCCTTTATTAATCCTGCCAAGTTCGAAGTTCAGAGAGTTGAATATGCAGGCGAGTAAGTATGAAATCCACAAAATCTTTCATTGAGGCGGTTTTTCATATCTTACTTTGGGATCTCTCAAAACGACCCTGGCTAAGGGCCGCCCAAAGACTGTATTTCAAGCAGATGTGCAGCTTCTGGTCACTTACCTTTGCGCTGATCTAAATATTTATCGCCAGCGATATGGTTTGCCTGATACATTTCATCCAGTTTTTTATTCAACGCGTCACACTTATCTTTTAACTGTTCGGAATCTTCCAGCCCGTCATTCAGATGTGCCATCGAGTAATCATATCTTTCACTTTTCTGCTTTTGCGTTAAGCCTGGCTCATTCATGGCTGCGTTGATTGCTTTCATCCGCTTTATGCGTATGTTGGCTTTGCTTGAATATTTAGCACATACCCCTTCTTGATTAGCTTCCACTTTTTTAATTTCGGCTTTAGAAAATGGCATGGCCTTTTCATAAGTATTGGTGGTGGTGATTGATTGCTGGGCGCAGGATCCAGCGAGTAAAGCCAGCAGGGGAATGAGTGCTCTTATCAACATAGGCTTTACTTTCTACTGGCTTATTCGCGATACGGGTTGTGTGGGGTTTCGCATTCTGACTACTGACGCGATAAGTAGAGTATATGCAATTGATACGACTTATCGATTCATAAATTGAATCAAAGTTTCAAAGGGAAGTGTATGTGCTTTTGTGGGGGGGCATATGCTTTATGTAAATAAAGTTCATACCTAAGATTCATAACAATGTTTTTACAAAACTGGTTTAATTTGGCTGTAAAAAACCATTTTTTGTGAAAATGGTTGTATTCAACCCGAATTAAGTCGGGAAAAATTCCCTAGTAAAGTTTTTTATAATTGAGAATCAGTCTCTTATTGCAAATAAATGTAATGGCACGCGTTTTGCAGTTGTTTGCGTAAATGTAAAAATCCAAATGTAAAATCTTAGTGGTGGGAATATGAGCGACACACTTGCATGGTGCGGAATCGATTTGAAGTGGGCTTATACAGTGGAGCTCAGACGCATAGGCCGCAGGACGGCCTGCGTGCAACGCGCCAAAGATATTCTGCATGATGCGCTGGTGTTTTTTGCCGTGTCTAGTAATCCAGCGCGCGAATCTGCCCCTGAAGCCTTTCTCAATGGTATCGTCAATCACCTGATGGTGGATGAATATCGTTATCGCACCCGTTTTGTCGAAGAAGACCAGATAGACGAAACTGCGATGATCCTCGAATGCTCGCCTGAGCAGATCTATGAGACGCGGCAGATGCTGTATAACCTGCAGCGCATCATCGATTTACTGCCTAAAAAGTGTCGCCAGGTGTTCTGGCTGTACCATGTGGATGAAATGAAACAAAACGACATTTCTACCCACCTGGGGATTAGTACCAGTATGGTCGAAAAACATCTCATTCGTGCTATGCTAGATATCCGCGCATTCCAACAAAAAATGGCACATTAATCTTAACCATGCTTAAACCGATGACAGTCAGTGAAATGGCAGCACGATGGTATCTAAGGATGCGCGAGCATTCTCAGGGTACTCCTGAGCGTGATGCATTTGAACGTTGGCTGGCAGATGACCCCAGGCACGCTTCCGAGTATGAAAGTATCACGCGCGCCATGCATAGAATGAGCTCGCCCGAGTCACTTTCTACCCTGGCGGATGAAGCCGAGCAGCATGCGTTTCTGGCGCAGGAAGCGCGCCGAAAAAACAGGCAACGCCGTGTCGGCCAATTGTTTCTGGTCAGCCTGCTGTGCATCATGAGTGTTGTCTTTCACCAGCAATATCTGGATTGGCAGGCAACCCCGGTGATGCAAATGGCTGCGCAAAACCCGGTGGGGCAGATCGCCTTTAAAACGCTGGATGATGGCACACGCGTCACCCTCAGCGCCAAGAGCGATATGGAAGTGACTTATTACCGGCATCAGCGCCATGTGTTGCTTAAAGAAGGTGAAGCCATTTTTGAAGTGACTAAAGACCCGGACCGCCCATTTGTTGTGGAGACTGACACCGCGCGTGTCACCGTGCTAGGCACCAGATTCGCCGTCAATAAATTACAGCAATTAGTGCGTGTGAGTGTAGACCACGGCACTGTCAAAGTAGAGCCCAAAGTCCAGGAGACACTGAATATTGAAGCCGAGACCCGCGTGATCACCAATGGTCAGGTGGTAGAGGTTTTCCCTAACCATGCCACTGTGCTGGTGAATCGCCCGGCAGCGGATGCCTTCTCTTTCCTCAATGGCCGGCTGGTGTTTGACCGCGCGGATATCAACGAGATCGCCACCACGGTTTCTCGTTACCGCCAAAAGCCTGTGCATTCACTGGGTAAGGATATCCGTAATATTTCAGCAGATATCAATATCCGCGATGTAGACCAGTTCCTGCGCGGCCTGCCAAATATCGCCCCGGTCACCATCAAGGACACACCGCAATACACGCTGGTTAAAAGCCGGTAGCTCGGCAATCAATTCCAATTAAAGGTGCCTGCGGGCACTTTTTTTTGTGCCTGTTATTTCCCAACAGTAAGCGTATGTATGAACGTCATAAACCCCACCATTGATTCGTGGCTCATAAAAGCTTGGCAGTGGGGCGTCAGTTTTATCCCTCAATATTTCAAAAAGCTGGATACAGCTGGTCTGGAAAAATCATGTGCTTGGCAATAAATGTAAATATAGGTAAACGACGTCAGGTTTTTCTCTCTCCCAGAGATGAGTCTATATAGAGGGAGATTCAGGTGATGCAGATCATAAAATTTAAACAATGTGCAATGTACACATTGTTTGCAGTCTGGGGGGGGCTTTCAGTACAACTCGCGTGTGCTGAAGCATTGAACAAACAGTTGCCTAAACAACAGGAGGAGACATTCAGTGTACCTATCAACATTGATATTCCGCAACAGCCATTGGCTAATTCGTTGCATGCATTAGGCAAAGCCACCGGCATGAGTATCTCTTTCCCCAATGACCTGGTTTCTGGCAAAACTGCACCAGAAGTGCGGGGGCGTATGACGCGGCAAGAGGCCTTGCGTCGATTGCTGCTTGAGACAGGATTAGCTCCAAAAGTAGAGGGTGATAGTGTCTATATCCAGAAAGCGCCTAAAGTTGAGGATAAGAATGTTCAATTGGACAAGGTCGAAGTTCGAGCCAAACGATTTTACGAAATTGGGCCATTGCCAGGCTTAGGTTTAACTAAAGAAGAAATACCGGGCAACGTACAAAGCATTTCGGCTAAGGAAATCAAAGAGTCCCATTCATTAAGTATCACAGACTTGATGAACCGAAAACTGCAGTCGGTCACGGTCAATGATTACCAGGGCAACCCGTTTCAAATGGATGTGCAGTATCGTGGGTTTACTGCCGGGCCGCAAATTGGTACACCACAAGGCCTGTCTGTGTTCTTTGATGGTATTCGGGTGAATGAACCCTTTGGTGACGTCGTGAACTGGGACATGATCCCTATGAATGCCTTGGCCAGCGTCGATGTATTCCCGGGCTCAAATCCTATTTTTGGGTTGGGTACCTTAGGTGGCGCATTTTCAGTAAAAACCAAAGACGGGTTTAATAATGCGGGCACCGACGCAACTATTCTTGCTGGTTCCTATGGACGAAAGTATCTGCAGGGCGAGGCAGGCTGGAATAACGGCACGGTTGCGTTATTTGGTGCGGGTAATTTTTTTCTGGAAGATGGTTGGCGCGATAACTCACCCAGTAAGGTGAATCAGTTTTTTGGTAAGGCTAGTTACCGTGGCGATAAACTAGATCTTAATTTAAGTACATTATTAGTTGGCAATGACCTTACCGGGAACGGTGTCGTTCCCACTAATTTTTATGAGCAAGATCGCAGTAGTGTATTTACCAGCCCTGATGAAACTAAAAACCGTCTTTCCCAGTTTCAATTGTCGGGCAACTATTTTGTCAATGATACTTTTACCGTGACCGGTCAGGTTTATCGAAGAAATAGCCGCCGCCAGCAAAAAAATGCTGATGTTTATACAGACTACAGAGGGCAGGCACTTAGCCAGAACTTTGCAAATGGCCAGGAATATACTTGTTTATTTGATAGTACTGGTCAGGCAGCTCAATATGGTCTTTCAGACTATGTGGTGATCGATGTACCAGACCCGAATGATCTGTCCAGCAGCCCATTTTTAAGTGAATTGTTCAACGGTAACGTAGATACCAGTTTGCTGGATGCGGATGCGTTTAACCAAACACTTACAGGTACGCCTGAAGGATCAGCTTTTTTAGCCCTGGCGCAATCCAATTTGGCCTACTGGGCAAATCCATCTCCATTGCTTAAAGCGAATATAGATGGCCCGGATATCTCGCTGCCAGAAACCCCATATTCCAATTTCTCTGCCTCTGCTCAATTCACCGGGCAGGTATTTGAAAAGGAGTTTGCTGTCGATTCGACTCCTGGAAGTTTTGGGGTTGGATTTGGCTATAGCATTCTCGGCGCGCTTGCCCACTCATACTTTTATACGCCAGATGGTGTCATGCATTTGGTCGCGTTTAAGGAAGCTAGAAATGGTGCCAACTGTTTAGCTACCCAGACCGGCGCGGCAGTCACCAAATACTACAACCCACTGATAGGACCCAATGGCCCGGTGGCTATCGACGGTATTACAGATGGTGGTACTGGTGTAGTTGATGGTATCCCGACAGCTGTTATCAACAATAATAATATCAACCAAAAAGTGGATGGTGCTTCAGTTCAATTCAACTGGAATCTGGCAAAACATAAGCTCATGGTGGGCGCGTCTATCGACAGTGCTTATGCGGAGTATAACAACTCGCAACGGTTGGGATTCTTTGATAGTAAACGTAATGGTTCATTGGGGCCGGATCGTGCATTAGATATGTTTGCGGCCGCTGATTTTGATATTCGAAATAATAATTTTGATGGCAACTCTATCACTAAAAGCTTGTATGTGAGTGAGACCTGGAGCCCCAAAGAAACTGTCCATGTGACAGGGGCGCTGCGTTATAACGCAACACAAGTGAGCACAACTTTAGCCGCGCGTGATTTTGGGCAGTCCGAAGTCACTTTAAACAGATATCTGAATGACCCGGCTCAATTCGGGTTTTGCCAGAATGGTATCTGCCCGGGAACAGGCTATACCAGTGCCATTCCGGGGATATATGTACTTCCAGCAGAGCATGAGAAATTCAGTTACTACTCTCTCAATCCATCACTAGGTGCGACATGGCAAGCCAGGGAAGATTTGAATCTATATGCCAATTGGGCGCAGGGCACTCGCACGCCTAGTGTCGTTGAACTGGGATGTGCATTGGATAAGACGCCTACCCGGTTCGGTACCGATCCAAACGGAAATATCATTTACATGCCCAGAAGTGTTGCATTGGGGCGTTCCTGCCAATTGCCTAGCGGCTTATCTGGTGACCCTTATCTGCCACAGGTAAGAGCTGAGACATTCGATGTCGGTGCCCGTGGTCGCTGGGGCGAGTCTCTGCAATGGAACTTGGGCTATTACCGCACAGAGTTGAAAAATGATATCTACATGGTCACTTATTTTGGTAACCAGAACTTTTTTGACACGATTGGTAAAACACGCAGGCAAGGCATTGAAATGGGGCTGAGTGGAGAGGCGGGTAAAGCCCGGTTTGGACTCAACTATGCATTAACCGATGCCAAATTCAGAAGTACTTTTGTCACTGGTGGCGATGCTAACAGCAGTGCAACTACACCCATTGTGATCGCAGGTACGGGCGAGACGACCTCTGGCGAAATTACCGTAGAGCCTGGAGATCGTATTCCTGGCGTCTCTCTACATAACCTTAATGCAAACTTTAGCTATGACCTGACTCCCGACTGGAGAGTGGGCCTTAGTGCGGTAATGCATTCCTGGTCTTACTTGCGCGGCAATGAAAACAATGAGCATCGGCCAGGGGTAGCAAGGCCTGTGATTATTCAAACATTCAATCCTAATGGTTTTCAGACAGTCTATCGTCAGCCTTCGTCCAATCCAGGAAAGATTCCGGGATATACCGTATTCAACTTTCAAACAAGCTATCGATTCAATAAGGAATGGACGGCTACGCTGTTGGTAAACAACCTGTTTGACAAAGAGTATTTTAGTGCAGGGCGTTTGGGTGTGAATCCATTCTCTCCATCTATCAATGGTGCCGTAGGGTCAGATGGCTACAACCATAATTCTGGTGATTGGCTAAGCACGAATTTTGTTGCACCAGGCGCTCCACGCGGTGTCTGGTTCAGTTTGAACTGGCATTTTGTGCCGGATTAAAGATGCCTTGCCCGGGAGAACTTCACTTCCGGCAGCGTGAGAGATTGAGTGGATCTAGTGCAGCAGTTAATAGGTGGTAATTCATTATGTTGAGGAGGCATTTGTGGACTGCCAATAAATAACCCGTATTCAATTGCTATCGGTTTAGAACTTGCAAGGACTAACGATGCAATTAATTGGTGTTGCAGGCAGCCACAAATGCCTGCTAATTGTACCTTCTTTTCAAGGAGTTAGACATGAAAAATGTAACATTAAGATTAGCAGTATTAGGCAGTGTTGCATATTCTGTCGCTGCTTTAGCGGCGCCAGGATTTACCGCTTTGCCCACCACAACACCTTTCCCGCATCCAACAGTGTCAGGCGCGACTACCGCGTATGTCAGATGCAACGATACAGGTGATTTTGGTTCAGGTTTGAGCAATCGCAATCCTACTACCGCTCCCTCAAATGAGTGCTATTTAACTCCGAATCCTGCCGGTGATCTTTCTTCTCCTATTTCTGGCTATGGATTGGTCACTTCAGCAAGCCGCCCGGTGACTTTGAATAATATCTACTCAGGTAATACAAACAAGAGCATAGGTACTGTACTCGATGTGGTTTGGCGCAAGCCTGCAGCAACAGCACCAGTTACGCCTACACCGATGTGCATCTACGGCACTAAATTCACTGCAACTGCAAATGATTACAACACCACAGCTGTGGGTAATCAATACTTCGAGGCAAATGGAGTCGCAAGAGCTGGTTTTGTTGACGTCAGTACCCCAAGTACACCTGTTGCACGAGATGTAGAGGTCGCCTATGCCAGAATGACAGGCACATCAGAGGTTTTATTCCGTGCTGGACGCGCTTACACATCTGTTCAACATCGCGTTGGCGACCAGGATATCCCACAAACTGGACTGGGTAGCAATCCTTCTATCAATGGCTTGAATTCTTGGCCAGGTAGCGCTTCCGCTGCACAGCAAACCGCTGATTTGAATAATAACTGGGTAGAGTTCACGACTGACATCAATGCGCGTGACGATGATACCTCCACCACTGCATCATCTGCCATGTTCTATATTCGCACTACATGCACTACTGCAGCACCAGCAACCGTGACGGATGCGATTCGTTTACGTCAGACATTCCAGGAGCAAAGTACCGATGGTTCAAATCCATCTGCAGATCAAAACTTCATTGAAGTGACTGTATCTGGTTTTGTTGCACCGGGCGGTGCTGCTGCACCTGCACATACTCAACCGTTCTGATTGAGTCAGTAAATATAAAAAGCCCTTGGCAAGGCAAGTGATTTGCCTTGCCAACGAATAGAGCGTGTTCGCTTAAATTAAGGAGTTCAAAATGGCTATTAAGATATTCAACGCAACAGAAACCGAGTACACAGGCACCATTAATGCTGATTATATCTATGGCAATAATCTGGGGAATTTTATTGATGGCGGTGATGGTAATGATGTGATTGTTGCAGGTAGTGGTGATGACTTGTTACTGGGAGGAGAAGGCGATGACATTATTTCTGGCGGCGCTGGCAATGATGTGATCGATGCTGGTAATGGCAATAATGTCGTGGATGGTGGCGCTGGTAACGATTACATCGCGGCGGGTGATGGTAATGATGTGATCTCTGGTAATGCAGGCGATGACACGATTTTTGCTGGCGGCGGTGATGACATATTAACCGGCGGTGCAGGCGCTGATTATATAGAAGGGCAAGGCGCATCTGCTGGTGATGAAACAATCGATGGCAATGTGTATTTGGCCACCAGTGATGATTTCTTGATCGGTGCCGAAGGTAATGATACTTTCGTCATTACTTCAGAAGAAAATGCCGTTAATTTATATATTAAAGGTGGTGTTTCTGGACTGGACAATAATGGGGATGCCGCACGCTACATCAATGTAAGCGAGCTAGAGGGTGAAGAAGAGGAGGGTGGTGAGGAAGAGGGCGAGTTGCTGGTTTTTGATACTGTCACTAATCAATATGTTGAAATTGAAGATCAGGAAATGTCGGAAGAGATTGAAACTGATGTTCGTTTAAACATTGTGACACGCCCAGGTTCTTCTGCCATCAGCACCTTCGCGACCACTATTGCTGGTTACAACGCGGTTGATACACTGGCATTCACTCAGTCCGGGGAATATGAAAACATCACTTTCCTGGGCATTGAGCGGATCGAGCTGGCGAGTGGTGTAAACATTACTTTATCAGCCGATCAACTAGAAGCAAATGGTGAATCATTAAGTCTGGGTTTCCTGAATCCAGGTACCCATATTTATGGTGTAGCAGGCGGCCCTGCTGAGACAGTGACCATAGAGCTTGAGTTTGAAGAGGCTGAGTTTGAGCCTGCAAGCACTATCGTCGGTGCGGTTGAAGTAGAGTATGACAAAGCGTCTATCGAGTTTGACGATTACTCTGTTGCTAATCTGTTCCATAACGTTGATATCATCTATGACGCCAGCGAAGGTGTAGCAGGCAGCTTTACCCGTGTGGACGGTGCTAACGAGTCAGCCGGTGCCAGCGAGACCTTGATCGGTAGCGAAGGTGTTGATTATGCGACCATGCGTCTGGGTGATGACATTGCTTACGGTAACGGCGGCAATGACCTGCTGATCGGTCATGGCGGTGCTGACTACCTGGATGGTGGCGAAGGCAATGACATTTTTGTGATCGGCGGTTTTGGTAGTGGTGTGCAAGGCACGACTTCCAAGGCAGATGACGGTAACAAAGAGTGGATCGCTACTGGCGCCAAGCATGATGTGATTGTGGGTGGTGATGGCGTGGATACGCTGCGTATCACTACAGGTATCGGTGCCAACACCAAGGCGAACGGTACTGTTGTGCTCAATAACGACAACTTCAAGTCTATGGAAGTGGTGCAGGTGGGCGGTACGGTTGGTCGCTTGAATGTAGAAAATACAGACTTGCAACTGCTGAATGACCACTACTACTTTAAAGCCAACGGTACAGTGGCTGACCTCTCCAACACCCTGGGTAACAACGGCGGCACTATCAACAATGTGGTGGTGGATGCTTCTGGCGTGACTACCAATGGCCTGCGTTTTGAAGGTAATGCCAACCAGCAGACCTTTATCGGTACCAGCAAGGCTGACGTGTTTGTTGGCAACGGTGGTAACGATACGCTGACTGGTGGTGGCGGTGCTGACAAGTTTGTATTCGGCAAAGTGTACGAGCAAGTGGTGACAGGTTCTGCAACCACTGTGCAGACTTACACCAACACTGCGTTCAACCTGACTGGTGTAGACACCATCACTGACTTCACCCGTGGTACTGACAAGCTGGAATTGCATCTTGACCAGTACAGCAATCTGGTTGGCTTTAACGCCAGCATGTTGCGTGTGAATGCGACTGGTACTGCACAGGATGCCAATGATTACCTGGTTTACAACACCACAACCAAGACACTCAGCTACGACGCTGACGGTAATGGTAGCGGCGCCAAGGTAGACATTGCGATTCTGACTGGTGTGAATACATTGTCGACTTCTGACTTTATCATCGTTTAATTGCGATAGCTGTGGATGGCCTAGCATCCGCAGTTTTTTGTTAAAGAAATACCCTGGTGAACATGTTGTCGCAATCCGAAACCATCAAACAAGTCATGTCCGAACTTTGGCCCACCTGGCGCAAAGTGTGGCTGTTTGGCGTCGTCACCAACCTGCTGATTTTAGTCCCCTCCTGGTATATGCTGGAGGTGTATGACCGTGTCATCAACAGCCGTAATGTGTCTACATTATTGATGCTGACCCTGATGGCAGCTTTTGCCTACCTGGTGATGGAAGCGCTGGAATGGCAACGCCGCCGCCTGCTGCAAGCCGCCTCTCACCACTTTGAACAATCACTGCAACAGCGTTTATTCGAGCGTGTGTTTACCGCCAAATTATCCATGCCGGAGTTTCCGGCACAGCAAGTGTTTGCTGATTTTTCTAGCCTGAAAAGCACCTTGCATTCTTCGGCCCTGCTAGGCCTGATGGATGCACCTTTCTGCCTGATCTTTCTGCTGGCTGTGTTCCTGATCCACCCGGCATTGGGTGTGCTCACCTTGTTAGGGCTATTGGTGCAACTGGTGTTGACCCTGCAGAACCAGGCGCGCGTGGCGCCCATGATGAAGCAGGCCAATCAGCACGCCATGGAATCGCAGCGCTACTTTGCCAGCATCAGCCGGCATGCGGATGCGATGCAGGCCATGCAGATGATAGTGCCGGTGGAGCAGCGCTGGTTGCAAAGTCAGCATGGCTTTTTATGGCAACAGGCGCAGGCTTCTGAGCTGGCAGGCAAGAATGCGGCGGCTTCGCGCTGGTTGCAGACCATGCAGACCAGCCTGATCCTGGGCCTGGCGTGTTACCTGTTTATTGCCGGCGAACTGTTCAATGGCGGCGCCATGATGATAGTCGCCTCTATCCTGGCGGCACGCGTGCTGTCACCGCTGGTGCAGTGTGTGGGCAACTGGAAAACCTATGAGCAGGCTTGGACCGCTTTTCAGCGCATAGAAAGCCTGTTTGCCGGCGCTGCGCAAAAAAGCGCAGGCCTGGTGCTGCCGCCACCTAGCGGTGAAGTCTCGGTAGACCAGCTGACTTATGCGCAACCGCAAGCAGGTAAGGTGCAAGCAGAAGTGTTTATCCGCCAGGTGCAATTCAGTTTGCCTGCCGGGCAGGTGCTGGTGGTGGCCGGCGCTTCGGCCTCGGGCAAAACCACCTTGGCAAAATTGCTGGTGGGGCTGGTCGCGCCTACCAGTGGCCGTGTGCGTTACGACGGCGTAGATGTGCATGGCTGGGACAAAACTCGGCTGGGGCCATATGTGGGTTATCTGGCGCAGGAAGTAGACCTGTTCGATGGCCGTATGGTCGATAATATCTGCCGCTTTAACAGCCCAGACCCGCAGGCCTTGTCCGAGGTGATAGAGCTACTGGGTTTATCCGACTGGATCGCTCAGTTGCCGCAAGGACTGGATACCCTGATAGGGCAATCCGGCGTGCCGCTGTCTGGTGGTGAGCGGCAGTTGCTTGGCCTGGCGCGTGCACTGTATGGCAAGCCGCGCATCGTGGTGCTGGATGAACCGAATGCCAATCTGGATACCGCTGCCGAGCGCATTTTTCAGCTGGCTATCGCGCGCCTGAAACAGCAGGGTACGACCTTTATCATTATCAGCCACCTGCAGCATATCCTGAATAGCGCTGACTTTATGCTGGTGATGCGCCAGGGGCAGATGATACGTTATGGCAAGCCGCATGATGTGCTGGCGAGCTTTCAGTCCGAAACAGTCAAGCCTGAAGCAGGCAAGGCCGAAGCAACCAAAGTAGGTTCAGCCACAGCAAAAGCAGTGAAAGTCGCGCAGCCATGAAACCAGTCAGTCAATATTCATTGTGGGTGCTGATCAAGCCGTTCCGCCGGCAATTCATGCAGATGGCCTGGCTCAGCCTGTTGACCAATGTGCTGATGCTGGTGCCTACCCTGTACATGCTGCAATTGTATGACCGCGTCATGCAAAGCCGTAACACCCTGACCCTGGTGGCGGTCACCGCGCTGACTGCCGGTCTGTTATTGCTGATGGCAGGTGCGGACTGGTTGCGCAATCTGTATGCGATCAAAACCGGCGTGCAGTTCGATCTCACTTATGGCAAGCAGGTCTTCTCCGCCATTTTTGATACCCGCACCACTCAACGCCAGTCGCCGGTGCAGTCTTTGCAACAACTGACCACAGTCAGGCAGTTTATGACCGGGCAAGGTTTGTTTGCCATGCTGGATATGCCATGGAGTGTGGTGTATATCGCTGTGCTGTTTGTGCTGCACCCTGTACTGGGGGCGACCGCTATCGTGTTTTGCCTGATCCAGTGCCTGGTGGCGTGGTGGAACCAGCAAGTGATCGCCGGCCCGGCCCGGCAGGCGCAACACAGCAAGCAGCAGACCGAGAACTTTATCCAGCAAAAGATACGTCATCTGCAGACCAGCCATGTGCTGGGCATGTCGCACACCTTGCGCCAGCGCTGGCAGGCCTTGCTGGCCGAACAGTCGCAGGCTGAGAACGTGTGGCTGGCCGCCAGTGACCGTAGCCAGTTCGTTAATAAATGGGTGCGTTACACCATGCAATCGCTGATGCTGGCGATCGCCGCCTGGCTGACTATCAAAGGCCAGATCAGCGTCGGTTCCATGATCGCTTCTAATGTACTCATTGCCCGTGCACTGCAGCCGTTCGATGTGATCGTGCATAGCTGGCGGCAATGGTTGCAGGCCAATGCCGCTGCCAGCGATCTGCAAGCCATGCTGGCAAGCCGCCAGCAGCATCTGCAAACCCTGCCGGCCATACAGCCGCTGCAGAGACCTTACCATCTGCAGCTGGAGGGCGTGGCGGTAGAGCTGCAAGCGCGGCGCATCCTCAATAACCTCAACCTGAGCATCTCGCCCGGCCGCTTGCTGTGCATCATGGGGCCTTCCGGTTCCGGCAAAAGCACGCTGGCGCGTTTGCTGGTAGGGGTGGTCACGCCGCATGCGGGCAGCTACCAGATCAACCAGTCTGCCATACAGGCCGGCAATGCCCGCACACTGCTGACTGGCATAGGCTATCTGCCGCAGCAGGTGTCATTGCTGGAAGGCAGCATCGCCGAGAATGTGGCCAGGTTCGGCGCGCTCGAAAGCCAGCATATCATCCAGGCCTGCCAGCGCGTAGGCCTGCACGAAGCGATACTGCGCTTGTCGCATGGTTACGATACCCGCCTGGATGAGCAAGGCCTGCCATTGTCCGGCGGCCAGCGCCAGCTGCTGGGGCTGGCGCGCGCCATTTATAAAGAGCCGCCTTTGCTGGTGCTGGATGAACCTAACGCCAGTCTGGATGAGTTTGGCGAGGCACGGCTGATGGAATTGCTGCAAGCCTTGAAAGGCTTGCAGACCACCATAGTGGTGGTGACGCATCGCTCTGGCGTGCTGAAAGTCACCGATGACCTGCTGATCTTCAAACGTGGCGAAGTGGTACATCACGGCCCGCGTGATGCCGCCATCGCCTATCTGAATCAATTGCAGTCTGCTGCACCACAAGCAGTTGCTTCTGACATGACCGCGCAACCCACATGAGTGTATCCCTATGCAGTTAAATCCCATGCAGTTGAACCCTACACACGCAGATACCGGGCCTGGCAATGTACATGCCATTGAAAGCTATGCGCAAAACAGCAGTCACACCAGAAAAGGCGCTGCCATCCTGCTGGCCGGTGTGGTCGGTTTCGTGCTCTGGGCCGCCTACGCCCCGCTGGATGAAGGCGTGCCTACCGAAGGCCAGATCAGCATAGAGAGCAACCACAAAGTGGTGCAGCACTTGTCTGGCGGCATAGTCAGTGCCTTGCTGGTGCACGAAGGGCAAGAGGTGCAGGCCGGCGATGTGTTATTCAAGCTGGATGATATGGCGAGCAAGGCGCGCTACGAAGAAGTGCGCCAGCGCTATGCCGGGCTGCGGGCGCAGGAAGACCGCTTGCGCGCCGAGCAGTCGCAGCACAGCGTGATCGCGTTTCACCCTGATCTGCTCGCGCAGCAGCAAGACCCTTTGATACAGCAGCAAATGCGCAATCAGACACAATTGCTGGCCGCCAGGACTTCTGCCCTGGCCGCCGACATTGCCGGCAAACGCGAATCCATCGCCGGATACCAGGCCATGGTGCAGGGTTACCAGGGCATGCTTTCCAGCCACGAGTCACAACTGCGGCTGCTAGAAGACCAGTTGCAAGGGGTGCGCGGCCTGACCGCCGAAGGCTATGCGCCGCGCAACCAGCAGAACGACCTTGAGCAGCGTGTGGCGGCGCTGCATGGCGAGCGAGCCAATACGCAGGCGAATATCATCCGTTCCCAGCGCGCGATCATGGAGTTGCAACAGCAGATCAATCAGCGCAACCAGCTGGAACGCAAAGAGATAGACGCTGAAATGGCACAGGTGAAACTGCAGGTGGAAGCCGATGCGCAAAAGGTGCTGGCGCTGCGCGACGAGCTGGGCCGTACCGAGATCCGTTCCCCGGCATCCGGCCAGGTAGTCGGTTTGCAGGTGCACACTACCGGCGCCGTGATCCAGCCCGGGCAGAAACTGATGGATATCGTGCCTTCTGGTGAGGCATTGATCGTTGATGCGCAGATCCCGCCGCATCTGATAGACAAGATACACACCGGCCAGGCCGCCGACGTTCGCTTCTCCACTTTTGCCAACAGCCCGCAACTGCTGGCAGAAGGCCAGCTGAAATCGGTTTCAAAAGACTTGCTCAGCAAACCTGCGGCGACCGTAGAAGGCAGCCAGAGCTACTACCTGGCCAGGATAGTGCTGACCGAAAAAGGCACTAAAGCCCTGCAAGGCCGCCAGTTGCAACCCGGCATGCCGGTGCAGGTGGTGATCAAAACCGGTGAACGTACGCTATGGGATTACTGGCTGCATCCACTGAGTAAACGTTTAGCCGCTTCAATGAAGGAAGAGTAATGCCCTGGGGTCACCGATTAAACGCGTTATCTGGTTTGGGCCTGTTGCTGTGCGTGCTTATGTGCGGATTAGCTGCGCAGGCGCAAGATGACCTGAATGGCCTGTATCAGCTGGCCGTCAGCCACAATGCCGATTTTCGTGCCGCACTCGCCAATACCGAAGCCGAGCGTGAAGAGCTGACCAAGGCCAAAGCGCTGTTTTACCCCAAAGTGCAACTGGGGCTGATGAGAGGGCGCGGCAATACCGACCGCACCACGCAGACCAGCATAGGCGCGCTCAACTCTGACATCAATTACGAGCTTGAGAACTACAGCCTGACAGTCAGGCAGCCTTTATACAACAAGGAGACCTTCGCCATTTACAGCGGTGCCAAATCCTATGTCACCGCGCAGGAGTCACTGCTGGAACAGGAGAATGCCAAGCTTATCCTCAAACTGGTGTCGGTATACCTGGAGACCCTGTATGCGCAAGAACGGGTGGCCTTGCAGACCAGCAAGCTGGAGGCAGTGAACCAGCAATTGCGGCAGGCCGAGCAACGCTATCAGCGCGGCAGTGGCACGGTGGTTGAGGTGAATGAAGCGCAATCTAACCTGGATATTGCCAGGGTCGAGAAGATACAGGCGGCCAACGACCTGCTTTCCAGCCAGCAAAGCATGCAGATACTGACCGGCACACCGCCTGCACTGTCAGCCGAGCTGATGGTCGATGGCTTGAATACCCTCTCCGGCAGCGAGCACAGTGTAGAACGCTGGATAGAGACTGCGCGCCAGCATCACCCGGCATTGATGGCTGCCAGCCTGGATATCGATGTCGCCAGAAAAGATGTGGAAAAAAAACAGGCCGGCCATTACCCGACGCTGGACCTGGTCGGCGTGCGTTCATACAGCCAGAACGACAGCAACAATACGCTGGGCTCGCGCTTTGATACTTCCACCATCGCCCTGCAAATGAATGTGCCTTTATTTGCCGGTGGCTACGTGAGTGCCAATGTGCGTCAGAGTGCCAGCCGCCTCACCGCCAGTGAAGAGACCCTGACCGCCAAGTCGCGCGAGATCGAATTCAATGTGCGCAAGTATTACCAGAACCTGATCGCGCAGCAGCAATCCATCACCGCTTACCAGCAGGCGGTAAAGTCGGCAAAAGTGGCGCTTGATGGCACGCAAAAAGGCTTTCAGGCCGGCTTTAAAACCAATCATGAAGTGCTGGATGCGCAGCAGAAGTTATTTAACAATCAACTGTCGCTGACCAAGGCATATTACAGCCTGATCAGCGACTGGGTGAATCTGCAATTCAGCAGCGGGCTACTGACGCCGGACACATTAGGCCGGGTCAGCCAGTTATTTATAGCAAAAAAATAAAGTGTGAGCGCAGGGACTATCTTATGAAAAAAATCAGTGTCATGAAAACAATCAAACAAACGGGCTTCACCCTGCTGGAATTACTGGTGGTGATGGTGATCATCGGTTTGCTGGCAGGCTATGTAGGGCCCAAATACTTTGCCCAGATCGGCAAGTCTGAAACCAAGACTGCCAAGGCACAGATAGAAGCGCTGTCACGCGCGCTGGATACTTACCGCCTGGATGTAGGCCATTACCCGAGCAGCGAGCAGGGCCTGGCCGCGCTCAATCGTAACCCTGACAACGAGGCTAAATGGCAAGGCCCCTACCTGGCCAAAGGCGTGCCGGCCGACCCGTGGGGCAGGCAATATCAGTACCGTTACCCTGGCGAGCATGGCGATTATGATGTGTGGAGCCTGGGCAGTGACGGCGTCAGCGGCGGGCAGGATGCGGATAGTGATGTCGGTAACTGGTGATGGCAGTCTGTAGTTGTCAGGCTGTAATTGTCATGGTGCAGCATGCCGGTAAAGAAAGCAGGCAGGCATGAAATTCGAGCTTAAAGTCATGCAAGGCACGCAGGTCAGCTGGCTGTCGCTGGAGGCGGCTGACCAGCAATCTGCGCGCCAGCAGGCGCAGGCACAAGGCTATGGCATCTTGCAGATCCGCCAGGCCGATGGCGCTGGCTGGCTGCCGCAATGGCCATTCAACAAGCAGAGTTTTAACCTGAGCCTGTTCAGCCAGGAGCTGCTGGCATTGCTGGAATCCGGGCTCAGCCTGATCGAAGCGATAGAAGGCCTGGCCGAGAAAGAGCAGCACGAGCAGTCACGTCATGTGCTGACCCGGCTGAGTGTCTCGCTCTACGAAGGCCTGCCACTGTCACAGGCACTGGCGCTGCAACCGCAGGTGTTCAGCGCCCTGTATGTCGCATTGATACGTGCCAGTGAGCGCACCGGCGATATGGCGCAGGCCTTGCGCCGGCATGTCGCCTATCAGGCGCAAGTCGATGCCATCCGCAAGAAGATCATTTCTGCTTCTATCTACCCGGTGTTGCTGATCGTGGTCGGCGGCATGGTGGTGCTGTTCTTGCTCGGCTATGTGGTGCCACGTTTCAGCACTATTTACGAAAGTGGCGGCGATAACCTGCCCTGGGCCAGCCGCATGCTGTTGCGCTGGGGTCAGTTGCTGCAGGGGCATGGTGAATGGGTGCTGATGGGCACCCTGGGCATCAGCGTGCTGCTGTGGCTTATCTTTACGCGCCCGGCCAGCAAGGTCTGGGTCATGCAGCGGGTCTGGAGTATCCCCAGCCTGGGTGAGGCCTTGCGCATTTACCAGCTGGCGCGGTTCTACCGCACGCTGGGGATGCTGTTGCAGGGAGGAATTCCCTTGCTCACCGCACTGGGTATGGTGCAATCTTTGCTGCCGCAAGAGTTACAGCAAGTACTGCAGCGTGTGACCAGTGAAGTGCGCGAAGGCAAACAACTTTCTTCTTCTATGGAAGCGCACGGCCTGACGACCTCTATCGCCAACCGCATGCTGCGCGTGGGCGAGCGCACCGGGCAGATGGATGAGATGCTGGGCCGCATAGGTGTTTTTTATGACGAGGATACGGCACGGCGGGTCGAGTGGCTGAGCAAGTTGCTGGAACCTGCCCTGATGGTATTGATAGGACTGATCGTCGGCCTGGTGGTGGTGTTGATGTATATGCCGATCTTTGAGTTGGCAGGAACCATCGAATGATGGCTCCTCAAAATCAGGGGCGCTATCGAATGATGGCTACTCAAAATCAGGAGCGCCATCGCATGAAGGCAACCCACAGGCAGGAGTGCAATAGCGTGATGGCTACGCAAGATCCGGGGAACATGGAATGAATATGCAGGATCTGCCATTGGCCGGCACAGAAGCGCATGCGCTGACAGCAGACATGTTGTCAGCAGCCAATCGCCTGGCTGCGCAGAGCGGGCGCCCGCTGATAGAAGTGCTGGAAGAATTATCCACATTATCGCCAGATGCATTTGTGCTGGCTTTGTCGCGCCTGATGCACTACCCGCCAGTGACTGCGCTGGACCTGAATGCCATGCAGCCGCTGTTCGACCGCTTGAGCTTTAATGCAGCGGTGGCCATGCAGGCGGTGCTGATGCAGAACCAGGAGGGCCAGGTGAGGCTGGTGATCGCAGACCCGTTTGATCACGGCCTGCAGCTGCGCCTGCAGAATAGCGTGCGCGTGCCGGTGCAATGGTGTCTGGCGCACCGCAACGATATCGCCACCTGTCTGCAGTTCCACGAATCGCAAATGCGTGCGCTGGACCAGATGCACACCGAAGACGGGCCGGGCAGTGAAGACCAGGTGCCGGTAGAACAGCTGTCACTTAAATCCATCAGCGAAGACAGCAGCCCGGTGGTGCGTTTTGTGCGTTCGACGCTATACGACGCGCTCAAAGCCGGCGCCAGCGATATTCATCTCGAATCCACCATACACGGCCTGCGCGTGAAATATCGCATTGATGGCGTACTCAATGAAGTCGGTGGTCTGAGCGGTGTCATGCAGGCAGAGCAGGCGATCTCCAGGATCAAGGTGATGTCGGAACTGGATATCGCCGAACGCCGCATCCCGCAGGATGGCCGCTGCAAAGTGCATGCACTGGGACGCGAGATAGATCTGCGCGTCTCTATCATGCCCAGCGTGATAGGCGAGGATGCAGTCCTGCGTGTACTCGATCGCAAGGCACTCAGTGAAGCGCAGGGCATCAGCCTGGAAGTGCTGGGGTTTGCCCCGGCCATGCTCACGCAGATACGCACGCAGGCCGAGGCGCCGTATGGCATGTTCCTGGTGACCGGCCCCACCGGCAGTGGCAAGACCACCACTTTGTACGGCATGATCTCCGAGATCAATACCGGCCAGGACAAGATAGTCACCATTGAAGACCCGGTCGAATACCAGCTGCCCGGTGTGCTGCAGATCCCGGTCAACGAGAAAAAAGGCCTCACCTTTGCACGTGGCCTGCGCTCCATTTTGCGGCATGACCCGGACAAGATCATGGTCGGCGAGATACGCGATGGCGAAACCGCGCAGATCGCCGTGCAATCGGCGCTGACCGGCCACCTGGTGCTGACCACCGTGCATGCCAATAATGTATTTGACGTGATAGGCCGTTTTACCAATATGGGGGTGGATGCCTATAGCTTTGTGTCGGCGGTGAACGTCATTCTTGCGCAGCGCCTGATACGCGTGATCTGCCCGTTCTGCAAAGTGGACGACCAGCCTGAGCCGGACCTGCTGTTAAAGTCCGGCCTGGATGCCAAGGCCAGTGCTCACTTCAGGTTTAAGAAAGGCCAGGGCTGCGGCCAGTGCCACGGCACAGGTTACAAGGGGCGTAAAGGCATCGCCGAATTGCTGTTATTCGATGATGGCATGCGCGAATTGATAGTCGCCAAAGCGCCTATCAGCCAGATCAAGGCGCTGGCGGCAAGATCAGGCACCCGCAGCATGCGTGAAGCAGGCATGGCCCTGGTGCAGGCCGGTGAAACCACCTTGCAGGAGATCAACCGTGTTACAGCATTATCCTGATCCCGGCATCGATTGCCATTTTGCTGACAGCCGCCGCTGGTGGCAGGCACTGCTTGCGCCTGAGCTGAGGATGGTGGTGAGTTGCGATGCGCTGGAGATATTCAGCTTTGAACGCCAGCTGCGGCCGGGCGGCCCACGCACATTGTTAAGCCATCAACATTACCCTTTGCCCGGCAAAGCGCAGGATGCACTGCCGCCGGAAGCGTTATGGCAGACCTTGCGCGAGGTGCTCGGCCCGCTCACAGGTCAGCGCTGGCATGTGGTAATAGCTCTTTCCGACCAGTATACGCGCTGGCTGGTGCTGCCCTGGCAAGAACAGATACGCAGTGCCGCCGAAAAACAGGCTTATTACAGCCATGGCCTGCAGCAGTCTTTCGGCCTGGAACTGCAAGGGTGGGAGAGTCAGGCTCAGGCCGGCGGCTATGGGCAGAACACCCTGGTCAGTGCCATGCCGCCCGGGCTGGCACAGCAGCTGCATGCATTGTTTGCCGAACTGCGTTTGACACCGGGGGTGATCGCACCGGCCTGGATGCTGGCGGTAAACCAGGCCTTGCATCACATGCGTCAGCAAAAGCTGGCTGATGCAGGCTGGATCATCAGCCGCGAGTCCGCCAGCCTGACCATAGGCTGCCTGGTGCAGGGGCAATGGCAACAGGTACGCTATCTGCCGGTCGATGGGCAATGGCGAGACAGCCTGAGCCAGTATTTGTTGCGCGAACAGGTCATGCACCCGGACTGGGCCGCGTTGCCGGTATATCTGCCACAGGCGCAATGGAGTGGCGTGACCGCCGACGCGCTGGCGCCATTCAGCCTGGTGGATGTGCAACCTGGCCACTGGCTGGGTGCAGCTTTTCACCAGCAATTGCGCAGGAGGCTGGCATGATGCGGCGGCTGTCATTGAATCATGCGCGCGGTCAGGCACCGGGGCCAGGCACGCTGGCGGCAGGGCTGCTATTGCTGCTGGTGGCTGGCGTGCTGGCGGGTGTTTATAGCCAGCTGGCAGGTGAGAATGCAGCCTTGCAAAAGCAGCTGCAGGCGCGGCAGGCCATTATTTCCCCGGCAGGCGAGACCATCAGCAAACCAGATTTGGCCAGCAGGCAGGCGAGCAGCGCAGAGATTGCCGAAGCGCGATCACATATACAGACCCCCTGGATACCCCTGCTGAATACGCTGGAAAAAGTGCAGCAGCCACAGCTGTACTGGATGCAACTGGCACCCGATGCCAAACGCAAGCATATACGCATGACGGTGCTGGCGCCGCATCGCCAGCAGGGCTGGGCATTGGTTGAGCGCCTCAAGCAGCAATCCGGCCTGGCGGACGTGAAACTGAATGCCAGTGAAGCGACCGATGTGAACGGAGTAATGATGACCACCTTGCAGCTGGAGGCCGGATGGCGCTATTGAAACTACAGGTGCAGCGTTTGATTTTTCGCTGGCAGCAGGGCAGCTCGGGGCAGCGCTGGGTGAGCGCCATGCTGGTGGTGGTATTGGCACTGGCGGCGCTATTGGGTCACGCTGTGTTTAAGCGCCATCAATTGCAGCAGGCCTTACAGCAACTGCCTGTGGCTGCAAGGGTCAGCGCCACGCAGATAGTCTCTCCGGCAGCCACTGCGGCAGCTTCTGCCGCCCAGGCGCTGCAACAATGGCCGCCAGAAGAGCAGGCCAACCGCATCAGCGCCGAGATTCTGGCCCAGGCCGATGCCCTGGGCATGATCTTCGAGCGCGCCGAGTTCCAATCTGTCGCTATAGAGCATACGACTTTGCAGATACAACGCATCAAGCTGCCGTTGAAAGGCGATTATCTGCAGGTGCGACAATTCCTCAACCGGGTATTGCAGGCCTACCCCAGTCTGGCGT
Source organism: Methylophilus sp. (assembly GCF_052437885.1). Classification (GTDB taxonomy): domain Bacteria; phylum Pseudomonadota; class Gammaproteobacteria; order Burkholderiales; family Methylophilaceae; genus Methylophilus. The sequence goes on along the minus strand of NZ_JBQVPB010000012.1, from coordinate 4,356 downwards.
TAAGCCAGTTCAAACTGCAACGTAGCGATGTGATGCAGACAACTGTTGAAGCCTATATTGAATTCAGTCTGTATACCCGCAGGCGGGAGCCGGCATGATGCGGCGCTGGATCATGCTGGGCGCCCTGGGGCTGACCTTGCTGGCCTGCTGGTGGGTAGAGCAGGCAGAGCAGCCAGCGGCTGTCGCCAGCAGCACTGTCGCTACTCGTGTGCGAGCGCGCATGCCTTTGGCGCAGGCCATGCCGCAGTTGCTGGCAGAACACCAGGCAGCCGCTGCCAAGGCCTTGCCAGTGGCAGAGGAACAGGACGGCGTGAATCTATTTGATGCGATGGTGATACCTGTGGCAGACACAGCCCCGATGGCTGTCGCCGCCGTGCCGGTCAGCCCGTATACCTATGCTGGCCGCCTGCAGGAAGACGGGCGCTGGACGGTGTTTTTGACCGATGGCCGGCAACAATATGTATTACATGAGGGTGACCAGTTCGCTGAAGGCTGGAAGGTGGCGGTGCTGGATCAACAGAAAGTCATTTTGCAGCATGCGGCTGAGCGCTTTGAGATCAGGTTGGATCATGGGTTGGATAATGGGGTGGTGTTTTGAATAAGCAGATCATAAATAGAAAAAATAGCGGGCGCTGGCTGAGCGCACTGGTCAAGCCCTTGTCCCTGTTCAGGCCCTGGCCCATGCCCAGGCTCTGCCTGTGGTTAAGCCCCTTGCTGCTGGTCAGTTGCAGCAATCTGTTCCCCACCGCCACGCCCGGCGATGCCACGCTGGAACAGGCCAGGATCTACGCCGCGCGCGGGCAGGATGATGAAGCGATCAAACTGTTGCAGCCGCTGGTGGAGGCCAACCCGCGGCAACCGCAATATAAAAACTGGCTCACCCTGCTGCAAGAGAAAAAGCTGCAAAAGCAGTTGCAACAGGGCGACAGTCTGCTGGCGGCGCAACAGTACCCGGCAGCAGCGGAGATCTACCAGCAGGTGTTACAGGCTGCGCCCGGCAACCGCGCCGCCAGTGACGGCTTGCAAAAAGTCGCCATCATGCAGAAACATGCAGCACAAATGGAGCTGGTCAAAACCGCCATTGCCGCAGAAGACTTTGCCGGCGGCGAGTTCTTGTTACGCAATGTGCTGGCCGAGCAGCCTGCACATGTAGAAGCCCGCAAACTGTTCGAGCAACTGGAACAGAAAAAAAGTGAGCGCGTGGGCATAGTGCGGCCGGTGCAATCGTCGCTGAAAAAGAAGATCACGCTGGAGCTGAAGAACACGCCGGTTAAAAATGCCTTCGAGTACCTGGGCAAAGCCGCCGACCTGAATTTTTCGTTCGACCAGGAGTTGAGTGAAGGCATACGTGTCAGTGTGTTCTTGCGCGATACACCGATAGAGCAGGCGCTGGACGTCATACTCACCAGCCACCAGCTAGGCAAGAAAGTGCTGAATCAGAACACCTTGCTGATCTATCCGCTGTCGCGAGCCGCGCAATATGAAGAACTGTTTGTGCGCAGTTTTTACCTGAATCATATGGATGCCAAGCGGGCATTGAACCTGATGAAGACCGTATTGCGTGCCAGCGACCTGTATATAGATGAGAAACTGAATACGCTGGTGATACGCGATACCATGGACAGGATCAAGGTCGCCGAGAAACTGATCGCCTCGCAAGACCTCAACGAGCCTGAAGTCATGCTGGAAGTGGAGGTGATGGAGATCAACCGCCGCAACCTGGAGAACCTGGGCATACAATACCCCAGCCAGATCGGGGTCGGCGTGCAGGGTAATGCCCTCGGTAATACCAACGGCACCCAGCCGCAGGCAGGCAAGCTGTCGCTGACAGAGCTGCGCAATTTTAATGGCAACCTGGGCGTATTCACCATCAATGACCCGGCCATCGTGCTCAACCTGTTACATCAGGACACCGATACCAACCTGCTGGCCAGCCCCAAGATACGCGTGAAAAACCGTGACCGCGCGAAGATCCATGTCGGCGACAAGATCCCGGTGTTGACCAGCGTCGCCAGCGCTCAGGGCTTTGTCAGCCAGAATGTGAACTATATTGAGGTAGGCATCAAGCTCGATGTAGAACCTGTGATACAGATGCAGGATCAGGTCAGCATCAAGGTCGGCATGGAGGTGAGCAATATCACCGACCAGGTGACCACCAGTACCGGCGTGCTGGCTTACACCATAGGCAGCCGTAACGCCAATACCACCTTGCAGTTACGCAATAACGAGACGCAGATCCTGGCTGGCCTGTTCCGCGATGACGAACAGAAGACGCAACGCCGGGTACCGGGGCTGGGCAGCCTGCCCTTCATAGGCAAGCTGTTCAGCAACAATAATCAGGACAAGCGCAAGAACGAGATCGTGCTGCTGATCACGCCACGCATCATGCACAATATCAGCCCGGCCAATGCGGTGTATAGCCTGATCCCATCCGGGGTGGCGGCCACTGCCAACCCGGTGTCTGCAGGTGGTGCGCGCACGGTGCAGGCGGCAGAACCGCTGGCGCCACCACAGGTCACGCCGCAATCTACGCAAAACATTAATGCACGTACAGATGGCGGCTTTGGTGCGCAGATCATGAACAGCACCGATACCGGCACTGTGCAGCCATAGGCCGGTGAACAGCATGATGATGTCAGTGCCACGCAGCAGCAGGGGATTCACACTGGTGGAGTTGCTGGTGACGCTGGCGCTGCTGGCCTTGCTGGTGACTTCGGCCAGCCCGGTGGTGCAGCTGAACAGCAAGCGCGAAAAAGAGCGCGAACTGAAACGCGCCTTGTGGCAGATACGTGATGCGCTGGATGCCTATAAAGACGCAGTCGACCAGGGCCTGATCAAGAAGACTGCCGACGGTAGCGGCTACCCGCCCAACCTGAGGATACTGGTGACCGGCGTTGAAAATGCAAAAGACACGAAAAAGAAAAAAATGTTTTTTTTAAGGCGCATCCCGCGCGACCCGTTCGCCCCTGATGTCACATTGAGTAACGCCCAGACCTGGCACATACGCGCTTATGACGGTGGCGTGGACGAGATGGCCCAGGATGTCTATGACGTGGCTTCCCGCTCGGGTGCTATCGGCATCAACCAGCAGCCATACAGTGAGTGGTAACAGATGAGACGCGGATTCACCCTGATAGAGATGCTGGTGGTGCTGGCTATCCTGGCCATGCTGCTGACTATCGTCAGCCCTAAATTCATGCATATGTTGCAGCGCTCCAAGGAAACCACCTTGCGCCATGACCTGCTGACCATGCGCGACGCCATAGACAAGTTCTACAGTGATAAGAACCGTTACCCGGAAGTCCTCGAAGAGCTGGTAGAGCGGCAGTACCTGAAGGCCATTCCGCCCGACCCTATGACCGAGCGTAACGATACCTGGGTGATCACCTTGCCGCCCAATATAGACGAACAGGGCAGCGTATTTGATGTGCACAGTGGTTCCAGCCAGCTTTCCGGCGATGGTACGCCTTATGCCATCTGGTAAACATGCGCGCCTGGGGTTCGTGCTCATAGGCATGTTCATGCTGGTGATGCTGAGTGGTCTGGTCATGGCGCAGGCGGCCATGCGCTGGCAGACCCAGGTGTTACGCGAAAGGGAGCAGGAGTTGATTCGCGTCGGCCTGGCCTACAGAGACGCCATCGGCCGTTATTACAACCAGACACCGGGGTTGGTGAAGACCTTTCCGCAGACCTTGGAGCTGTTGCTAAATGATGCGCGTTTTCCCAGCCCGCGTCGCCATTTGCGCCGGCCATATCTGGACCCGGTCACGCAGCGTGAAGGCTGGGGCATCGTTGAAGCCCCCAGTGGCGGCATCATGGGCATATACAGTTTGTCGGATAAGCCGCCGTTCAAGACCAAAGGTTACCGCGGTGAGCTGCAGCATCTGAATAACAAACGCTATTACGGCGAATGGTATTTTGTCTATATGCCGCCTGCCATCTCCGGCCAGAATCCGCTTTAAGCGGCGCAGTCAGTTCTTTACTGCCCAGTCATCCTTGATCTAGTCATCTTTAACCAGCCATGCCCGTGTACCCGCGGCCATATGACACTTTTTCAGCCTTAAATGTAAATATAAGTTAAAAACATGAGGTTTTTTGCTTTGCCAGCGATGAATATATGTAAGCGCGATAAAAGGAAATATTCCTCATGTCAATGGGTGTTTTTCCCGATTTTTCGTATTTGTAGGTAAAAGGCTTGATTTTTTGACTATTGGAGTGGTTTGTGGACTTGGTACCTGACATCGTAGATTTAGTGCTGTATCTGCTGGGCGTGCTGTCGGTGGTGGTGTGGGCCATCATCATTATCAAAAGCTGGGCCTGGTACAAGTCACGCAATGAGGCTACAGATTTTCTGTC
>NZ_JBQVPB010000011.1:0-119093 GCF_052437885.1 Methylophilus sp. | reverse complement strand
GTTGAACCCAAAGTTGAACCCAAAGTTGAACCCAAAGTTGAACCCAAAGTTGAACCCAAAGTTGAACCCAAAGTTGAACCCAAAGTTGAACCCAAAGTTGAACCCAAAGTTGAACCCAAAGTTGAACCCAAAGTTGCGCCGGCCAAACCTGTGGTTAAAGAAGAGCCGGTTTCTTCCGATAAAACATCAGGTAAGTTTTATGTGCAGTTCGGTGTGTTTTCTGACCCCAGCAATCTTGAAAAACTGCAAACCAGGCTAAAACAGGCCGGGTTTGATGCGGCAACCGATAAAGTGGATGCTGCCGGCCAGAAGTTACGCTTGCGGTCGCGTACTTATGCGACGCGTAACGAAGCGGCAGCCGCGTTGAAAAAAATGGAAGCTGCTGGCTTTAGCGGCATTGTGGCGAGCAGGTCCTGAATCAGGCCATGACCATTTTTGATTATTTAGTACTGGGCATCATTGGTTTTTCCATTCTGGTTGGATTGATGCGCGGTGCTATCCGTGAGCTTTTTTCAGTGATAGGCTGGGTGCTGGCGTTTTACCTGGCTAACAAATTTAACAGCCAGGTGATCACTTATATTCCTGAACAAGTGCCTGGCGAAGCAGTGAAAGCTATTGCCGCGTTTCTGTTCGTATTTTTAGCGGTGCTTTTTTTATGCACCCTGCTGGCATTGCTGCTCACCACCTTGATCAAGGCCGTGGGTCTGGGCGGCCTGAACCGGGTGCTGGGCGGCGTTGCTGGCGCAGCCAAAGGCGTGCTGATCGTCTGTATACTGGCGATGCTGGCTGCGATGACGGATATTCCCAGGGACGCACGCTGGACCAATGCCATGTTGAGTGCGCCAGTTGAGGTGTTGGTCTTGAATTTGCTGCCGTGGGTACCATCTAGTATTGCTGAATATGTGCATTTGGAACATCAGCAGGCGGATGAGTCTCTCATTTAATTTGTAATCTAGTCTTGGATAGGATGTCGCTATGTGTGGAATTATCGGTATTGTAGGTAAAAACCCGGTGAACCAGTTGTTGTATGACGGGTTGCTGGTGCTACAGCATCGCGGGCAAGACGCTGCAGGGATCGTGACTTGCGATGGTAATACTTTCCATATGCATAAGAATAATGGCCTGGTAAAAGATGTATTTCATACCCGCCATATGCGTAACCTGGCCGGTAACGTCGGTATCGCGCATGTGCGTTATCCTACCGCCGGCTCATCCAGTGCAGCGGAAGCACAGCCGTTTTATGTGAACTCTCCATTCGGTATCGTGCTCGGCCACAATGGCAACCTGACCAACTCAGAACAGCTGAAATCCGAAATGTTCAGGCAGGATCTTCGCCATATCAACACCAGCTCCGACTCTGAAGTATTGCTGAATGTACTGGCGCATGAGATCGAAGCGACCTCCAAAAGTGCTTTGCTCAACAGCGATATGGTGTTTGATGCCGTAGCCGGTGTGCACAGACGTTGCAAAGGCGCTTATGCAGTGGTCGCCATGATCGCCAACTTCGGCCTGCTGGCTTTCCGTGATCCGCACGGTATTCGCCCGCTGGTCATAGGCAAACAGGAGACCAGCAAGGGCACCGAGTACATCGTGGCTTCTGAAAGCGTGGCTCTGGATGTGCTGGGTTTCAAATTGTTGCGTGATGTAGAGCCTGGCGAAGCCGTATTTATCGATATGGATGGCAATCTGTTCAGTCGCCAGTGTGCCACCAATCCAAAACTGACTTCCTGTATTTTTGAATATGTTTACCTGGCGCGCCCTGACTCTGTCATCGATGGCGTTTCTGTCTACCAGACCCGTCTGGACATGGGTACTTTGCTGGGTGAAAAGATCAAGCGTGAATGGGCTGACAAGCAGATCGATGTGGTGATCCCCATCCCGGACACCAGCCGCCCCAGTGCCTTGCAATTGGGCATTTCGCTAGGCCTGGATTACCGCGAAGGTTTTATTAAAAACCGTTATATCGGCCGTACCTTTATCATGCCGGGTCAGGCACTGCGTAAAAAATCTGTGCGCCAGAAGCTCAATCCTATCGGCATCGAGTTCAAGGGTAAAAACGTCTTGCTGGTCGATGACTCTATCGTGCGTGGCACCACTTCGCAGCAGATCGTGCAGATGGCGCGCGATGCAGGCGCCAATAAAGTCTATTTCGCTTCTGCTGCACCGCCGGTACGCTACCCGAATGTGTATGGCATAGATATGCCCAGCCGTGATGAATTGCTGGCGACCAATCGCACTGATGAGGAGATCTGTGCCGAGATCGGTGCCGATGCCCTGATCTACCAGGATCTGGATGCCTTGCGCGAAAGTATCACCAAATCCAACCCGCATCTGACTGAGTTCGACTGCAGCTGCTTTGATGGCAAGTATGTGACCGGTGATGTTGATGCCGCTTACCTGAACCGTATCGAGGCTGCGCGCAGCGATTTCAATAAGAAACAGCCACCGCCAAACTCGACTACCCAGCTCGATTTGAATTTGTTATCCACTGATCTGGTCGGGGTGGAGTAAGGCTTGACAGGCGCCGGCAAAAGGCGTTTAATGAAATTGCGCTGATTTGAGTGGCGAACTTTAACCGAAGCCGAACTCAGCTTGCGAGCGCATTATAAATCCTGCTAAAGCGAGAGCCCAAAAACCCGTTTTAGCGCAATGCTGAAGCGGGTTTTTTATTACCTGTTGTGGCCGTTGAAAGATTAAGTTAGTTGGAAGATCAAGACAAAATGAACGATGAATACCATTTGGAAACGCTGGCAGTACGCGCTGGCACATTGACCACTGAGTTCGGTGAGAACTCCGAGGCCCTGTTCCTCAACTCCAGTTTCCGCTTCAAGAACGCAGCCCAGGCGGCTGCCAGGTTTGGCGGCACCGAGCCGGGTAATATTTATTCGCGCTTCACCAACCCGACCGTGACCATGTTTCAGGACAAGCTGGCCGCGCTGGAAGGTGCAGAGCAGTGTGTGGCGACTGCCAGCGGCATGGCTGCCATCCTGGCCTGCATCATGGGCATTTGCAGTGCCGGTGACCATGTCGTCGCTTCGCGCAGTGTGTTTGGTACCACGGTGCAATTGTTCTCCAATATCCTCAAACGCTGGGGCCTGGAAGTGACACTGGTGTCATTGACCGATATTGAGGCCTGGAAAGCGGCAGTCAAACCGAATACCAAGCTGTTTTTTGCCGAAACGCCTTCCAATCCGCTCACCGAAGTAGGCGATATCGCCAAACTGGCAGAAGTCGCCCATGCGGCCGGTGCTCACCTGGCGATAGATAATTGTTTCTGCACGCCAGCCTTGCAACAGCCTTTAAAGCTGGGCGCTGATATCGTCATCCACTCCGCGACCAAGTATATCGATGGCCAGGGCAGGGTGCTGGGCGGTGCTGTGCTGGGTAATAAAGCCTTGATGGAGCCGGTATATGGTTTTCTGCGCACCGCCGGCGTCACCATGAGTGCATTCAATGCCTGGGTGTTCGTCAAAGGCATGGAGACCTTGCAGATACGCATGGAAGCACACGCGGCGCGCGCACTGGCGATCGCGCAATGGCTGGAACAGCAGCCACGGGTGGCACATGTTCATTACCCCGGCCTGCCTTCGCACCCGCAGTATGCCTTGGCGCAACAGCAGCAAAGGTTGGGTGGCGGTATCGTCACGTTTGAGGTCAAGCCGCGCCCTGGGCAAAGTGAGCAGGAGGCCGCCTGGGAACTCATTGATGCTACCAGGCTGATCTCCATCACCGCCAATCTGGGCGATGCCAAATCTACCATCACCCATCCGGCCACCACTACGCATAGCCGGGTGACAGCCGAGGCGCGCGCCGAGGCCGGTATCAGGGATAATCTGGTGCGTATCGCGGTAGGGCTGGAGCACGTGGAAGATCTGAAAAACGATCTGCAATTGTTGTCCCGGGCCTGATCCTGCTGCAAGAATAGCGGTTTATCGGATCGCCAGTGGCTGGCATGACGATAAACCGTTTTCATTTATACGCAGTTTTATATCGCGCCATTCCAGCCTGACAAAAGTCTGGGATCCCGATTCTCCTTCCCGCCAGCTCTTTTCTTGCCTGCAGGCATGATGCAGGCCATTTTAGCCGCGTTTAAGTCAGCCAGGTTCAGCTAAATATGCTAGAATCGCGAGATAACTTTTAACTATAAAATGGGTCAAGAATGAGTCAGTCTCCCGATCAGTTTGCTAAAGAAACCCTGCCTATCAGTCTCGAAGACGAGATGCGCCGCAGTTATCTTGATTACGCCATGAGCGTGATCGTTGGTCGTGCTTTGCCAGATGTGCGTGACGGCCTGAAACCAGTGCACAGGCGCGTGCTGTTCGCCATGCACGAGCTTTCCAATGACTACAACAAGCCATACAAAAAGTCAGCGCGTATCGTCGGTGACGTCATCGGTAAGTATCACCCGCACGGTGATACTGCAGTGTATGACACCATAGTGCGTATGGCGCAGCACTTCTCGCTGCGCTATATGCTGGTCGATGGCCAGGGTAACTTTGGTTCGGTAGATGGCGATAACGCGGCGGCCATGCGGTATACCGAGATCCGTATGTCCAAGATCGCACACGAACTGCTGGCAGATATCGAGAAAGAAACCGTCGACTTTGGCCCTAACTATGACGGCAGCGAGCAAGAACCGCTGATCATGCCTACCCGTATCCCTAACCTGCTGATCAACGGCAGCTCGGGCATTGCGGTGGGTATGGCGACCAACATTCCGCCGCACAACCTGAATGAAGTACTGAACGGCTGTTTTGCGTTGCTGAAAAATCCTGAGATCAGCATTGATGAGCTGATCGAATACATTCCGGCGCCTGACTTTCCGACTGCCGGCATTATTTACGGTACCGTAGGCGTTAAAGAGGGTTACCGCACTGGCCGTGGCCGTGTGGTCATGCGTGGCCGCACCCACTTTGAAGACCTGGATAAAGGTGGCCGCCAGTCCATCATTATTGATGAGCTGCCCTATCAGGTGAACAAGAAGTCCCTGATAGAGAAGATCGCCGAGCTGGTCAACGAGAAGAAGATAGAAGGTATTTCTGACCTGCGCGATGAGTCGGATAAGTCTGGCATGCGTGTGGTGATCGAGCTTAAACGCGGCGAAGTGCCTGAAGTAATCCTTAACAACCTCTACAAGCAGACCCAGCTGCAAGATACCTTCGGCATGAACATGGTGGCCCTGATGGATGGCCAGCCACGTCTGCTCAACCTCAAGCAGATGCTGGAAGCTTTCCTGCGCCACCGCCGCGAAGTCGTCACACGGCGTACCGTGTTCGAGCTGCGCAAAGCGCGTGACCGTGGCCATGTGCTGGAAGGCCTGGCGGTTGCGCTGGCCAATGTGGACGAGATGATCGCTATCATCAAGGCCGCACCAACGCCGCCGGAAGCGAAAAAAGAATTGATGGCCAAAGACTGGCATTCCACCGTGGTGGAAGAAATGCTGAAACGTGCGGCCATGGAAGCCTCACGCCCGGAAGGCTTGTCGGTAGACTTTGGCCTGACGCCTAAAGGTTACCGCTTGTCAGATATCCAGGCGCAAGAGATCCTGCAGATGCGTCTGCAACGCCTGACTGGTCTGGAACAGGACAAAATAGTCACCGAATACAAAGAAGTGATGGATATCATTGCCGATCTGCTGGATATTCTGGCCAAGCCCGAGCGCGTCACCGCCATTATTGTGGAAGAACTGAACGAGATTCAGAAACAGTTCGGCGACAAGCGCCGTTCCGAGATCGAGCATAATACGCAGGACTTGTCGCTGGAAGACCTGATCACGCCGCAGGATGTGGTAGTGACTCTGTCACATACCGGCTACGTGAAATCACAGCCTCTGGATGAGTATAGGGCCCAGCGCCGTGGAGGCCGTGGTAAACAGGCCGCAGCGACCAAGGAAGATGACTTCATCGACAAGATGTTTGTGGCGAATACGCATGACTACATCCTGTGCTTCAGCAGCCGTGGCCGTGTCTACTGGCTTAAGGTATATGAAGTGCCGCAAGGTAGCCGCGTCAGCCGCGGTAAACCTATCGTGAACCTGTTCCCGCTGGAAGAAGGCGAGAAGATCAATGCCATCCTGCCGGTGAAAGAATTCGACGAGAACCATTTCGTGTTTATGGCGACCTCTATGGGTACGGTGAAGAAAACCGCGCTGACCGAGTTCTCCAATCCGCGTAAATCCGGCATCATCGCCATCAATCTTGATGATAATGACTACCTGGTCGGCGCCGAAGTGACCAATGGCAAGAATGACATCGTGCTGGTTTCCAATGGCGGTAAAGCCGTCTGGTTCACCGAGGATGATGTGCGTCCTATGGGCCGCGCGACCCGTGGTGTGCGCGGGATGAAACTGGCCACCAAACAGCGGGTACTTTCCTTGCTGATCGCCGAGAATGACCAGCAATCGGTGTTGGTCGCGACTGAAAACGGTTACGGCAAACGTACCGTGCTGTCAGAGTTCCGTCACTCCGGCCGTGGTACGCAGGGTGTGAAAGCCATTGCCATCAGCGAACGTAATGGCCTGGCGGTTGCAGCCAGACTGGTCACTGCGGATGACGAGATCATGCTGATCACTACCGGTGGCGTATTGATCCGTACCCGCGTCAAGGAGATCCGCGATATGGGCCGTGCCGCACAAGGCGTGACGCTGATCAACCTGGGTGAGGGTGAAAAACTTTCTGGTCTGGAAAAAATCGTAGAGACCGACGACGTTGAAGACGAAAACGAAGAATAACTTGAGACATGACTAAGATTTATAATTTTTCTGCAGGCCCGGCAGTGTTGCCGAAATCCGTACTCGAACGTGCCCAGGCTGAAATGCTGGACTGGCATGGCAGCGGCATGAGCGTGATGGAAATGTCACACCGTGGCAAAGAGTTCACCAGCATCCTGGAAAAGGCAGAAGCCGATTTGCGCCAGTTGCTGGCGATCCCGGCCAATTATAAAGTGCTGTTCTTACAGGGTGGTGCCATTGCAGAGAATGCCATCATTCCCATGAACCTGCTCAATGGCAAATCGGCCGACTACGTAGTCACCGGCTCCTGGAGCAAACGCAGCGTGAAAGATGCCAAAGCCTACGGCCAGATCAATATCGCCGCCTCGGCTGAAGCAGATGATTTCACGCATGTGCCGGCATTTGCTGACTGGCAGTTGAATCGTGATGCCGCTTACGTGCACTATTGCACCAACGAAACCATCAACGGTGTCGAGTTTCTGGAGGTGCCGGAAACGCACGGTGTGCCTATTGTCGCCGATATGTCTTCGCATATCCTTTCACGTCCTATCGATGTCTCTAAATATGGCGTGATCTATGGCGGAGCACAAAAGAATATCGGCCCGGCCGGCCTGTGCCTGGTGATCGTGCGTGAAGACCTGCTGGAACAGGCTTCACCGCTCACGCCAGCGGTATTCCACTGGAAGACCCAGGCAGAAAACCAGAGCATGATCAATACACCGCCTACTTACAGCATTTATATTGCCGGGCTGGTATTTGAATGGTTGCTGGCACAGGGCGGGGTAGAGGCGATTGAGAAACTCAATATCGCCAAGGCCAAACTGCTATATGACTATGTGGATCAAACCGATTTTTACTATAACCCTATCCAGCCAGCTTACCGCTCGCGTATGAATATCCCGTTCCGCTTGCGTGACGAGAGCCTGAACGATGCTTTCCTGAAACAGGCCGGCGCACGTGGTTTGTTGCAGTTGAAAGGCCACCGTTCGGTCGGCGGTATGCGCGCCAGTATTTATAATGCCATGCCTATAGAGGGCGTACAGGCACTGGTCACATTCATGCAGGAATTCGAAAATAATAATTCTTAATTAACATTAAGTATAAGTTTTAAATGTCTGATTTATTAAAACAATTTAGAGATAAAATTGATGCCATCGATGCGCAGGTCCTGGCATTGGTGAACGAACGCGCGAAACTGGCACGCGAAATCGGGCATTTAAAGAATGATGGTGTCATCTATAGACCTGAGCGTGAGGCGCAGATCATACGCCGCATGCAAAGCGAGAATGACGGCCCACTGTCAGCTGAAGCGGTGAGCCATATTTTCCGTGCCGTGATGTCCAATTGCCGCGCACTGGAAAAAGAACTGGCGATCGCGTTTTTAGGGCCATTGGGCACTTACAGCGAAGAAGCCGCACTCAAACAGTTTGGCGAAGGCCGCCAGGCAGTGGTGTGTGCCAGTATAGATGAAGTGTTCCGCACGGTGGAAGCAGGCCAGGCAGACTATGGCATAGTGCCGGTGGAGAACTCGACCGAGGGCGCCGTCGGCATCACGCTGGATCTGTTGCTGGCGAGTGCCTTGCAGGTGGTCGGTGAAGTGACTTTGCCTGTACATCACTGCTTGTTGTCTGCACAACAGGATATCACACAGATATCGCACGTTTTCGGTCATGCGCAGTCACTGTCGCAATGCCATGAGTGGCTGAACAAGATACTGCCTAACGTTGAACGCGAGGCCGTGGTCAGCAATGCCCGTGCTGCGCAGATGATACATGAGCTGGTTGCCAGTCAGGGCACGTTCGCCGCGGCCATCGCCAGCAAACGTGCCGCTGAATTATTCGACCTGCATATCCTGGCCGAAAATATAGAAGATGACCCGAAAAACACTACGCGCTTTCTGGTGCTGGGTAGCCATGCGGTCGCCCCGTCAGGGCAGGATAAGACCTCATTGGTCATGAGTGCCCACAATAAGCCGGGGGCGATATTGCAGTTGCTGGAGCCACTGTCACGCCATGGTGTGAGCATGACCAAGCTGGAATCCAGGCCTTCGCGTCAAAACCTGTGGAACTACGTCTTCTTTGTTGATATTGAGGGCCATCAGCAAGCGCCTAATGTGCAAGCCGCACTGGCTGAGCTGGCTGACCGCTCGACTTTTCTCAAAGTGCTGGGTTCATACCCGACTGCTATTATTTAACCATCCCATCTTTAACTGTACACACTATGTCTGATGCATCACGCCTGTCTGAGTTGTCACAATTAGCTCCTGCCAATATCCGCGCCATTGCGCCGTATCAGGGTGGCAAGCCTATCAGCGAACTGGCGCGTGAAATGGGCCTGAACGAAGCAGATATCGTCAAACTGGCTTCTAACGAGAACCCGTTAGGCATGAGCCCCAAAGCGCAAATGGCGCTGGAAGAAGCTATTTACGAGATCGCGCGCTACCCGGATGGCAACAGTTTTGCCTTGCGCGATGCAGTCAGCCACAAGTATGCGGTGCAACCTGAGCAGATCGTGTTTGGTAACGGTTCCAATGACATCCTGGAACTGGCTGCGCGGGCCTTTCTGACCGCAGGCGATGAAGTGATCTATTCGCAGCATGCGTTTGCGGTCTACCCGCTGGTGACGCAGGCCGCTGGTGCGACTGGCGTAGTGGTGCCTGCGATCGAGTTTGCGCATGATCTGGCCGGATTTTTAACAGCCATCACGCCCAAAACCAAACTGATCTTTGTCGCCAACCCGAATAACCCGACCGGCACCCTGATCGCCAAGGCCGAGTTAAAAGACTTTTTACAAAAAGTGCCCAGGCATATCGTGGTGGTGCTGGATGAAGCTTATGATGAGTATCTGTCTGCCGACGATAAATCCGAAGCGATCGGCTGGCTGAGTACATTTGATCATCTGATCATCTCACGAACCTTCTCCAAGGCTTATGGCCTGGCCGGGTTGCGCGTAGGCTTTGGTTTGATGCATGCCGCATTGGCCGATCTGATGAATCGTGTACGCCAGCCTTTTAACGTCAATAGCCTGGCGCAAGTAGCGGCGACGGTATCGTTGCAGGATGAGGATTTCGTGTCGCGCAGTTATGCCGCCAACCAGGCCGGCATGACACAAATCACGCAAGGTTTAACCAAACTGGGCTTGAGCTTTATTCCCTCGTTTGGCAACTTTGTCAGCTTTAAAGTGACCAATGCAGGCGCTGTCAACCAGGCTTTGTTAAAGCAGGGCGTGATAGTGCGGCCAGTGGCCAATTATGAAATGCCGGATTACCTGCGCGTAAGCATAGGTTTATTTAGTGAGAATGCACGTTTTCTGCAAGTGCTGGAACAGATTTTACAGTCATGAACGCTTACGAAAAATTAGCCACCGACGATGTACGGGTGCTTGAGATCAAACCACTGGTCACACCAGCGGAGCTATTGTCACGCCTGCAGGAAAGCACAGTCAGCACCCAGAACATCCTGAAAACACGTACTGCCATCCATCACATACTGCATCAGGGCGATGACCGCCTGGTGGTGATCGTCGGGCCGTGCTCAATCCATGACACTGAGGCTGGCATGGAATACGCCAAACGTCTGCTGGAAGTGCGCAACCGCCTGGGCAATGAGTTGCTGATCGTGATGCGGGTGTATTTTGAAAAACCGCGCACCACCGTCGGCTGGAAAGGCTTGATTAACGACCCGCACCTGGATGGCACTTACGACATCAATGCCGGGCTGGAAAAAGCGCGGCGCTTTCTGCTGGAGGTCAACGAGATCGGCATGCCGGCAGCGACAGAGTTCCTCGATGTGGTCTCGCCGCAATACACCGCCGACCTGGTCAGCTGGGGCGCCATAGGCGCACGCACCACCGAATCGCAGATACACCGCGAACTGGCTTCGGGCTTGTCCTGCCCGGTCGGTTTCAAGAACGGCACCGATGGTGGCGCCAAGGTCGCCATAGATGCGATCAAAACGGCTGCCAGCCCGCATCATTTCCTGTCCCTGACCAAAGAAGGCACGTCTGGCATTTTTGCTACCAGGGGTAACGAAGATTGTCATGTGATCTTGCGCGGCGGCAAATTGCCCAACTACGATGCGCAAAGTGTCGCTGAAGTATGCCAGCAGTTGGCCGATGCAGGTTTGGCGCCGGTATTGATGGTGGATTGCAGTCATGGCAATAGTCAGAAGCTGTACAAGAATCAGATGGCAGTGGTGGCCGATGTTTGCGGGCAGATCGCCAATGGCGATAGCCGCATCATAGGCGTGATGCTGGAATCACACCTCAACGAAGGCCGCCAGGACCATACCCCGGGCTGCAGCCTCAATTACGGCCAGTCTATCACCGATGCCTGCCTGGGTTGGGATGACTCGGTGGTAGTGCTGGAAGCTCTGGCTGCCGCGGTGAAGGCACGCCGCGAGAAGCTGCTAGAGCAGGAGTAAACGGCCATCAGGTCATGCAAAAACCGCACTCTAGCCAGTGCGGTTTTTTGTTTTATGGCCTGCAGGGTAGCTGCTGGAAAACCGGGCTCATGAAAATCATGAGCAGGGAATCATTGTCAGTAGCAGGGTGTTCTTGCAACCCATGCGTATGATGCCAGTCATACCAGAATAGCAGTGGCGAAGTGGCTACAGTTGGTCTTCGACGTCACGGCTGTCACTTGAAGAGTTGTCAACGACCATCAGGTAATTATTGTATGATGACCTGCTAGGTCTATAACCATTAAAACAAGAAGCGATTATGTATATACACGTGTTGGGTGCTGGTGCTGGCGGGGGTTTCCCGCAATGGAACTGTAACTGTGAGAACTGCGATGGCTTGCGTAAAGGCACGATCAAGGCCACCCGGCGTACACAGTCTTCTATCTGTGTCTCAAGCAATGGCGTTGACTGGGTGTTATTTAATACCTCGCCAGATATCCTGCAACAGATACAGGAATTCCCGGCCCTGCAACCTGGCCGCGCCATACGCGACAGCGGCATACAGGGCATTATTCTGATCGATGCGCAGATAGACCATACCACCGGCCTGTTCATGCTGCGTGAAGGCCAGGTGAAACGCGAGATCTACTGTACCAAGATGGTGTATGAAGACCTCACCAGCGGTAACCAGATCCTGAATATCCTGGGACATTACTGCGGCGTCAATCATCACGAGATCGCTATTGACGGCAATGATGTCAGCCACGCCAGCAGCTTTGAGATACCCAATGTGCCTAACCTGCGGTTTACAGCGGTGGCACTCAAGAGTGCCGCGCCACCATATTCCCCACACCGCAATGACCCGCATCCGGGCGACACCATAGGCGTGTTGATAGAAGAGATCTCTACCGGCAAGAAATGCTGGTATTCGCCTGGCCTGGCCGAGATAGAGCCGCACTTGCCGCCGCTGATGAACCAGGCTGACTGCATCATGGTCGATGGCACTTTCTGGACCAATACCGAGATGCTGGACATGGGCTTGATGAGCAAGACTGCGCGCAGTATCGGCCATAATCCGCAATCCGGGCCAGGCGGCATGATAGAAGAGCTGGATAAATTCGGCAGCGAAAAATCAGTGCGTAAGGTACTGATACATATCAACAATACCAACCCGATTTTAAGGGAAGATTCCGCCGAGCGCGCGATCCTCAACGATCACCAGATCGAAGTCGCGTATGACGGTATGGATATCATTCTTTAGGAGAGCTAGATGAACGCAGTGACGCAGGCAAAACTACCCTGGACCCGTGAGGAGTTCGAAGCCAAACTACGTGAAAAAGGTCAGGGCTACCATATCTATCATCCTTTCCATGTGATGATGTATGAGGGCAAGCTGACCAAAGAGCAATTGCAATGCTGGGTGGCCAACCGTTTTTATTACCAGATCGCTATTCCTATGAAGGACGCCGCGATCTTATCCAACTGCCCGGATAAAGAAGTGCGTAAACAATGGATAGTGCGCATCACCGACCACGACGGCGTAGATGACCAGATCGGCGGCATAGAGGCCTGGATCAAGCTGGGCGAAGCCGTAGGCTTGACGCGAGAACAAGTGACCAGCCTGGAGCTGGTATCACCAGGTGTACGTTTTGCGGTGGATGCTTATATCAATTTCGCCAAGCAGCGTAGCTGGCAGGAGAGTGTCTGCTCCAGCCTGACCGAACTGTTCGCACCGCATATCCACCAGCAGCGCATCAGTTCCTGGCCCAGCATGTACCCCTGGGTGAAAGAAGAGGGTCTGATGTATTTTAAAAAACGTCTGACCGAGGCCAGGCGTGATGTGGAGCAGGGCTTGAGTGTCACTCTGGATTACTTTAGCACCTCGCGCGAAATGCAGTTGAAAGCGCTGGATATCCTGCAATTCAAGCTGAATATCTTGTGGGTGATCGCCGACTCAATCATGCTGGCCTCGACCGAGATCAAAACCGAAGGCCGCGATTATCTGCGTCAGCCAGTGATCAAGATAGAAGACTGACTTTAATCAGCAACTTTGAAAGTTTAATGATGGAAAACAATATTCAACACGCCGATATCTATGCGATCGCTTTTCACCACCGCTTTCAATGGGAAGAAGCGCAGCAGAGCTATGTCATCCTGTTTCCCGAGGGCATGGTCAAACTGCATGGCGGCGCTGGCGAGATTCTGAAACGCGTGGATGGCAAGGCCAGTGTGGGTGATATCGTGGCTGAGCTGAAAACGGCTTTTCCTGACGCAGAAGGTATAGAAGCCGATATTCTCGGCATGTTTGACCTGGCAGTAGGTAAAGCCTGGTTACGCAAGGTGAATTGATCCGCAAGGAGAGCAGCATGGCACAATTAAACAATGGCGTGGCAGCAAATGTGACACAGAAGCAACCGCTATGGTTGTTGGCAGAAGTGACTTACCGTTGCCCGCTGCACTGTGCTTTCTGCTACAACCCGACCGATTATGACAAACACACCAAAAACGAGCTGAGCACAGAGCAGTGGATCAGTGCCCTGCGCGATGCGCGTAAAATGGGCGCCATCCAGCTAGGTATCTCTGGTGGTGAGCCTTTGTTACGCGACGATATTGAAGAGATCGTTGCCGAAGCACACAAGCTGGGCTATTACAGCAACCTGATCACTTCCGGCGTCGGCCTTACCGAGAAACGCATACAGGCGTTCAAAGAGGGTGGCCTGGACCATATCCAGCTCTCCATGCACGACGTGACCGAAGACATCAGCAACTTTATCACCGATACGCGCACTTTCGAATTGAAGAAGAAAGTGGCGGCCATGATCAAGGCGCATGGTTATCCTATGGTGCTGAATGTGGTGATACACCGCTACAACATCGACCAGGTGGGCAAGATACTGGAGATGGCAGAAGCACTGGGGGCCGATTATGTCGAACTGGCGAATACCCAGTATTACGGCTGGAGTCTGGTCAACCGCGACCAGCTGATGCCCACCCGTGAACAACTGAACCGCGCCGAAGCTGCCACCAACGCCTTCAGGGAACGTGTAGGCAATAAAATGAAAGTGTTTTTCGTGGTGCCGGATTATTTTGCCGACCGGCCGAAAAAATGCATGAACGGCTGGGGCGAGGTGTTCATGATTGTCACTGCCAATGGCGATGTCTTGCCGTGCCACTCTGCCCGGGTGTTGCCAGGCATGACTTTCCCCAATGTGCGTGAGAATGGCCTGGAATGGGCTTGGAAAGAGTCGCCGGCATTTACCAAATACCGTGGCAAGGACTGGATGAAAGAACCTTGCCGTAGCTGCGATGAGCAGGATAATGATCTGGGTGGTTGCCGCTGCCAGTCCTATCTGCTGAGCGGCGATGCAGAAATGGCCGACCCGGTATGTACCAAGTCGCCTAATCGCCACTTGATCGACGAGGCTTTGCTCAGCTCGCAAAACCCGCTGGTGCGCGAGCAACCGATCATTTTCCGCACCGACAAGAACTCGAAAAAATATGTGGCGGGTGACAAGGAAAGAGTGGAGCAATTTCACGCCTTGCCCTGACCGTAGCAGGCATATGCTTTATAATCAGCAGGCGCAGTTTGCGCCTGCTGTTTTTTATCGTGTCATATTGATAGCCGTTATTTTCCTGGCCTCATTTAACCCATGCCTTTTTTGACATATCCCTTTTTGACATATCGTTAGTGAAAGAGTCTTAGTGCAGCATTCGGTATTACTGGTCTATGTATTGGCAGCCCTGGCTGCACTGGCGCCTTTCGCCATCGATACTTATCTGCCGGCCTTTCACGTCATGGCGGATTCATTGCAGGCCGACCCGCTTGCCATACAGCAGAGCCTGACCTTTTACCTGCTGCCTTATGCGGTGATGACTTTGTGTCACGGGGCAGTGTCGGATGCGGTAGGGCGCATCACGACCATCAAGTGGGGGCTGGGTATTTTTGTACTGGCCAGCATAGGTTGCGCGTTTGCGCCCAATGTAGAGACCTTGTGGCTGTTCCGTGCCTTGCAGGGCATGAGTGGCGGGGCAGGCAACACGGTGGCCCGAGCCATGGTGCGCGATTTATTTGATGGCCCGCAAGCACAGCGTGTGATGGCCACCATGCAGATGCTGTTTGGCATTGCGCCCGCCATCGCGCCTATTCTGGGCGGCGTGCTGCTGGGCATACACTGGCAGGCTATTTTTATTTTCCTGGCTTTGTATGCCGCCTTGTCATTATGGGCGGCGGTGCGCTACCTGCCTGAAACGGTACCTGCCGCGCAACGGGTGCGATTTTCAGTGCAGAACATCACCCAAACTTACGGCAAGATGCTGGGCAACCGCCAGTTTCTGATCCTGACTGCCTGCGTAGGCCTGAACTTTTCCGCTTTTTTTATCTATGTGCTCGCCAGCCCGGTGTTTCTGGTCGAGCATTTGCATTTAAGTAGCCAGCAATTCGGTTTCTTGTTCGTTCCTACCGTTGCCGGCATGATGACAGGCTCGTGGCTGGCGCGGCATACCGCCGGTAAATTGTCGCCTGCCACTACCATACGCTGGGCATTTGCCTGGATGGTGCTGGTTGCCAGCATCAATGTAGTCATACAGGCGATTTATGCCGGCGAACCCTTGTGGTGGATGGCGATATTGCCTATCGCCTTATTCAATGTGGGCATGGCGACGGTGGTGCCTATACTGTCGATCGCAGCGCTGGATTTTTACCCAAAATCACGCGGCACTGCCGCCTCGGCCCAGGCGTTTATACAGATGGTGTGTTCTACACTGAGTTCAGCCGTGGTGGTGCCTCTGGTGTGGCATTCGACCCTGAGCATGTCTAAGGCCATGCTGGGGATGACGCTGGTCAGCGCGCTGCTGATGCTCATGATACACCGCCGCTTTAAATCGGCCTGACTACACCTGCCGTGCACTCAAACTGTGCAAATGTCGCGCCTTTACTGATTTAATCGCGTATTTGAATTCCTACATGCTGCCTTAAGATACTAGTGTAAATAACTGTTCAAACAACAGTATCAACTAGAAAAGCAGATGGGAGTCACCTATGGAAATATCCAGAGAAGAAGAAGCACTAAAGGCCTACGTGAAACTGCTGACCGGGCAGGGTGTCAGCGCACGCATGCTGATACAGCGTGAATTCACCATTATCCGCCTGAGTGCATTTTTAAAAGATATCCCCTGTGCCGGCAACGAATACCGCCAGGCCGTAGACCGTTTTATCGCCAGTATAGATACCGCCGAGATCCCTATGGTGTTGCCGGTGGTGCGCGAGTTTTTCTCTTTCTGGGTGCGCGACATCAAAGCGATCGCTGCCATGAGCCAGGCCAAGGTCTTTAACGGCAATGTGCCTACGGTGACCACCACGCAAGATGAACTTTTCAAACAGTGGTATGACCTGGACAAGACTTTAATGTCCAGCGCCGAGAAAGCTGTGATGGAGGCTTTTCTGAGTGCTTCCGAGAGCAAAGGTTTTGACCAGGCGGCGTTTAAAGAGCGCATGCGCATGGCCAAGTGCCTGTTGGTAGCGCTGCGCCAGGTACCGCACAAGCAATCGCATAGTTACCGTCAAATGGTGGACAGGAATCTGCCACTATTCAATGCGCTGGGTACCCAGCATGCATTTCTGAGTGTTGCGCGTGAGTTTTATTATTTCTGGCGTGGTGATATGTTGAAACCACAACAGGCGCCAGCACACGGCAAATCGCAGCTTAAGACACCAGCGATGGCGATGGCTGCCTAAATAGCCAGCCAGCCTGCGTCCTGTCCAGGACGCATAAGCACATAAAACCGCCAGCCTTAGCGCTGGCGTATTTTTTGCAGGATCAGCGCAGAAAGCTCTTCGATAGAGCGGCTGGTAGAGTCGGCCCAGGTGATGCCATAGCGGCGCATCATGTTTTCGGCCATTTCAATCTCTTTACGGCAGTTATCCAGCGAAGCATAGAAGCTGTCCGGGCGACGCTCGCTACGCACCGAATGCAGGCGCTCTGGCTTAATGGTCAGGCCAAAGATCTTGTCTATGTTTTTTTCTACTGCAGCAGGAAATGAACCGCGCTCAAAATCTTCCGGGATCAAGGGGTAGTTGGCGGCTTTGATGCCGAACTGCATGGCCAGGTAGATGCTGGTCGGCGTCTTGCCACAGCGCGAAACGCCTATCAGGATCACCTCGGCTTCATCAAGCCCGGTATTGGTCATGCCATCATCGTGGTTGAGCGTGAAATTGATCGCTTCCATGCGCTCATGGTAGCTGTTACCCATAGAGCTGTAAGCGATGCTGGCACCTGTCAGCGGCTCCTGGTTGAGCTCAGAGCCCAACGGATAGATAAAGCGGTGGAACAGATCGATAAAATAGGCATTGGCCTGTTTCAGGCGGTTCCTGTGCTCGCCGTTACCGACCGACATGATCACGATAGGGCGTATGCCGTCCTGATCTGCCACTTTCTGGATATGCTCGAAGCCAGCCTGTACCTTTTCATCATTATCGGTGAAGGGCAGGCGGGTGGTGGTAAATTTGGTATTAGGAAAATGCTCCAGCAGCTTGCTCAAGGCACCCGCAGTGATCCCCGTACCATCAGAAATAATAAATACAGAACGGTGATTCATGCGATTGCCTTGAGTTTAAGAGCTTAAAAAGATTTATTTCTTGGTCAGGCGCTGCCAGGTCGCAACCACGGTGTCCGGGTTCAGCGACACAGACTGTATGCCTTCAGCGACCAGCCATTCAGCAAAGTCTTCATGGTCAGAAGGGCCCTGGCCGCAGATACCCACGTACTTGCCCAAACGGTTACAGGTGCTGATGGCCATTTTCAGCAACACTTTGACCGCGTCATTACGCTCGTCGAAGCCATCTGCCAGAATGCCGGAATCGCGGTCCATGCCTAATGTCAGCTGTGTCAGGTCATTGGAACCGATGGAATAGCCATCGAAGTATTCCAGGAACTGTTCAGCCAGCAGGGCATTGGATGGGATCTCGCACATCATGATCAGGCGCAGGCCGTTCTCACCACGTTTGAGACCATTTGCCGCCATGATCTCTGTCACAGCTTTGGCTTCATCCAGTGTACGCACGAACGGGATCATCAACTCAACGTTGACCAGGCCCAGTTCATCACGGACTTTCTTCATCGCCTGGCATTCCATGGCAAAGCACTCTTTAAAGTCTTCTGCCATATAACGCGCTGCGCCACGGAAACCTATCATCGGGTTTTCTTCATCCGGCTCGTAAATGTCGCCACCTACCAGCTTTTTGTACTCGTTAGACTTGAAGTCTGATGTACGCACGATCACCGGTTTCGGGTAGAACGCAGCAGCAATCGTTGCCACGCCTTCAGCTACTTTATCAATGTAGAACTGTTTAGGGCTGGCGTAACCACGTGCACGGTTGTGTATCGTGGTCTGGATCGCTTTAGGCATGGCATCGACGTTCAGGATCGCTTTCGGGTGTATGCCAACCATGTTGTTGATCACAAACTCCAGACGCGCCAGGCCGACACCGTCGTTAGGTGTCTGCGCAAAGGTGAACGCCATATCCGGGTTGCCTACGTTCATCATGATCTTGCAAGGCGGTTTGGACAAGGCAGCGTTGGACTGGGTAGACACTTCAAAATCCAGGGCACCATGGTAAACAAAGCCGGTTTCGCCTTCAGCGCACGAAACAGTCACGATCTCGCCGTCACGCAGCAGGTCAGTCGCATTGACTGAACCGACAATAGCCGGGATGCCTAATTCACGTGCAATGATAGCCGCGTGACAGGTACGGCCGCCACGGTTGGTCACCAGGGCACTGGCGCGTTTCATCACCGGCTCCCAGTTAGGGTCTGTCATGTCAGCGACCAGTACGTCACCTGGTTGTACTTCATGCATTTCTGCCGGGTCGAGCACGATACGCACCGGGCCTACGCCGACTTTCTGGGTCACGGCACGGCCGGCGACCACAGGCACAGAAGAGTGTTTCTGCAACTTGAATGTCTCGGTGACATTCTTGGCTGCTTCCTGCGACTTCACGGTCTCTGGACGCGCTTGCAGGATGTAGAGTTTATTATCCAGACCGTTTTTACCCCACTCGATATCCATAGGGCAGCCATAGTGCTGCTCAATGGTGATGGCGTAACCAGCCAGTTCCAGGATATCGGCGTCGTCTAGTGAATAGCGGTTGGCTTCTGCGGCATCCACAGGCACTGTATGGGTAGATTTACCCGCCTGGGTCGCGTCAGAGAAGATCATCTTGATCAGCTTGGAACCCATGGTGCGACGTACGATCGCCGGTTTGCCCTGGTTGAGCAATGGCTTGTGTACGTAGAATTCATCAGGGTTGACCGCACCCTGCACCACGGTTTCGCCCAGGCCATAAGAGGCGGTGATAAAGGCAACATCCTTGTGGCCGGATTCGGTATCAATAGTAAACATCACACCGGCACAGCCGATATCAGAACGTACCATCTGCTGTACGCCGGCTGAGAGCGCCACGTCGGCATGCACAAAGCCTTTGTGCACACGGTATGAAATAGCCCTGTCGTTATACAAGGAAGCAAATACTTCTTTAATGGCGTGGTTGATGTTGTCCAGGCCATGAATGTTCAGGAAGCTTTCCTGCTGACCGGCGAAGGAAGCGTCGGGCAAGTCTTCTGCTGTCGCAGATGAACGTACGGCAAAGGTAGTGCCTGGCGCCGATTTATCGATCAGTTTTGCATAGTTCTGCGCAATCGCGCTCTGTAAAGCCGGCGGAAACTCCGCTTCCATGATCCACTGGCGGATCTGACTGCCACATTTGGCCAGCGCTTGCGTATCATCAGCATTTAATTTATCAAGCAAGTCATTGATTTTTTTATCTAAACCGTCCTGGGATAAAAATTCACGGTATGCATCGGCTGTGGTCGCAAACCCGGTAGGTACGCGTACACCTTTGGCACTGAGCTGAGAGATCATTTCACCTAAAGAAGCATTTTTGCCACCGACGGACGGCACATCGCTATTTCTGAGATTCTCAAATGGAATAACATGACTTACCATATAAAACCCTTAATTGTTTTAAATCAGATGAAATCTATCGCGGGAAGCAATGGATTGAATTCGAAAGTGAGGCTTAATATTGAGCTTAACCTGTTTCTGGAATTACTTTTCTCCCAGCATTATGCCAAAATCATGTTTTAATGTCACGTCAGCATCACGCTGACATTCCATATTTTTCAGCTTCAGTAAAATTTACCTCATGAATGCAGTGATCTCCGCACAACGTTCGGTCAGCGTGACCACTCATGGCCGCTTACATTTGGGTTTTTTTGATCTTAGCGGGCAGCCCGGGCGACGTTTCGGCAGCGTGGGCGTGGCGATCGCTGCCTACCAGACCGCACTGACCGTGACAGCACGACCGCAGCAGCTTGCTGTCGACCCCTGGGCATCGGCTATTTTGCAACGGCACCTGGAATCCCTGGCACTGGATACCGCGCTGGAACTCAACATACAGCAGGCGATTCCGCGCCACAGCGGCCTGGGCTCAGGCACACAGATGACGCTGGCGGTGGGGGCAGGGGTGAATACCTTGCTGGATCTGCCGGTCAACAGCGCACAGATCGCAGCCGCCCACCAGCGTGGAGCACGTTCCGGCATAGGCATAGCGACTTTTGATCATGGCGGGCTGGTGGTCGATGGTGGCCGTGGCGCCACGACCATAGTGCCGCCTTTACTTGCGCGACATGCTTTTCCGCAAGACTGGCATTTTTTGCTGATCATGGACCAAAGCCGCGATGGTCTGCATGGCAGTGGCGAAAAAAATGCGTTCAAGCAATTGTCGCCGCTTGGCAGTTCAGCCACACGCGACATCCAGCACCTGTTACTGATGCAAGGCTTGCCGGCATTGATAGAACAGGATTTCCAGGCTTTCAGCGAATTTGTTGGTGCGCTGCAAAGTTATAACGCTGATTATTTCGCACCTGCGCAAGGCGGGCCTTATGCCAGCCAGTCAGTGGCAGCTATTCTGCATGCCTTCCAGCAACAGGGTTATCGTGGACTGGGCCAAACCTCATGGGGCCCCACCGGCTTTATATTGCTGCCTTCAAAAGCCGAAGCCATGCAACAGCAAGCGACGCTGTTGCAGCAATATGCCAATGACGCGCATCTGTCGTTTATTGTGACCGCCGCCGTCAATGACCCATCACAGATAACGTTGAATAGTATTGAGAATTAGCCAGCACCTCAGTTAACAATCCATGACATATTCGGGAAAAGTTACTGTTTTTAAGGTCTGCTTTTGATTTTGAAGCTGTGCATGATTGTGTATATTGCTACGTGATACTATTTAGTAAATGGATTCCACAGGGGGAATAATGAAAAAAACCAGTATTATGCATTTGTTCACAGCCGCTAAAAATGCCAGCCCATTCGATGTGAATATGGCGTTTGATGCAGGCTATGAAAAAATTATCTCCTATTCGGATGTCACGCTGAATGAAGTGGTCGCACTGACCCAGGATGCGATCTTCTCGCGTAGTCCCAGCGGTCTTAAACAGCAAGCCTTGTTCTTTGGCGGTCGCGATATCCAGGTTGCACTTGAAATGCAGAAACAGGCCCGTAGCGCCATGTTTAAACCGTTCGAATGCCATACCTTTTCTGATCCTTCGGGTGCTTTTACTACTGCCGCAGCCATGCTGGCGAAAGTCGACTTTTACCTGAAGAAATCCGGCAGTGGCCTGGGCAAGGAAAAAGTCGCCATTTTTGGTGCCAGTGGTACGGTAGGCTCAACTGCGGCACTGATCGCTGCGCGTCAGGGTTCCACCGTGCTGATGGTGGCACATGCGGGTACAGACAGCATGCAAGCCTATGTAGATAAATTATCCAGCAGCTACGATGTGAAACTGCAAGTGGTGGATGGCAGCTCAGAAGCGGCCAAGATCGCTATCCTGAATGAAGCCACCGTTGCTCTGTGCGCCACGCCTGCCGGCATACGTGTACTGGAGACCCGTCAGTTTGCTGATTCCAAATCATTAAAAGTCGTTGCTGACGTGAACGCAGTCCCACCTTCCGGCATTGAAGGGGTAGATACCTTCTCCAATGGTGGCCTGATCGAAGGTACGCAAGTGGCCGGCTTTGGTGCGTTGGCGATAGGCCAGCTCAAGTATGTGACACAGAATAAATTGCTGGAGCAAATGCTGCAAAGCGAGTCTCCCATGCATATTGATTACCATCAGGCGTATGAATATGCCTGTGCCCACGTGGAGTAATTGCATTCTTGCGGTTGGCTATCCTGTCACAAAGTGCCCGCATCTATGCACAAATGGCGCGAAGTGCAGGGTTTGAAGTATTGGCAATAGATGCTTTTGCTGATGTGGATACGCAGCAGGCCGCACAGCAGGTATGGCGATTACCGGCGTTGGCCGGGCAGTTAAGTGCAGAAGATGCCCATGCCTTATTTGAAAAACTGGATAGCTGGCAGCCCGAAACCTTACTGATAGGCTCGGGTTTTGAGGCCAGCATCGCGTTGTATCAAAGCCTGTATCAGCGCTATGCATTGGCAGGCAATACACCCGCACTGCTAGCGCAAGTCAAAAATCCATACTGGTTGAGCAATTATTGTGCAGCGCATGGCGTGATGACACCGTCAGTGCAAGCACAAGCCCCGCAACAAGGGCAATGGTTATATAAAGTAGCAGGGCAGAGCGGCGGGTCACATGTTTTAAAGTGGCATCAGGCCGCAGTTGCCAGCCCGGCCGCACAAGCTTACTGGCAAAGGCTGCAACCCGGCTTGGCCGTAGGTGCACTGTTTGTGGCAGAGCCAGGCCCAGTGAAAGACCAAGGCTCAGTAAAAGACCAAGGCTCGGTGAAAGACCCTGGCTCAGTGACATTGCTAGGTGTGCATGCACTCAAGCAACGTCCGGGAAACTATACTTATGCAGGCGCTACACGTTTGCATGAACCCCAGCTGATCGCTGCCATGCAGGCGTTGCTGGAGGCGCTGCTGCCTGATCTGGGTCTGGTCGGCATCAACAGCCTGGATGCGATCTGGCAGGATGGGCAGTTGCATCTACTGGAGATCAACCCCAGGTTAAGTGCCAGCATGCGGTTGTATGCTGACTTGCCGCTGATACACGCCCAGCTTGCCAGCTGCCAGGGCACGCTGATGCCTGAGCTGGTTGCAAACAGCAACTATGCCAGCCATTGCATTTTGTATGCACGGCAGGCCATAGAAACAGAATATATGGATTTTCCAGCCTGGCTGGAAGATAAACCAGAGGGCGGCAGCATCATTGCCGGGCAACCATTATGCAGCCTGTATGCAGAAGGTGCGACCAAAGACGAATTACAGCAAGCATTGCAAGACAAAAAAACACAATTAGAGAAACTATGGGGGACTTATGTCTGTGAACGTATCGAATTCAACATCCATTAGCGTACAACAATACAGCGCACCTCTGGTCGCACATCTGATCGCTAACGCGCCAGCCCTGGGCTGTCTGGTCACTACGCATGCCAGCGGCGCCACTATCATTGATGCCGGTATTCAGACCCCTGGTGGTCTTGAAGCCGGACGCATCATTGCCGAGATCTGCATGGGCGGCCTGGGTGGTGTCAGCTTGCAGCAAGTACCGCAATTTGCCAACTGGCCACTCAGTGTGGTGGTGACGGCCAAACAGCCTGTCATTGCCTGCCTGGGTAGCCAGTATGCCGGCTGGGCCTTATCGCATGAGAAATTCTTCTCACTGGGCAGCGGCCCGGCGCGTGCCATCGCCCAGCGTGAAGAGGTGTTCAAAGACATCAATTACAGCGATAAGGGCGAGCAATCGGTATTGGTGCTGGAAACCGACAAGGTACCGCCAGTAGAAGTGATAGAAAAGGTCGCCAGGGATACCGGCTTGCCGGCCAGCAAGCTGACATTTATCCTGACACCTACGCGCAGTATCGCCGGCTCACTGCAAGTGACCGCGCGCGTGCTGGAAGTGGCGCTGCATAAATGCCATACCCTGCATTTCGATCTGAATGCCATCGTCGATGGTTATGGCGTAGCGCCGGTGCCAGCCCCTTCACCAGACTTTATCACCGGCATGGGCCGTACTAACGATGCCATCCTGTTTGGCGGTTTTGTGCAATTGTTCGTCAATGCTGAAGATGCTGCCGCAGAGCAACTGGCACAACAATTACCTTCTTCGGCTTCTAAAGATTATGGCCGTCCGTTCGCCGAGGTGTTTAAAGCCGTGAACATGGATTTCTACCAGATAGACCCTATGCTGTTTTCACCAGCCAAAGTCAGTGTCACCAACCTCAAGTCTGGCAAGACTTTCTTTGCCGGGCAATTCAATGAGGCACTGTTAAACCAGTCTTTCGGTGGGTAAACATAAAGTAAAGTGCAGCGGCATGCCATAAAAGCGTTAATGTGCATTGTGTACATAAGCTTTTGCATAGCCACTGACACTACCCCTGCAGCCATTTCCCAGAGTGTATGAAAGTCGTTCCTATCTTTACTGATGAAGTCGCCCAGGCGGGCGGCTGGCATGGGCAGGCCTTGGCGCAGGCGTTTGAGCGCCAGGGCTGGCAAGCGCATATGGTCTGCCTGGATAGTTGCCATGTCAGCATCGTGGATCAGCGTGTGCAGGTGCATATCCCAGGCTTGCCAGCGCCGGCAACGATCGCCTTTGTGCGTGGTGTGGCTGCCGGGACCACCCAGCAGATCATCACGCGCATGAATATACTGCATACCCTGCAGCGGCAGGGCATGACCATTTATAACCATGCCCGCGCCATTGAAACCACCGTAGATAAAAGCCTCACCACCCAGCTGCTGGCCGAGCATGGGGTGTCTACACCGAATACCTGGGTGTGTGAATACCGGCAGCAGGCACACCCGCTGATGCAGCAGGCACTGGATAACGGTAAGACACTGGTGATCAAACCTTTGTTTGGCTCGCAGGGCAAAGGCGTGCGTTTGATCGAACATGCGCAGCAGTTCGCCTTGCCACAGGATATGTTCGTGGATGGTATTTATTACCTGCAGGAGAAGATCGATTGCGGCGCAAACCAGCATGATTACCGTGTGTTTGTCGTCAATGGCGAGCCGGTGGCGGTGATGCGGCGCCAGGGCGATGGCTGGCTGCATAATGTGGCACGCGGCGCACGCTGCACCGCCAGTCACGAGATGGATGTGGCTGAGTTAGGTGTGCAGGCAGCTGCCGCCATAGGCATCAATTACGCCGGGGTGGATCTCATGCGCGACAGGCACGGCAAGCTGTGGGTGATAGAAGTCAACAGTATTCCTGCCTGGCGCGGCCTGCAAACCATCACGGACCTGAATATCGCAGATATCCTGGTGGCTGACCTGCTACGCTTTGCCGATGAACAGCCATGCTGACCAAACCATACCGCGCTCAACCATGAACGTACAAAGTGCCTATTCAAATGCCTGCCTGGCCGAGCTGGAAGCACTCAAGCCCGGCAATGTGCATATCTTTGCCGATGGCCATGGCATGCAGGTACAGCACTTTATCGCCAGCGCCGAAGTCTCGGCGCCACTATTATGTGACGATACACTATACGGTGATCGCAGCCTGGGCCAACGTATCCTGGCGGCGCTGGAGGTCACCTACGCCAAAGTCGCCTGTAATACCAATCTGGGTATCATCTTGTTGGCCGCGCCTGTCGTGCAGGCTAGCCTGCGCTATCCGCATCTGCCTTTGTCAGCCGGCCTGGCGCAAGTGTTAAATGAAACCACGCTGGAAGACGCAGCGCTGGCCTACGCCGGCATCCGGCTGGTGAGCCCGGCAGGCATGGGCGAGCGCAATGAGCACGATATCTCGCAAACACCACAGATCACCCTGCTAGAAGCCATGCAACTGGCAAGTGCGCACGACATGGTGGCGCGCCAGTATAGCGAAGGGTATGCGCAACTTTTTTCCCAGGCGCTGCCCTTATATAAAACCTGTGTAGAACGCTGGCAGCGCCCGGCCTGGGCATTGACAGCGGTATATCTGTATTGGTTATCTTGTGTGCCGGATAGTCATATCGCCCGCAAGTATGGCGCAACTGTCGCGCTGGAGGTGCAGCAGCTTGCCAGCCAGCACGCGCAGGCTTTTATGGCACTCGACAACCCAAAACACTATATGGCGACCCTGCTCAAATGGGATCAATCGCTCAAGCAAGCGCGGCTGAACCCAGGCACCAGCGCCGACCTGACCGTGATCACGGCCATGCTGGCAATGCTGAGCTGATTCCGGCATCCGGCTGGCCCAGCCAGACCCAAGCCAGACCCAAGCCAGACCCAAGCTGCGGCAGATTGCTACAAATGGCTTGCAGGGCTAAGGTATACTGCCTGTTTAAATGTTGCCCATTATATTTATCAGGAGAACGCCATGACTGAACAGGTTTTGACCGAACAGGAGATCCAACAACATTTCGCTGAGTCTTTACCACACTGGTTTTACGAAGAAGGCTGGATACGCCGTAAATACAAAACCAATAGCTGGAAGGGCACACTGATGGTGGTCAATACGGTAGGGCATCTGGCCGAAGCCGCCTGGCACCACCCGGACCTCACCGTTTCCTACGCATTCGTGATCGTCAAGCTGTGCACGCATAGCGCCAAAGGCATCACCATGAAAGACATAGAGCTGGCGCGCAAGATCGAAGAAGTGATCCAGTGGCAACCGAATGCGCAAGCGGGGTCAGCCCTGGAAGGCACGCCGCAAGATGACCTGCGTTTCAGTTACGTGAAATATGACAAATAAACTGCTTGCGAGTCATCGTTACTATCCATTATTTCTGAAGTTGTATGACTGCTCCAGCTCAAGCCTCACTGCTTAAAGATTCATTACCGCCCGCGATTTTCCTGATGGGGCCGACTGCCAGCGGTAAAACCGCGGCCACGATAGCCTTATATCAGGAGTTTCCGCTGGAAATCATCAGTGTCGATTCTGCACTGGTCTATAAAGGCATGGATATAGGCACCGCCAAACCCGATGCCGACACTTTGCGCCAGGCACCGCATCATTTGATAGATCTGATCACGCCGCTGGAACAATATTCAGCAGCGCAATTCGCCAAAGATGCGCTGGCACTCATGCATGCAGCCACCGAAAAAGGGCGGGTACCTTTGCTGGTAGGCGGCACCATGTTGTATTTCAATGCTTTGCAGCATGGCTTGAGCCAGCTGCCCGAAGCCGACCAGGACGTGCGGGCCGAGATCGAAGCCGAAGCCGCAAAGTCAGGCTGGCCCGCCATGCATGCGCAACTGGCAACGATAGACCCCGCTGTCGCTGCAAAAATACAGCCTAATGATACGCAAAGGATAGAACGGGCATTAGAAGTCTACCGCATCAGCGGCCAGTCCATGAGTGCCTTGCGTGCGCAATCCAGCAAGCATGAGCTGCCATTTAATATCCTTAAGATCGCCCTGGTGCCGAGTGAACGCGCCGTCTTGCATCAGCGCATCGCAGACCGTTTTCAATTGATGCTGGAACAAGGGTTTATCGAAGAAGTGCGCCAGCTGTTGGCGCAATACCCACAACTGACTGCTGAAAGCCCAAGCATGCGCTGCGTCGGCTATAGGCAAACATTGGCTTACCTGCAAGGTGAGATCGACCTTAAAACACTAGGCGAGCAGGGCGTTTTTGCCACGCGCCAGCTTGCCAAGCGCCAGCTGACCTGGTTGCGGGGCATGAGTGATGTGCAGGTGTTGAATTGCTTGAGCAATAGCTGGATCAACGAATTGGCAATTAAAATACGAACCAATTGTCTAGATCATTCATGAGGTGAAAGTAAAATCCTAATGAACTAAATCAGCTAGGGAAGGTGCAGAATGAGTGAACGAATAGGCTATTTTGATGTGCTCAGAGGTTTGGCTATCATAGGCGTGGTTGCCATCCATGTTTCTGGTTCAGGAACTCAGGTCATGCATGCAGCCAGTGATGTCTACTTGACCATTTTCTGGAGAAATTTCTGGAATTTTTCTGTTCCCTTATTTCTTTCAATCTCAGGCTACTTTTTAGCCAAGAAAACCTTCACTAAACACGGCGACTATCTAAATTTCTTAAGTAAACAGGTTCCCAAAGTTTATTTGCCATTTCTTTTCTGGTCGTTTATTTGCCTTTTATTAGCGGTTGCGACTAAATCAGCAGTTTCTTCGGAACTGTTTAAGCTGCTGACCTTTCAGTCTTCAGGCCCGTATTATTTTATTGCATTAATTATTCAGTATTATTTATTGCTTCCAATACTCAAGCATCTGGCTAATTTAAAAGGGTTGATCGCGAGCGTCGCAGTCAGCCTCACTGCCACTTATTTCATATTTCATCTCAGATATATAAGTGGCATAGACCTGCCGCTGATTATTTATGCGGGTAACTTTGTGACCTGGCTTATGTTCTTCGTATTCGGGATTTATATAGGGTCGACAAACAGGATCACAGTCTCTAATACGGTATTGCTGAGTGCCATTGCAGGTTTTTATTTATTGTCGTGTCTGGAAACCTTTTTGCTCATTGAATGGTTCAATCAGCCTCAAGCAGCCGTTACCGCGATCAAGCCCTCATCTTTCCTTTACTCATTGGCCCTGATTGCTTATTTGTTCAAGAATATGAATATTTTTCATTCGGAACTATTGAAGAGATTAGGCGGCATTTCGTTTGGGATTTACCTCATCCATATGCTGGTTCTGAATATTGAATCCCGCATATTGCATAAACTGCTGCCGGCATGGGTAGAGGGCTTGTTTCTCTATCAGGTAATGCTTACCAGCCTGGTGGTACTGACTTGTGCTTTCGGCATTACCTTGATCAATAAACTGTTATCGGATAGACAAAGTTTATTGATTGGTTTCAAATAGATTCGCTATGATCAATAAGCGCTGTCCTGGCCAACTGCCGTTAGCCAGACTGTTTTAGCCACGATCAGCATATCCAGGCGTGGGCTCCAGTTGCGCAGGTATTCCAGGTCATAATGCACACGCTGTTCCATTTTTTCCAGCGTATCCGTTTCTCCCCTGAAGCCGTTCACCTGTGCCCAGCCGGTAATGCCTGGCTTCACCTTATGGCGCACCATATAGCCTTTGATCAGCTTGCGGTATTCTTCGTTGTGCGCCACGGCATGCGGGCGGGGGCCTACGACACTCATGCGCCCTTGCAAGACATTGATGAACTGCGGTAACTCATCCAGGGAAGTCTTTCGTAAAAAAGCACCGAACGGCGTGATGCGCTGGTCATTTTTAGTCGCCTGTGTCACTTTGCCGCCATCTTCAGTCACGGTCATGGAGCGGAACTTATAGACCAGTATCTCCTGACCATCCAGGCCATAACGGCGTTGCTTGAAAATAATGGCGCCTGGCGAACTGAGTTTAATACCAATGGCGATCACCAGTAAAATCGGCGAGATCAGAATCAACACAAACAGTGAAAACAACACATCTGCCGTGCGTTTGATAAAGCCATCCATGCCGGTGAATGGCGTGTCGCAGACTGAAACCACCGGTATGCCGTTCACTTCAGACACGCGGCCCTGTATCAGATCCGTGACAAAAATGTCCGGCACAAAATAGATAGAGGTGGTGGTGTCTTTCAGGTCATCCAGCATTTTCAGGATACGTGGATGGCTGGACATAGGCAGGGCGATGTACAGCTTGTGCACGGTATGCAATTGCAGGTAGGTGCTCAGCTCATTTAAGCTGCCAAGTACCGGGTAGTCTGCCTGCTGTTCCAGGCGTGCAGGCGAGCGGTCCTCAAAAAAGCCCAGCACATTGATGCGCTGGTAGTAATCCTCTTTCAGGTTGTCAGCCAGCAAAATACCCTGTTCATTCAAACCTACGATCAAAGTGTTTTGTGGCGGGCCTTGCCACTGAATCAGCTTGGGGCTCACGCACTTTAGCATTTGCAATACGGCAATCTGGGCCAGTGGCGTAAGCACTAGCCAGAGCAGTATCATTTGCTCGCTATAGAGTGTGATATAGCGTGTCACGTAAGCAAAAATCAGGACGAAAGTAGCGATCAGCAACCACTGCGCGACCACGTCGCGACACATTTTAACAAAGCCTTTACGGATCTTTGCACCACTGGGGAATGTGATCGAGAACAACACGATAGACACGATAAATATCGACATCGGAATCTGGTTCTCGGTGTAGATAAAAAGTCCCCATAGCACGAACACCATCACTAAAGGCTCAACAATGGATTCTAAGAGATAAAGTGGACTATTAGCACCAGTGGAGAGGCCGGAGAGGGTTCTGATGGGAGGTTTCTTGGTGGCCATATATTACTTATAATTTGATTTACATGAATTTTAACGCATCTACGATATTTGCACCAATCAAACAATAAAGCAATCATCCCATGGGGTAGGTGGCAGATTGAAGTTTACATGTTAATCTGTCACAAAAATGTCAGAATTGGCAAGCATTATGACTCCCCTGGCGTATTATGTAATACAGGTTAAGAGTTGAGAATAGTTCTTGTTTTCCTGCATGGCTTTAGCATTTGATAGTAGAATACATATTGGCGTAAATGGCCTTATTAATTCAGGGTGGCTCATGCCTTCAAGATATAACAATAGAAAAGTACCACTATTAACGCACAAGCTTCTTTGGTGCTGCTGTTTTTTCAATTTCATCCCTGGCCTGACAATGGCTGATGAACTGGATACCATTCAATTGAGAGCAGGCGTTAATAAAAGCTTTGATAGTAATGTTTTAAGGCAAAGCAGCAACGAAGTATCAGACCAGATCACCGCTAAAACGGTGGGCGTTAAATATGACAAGACTTACTCGCTGCAAAGAGTCATATTTGATGTTAACTATAACGATTTCAGCTATCAAAAGTCTGACTTTTTAGACTACCACGCCACTAATTACAATGGTACCTGGCTGTGGTCTCTGACGCCCAATCTGCATGGCAATTTGTCTACTAGCAAAGTCGAGACTTTAATCAGTTTTCGCGACCTTCTAACTCCAACAAAAAACATGAGAACCACGAAAACGAATACTTTTAGCTTTGAGTATTCACCGCACCATGTATGGTCGCTGATAGGTGGGATAAGTGAGATCGATAATAGCAATAGCAGGCAATTTACTGCTCAAACAGGTTCAAGCACTACCGTATATGAATATGGGGTTAAATATATATTCCCGTCAGGAAGCAACATTTCCTTGCTCGGTCGTCAAAAAGACGGGAAATTTGAAGGCAGGGAGTTGAACCCTGCATTGAAATTCGATAACGGATTTGAAGAAAAAGAATACGACATTACGTTCGAAAAAGATGTAAACGGCAAAAGTACCATTAATG
Source organism: Methylophilus sp. (assembly GCF_052437885.1). GTDB lineage: Bacteria > Pseudomonadota > Gammaproteobacteria > Burkholderiales > Methylophilaceae > Methylophilus. Next base: position 87,726 of record NZ_JBQVPB010000011.1, on the reverse strand, counting down.
CAAAGCTTGGTTATCTGTCACGAGAGTACGATAACTTCAGTGAGCGTGACTACAGCGCCATCGTAGGGAACGTGGACTGGTTATATATAGTGACCGGGAAAATCAAAGTCGACCTGAACCTGAGCAGGGGAGTCAATGTCTTTGAAACAGCAAATAGTACCTATACCGTCACAAATGCGATCAGAACCGGATTGTTCTATGATGTCACCAGCAAGATCCAGACCGGTTTGAACCTGCGAGTATCCTCACGTGATTTTGAAGGTCGCGGAGAGTTTGATACCAGCGGTCGCCTGGATAAGGAAAGGTCTATCAGTGCTTTTGCAACGTGGAATCCATTGCAGAATGCTGCTTTCACGGTAAGAACAACAAAGTCACATAGAAATTCTTCAATTGATCGGTTCGATTTCGATGATGTTCTGACTTATGTGAGCGTGGACCTGTCTATATAAGCTGACTTAGATGGTCGAACGCTTTCAGTTAAAGTGTTCACAAATGATTTTTATACATGTAAGCAACATAAAAACAAAGAGTAGAAAAGGTGTTTTAAATTATGGCTAAGTTCATGAAGGCTTTTTTTGTACTGCTAACCCTGTTTTTCGCTAGCGTTGCCAGTGCTGAATACACACTGGGCACAGGAGACTTTGTTCGTGTCATCGTTTACGGTGATGCAGAACTCACTCGCGATCTACGGATATCAGAAAGCGGCGTTTTATCCTTCCCTTTAATTGGTGAGGTTAAAGTCGGCGGCGCGACCACGTTAGAAGCTGAAGAGCGTATCGCCAGCTTACTGAAAAAGGGCGGTTTTATTGCTAACCCGCAAGTTTCTGTCTCTGTTTTAGAGTTTTTAAGCAAAACCGTCTCACTGCTAGGCGGGGTCAATAAGCCAGGCCGATATTCAATCATACGGCCGACTGATATCGCAGATATTTTAGCCGAGGCTGGCGGTCTGACAGTCGAGGCTTCCGAAATAGTGACTGTCATCCGTGGGTCTGTGCGCAAGCAATATAATTTAAACGAGATCATTGAACGTAATAATTTAAATGACAATGATTTGCGTCTGTATGGTGGTGAAGCTATTTACATCAATACCAGAGATGTCACTGTTTCTGGCCAAGTACAACGTCCGGGCAAGTATGGCATTCAAGGCGGCAATCAAAGAATCAGTGATTTTGTGGCACTGGCCGGTGGCCCGATTGAAAATGCGGGCGAAGTCTTGTTATTCACTACTCAGCGTTCAGGCACTCAGGTAACTGAAGAGATCAACATAGATGAGTTGTTCAGAAACCCTTCCAGCACCGTGAATAAACAGCTGGCACCTAGTGATGTGGTTTATGTACCTAAAGCGCCGCAAGTATATGTCTACGGAGAAGTCCAACGCCCTGGCATGTATAAAATCGATAAAAATATGACGGTGATGCAAGCGATTGCAAAATCCGGCGGATTAACAATCAGAGGCACACAGAGATCCGTAAAGCTTCACCGCAAGACAGAGTCTAATCAAATTGTTAAAACAAGCCCGAATCTGACTGATTTCCTTAAAGATGAAGATGTTTTATATATTGAAGAAAGTCTGCTTTAAATAAACTTGTCTTCTCTACATAATTTTAGATGCTGAAGGGTATCAAATGAGTTTTTATCAGTTTTATCTGGCAGTAAAGTCGAGGGCAAAGTTAGTTTTGTTTTTGACCCTGGGGTTTTTTATCATTGCGCTGGGCGTGAGTCTGGTTTTACCAAAAAACTACACTGCAACTACGTCTATGGTGATCAATTACAAGGGTATAGACCCGGTGACCGGTATGTCTATGCAAGCGCAATTGATGCCTGGATTCATGACTACGCAGATGGAAATCATAGCCAGTCATGCAGTTGCCCTTAAAGTGGTAAAAAATCTGCATCTGGATGAAGCTACTGTGATCCAGAACCAGTTCAGAGAAGCCAAGCACGAAAATACCACCCTTGAGGATTGGTTGGCCAATTTGCTGGTTAAAGGTTTGAAAGTAAAGCCATCCAAAGAAAGCAGCATCATTGAGATCTCTTACACTGGCTCAGATCCGCAGTTTTCTTCGACGATTGCCAATGCGTTTGCCGATGCCTACCAGGAGATCAGTTTAAGACTGAAGGTAGAACCTTCGAAAAAAGCGTCTGAATATCTGTTATCACAGTCTAAGGTTTACCGTGATAAGTTAGAAAGTGCTCAATCAAAACTTTCAGAATATCAACAGCAATCCGGCCTAACCAGCATCACTGAAAACCTGGATGTTGAAAATGCCAAATTGAATCAGGTAGCTAATCAACTGATCGCTGCCAGGGCACAAGCAACAGAGTCTTCCTCAAGGCAGACCAGCGCTTTATCTCAGGGTGACTCATCACCAGATATCGCATCTAACCCCATCATTCAGAACCTTAGAATGTCGCTGGCTCAAACCAGTACAAAACTCGCCGAAGTCAGCAATAAATATGGCGTCAACCATCCCCAGTATTTATCTGTTGCGGCAGAGCTGGACAAGTTGAAAGCGCAATTAAATCTGGAGATCTCACGATTAGGCGCCAGTGTCAGCAGCAATGCCAATATCTATAACCAAAGTGTAGCTAAGCTGACGCATGAATTGGCTGCGCAGAAACAAAAGGTGTTGGACCTGAACCGATCCAGAGATCAGTTGGCAGTGTTGCAGCGTGACGTAGAGAGTGCCCAGCTGACATTCAATACCGTGAATCAACGCTTAAATCAAACCAGCATCGAAGGTAAAGCCAATGAGAGCGATATCTCGATCTTGAACCCTGCGATCGCGCCAGAAGCTTACTCTAGCCCTAATCTGTTGATCAACTCTGCATTAGGTATCTTCCTGGGCCTGCTTTTCGGTATTTTAATCGCTTTCATCCTTGAGGTTAAAAATAGAAAAATCAGGTCAATTGAAGATCTATACGAGTTTGTAGATATTCCGGTTCTGGCATTGATCAATAATAAGTCTATCGTAAATAAAAGACTCAACTTTTTCCCTATAAAGTGATCTAGTAAGGCAGCATATGACAATTAAACACCATATTATTGATACGCTTCCCAAGCATCCTATCTCCAGGATAGGCAAGTGCCTGGTGGAGATGGGAAAAATTTCAATTGAAGATACCGAAAAGATTCTCAAAAAACAGAATGAAACCGGACAGCGTTTCGGCGATGCCGCAATCAGCCTTGGCCTGGTTTCTGATGAAGACATCAAAGTAGCGTTATCCCAGCAGTTTGAGTATTCATTCATCACACCGGCGAACAGCACCTACCATAAGGATTTAAGAGCTGCCTACGACCCGTTTTCGAATCAAGTCGAATCTTACCGTGGATTGCGCAGTCAGCTTTTGTTCAGGTGGTTCAATGAAGGCTTTAAAGCGGTATCGTTTATCTCCAGCAATAGAGGTGAAGGCGCCAGCTATTTGGTCTCTAACCTGGCCGTGACTTTTGCCCAGCTTGGCAAAAAAACCTTGCTTATTGATGGCAATCTCAGACATCCAAGAGTGCACGAGATATTCAACTTGAAGAATAAGTTTGGTCTGTCCGATATTCTTGTGGATAGGGTATCAGTGATAGATGCACTTCAGCATTTGCAGGACATTCCAAACTTGTCAGTACTTTCTTCTGGTACTGTGCCACCCAACCCTCAGGAATTGTTAGGCCGCTTGACTTTTAACCAGATCATCAAGAATGCAAGCACCGTTTTTGATGTTATTTTGATCGATACTCCGGCAATTTCAGACTGTTCTGACTCGCAAATCTGGTCATCATTAACCAAAGGTGTGGTGATGGTAAGCAGGCTTCATCATACGTCTATAGAAGATCTCAAAGTGTTAAAAAGATCTGTAGATCTAACTGATGCGTCTGTGATCGGCGCCGTTGTAAACGAGTTTTAAATGAATGCACTGTCTTTAAAAAGCAATATTGTAGGCTTTACGAAAAGCCACTATGCAATTCTAGCTCTGATCTTTCTGTTATGCGGCTCTATCCATAGACTGAATGAATATGTCTGGAGTTTAAGTGACTACAGTCAGGGGCCTGTCGTCCTGTTTATCCTTTGCTATTTGTTTTTTGCAAAAGCAAAGGAAATGGATGGATATGCTACAAACAGCACCCCCTTGGCATCGGTTTTTTTTTGGGCACTGCTGGGCCTGGGCATCATCAGTTACATCATTGGCCGCTCTCAATTCATCAATTTTCTTGAGATCTTCTCTTTCTGTCTGCTGATACCCGCAGTTGTCGGTCTGGTGTATGGGGAAAAAAATCTTAAAAAATTGTGGTTCCCGATTTTTTTCACTATCTTCTTGATCCCCTTGCCAAGTTTTTTTGTGGCATCGATCACGATGCCTATCAAAATCGCAGTTTCTTCTGTCACAGCAGATATTTTGTCCTTCTTAGACTACCCTGTGGCACAAAGTGGAGTCATCTTGCAGATAGGTCAGTACAAGCTGTTCGTTGCTGATGCATGTGCGGGTATGAATACATTATTCACGCTTGAGGGCTTGGGTCTTTTTTATCTGAACATGGTAAAGCGTGACTCCCTGGCCAGAAATATCTTGCTGACTATTTTGATTATTCCTATTTCATTCCTGGCGAATGTATTCAGGGTACTGGCTATCTCCCTGATCACTTACTATTTTGGCGATGAGATGGGGCAGGGCTTCTTACATGGTTTCGCAGGTATATTCATGTTCATGGTAGCTTTACTTTTGATTATCTCAATTGATGCATTTTTTGAAAAATTCCTAGATAAAAAGAAAAGCCACTAAAAATGAGTACTAATACAAAGACTCAGATTTCACTGACCGTGATTATGCTTTTGAGTTTTTTAATTTGCATACCTATGCAACCTAGTAAATTCTATAAAGATGACCACCAGTTTTCGTCGCTTAAAGAGATCGTTCCTACCAGCTTTGAAGACTGGGTAGAGATGGATCTTTCCAATTCTGGTGGCATTGTCGACCCGACATCAAGCTCATTAGTCAATCAGATCTACAACCAGACGCTTTCAAGAACCTATGTCAATAAAGTCACCCAACAGCTGATCATGCTTTCTATCGCCTATGGTGAAGATCAGTCTGATAGCCGTGAGTTGCATATTCCTGATGCCTGCTATCCGGCACAAGGTTTCCTGCTGAGTGAGAAAAGCGATGTTGTCCTTGATACTACGCGCGGTCAGATCAAGGCCAGAAAACTGCTGGCTACCCAAAGCGGCAGAGTAGAGCCACTGATCTACTGGATAACAATGTCGGACAATCAGGTCAGAAAAGGCTACGACTCCAAGTTGACCCAATTAAAGCTTGGCTTGCAGGGATATATCCCTGATGGTTTCGTTGTCAGAGTCTCAACCATTACCGACAACGTTCAGGATGCTTATCAACTGGAAGAGCAATTTATCAACTCCCTGTTGCTAGCCCTCAAGCCGAATGATTTAGTCAGGTTGACCGGCCTGAAGCCTGACGCAAGTGGTAACAAATAAAATGAGAAACCTTGATATCTCTTTTGATCAAAAGATGTTTCGATTTTTTTTTGCATTCTCAATGGTTGTCACCTTATTGGGCTTGCACTATGTCTTTAATTTTGTAAACACCAATCCTTTTGAAAGAGGCTTGCTGATCATTGCAGCATTTTTCCTGTTTAAAGCCCAGCCTAAAGCTTCTATCCAGGGGTTTTTTGGTCTTATCCTGATTACATTCGCGATTTTCTTCTTTGGCTACTTCACCAGTTTTCATCAATTCTCCTGGGGAAGGCTGCTTAACGCTTATATCGCATTAATTGCATTACTATTATTCTATGTGATTCAACCCAGTGAGGATAACAGGCTCTTTATACTTAAATGGATATCGAGAATAGCCCCGTTCCTGGTGTTCTATGGTTTTTTTCTCATGATATTCGGCCGCAGCGTATTCATGCAGGACCATACTGGTGCCATGCGCTATGGCGGCGGGACTATTCCTGCCTATATGGCGGCAGCATCGTTTGCATCTTCGGTTGCGTTTGCCATGCTGTATAGGCATACGGGCAATATTAAATATTTTGCCATGGTGTTCTTTTGCCTGGTCTGCGCTATTTTGTCAGGTAGCCGCATGCCTACCGTGTGTATTGTTCTTTCTGCGTTCCCGATCTTGTTTTTCAGTATCAAAAAATTTGAGAGCAAAGTTTATTTTATTTTGTTTTCATTGATATTTGGTTTACTGGCGCTCGTGACTGTGGGTGATCAGCTGATGATGCGTTTCGAATCGCAAAGCAGCAGTGGCCGCGATAAATTATGGGACTCAGTCATTATGTGGATTAAATTCTATCCGAATACTGGCGTTGGATACGGGCATCACCCCCTGATCATTCCTGAATACATCAAGATATTTACTAAAACCCAGGCGGTTCATAGTGAATACATAAGAGTTGTGGGCGAGTTGGGCTACTTTGGCGCAGCTATATTCCTGATAGGCATTGTTCTCGTTTTCAATGGCGCATTCATCAAAAAGAACTTTGAAGATGTCGTGTTAGTGTTATGTATACTGACTTCCTTCGCCCTGTTTTCTTACAGTGACAATACTTTGTTAAGTAGTTACTGTTCAATCATGCCTTTAGCTTACGCGATGGGCACAGGCCTTAAAAAGGCGCATAGCCATGTTTAGTCTAAAATATTCATCTCTGACTAAAGTCAGGTCAGTTTTACAAGAGTCCTTGAAATTTGTATACAAACGTATATTCAAAATGGATATTCACGACTCGGTCAAATTCAGCCTTTCAGCAAAGTTTGATAAGACTAATCCTAAAGGCGTCCATGTCGCGGAAAATACCTACATCGCGTTTGACGTTGCCATTCTGACCCATGACTTTACCCGTGGAGTCAGAAGGCATACAAGAATAGGCCGCAATTGTTTTATTGGTGCACGCAGTATCATCCTGCCTGGCGTTGAGATCGGTGATGGTTCCATCGTGGCGGCCGGATCTGTAGTCGTCAAGAATGTGCCTGCAAACTCTATCGTGGCTGGTAATCCGGCAAAAGTGATCAGAGAAAATATAAGTGTCGGGGCCTATGGTCGCTTCCTGAATGCAGATGAAGTACAACAGCAGGAAAGTTTAGAAAATGGATTCAATTAAATGATAAAAAAAGACTTTATTCTTTTGACTACATGCGAACCTGGCAATGAAGCAAGAGTCGCTGAACTAAAACGTTTAATGGACTCTGTAGATAAGTCTTTTAATGCTGATGGCATCAGTTTCATTCATGTGATCCTTTTGCAGAGTACCACTCAGATACCATTTGAAACTGAACCATATTTGCAAACGAGTGCCAGGCACTTTCTGACCATAGATCATAGGGTTTCTTTATCCAAGGCCCGCAATATCATGATTGAGTTCGCCATCAGTCATTCCTTGTTAGATCAGACCGAGCTGTGTGCTTTCCCTGATGATGATGCCTGGTATCCCGATGGCTTTCTGAAGCAAATAACCAATTATTTTTCCTCGCATAAAAACCAGGATATTTTAATCACCAAATACGGGAGTAAGCCAATCAATCAGCCAAAGTTTGATGATCTGAAAAAGACGGTCACGATACAGCCTTCAAGCTTTATCCGAAATACCTCATCCAATACCTTGTTTATCAGAACAGAACTGGTTAAAAGGGTGGGGTTGTTTGATGAGAAACTGGGGCTGGGAGCTGAAATTAACGGCGGCGAAGACCTGGACTATGGATTAAGGGCCTTTTGCCTGAGCAATAAGCCGATCGCATTTTTCCCGGAAGTACTGGTTGGTCATCGTGACCCCATGCGCTGGGTGGTGTCTAAATATTACTCTGGCAGCTTGTATGCTATCGGAAAAAGCGCAAGCTCCAGCCCCAAACTGGCGTATCAATTTATCAGGAAAATCGCAGTCGGTATTTATCTTGTGATAACCCGTCAACTGGCGTTCACTGAGTTTAGAAAAGGCACTACCCAGGCAATTAAAGCAGTGGTGAATAAAGGCTAGTTATTTTGCATAAAGGTTGGTTGCGTTCACGCTTTGCCTGGTTTTTGTTTTTTTGCTGTGTTTGTATCGCTGCTTTTTACACTCTGCTTGAAAACATCATCAGCAAACCTAATGCCAGCCCTTATCTGAATGGACGAACTGTTGAAATAAGCGTCCTGACCGATAAAAAGGCCTCATTAAAAGAATTACTCGGCGATAGTTATTTCATTAACCATCACCTGAAATTCATATCAGGCTGTGAGCTGCAAAGCGAGCTGGATTTTTTTGGCGGCTGGTCTGGCATGACATTTATAGGCAGCTCACTATTGCTGGTAAGCGACCTCTCGGCCTGGTTGCTGATAGCAGACCCGTTGAGTCTGTGCGAAAAACGTCATGTCACTGGCACAATAGGCTGGCTGTTCAATTCAAACAAAAAGTCTCTAAGAGCTGCGGGTTACGGTGATATAGAGGCAGTGTCATATAGTAAGCGGCAAAACCAATTACTGCTGTCACACGAGTCATATAGCTCTGGCATCTTTGTCGGTGATTTAAAAAATGACGATATCAGTAGTGTGCCTTTTAAACTATTAACCGATGTGCCCAGGAAATTGCACGACCTGCCTAAAGGTAGAGGACTGGAAGCCATATCCTGGGTAAATGTTAAGAAGAATAGGCCATTGATACTGGCGCTGGCAGAACGTGATCCCGAAAAGAATAGGGAAGCAGTACCTGGCTGGATACTGGACGCAAATGGCAAATCAGTTCAAGCGTTTAGCTTTGCAGTTGAACCAGGCTATGATGTTTCCGATATGGCATATGAAGAAAACTGTGGTTTATTCGTACTGGAGAGAAAACTGAGTTGGCTGGGCAGGTTTTTCGTTAAACTGAACCGTGTTGACATAGATGGATCGCTGGTAAAAAACGAATGGCCATCTGAAACAATATTTGCCGGGGATTCCAGTGGCAGCCTGATAGACAACATGGAAGGTATCGCTGTAAGTTATAATGATAATGAATGTAAAGTGGCTATCGTATCTGATTCAAACTTTATCAAACTCCAGAAAACCACTTTGTTAGTGTTTTCCTTTTCTCCCAAATAAGGTGTTATTAGAGACTCCTCATTGGCCATGTATTTAGTGTTTAAAAGTTAGCCTCTACTATGCTCAAGATATTCATCATTTCTTTAAAACGAGATGAAAAGAAACGTCAGGAAATTGAAAAGAAACTAAACTCGCTGGGCTTGGGTTTTTCTTTTGTGGATGCGATAGATGGAAAACTCTTATCTGCATCCGAGATAAGTCATTTAAATTTCGCAGGTAAGATCAAACAGCGCGCGTTTGATCCGACCTTAGGTGAGATCGGCTGTGGTTTAAGTCATTTGATTGCGTACCGGCAGTTTGAAAGTACGTCTGATGAATGGGCTTGTATCCTGGAGGATGATGTAATTCTCGACGAACGCTTCTCCTCTTTTATTAAAAACTTTAATGCACAAGAATTATCAGGGCATCAGGATTGTCTATTTATTCTGGGCGGGCAGGATGGCCTGGAGTCTAGACGACTGATCTCAAAAAGCCTGTTTAATTACATCAAAGTCGCAGGTCAGGTTTTTAGAAAGATAGTTGGCGGTGAGCGACACGTTTACCGGGCCTGCTGTTATTTGGTCAGCCGTAAAATCGCTAATAACTTGTTATCTGTTTCAAAAGAGTCATTTTTCCTGGCGGATGACTGGCTTTATCTAAAACAGAGCAATGTTTTCCAGCAGATCTTTATATCTGATTTCGTGGCTCATCCTATTGATTTGAGTAACAGCACCCTGGAACCAGAACGGCAGGCATTACAATCAAAAGTGTTCGCAGAACCTCCCCAGCTGCTTAAAACTATAAAATATTTCATAAAGGTAGTGATTGCAAAATTGCGAAGCTGCTTTTTATAACTTATGTCGAGATGGCCGTAATGAAGAAAGTCGTATTTGTATTTGAAGATTTGCCGATCGAGAACGGTAACGGATATTCTACGTATAATCGCGCATTCATTTCATGTATCAATGATGCAGAGTATTCGGTAAGCCTTATTATCACTGGCTCTAACCATCGCTCGTATATCTACAGCCCGCAAAAGGTTTTAAACTTAAACGTTTCTTCAATTAAAGTAATCAACTCGCTGCTAAGTAGCCGCCGGCTTTGTATCCCTTCTATCAAGGGAATATTAAAACTCTTGTATCGCAAGTTTCTTAAAGGCCGCGTGAAAGTCGGTGATGACAAACTGGTTAAGATAGGCCGCTGGCTTACCGGTCGTGAGCGCGCCGCTGTTTCAAATGAAATACTGAAAATAAAGCCCGATGTCGTATTCGTTGATACCATCTTTAGGTCTTTTGATTTTAAAACCTTGGCACCGGGTTGCAAGACTGTATTGATCGGGCACGATGTGTTTTTTGAACGCTGTGCCTCAATGATTTCAACCGGGCTGACGCCTTCGCCCATGATCACGCAAGAGTTGGAAATCGGTGTCATCAGCCAATATGATGATGTCATCGCGATCACAGACCACGACGGGGCTATTTACCAAAGCAACCATATAAAGAATGTACATGTGCTTGCATCGCCTATCAGCAAAAGAGCGTCTGTTCCGGCAAAGTCTCAAACAAAAGATTTATTCTATCTTGGCAGCCGGGCTCACCATAATGTCAGTGGACTGTTATGGTTCTTGAATGAAGTCTGGCCATCTATCCTGGCTACTGACCCGCAAGTCACACTCTATGTCGTAGGCAGCGTATGCGAGCTCATACCCAAGACCTTCAGCAATGTTAAATTGCTAGGTATGCTGGATGACTTTACCCAAATCTGTGATGTTTCTGCAGTAGCGATCAACCCTGTGCTGAGCGGTAGTGGACTGAAAATCAAGACACTGGATTACCTGGCGAATGGCTTGCCATGTATCACCACCGAGCTAGGTGCGGAAGGGTTCAGGATGGGCAGTGAAGATGGCCCTATATTGATTGCAAACAATGCTGAGGACTTTTCCAGAATTATATTGTCTCTAATACACGATGGTGAAAAGCTAAGTTTGTTATCGACGGAAGCGCTTAAGCTAGCTGATCACTTTTCTTTCGATGGATTCAAAGAAAGGTTAGGGAAAATCCTGTGATAGCCAAGCCGTTTTACCTCAAAGTAAGTTTTTTATTCACCCAGGCGCTTTTTCTTGTGCTTTGCCTTCATTCAGTGCAGTCACTGGCGAATGATGTGCAAGAGGAGCTTTATTCCACAGTCTTCCATGGCGTACGCTTGCCTGAAGAACACTGGCCTGAAGCAAAGTCCAAAGTCACTAGCGGGGAGTGGAAGACCTGGTACGAAAAAACCAAGAAAGATGTAGATTACTGGATCAGGAACTCAACTGAACAACACGCTTCGACAGTAGGTTGGGCGCACGATTACATTGACGTCAAAACCGGCAAGTTTCTATACTGGAACCCCACCTCCAAGGCACCAACCAACGCTTCAGACAAGATCGTGAATGCCTGGCGTTACCATGTACGTACCTACAACATTCAGATGATGCTTGATGCAGCAAAGCTGTATCGCCTGACTGGCGATGACACGTATCAAAAATGGGTATTGGATCAATTAAAGAAATACAGCGAAAGCTACACCCAGCTACCGTTAAATACATGGAATGGCAGCGCCCAGCTATTTAATCAATCACTGGACGAAGCGGTCAATGTTTTTCCACTGTTAGAGGCTTTAAGGATTTTGGGCGACCAAGTCAACGCGGCTGATCGCAAAAGTATTCATGAAAACCTGTTTGTGCCTATGTCTGTCAATCTGACCAAAGCCTACAAAGGGCTGAACAATATCTCGGTATGGCAAGCATCTGCGATCACAGCGATAGGCCTGGAGTTCTCCAATGACAGTCTGCTGGATTATGGGCTGAAGTCGCCACATGGCGTCGTTGAGCTTTTTAATCGCTGCGTCAATGAGAATTTCTGGAACGAGCTTTCATTCCAGTATCAAGACTATGTAGTGAAGGCAGTAAGCGAGTTGATATATGCTGCAAAAATAAGAAATATTTCAAACCCGGAGATCGACAATCTGGCGGTCAAAAATTTCAAATTAATGATTTCTCCGGCGCTTGTTGGTTTTAAAAATGATGAAGCACCTATGCTTAACGACAGTCAGGGTAAACGAAAGGCACCGAACTACTCGCTTTGGGCATCGCTATTCCGCATCTATCCCACCTATTGGGGATCTGCGCTCAATAAAGACACCAAAAGTTGGGATGTCCTGATAGATACACCACCAGCAGCATCGGAGCCGGTGACATTGCCCACACCAAAATCCACGGATCTTGGCGGATTACTAGCGGCTCAACTGGTGGATGGCGATTGGCATATCCTGGAACGCTATGGCCAATACAGCAGCTTTCACGCACATCAGGATGCCTTGTCTTATGATCTGCAATATAAGGACGACTGGGTCTTTAAAGATCTAGGGACTGTAGGTTATGGCGCGCCTTTGCACACGAACTTCTTCAAGAGAGCGCATTCTTCAAATGCACCTATCGTGGATTATGACGGCCAGTCACCATGGCCATCACGTGCAAAAACGACTAACGTGTCTATTGCAGACAAGTCATCAGAAATCTTTTTTGAGAATTATCGAAAAAATGTAAATTTAACGCGTACACTAAAGATAGAAAACGACAGTGTCAGCGATAAGATCCGCTTTGAATCAGGCCAGCCGCACACTTATGGCGTTGTTTACAACACCGCCTGCGAAGTCGTGCCCAACTCAGGTTTGAAAGAAGCAGTAGAAAACAGGGATCTATCTCAAGGGCCATTCAAATACTGGAAAGTCTCTCATGTCTACCAGCTTGATCAGCCTGCAGACCTGACGCTGAATTGTAACAATAGCCGTTTTTCATTGAAATTCTCTTCAGCCAACCTGAAACGCCTGGTGATCGCTAAAACACCGGACACTCAAGGCAGTGAGCGAAATGGGATTTATATTGAAACATCCTCGACCCAAACAACCGATTTAACCATCACCTTAAGTATTAAAAAATAGAATCTGTTTTAAGGACACATTAATTATGAAGAAAGTTGTAGCCGTAGCTTCAGGCGGCGGTCACTGGGTGCAGTTACTCAGGATCAGACCGGCGTTTGAAGGGATGTCCGTTCAATTCATCTCCACCAATGCAGGATACGCCTCCCAGGTCGACCAGCCCTTACATGTGGTGACTGATGCAAACATGTGGGAAAAGCTGAAGCTGGTTAAAATGTTCTTCGAGGTCGCTTATATTATTTTTAAAGTGAAACCTGACTTCGTCATCACGACCGGGGCGGCTCCAGGCTACGCTGCCATCATGTTTGGCAAGCTGTTGGGGGCCAAAACCATTTGGATCGATAGTGTGGCTAACTCTGAAACATTATCAAGTTCTGGCAAGCGCGCCAAAAGATGGGCGGATGTATGGTTAACGCAGTGGCCTCATCTGGTAGATGAAGCGAATGGTTTGAAAACCTGGGGTAGCGTTTTATGATATTCGTAACAGTAGGCACACAACTTCCCTTTGATAGATTAATTAAAACTGTAGATACATGGAATGCAGCAAAAGAGGTAGAACTGTATTTACAAGTAGGTCCATCAGAATATCAACCGCAAAATGCAGAGTTTTCTGCGTTTCTCGAGCCAGCTAAGGCTGATCAACTATTCAAACAGGCTGAGATCATTATTTCTCATGCCGGAATGGGATCGATACTGACGGCATTACGCTATCAAAAACCCATCATCATCATGCCGAGGTTGGCTGCCCAGGGCGAACACCGTAACGACCATCAGCTGGCGACATGCAAGTGGCTAGGTAACAAGACTGGTATCCATGTCGCACAGAACGAGACGGAATTACTCGCGTTTCTCAAGGATTACCAGTCTTTAAAAGGCGGTGACGGAATCAGTAATTTCGCATCGCCAGAGTTGATTGATAATCTAAAAACTTATTTTAGTGCATAAAAGAAAATACGCTCAAAACAGCACAAACACTCAATTTAGATCATTGGTGTCTATCAGATTTCTATAGTTTTAAAGGATGTTGTATGAAAATTGCAATTGCTGGTACAGGCTATGTGGGCCTTTCGTTGGCAGTTTTACTCGCTCAAAAAAATGAGGTGGTCGCTCTGGATATTATTCCGGAGAAAGTCGCGATGCTTAATCAAAAGAAATCTCCGATTTCTGATCATGAAATCGAGAACTTTCTAAGCAACAAACAGCTGAATTTCAAAGCCACCACCGATAAGAATGAGGCTTATAAAGATGCCGAGTTTGTGGTGATCGCGACCCCGACAGATTACGATGCTGAGACTAACTACTTTAATACCAGGTCTGTAGAGGCGGTGATCAAGGATGTGATGGCGATCAACCCGAATGCAGTGATGGTCATCAAGTCCACCATCCCGGTGGGTTACACTGAAAAAATCAGCGCTGAACTCAAGTGCAATAACCTGATCTTCTCTCCTGAGTTCTTGCGCGAAGGTAAAGCGCTCTACGACAACCTGTATCCATCCCGTATCGTGGTTGGCGAGGTGTCAGAAAGGGCGCAAAAATTTGCCAATTTGCTGAAAGACAGTTGCCTTAAGCCAGAGGTTGCCGTGCTGCTGACGAATAGCTCTGAGGCCGAAGCTATCAAACTGTTCGCCAATACCTTTCTTGCAATGCGAGTGGCCTATTTCAATGAGCTGGATACTTATGCCGAAACACATGGCTTAAATACACGCCAGATCATTGAGGGGGTTTGCATGGACCCACGTATCGGCAATCACTACAATAATCCATCATTCGGCTACGGTGGCTATTGCCTGCCCAAAGATACTAAACAGTTGCTGGCGAACTATTCTCAAGTGCCACAAAATCTGATCAATGCCATCGTTGATGCGAACACAACGCGCAAAGATTTTGTTGCCATGAGTATCATCAAAAAAGAACCCAAGGTGGTTGGTATTTACCGGCTGATCATGAAAGCCGGTTCAGACAATTTCAGAGCATCTTCCATCCAGGGGATTATGAAACGCATCAAGGCGCGTGGTATTCAGGTTGTCGTTTATGAGCCTGCTCTGACTGAGCCGGAGTTCTTTAATTCGACTGTGATGCGGGATCTGGATGAGTTTAAGAAAATATCAGACGTGATCATTTCAAACCGGCACGCTGCAGAACTTGATGACGTGCTAACCAAAGTCTATTCGAGAGATTTGTTCGGTTCAGATTGATAAAGAATTACGATATTGGTATTTAAATGACAAATGATTTAATCAAGCAATCTAAAAGAGGTGTTTTCACCCTAATTTCAGGTCAGTTCTTTCGATTTCTTGTTCAGATAGCAGCCATAGTCATCATGTCCAGATTGCTTTCTGCGGATGACTATGGCTTGACTGCGATTGTGCTTTCGGTAGTGGGGATAGGCGAGATATTCCGTGACTTTGGCTTGTCCTCGGCTGCGATCCAGGCCGAAAGTTTATCGCAAGCAGAAAAAAGCAATCTTTTCTGGTTGAACACACTGATAGGCTTGATACTTTCGGTCGTGCTATTTTTTTCCAGCTGGCTGATCGCGGATTTCTTTCATGATGATCGTTTAATACCGATCTCTCAGGTCCTGGCAGTTGTTTTTGTCATCAATGGTATAGCGACACAATTTAAAGCGGGCTTGAATCGTGACTTGAAATTAAAAGAAATCACCGTCAGCGAATCAGTCGCGCAATTCATTAGTACAGTAGCTGCCATTGCCCTGGCCGCTTACGGCATCGGCTACTGGGCCGTGGTGTACCAGCAAGTGATCAACTACTTGCTGGTGCTTGTACTTTTTGCGTTTTATCATGGCTGGATGCCGAGTCTGCCATGCTTCAAAACAAACGTGACTCACTTTTCGAAGTTTGGGTTAAACATGTTAGGCGCGCAGCTACTGAGCCAGGTGATCCGATCTGCAGACACATTTATTATCGGCAAGTTTTTTGGTACCGATGTACTGGGGATTTATAACAGGGCACAGCAGATAGTGCTCATTTCGCTCAACCGTATCAACTCGCCTTCCACAACGCTAGCGCTGCCTGTTCTGTCACGGTTAAAGAATAATAATATCGAATATTATAAATTTCTTAACTATGGCCAATCGGTACTGTTACAGGCGGTATCGTTTACGTTTTCAATGCTGGCGATCAATGCTAAATGGATAGTACTGGTCGTTTTAGGGGCAAAGTGGGATTCTGCGGTTTATATTGTTCAGGCATTGTGTGTGGTTGCAATCATTCAAGTTGCGTCTTACTCGCACTTTTGGATATGCCTGTCAAAAAACTTGATGGGTAAACGGTTTTTGTTCTCTATTTATACCTTGCCGGTATTCGTTACTTTTATTCTGATAGGTGCTGCCTTGGGCTCGCTGGAAACGACACTGATCGGTTTGGGATTAAGCAATTTGTTATTGTGGCTGTTCTCTATTGTTTTCTTGAGAAAGAACGGCATTGAAACCAATGAAATCACGCATTCTCCGTATGTGATTTGTTTCTTTTACATGACTGCGATTCTGAGTCTGATGGCGATCGGTCACTATCTGAACGTTAACACTGTCATCAAGCATGTTATTTTGAATCTGCTGTTAATCTCTGCGGTTGTTTCCATGTATGTATTTTCTGATGCGTTCAGAATGTCCATAAAAAACATCATTAATTTAAAAGCCAAGGCACGATAATCAACGAGCGAACATGCAAGAAAATACCGTTGTTATCGATGCCCAGATCCATAAGCTTGAAGAAATACTGGGCTTATTTGTCAATAGTGGCGATCACTACGCGTTAATAGACTTTCCTGACCATTCGAATGTAGGGGATAGCGCCATATGGTTAGGGGAGGTCATTTTATTAAAACGTTTGACCGGGAATCTCCCCAGCTATGTTTCAGACTTGCATAGCTTTGATGCTGATGAACTGCTAGCTAAACTACCAGAGGGCGTCATCTTCATTCATGGAGGGGGAAACTTTGGTGACCTTTGGCCGCAACATCAGGTTTTTAGAGAAAATATAGTATCCTTATTTCCTGATAGAAGAATTATTCAGCTACCCCAGTCTATTCATTTTTTAGATTCAAATAATCTTCATAGAGCGGTAAAGATTTTTAACCATCATCCAGACTTTCATCTGCTGGTTCGTGATCAGAAAAGTTATGATTTTGCGGCACTCAACTTCAAATCCAGCCTGATACTATCCCCGGATTGTGCGTTTGGTCTGGGTGTTCAGGCCAGGCTCAGAACCGATTCCCGGCATCTGTATCTGCTTAGGACTGACGATGAGAAAAATCAAAGTTACTCATGGAATGAGTTAATGCTGGACAATAAACACTCTGTGACTTGCGATTGGTTAGATGACGGCAAGTTTTTTAAATGGAAAGCTGCTGCACTGGCAGTCATTGACGGTATAACGACTTGTTTTAAGCTGGGTTTCAAGTTTCACTATTTTCAAGCCAAGGCAAAAATTAGAGTGAAACGTGGATTAAGGATACTATCCAAAGGGCAGGTGGTCATTACAGACCGCCTGCATGCTCACATCCTGTCCGTATTATTAAATACACCGCATTACGTATTGGATAATAGTTACGGGAAAATAAGTGCGTATATAGAATGTTGGACTAAGGATTACCCCTTGCTTAAGCAAATACATTCCTTAGCCGAGATCAAAGCGCAGATGCAAAATAAAGAGTGATGGATTTAACTGTTATTGGAAACATGCAATCATGAAAGTTCTTGTTGTAGGTGGTGCAGGCTATATAGGCTCCCATATGGTAAAAATGCTGCTGGGTGCAGGGCATGAGGTGATCACCCTGGACAATCTGTCTAATGGGCATCGCGATGCAGTGCTAGGTGGTACTTTTATTGAAGGTGACCTGGCTGACACCAGATGTCTAGCCCAGCTGTTCGAGCAACATCGTCCTGAAGCGGTGATGCATTTTGCTTCTTACATACAAGTGGGTGAGTCGGTACGCAAACCTGATATTTATTATCAGAACAATGTGAGCAACACATTGAATCTGCTGGATGCCATGCTGAAGTTTGATGTGAAGAAGTTTATTTTCTCATCGACAGCTGCGGTGTTCGGTGAGCCGGATTATGTGCCTATCGATGAGAAGCACCCGCACAGGCCCATGAATCCCTACGGGCGCTCAAAATGGATCATGGAACAGATACTGGCTGATTATGATCAGGCTTTTGATTTCCGTTCTGTCTGTTTGCGCTATTTCAATGCGGCCGGTGCCGATCCAGAAGGGCAGTTGGGGGAGCGGCATGATCCGGAAACGCATCTGATCCCGCTGGTGTTACAAGTGGCCTCTGGACGACGCGCTGACATTCAAGTGTTTGGCAGCGATTACGATACGCCGGATGGTACTTGTGTACGCGACTACATCCATATCACTGATTTATGCTCTGCACATTTAGCGGCCCTGGAATACTTGAACAAAGGTGGCGAAAGCGACCGTTTTAATCTGGGTAACGGGGTAGGCTTCTCGGTACAGGAAATCATTGATACAGCAAGAAAAGTGTCCGGAAACGAGATCACTGTATTGACTGCCGCGCGGCGTGACGGCGATCCGGCCCGCTTGGTCGCAGACTCGAAACGCGCAAAGTCGGTTCTGAACTGGACTCCCCAATACACAGAGCTAGAAACGATAGTTTCACATGCCTGGCAATGGGAAATGAAGCATTAAAATTATTTTAACCGCCATGCGTGTTTGTGCATGGCTTTGGATGCTGATGTAAATAATGTCACTGTGCTCATGTCGAATAAGCCAGTTTGAATAATTATTCTTCTGCATTCACCTTTTTTGTATATCTTCAGGAAGTCTTGTGATTCAAATGAAAAAAGTCGGAATATTAACCCTGCCCTTGAATGATAATTATGGAGGTCTTTTACAAGCAGTCGCGCTATCCGGTTTTCTTTCTCTGCAGGGTTTCGAAGTCGTATTTCTGAGAAATGAATATTTCAAGAACAAATGGAAATCATTGGTATGGTCTGCCATCGCAAGAGTCCCTTTCCAGAATGTGAATGGGGCAAGATACGCCCATAAGAAAAGGCTGCTGCATAAAGCTTTTATCAAAGACTATATTCCGCGGCGCACGCGCACCCTGAGATCCATCGAGGATTTTAAGAGTGTCGTTAAACAGGAAAAACTGGATGCGGTCATTGTGGGTAGTGATCAGGTCTGGCGCTGGGATTACATCCTGGATGGATTTGAAAGATATTTCCTGAGTTTTGTTGATGGCAGTAAAACACGCAAGGTTTCTTACGCGGCATCATTCGGCAAACCTCAGTGGCAGGCAGCTGAAAAGATGGATCAGGTATCCAGCCTGCTGGCCGACTTCCATGCAGTTTCAGCGAGGGAGTCTGATGGGGTGACCATCTGCCAGGAGCTTGGAAGAAAAGATTGCCAGCTGGTAATAGACCCGACGCTGCTGGTGAACAGGCATTTTTATGATCAGTTCTTAGTCAAACCAAAGCATACTTCTCAGCAGAAAACCTTGCTCACCTATGTGCTGGATGAGCAGGGCAAGAAAAAAGAGTTTATTGATGCAGTCTCTGCCAATTTAGGCGAAGATTATGTGACCAAATCTCTTGGTCTGCAGTCGAATATGACGGCACCAGAGTGGGTGACTGCCTTTCACGATGCCGATTACGTGATCACTGACTCTTTTCATGGCATGGCATTCTCTATCATGTTTAATAAGCCATTTATCGTTATCGGGAATAGCCATAGAGGCGTGAGTCGATTCACCTCCTTGCTACAACAACTCGATCTTTTGTCCAGAATGGTAGATGAGACTAGCCTGGATAATTACTCAGTAAAAGAGTTAGTTAGCCATAAAGTTGATTACAATGAAATAAATACTAAATTGCAATTGCTTAGGGAAAAGTCGTCCAACTTTTTGATTAACGCTTTAGAAGTAACGCCTTGAATGGTTACCTCTGATATTCAAAAACTGAATGCGACATGTTTGCATTTTCAATAGAAGCAGAATTCGCAATATGAATATAACTAACCTAAATGAAAACTCAATCTCCCGCACGCAGCCATTCACTATCGTTAATGTGGCTCAGCAGGGCTTATGCGTAGGATGCGGCGCTTGTGCGGTTGTCGATCAGAATGTAAAGCTGGTTAGAAACAAATTGGGTGCAATGGTCGCTGATTTTTCATCGGTGGCTGATTTAGCCAACAGCCCATCCGACTTGGTATGTCCATTTTCGGATAATAGTCAAAATGAGAATTTTATAGGCGACCTGATCTATAAAGAGTCAGAGCACTATGACCAGAGGGTAGGCTATTACTCAACGATATATTCCGGGCGCAGGGTCAGTGAAGATACCTTGCTGAACAGCAGCTCTGGCGGTTTGACCAGCTTGGTTGCGACAGAGTTACTAAAACAGGGGCATGTAGATGGCATTATTCATGTAGGAAAAAATCAATCCGCAGACAATGATGCGCTGTTTTCCTTTGTAGTATCCTATTCTGAGGCCGAGGCTGATAAACATAAGAAATCACAATATTATTCCTTAAGCTTTGATGCTGTGCTTAAGCAGGTGAGAGGTGATGGCAAGAGATATGTTTTTGTGGGGGTGCCATGTTTTATCAAGGCATTACGCAATATCGCCTTACATGACGAGGTGCTTGCCAAACAGATCACCTTCACGCTGGGTCTGGTATGTGGTCACTTAAAGTCTTCAGCGTTCGCTGAATTGCTGTCATGGCAATTGGGGGTCAAGCCTGAGGCGCTCCAGGCTGTTGATTTCAGAAAAAAGAACAAAAGCTCAACAGTCAATGCCTATGATTTCATGGCGACTGACCATGCCGGGAATAGTTACTCAAAAACCTCGGCCAGAATGTTTGGTGGTGGATGGGGTTATGCAACCTTCCAATTGGAAGCTTGTGATTATTGCGATGATATTTTTGCCGAAACCGCCGATGCTGTGTTTGGCGATGCTTGGCTGCCACAATTCAATACCTACTGGCAGGGAACCAATATTGTTTTAGTGAGAAACAAGGTCATAGACAGCATTTTGAACAAGTCAAAGATATCCAGGCAAATCGTGCTCGAAAACCTGACACTTGATGATCTTTGTCTATCCCAGCAAGGAAACTTCCGCCATCGCAGAGAAGGCCTGGCTGTGCGTTTGAATGACGATGTACATGCCGGAAAGCCTATTCCGCGCAAGAGAGTGGATTTAGATACAATCAAAACCATCGCCAAGAAAAGAATCGCACTAGTGCGCTTGCGCAGGACGATGGCACGTGAAAGCCATGCTTTTTTCTACGAGGCTAAAAAGCTGGGTGATTTGAATTACTTTATTAGCAAAATGACGCCATTAAAAGACCAAATGGATCGTTTTTATAAACCGAATCTGATTATCCGCGCTTACCGTAAAGCTAAAAGAATACTTGGTATTTAGAGCATATCGCGCTCACGCAAGTTATAGTTATTCATAGACTACGAAATGATCGCCCCGGCTTATTGATAGCCGGTGCATGAATAGTTTTGTGGTTGGCAATATTTCAAGCTTATTATTTAATTAAAATGGTGTTTCAAATGAAAGTTATCCCGGTAGTTCTTTCAGGTGGCTCTGGTACCCGTTTGTGGCCACTTTCGCGCGCTGTACTCCCCAAGCAGTTATTGCCTTTGGTGACTGATAGCACCATGCTGCAGGAAACATTGACCAGGCTATCCAGCTGGGCAGATGTAGCTGACCCTATCGTGGTCTGTGGCAATGACCATCGGTTTCTTGTGGCTGAGCAGTTGCGCCAGATCAATTTAAACCCTGAAGCTATTGTGCTGGAACCTATCGCGCGTAACACTGCGCCGGCGATCGCAGCGGCAGCCATCAGCCTGAAAGATAAAGACGTGCTGATGCTGGTGTTGCCAGCCGATCATGTGATCACGGATGTGGCTGCTTTTGAGGCAGCGGTGCGTAGCGCCAGTGTAGCGGCAGAGCAGGGCAAGCTGGTCACTTTCGGCATAGCACCTACGCATGCGGAGACTGGCTATGGCTACATTCAATCCGGCAATGCTTTAAATAGCGCTGCAGGTGCTTTTGAAGTGGCCAGGTTTGTAGAGAAACCGAATGCCGAGACTGCCCAACAATATGTGGATGCCGGTAATTTCTACTGGAATAGCGGCATGTTCCTGTTTAAACCGGCGGTATTCCTGAGTGAGCTGGAGCAGTATGCGCCCGCCATGCTGAGTGCCGTTTCAGAAGCAGTGGCGCAAAGCTACAAGGACCTGGATTTTGTGCGTTTGCATGAAGCTTCATTTGCCGCTTCTCCTTCGGATTCTATCGATTATGCGGTGATGGAAAAAACCAAACTGGCGGCGATAGTGCCGGCCAGCATGGGCTGGAATGATGTGGGTTCTTGGACGGCATTGAAAGAAGTGCAGGCTAATGATGCCGATGGCAATGCCACACGCGGTGATGTTTTCCTGAAGGATGTAAAAAATACCTTGGTCCGTGCTGAAAGCCGTTTTGTGGCAGCGGTGGGCGTAGATGATTTGCTGATCGTGGAAACGGGTGATGCGGTTTTGGTTGCACACCGGGATAGGGCACAGGATGTTAAAAGCATCGTCGACCATCTCAAAGCCAGCGGCCGTTCCGAACACCAGATGCATCCACGTGTGTACCGCCCCTGGGGTTGGTACGAAAGTATCGACATGGGCGAGCGTTTCCAGGTGAAACGCATCATGGTCAAGCCGGGCGAAAGACTGTCGCTGCAGATGCATCATCATAGAGCCGAGCATTGGGTGGTGGTCAGCGGCTCTGCCATGATCACAGTGGATGATGTGAGCAAGCTGTATACCGAGAATGAATCGACTTATATCCCTATTGGTTCCACGCACAGGCTGGAAAACCCGGGCAAACTGCCTTTGCATCTGATAGAAGTGCAGTCAGGCAGCTATCTGGGCGAGGATGACATCGTCCGTTACGAAGATACCTATGGCCGTAGTTAAGGTGGCCGATATGCCGGTATTACAAACTGTGATGCAGCAGAGCGGGGTGGCATTTGGCACCAGCGGTGCGCGTGGCCTGGTGGTGGCCATGACCGATGAAGTGTGTGCTGCTTATACTGAAGCTTTTATCAAGACAGTGCAAAACGCATTTAGCTTTAAACAGGTAGCCATCGCGGTAGACCTGCGCCCGAGTAGCCCGCGCATTGCCGAAGCCTGTGCAAAAATGCTGCGTCAGCTGGGGCTTGAAGTGATCTTCTGTGGTGCTATCCCCACACCTGCCTTGGCCCTGTTTGCCCAGACACGCAGCGTGCCGGGCATCATGGTCACTGGTAGTCATATCCCTTTTGACCGCAACGGCCTCAAGTTTTACCGGCCGGATGGCGAGATCACCAAGTCTGATGAAGCCGCCATGCTGGCCAGTGAACTGCAGCCATTATCCGCAACGGCCAGCAGTTTGCCTGAAGAAAACCCTGTGGCCAGGGCCGAGTATATTCAGCGCTATAAGGATTTACTCGGTGATCAGGCGCTCGCGGGCTTAAAGCTGGCTATCTACCAGCACTCAAGTGTGGCGCGTGATGTATTGCATAGTCTGTTGGGTGATCTGGGCGCTGAAGTCGTCTGCCTGGAACGCTCGGATATCTTTGTGCCTATCGATACCGAAGCTGTTTCGGCGGAAGATACACAACGCGGCCTGGATTGGGCGGCGCAATATCAGGTAGATGCGATCATTTCTACCGATGGTGATGGTGACCGGCCGCTGATCAGTGATGAACAGGGTCACTGGTTGCGCGGTGATATTGTCGGTTTACTCACCGCGCAGGCACTGCAGGTCTCCCATCTGGCGGTACCTGTGAGCTGTAATACCGCGATCGAAGCCAGTGGCTTTTTTCACAAAGTAGCGCGCACCCGTATAGGTTCCCCCTTTGTGATCGCCGGCATGGAAGCCTTGCAAAAAGAGGGGGCGCCCAGCGTGGCCGGGTTTGAGGCGAATGGTGGTTTTCTATTGGGTAGCCGTATAGCAAACGCACCGACACTACAGCCATTGCCAACGCGAGATGCAGTATTGCCAGTGGTGACGCTGCTGGCGCAGGTAAAAGCGCAGGGCAAACCGCTGTCACAACTGGTGGCAGCTTTACCGCAGCGTTTTACCGCCAGTGACCGCCTGCAGGATTTCCCAACCGAGAAAAGCAAGGCATTGCTATCAGGCTGGACTGCCCAGCCTGCGGACATGTTGAAATCCCTGCAGCTTGCAGAGCAGTTGTCGCATATAGACAGTACTGATGGTTTAAGGGCCACCCTGCAATCCGGCCGCGTGGTGCATTTACGGCCTTCCGGCAATGCGCCCGAGTTCAGGTGCTATGTGGAAGAAAACAGCCAATCAGCGGCACACTCATTACTCACGCATGTGATGACGCAGCTTAAGCAGTTCGCATAAGCCAGGCTTTAAGGCAGATTCAGATTCACGGTCTATATTCATACTAAAATTGTCGTTATCGCAAAAACGTTCTAATATGCCTTTTTGCTATCTGAACACTAAAAAAAGGTTATTGATTAAATGATTTTTGTTACTGGGGGCGCCGGTTTTATCGGCAGTAATTTTGTATTGGATTGGCTGGCACAGTCGGATGAGCCTGTGGTGAACCTGGACAAGCTGACTTATGCAGGCAATCTGGATAACCTGTCCTCTGTTAAAGATGACCCACGCCATATTTTTGTGCAAGGTGATATTGGCGACTTTGAACTGGTCAGGCGCTTGCTGGCTGAATATCAGCCCAGGGCGGTATTGAATTTTGCTGCAGAGTCGCATGTGGACCGCTCTATTCATGGCCCGGAAGACTTTATTCAAACCAATGTGGTCGGCACCTTTCATCTGCTTGAGGCGGTGCGCGCTTACTGGGCTGGCCTGCAAGGCGATGCAAAAGCTGACTTCAGGTTGCTGCATGTGTCTACTGACGAAGTTTATGGCTCTTTAGAAAAAACCGATCCGCCTTTTAACGAAAACAACCGTTACGAGCCCAACAGCCCGTACTCTGCGTCCAAGGCCGCTTCTGATCATCTGGTCAGAGCTTATCACCACACCTATGGCTTGCCGGTACTGACCACTAATTGCTCGAATAACTATGGCCCCTACCATTTCCCGGAAAAGCTGATCCCGCTGGTGATACACAATGCCCTGCAAGGCAAGCCGTTGCCGATTTATGGTGATGGGCAGCAGATCAGGGACTGGCTGTATGTCAAAGACCACTGTACGGCGATCCGTCGTGTATTGGCTGCCGGGCAACTGGGTGAAACCTATAATGTGGGCGGCTGGAACGAGAAACCTAACATTGACGTGGTGAATACCATCTGCACGATATTGGATGAGCTGAAACCACGTGCGGATGGCGTGTCCTTCAATACGCAGATCACCTATGTCAAAGACCGTCCTGGCCATGACAGGCGCTATGCGATCGATGCCACCCGGCTGGAAAAAGAGCTGGGCTGGAAACCGGCAGAAACCTTTGAAAGCGGCATCCGCAAAACAGTGCAGTGGTACCTGGATAACCCCGCCTGGGTAGAAAACATCACCAGCGGCCAGTACCGGCAGTGGGTAGAAAAGCAGTATCAATGAAATTGCTGCTGACAGGATGCAACGGCCAGGTAGGCTTTGAACTGCAACGCAGCCTGGCGCCTGTGGCCGAAGTGATCGCCATAGGCAGATCTGACTGTGATCTGGCCGATGCGTCTGCGCTACGGGCACTCATTCAAGAGATAAAACCAGATGGCATCATCAACCCTGCGGCTTACACCGCAGTGGATAAGGCCGAGTCAGATGCCGAGCTTGCCCGAAAAATCAACGTTGATGCGCCACGCATCATGGGTGAAGAAGCCTCTAAACTTGGCGCCTTCGTATTTCATTATTCAACGGACTACGTCTTTGAAGGTGTGGGCGAACAGTTTTATCGAGAGACTGATGCGACAAATCCGCAGAATGTCTACGGCCACAGCAAAATGGAAGGCGAACAGGCTTTATTAAACGCATGCCCACGCAGCCTGATCATGAGGACCAGCTGGGTGGTAGGCGCACATGGCGGCAATTTTGCCAAGACTATGATAAGGCTGGCCAGCGAGCGGGATAGTTTGAGTGTGGTGGCTGACCAGTTTGGCGCACCGACCTCTGCGGCGCTGCTGGCTGATGTGACTGCGCAGCTGATCGCGCGCATCAAAAGCCAGGGTGGGGCAACATTCCCTTATGGCTTGTATCATGTAGCCGCTTCCGGGGTGACCAGCTGGCATGAATATGCCCGCTTTGTGATCGCGCAAGCGATCAGCGCCGGCAAACCGATCAAAGTAAGCCCGGCCATGGTGAAACCCATCAGCAGCGCGGATTACCCGGTGCCGGCAAAACGTCCGGCTAACTCCAGGCTGGATACCACATTGTTCCAGAACACATTTGATTTGCGCCTTCCTGACTGGAAGCAGGGCGTGGCGCATGTGTTACAGCAAATTTTATAAGGCGTACTTTTTAAGGCGTACGTTACAAGGTGAACTATGGCAAAAAATAGAAAAGGCATTATTCTGGCAGGGGGCTCCGGCACACGCCTGTATCCGGCCACCCAGGCAGTTTCCAAGCAATTGATCCCGGTGTATGACAAGCCCATGGTCTATTACCCGCTGACGACGCTCATGTTGTCAGGGGTTGAAGATATTCTGCTGATCTCTACGCCGCAAGACACGCCCAGATTCGAACAGTTGCTGGGCGATGGTTCACAGTGGGGTATCAATATCCAGTATGCTGTGCAGCCTTCACCAGATGGGCTGGCCCAGGCATTTATCATAGGCCGGTCTTTTATCGCCAACTCGCCGAGCGCGCTGGTACTGGGCGACAATATCTTTTATGGACATGACCTGGCGACCACGCTGCAGCAGGCCAATGAAACGCAAACTGGAGCGACCGTATTTGCTTACCCGGTCAACGATCCTGAGCGTTACGGCGTGGTTGAGTTTGACCCACAGGGCAAAGCCATCAGTCTGGAAGAAAAACCAGCGCAGCCTAAATCACGTTATGCCGTGACCGGTCTGTATTTTTACGATAACCAGGTCAGTGATATTGCCAGCAACCTGAAACCCTCGCCCAGAGGCGAGCTGGAAATCACCGATGTGAACAAGCATTACCTTGCCCAGCAGCAGCTGAATGTCGAAGTCATGGGCCGTGGTCACGCCTGGCTGGATACCGGCACCCACGAATCATTGCTGGAAGCCTCGCTGTTTATTCAAACCATAGAAAATCGTCAGGGCCTGAAGATCGCCTGCCCGGAAGAGATCGCATTCCGCATGGGGTACATCACGGCCGAAGCATTGCTTAAGCAGGCCGAGCTGTACAAGAAAAACAGTTATGGACAGTATTTGCTACAGATTGTGAATGAGAAGGTATTTTAGTGATTGCGCATCAGACTACACTCGCCGATGTTTTAGTGTTCGAGCCAAAAGTATTTGGCGATGACCGGGGCTTTTTCTATGAAAGCTTCAACGAAAATGTGTTTGCCGAAGCGACCGGGTTACGCCCACGCTTCGTCCAGGACAACCATTCAAAATCGGCAAAGAACGTGTTACGCGGCCTGCATTATCAGATACAACAACCGCAGGGCAAACTGGTGCGCGTGACACTGGGGGCGGTATTTGATGTCGCGGTGGATCTGCGCGCAAACTCGCCCACCTTCGGCCAGTGGGTCGGTGAGGTGCTGAGCCAGGAAAATAAAAAAATGCTGTGGGTGCCAGAAGGATTCGCGCATGGTTTCCTGGTTTTATCGGAGAGTGCGGAGTTTTTGTACAAAACAACAGACTTTTATGCCCCGCAACATGAGCGCTGCATCGTCTGGAACGATCCCACCCTGGATATCGCGTGGCCGATCGAGACTGCACCCGCATTATCTGCCAAGGACGCTCAGGGCAGTCATTTTATAGACGCCGAAAAGTTCAGTGCGCTTTGATCGCGAATTAAGCGCTTGAAATCATTTACATTTATGCTTCAATAAAAAGCGTTTTTTGTCACTTATTTGACACAATGCTTTGCTATTTTGTATGAAAATAGATAATATGCGATGCAATAGATTGGTGCATTTGGTGCATATTGGTTAGATTTTTGGTGCAATACACGCAGCACCTGTATTTATGACCGCAACATGTACAACAAAATCAAAGGCTTACAATCAATTTAATTCTGGACTGGTTTTTGCTTTAATAGAACAGAATTGAATTGGCAGCCGCTAGCCCGTATGGGCTATATAAAAATAAAGCCAGTAAATAATAAAATAGTAGTTAATAAAAACTTTGAGGAGAAAGCCATGTTCAAGCAATGGTTAAAAATAGCACTCATTCCAGCTTTTGCTTTCGCTGGTACTTCTTATGCCGCTTCACCTTTAAACTACGGTCTCAATGAAGAGAGAATCACGGTTAGTCGTGGAACGTCTGATCTTGGTTCGTTTAGTTTTGAAGAGATATTCACTCTGGACTTGAGTGAAGCAAAATACATCACTGCGACAGTCACTGAAGACAAAAGATTTTCCTATTACAACATTGACGACAACTCACTGAGTCTTGGTCTCTACTTTGAAAACCAGCTCATTGACCTCAATGACAATACCTTTTATGCGCCAGGCGCGTATGAAATAAGAGTGCGTGGCATTGCAACAGGATCTGCCGGTGGGCAATTCTTTTTGAATGTCAACGTTGCAACTACTCCTGTACCTGAGCCAAGTTCAGGTATGGTCATGCTATTAGGTATTGGTTTACTTGGTGTTGTATCAATTCGCAAGTCGAAGTCTTTGTAAAATAAAATTTTGTATTTTTTAAACTTAAGGAGAAGATATGAAAATATCTAAATTTGCAGGCGCAGTTGCTTTTGCTTCAGCACTAGCTTTTTCAGGCGTAGCGTCAGCTACAGCTACAACAACCACCTTTAGTGGTTATGATCGTCCTTTTTCAACAGAATCTAGAACAGAAAAAATTGATATTTCTTTCTCAGGTGGCAGCTTCAATCTGACTGGTATCCTGGATCCAATTCTGTCTACTTTGAATGGTGCTAACACTGGCTTGTTCTTGGGCGCTTCCTTATACAATGGTCTGGATGCAGATGCATTGTTTACCTGGGCACCAGAGGGTTTGAATTTAGCTAGATTTACATTCAGTGCTACAAACCTGGCAGCTGGTGATTACACTCTGAAATTCAATTTGCTGGGTGGTGGTTTTTACACTGGTAGCTATACAATTACAGCAGTTACAGCTGTTCCTGAACCAGAAACCAATGCTTTGATGTTAGTTGGCTTGGGCATGATCGGTTTGATCGCTCGCAGAAAATACTCTTAATTTTCTAAGCTTTAAAAAAAGCCGCTATGCATATGCATAGCGGCTTTTTTGTTTATGGCGCTGTGTTTATTGCAGTGGTTTATTTGCAGTGCGCTACGATGCGTTGCGCGGCCGCGAGGGTCTCTTGCGGTGAGGCGACCAATGCCATGCGGATAAAGCCTTTGCCAGGATTGATATTGTGCGCTTCTCTGGCCAGGAAAGAACCAGGCAAGACCGTGATATTTAAATCCCTGTAGAGTCGTATGGCGACGGCGGTGTCATCCTGTTGTGTATCTATCCACAGGTAGAACGCGGCGTCAGGCAGTCGTGTCTGTGGCCAGACCTGCTTCAGCAACGGTGTGACAGTGTTGAATTTCTCGCTATACAAGCTTCTATTGTCGATCACATGCGTTTCGTCATTCCAGGCAGCGATACTGGCCGCTTGCACGGCAGGGTTCATGGCGCAGCCATGGTAGGTGCGGTATAGCGCGAATTTTTCTATGATGGCTGCATCACCCGCCACAAAGCCCGAGCGCATGCCGGGCACATTTGAACGCTTGGATAATGAGCTGAACATCACCAGGCGGCTAAAATCCCTCCCCAATTGATGTGCTGCCTGCAGCGCACCCACTGGCGGGCTGGCTTCATCGAAGTAGATCTCCGAATAACACTCATCCGAAGCAATGACAAATCCATACTGGTCTGATAATTCAAACAGGGTCTTCCAGGCCTGCAGATCCATGACCTTGCCAGATGGGTTGCCAGGGCTACACACGAATACCAATTGTGTACGTTTGAGTATCTCCACCGGCACCTGTGACAAATCCATGCCATAGTCATTTTCTGCTGTGGTGTTGATAAAGTAGGGCGCTGCACCTGCCAGAAAAGCGGCACCCTCATAAATCTGGTAGAAAGGGTTAGGCGAAATGACCACCGGTTGTTGCGACACACTGGTGTCTACCACTGCTTGCGCAAAAGCAAATAAGGCTTCGCGGCTGCCGTTGACCGGCAGAATAGCTGTTTCAGTATTGAGCGCAGGGATCTGATAGCGCCGTTGCAGCCATTGATTAATGGCTACACGCAAGGCCGGTATACCGATTGTGGTAGGATAGCTGGCCAGCCCGCCCAGATTAGCCCTCAGGGCTTCGCTAATGATTTCCGGCGTTGCATGCTTGGGCTCGCCTATGGATAAATTGACCGGCGCAAAGCCAGGATCAGGGGTGATGCCTGCAAACAAGTCACGCAAGCGCTGAAAAGGGTAAGGCTGGAGTAAATTTAAATGTGGATTCATAGGGTCGTATTATAAGTGAGCCTTGCGCATAAACAAAAAGCCCATCAGCAAAAATATTTTGCCCTGGCAGCACTGATCTACGGTGCCATCAGCTGGGGGCTTATCTGGTACCCCTATCGATTACTCAACGACAGTGGCCTTGCCGGCGTGCAATCCAGCGTATTGAGTTACTCACTGGCATTACTGATAGGCGGGGTCTTATTCTGGCGTCGCTACCCAGCGATCGCCACAGTCCCGGCATCGGCTTACTGGCTAAGCCTGGTGGCCGGCTGGACCAACCTGGCTTATGTGCTTGCCATCATTGATGGCGAAGTCATGCGCGTCATGCTGTTGTTTTACCTGTCACCACTATGGACCTTGCTACTGGCAAGAATATGGCTGCATGAGCGCTGGCAGCGGCCGCAGTTGCTGGCCATAGCTTTATCCCTGATAGGGGCAGAACTGATGCTGACAGATGGCCGTTGGGGGCTGCCGTGGCCGCAGTCAACCTCGGACTGGCTGGCACTTTCCGCTGGCATTGGCTTTTCGATCACCAATGTCATTACGCGCTTTTCCACCCACCTCAGCGTTGCTGCCAAATCCGTGCTGGTCTGGCTGGGGGTGTTTTCTTTATCGGTCATGGTCCTGCTGTGGCAGGAAGGCGTGGCTGGCTTTAGCATGCTGGGCACGGTCAACTTACCTGAGATGGGCCTGTTGCTCATTATCGCGCTGATGATCACTTCTGCGACCTTGCTGGTGCAATATGGCGTCACCAAGATACCGGCTATCCAGGCTTCAGTGTTATTTATGTTTGAACTGATCGTGGCGGCGGTGGCGGCCTATTTTCTGGCTAATGAAGCTATGTCAGTGATAGAAATGGCAGGCGGTCTGTGTATCGTCGCTGCCGGCTTATTGTCGGTCTGGTACAGCAGCGACTAAGGCGCTACTGCAGCAGTTGGTGATAGACCTGCTCAAGATGACGGCAAAAGCTTGACGGATCAAATAGCACCCTGGCCTGTAGTTGTACTTTTGTTTTAAGCGCCTGCATAGCCACTGCATCATTTGCCAGCGCGATAGCCCGCTTTTCCAGCTGCGCCCAATCAGCACAGATACATTCAGCCAGACCACTGCCATGCAAAAGGCTGGCGCTGACGCGGGCGGCAAAAGTCTCTCCGGCGACCGTCAACAGGGGGATACCCAGCCACAAGGCGTCGCTGGCGGTGGTATGTGCATTGTAAGGGCTGGTATCCAGCATCAGGTCTGCATGTTGCTGCCTGGCGATATGCTGATCCACACTGGTGCGCGGTGCAAATATCAGCCGTTCTGGCAGCACGCCAGCCAGCTGTGCCGCCTGTTGAAGATGGCTGGTGGCCCATGGATTACACGCTTGCAACCACAACACACTTTCCGGCACTTGCTGCAAGAGTCGCATCCAGCAGGCAAACACCTCGGCTGTGATTTTAAAACTCTGGTTAAAACTGCAAAACACAAAGCCTTGTTCGGGTAAACCGTGCTGCGCTCGCGTGCCTGCCCCGGCTTGCGGGCGTTGCGCATTATTTGGCTGGTAGCAAGGCAAAGTGACAGACCGCTCGGCAAAATCGCCTTGGCTGATGGTCTCATCGATCAGGATGACATCGAACAGCGCCTGGCCATTCAGCTTGCCCATACTGCCCGGATAACCCAGCCAGTTGATATGGCAGCGTGCCGGGCGGTAAGCCGCAACACCACTGCGGCTATTCTGTGTGAACCCGGTCAGGTCTATCAGGCAATCTATATCCGCTGCCCGCATATGGGCAGCGACTTCTGCATCATTCAGGCCAGCGATCTCGACCCAGTGGTCTGCGGCTGCGATAAATGCCGCCCGCTCACTTGAAGCATCGTCTCTGGCCTGGCTATATAAACTCACTTCAAAATGGTCGCGGTCATGGCTGGCGATCACATCGGTGACCAGGTAAGCCAGTGGATGTCTGCGGAAATCTGCCGAAAGATAGGCCAGGCGTATCTTCTGGCCTGGGCCACGCACCGCTGGCGCCGCCAGTGGCTGAATATGCCCGTAATGTTGCTGTGCCCACAAACTCGCACATTGCAATTGTTCTGCATCGCTGGTGCCAGGCATGGCCAGAAACGCAAATGGCGGGATCTGTGCTTGTGGCTGCTGCTTTAATGCCATGCGTACTTCAGCTATCGCCTGATCCAGGCCTTGCCAGTCGGCCATATGCTGCTTCTGGTGTATCCAGTGCACTTTAGCATGCAGTAACTGCGGATCATGTTTCAGCGCCTGCGCATAAGCGGCCACTGCCAGCGCCAGCTGACCTGTTTCGCGGTAGGCATTGCCCAGGTTGTTATGTGCATCGGCATCTGCCGGGTTCAGGGCCAGTGCCTGCTGGTAATGCGTGATAGACTCGCTATGCAGCCCCAGCTTGCGCAGGCTGTTTGCCAGGTTGAAGTGCACATCAGCCTGTTGCTGGTCCTGTTGCAATGACTGCCGAAAATGATCGGCGGCCAGTGCTTCATCGCCGCGCTGGCTGGCGGCATTACCCAGCTGCATTAAGATCTGCGGGTGACCAGGGGCCAATTGCAAGGCCTGGGCAAAGGACTGGTAAGCAGCTTCGGCTTGTTTGAGTGTCAGGTAGCTGCGCCCCAACTCGTAATGCAGGGCAGGGTCCTGTGGCGCTCGCGCCAATTGCTGCTGCAACTGCCTGATCGCTGGCGTCATGCTGCCACCTGGTCTTTAAACGGCTGTAAAAGCTGCTTCCAGCCCAGTTGCCTGAACAAATGGCGTTGTGGATGCAGCCCTGCCCAGAAGCTCTCTTCTGTCAGTTGCGGCAAGTGCAGATCAAAATCTCGCAACAGGCGCCTGGCCAACACAGCGGCGCAATAAGGCGCGGTCATCAGGCCTTTGCTGCCATGCGCGACATGTACGTATAGCCCTTGTGCGGCTGGCAAATCAGAAAAATCAGGGCTGGCACTTGAAGTCAGGTCGGCGGTTGGCAGCAATGGTCCGACATAGGGTAAATAATCCGGCGAGCCACAGCGGCTTGAAGCCCGGGCATAAGTCACTTCGGCCGACCCGGCCTGGTCAAACTGCGGGCTTAAACTGCGTAGCATATTCAAATTTGACTGATTGTCCTCATCACGTAACGCAATATCGGCATCGCCTGCTGCAAATGTGGCCCCCATGGCATGCGCACCATCATGCAAAGGGGTAAGGTAGCCCTCACCACATAAAATCGTTCTCAGGGGCTGCATGGCAGCTTGCGTGGCTATCATACCCATCTGCCCGCGTACCGGGTTCAGCCACATGCCGCTGTCTGGCAGCAAGGTCGCGGCATCTGCTGCATTGGCGACTATCACTGCAGCAAACCCGACATGGTTTTGCGTAGCAGACTGCAACTGCCACGCATTATCCTGCCTGGCCAAGCTATGGATCTCCTGCTGCAGATGCACATGTATATTTGCATGCGCAAGCATAGTCCGGCAGGCCTCGCCGGGGTTCACCCAGGCGGCCTCGGCAAAATACAGGCAGTCTGAGGTCAGGCTCACACCCGCCAATGCGCTGGCCTGTGCTGCATCCACCTGTGTTAACAGGCCGAGTGCACCGTAACGCGCCGCTACTTTTTGCACGCGCTTCTGTTCGCGGGCACTGCTGCCAGATTGCAACAATCCGCAGGTTTTAAAAGCATCCTGATTCAAGCCCAGATTGGCATAATGGCGCAGACTAAAGCTGTAGCTGCGCAAGGCCAGCTGGTCATTCATTGGTTTTTCGGCGTTCAAGCGTGGGTAGAGCATGCCGCGCGGGTTGCCTGAAGCGCCGTTAGCGATCTGGTCTGCCCGGTCGAACACATGGACTTCGCAGCCAGATGCCGCCAAAAACCAGGCACTACTGCTGCCGGCGATACCGGCGCCTATCACCGCCACTTTGGGCAGTGCCGGCTGCTGCCGGGTTTGTGCCGATTGCCACACCCCGGCCAGCATGTCGCGTTTGGCACCATAGCCGGTTTTCTTTTCAACCAGGAATCCGGCAGCCTGCAAACCACGCCGCACAAAGCCGGCACTGGTGAAGGTGGCAAAAGTCGTGGCCGGGCGCGAACACCTGGCCATGCAATCAAATAACGCTGACTGCCACATTTGAGGATTTTTGGAGGGCGCAAAGCCATCCAGGAACCAGGCATCTGCCATCACATCCAGTTCAGGCAATACTAGCTCCGCGTCTGCGATATACAAGGTCAGACTGGCCGAGAAAGCGGGTAATTGCAGCTGATTGATACCAGGCTGCAACAAGCGATACTGCTGGCACAAGGCCTGGCTCAGCTCGGTCAATTCCGGGAAATGCGCGTGCGCCTGCTGTAGATCCTGCAGGGTAAAGGGCGCGATCTCGATACTGACAAAATGTAAATGGGCGCCAGCCGGCGCATATTGCCGCCATAGCTGCAGGGTGGCCAGAAAATTCAGTCCGCTGCCGAAACCGGTTTCAACGATGACAAAGTGACTGGGTTTATCCACAGCAAGCTGCTGCCAGCGTTGCTGCAAAGCGTTATGTTGCAGAAACACATGGCGGGTCTCGGCCAGCCCATGCTGGGGATGCTCAGCGCTGGCAGAAAAATAAACATCATCGAATTGAGTGGAGTAGGGCAGACCCTCGCGCCACTCCAACACTGCGTGGGTAGTCATAGGCTGGCAATTTTATCATGCCCTGACGACTGCGCGGCTACACCCGTTTAAGCGCGCGATAGCCAGGTTTGGCCAGCAGCAAATGGGCGTCACCCAGGGCGCACTCGGCAAAGCCGCCTTCACAATAGCTCAGGTAGAAATCCCACATGCGGATAAACGTTTCGCTGTAGCCTAATTGCCTGACCGCAGAAATATGGGCAAAAAAGTTTTCCCGCCACAGGCGCAAGGTGGTGGCGTAATGCAGCCCTATATCCTGCAGGTCTACCAGGCGTAAATCACTGGCGCGCGTCATACTGGCCAGCAGGGCGGTGTTGGAGGGGATATTCGAGCCAGGGAAGATATAGCGCTGGATAAAATCCACAGAACGGATGGCGCTCTGGTAGCGCTGATCGGTGATGGTGATTGCCTGTATCAGGGCCACGCCGTCGGCTTTAAGCAACTGGCTGACTTTTTTGAAATAGGTATCGTAATACTGGTGGCCTACCGCTTCTATCATTTCTATCGAGACCAGCTTGTCATATTGGCCCTGCAAGTGGCGGTAATCCTGTTTCAGCAATACGATCTTATCCTGCAGACCTGCTGCTGCCACACGCTGTTTCGCCAGCACGAACTGCTGTTCCGAAATCGTGGTGGTGGTGACATGGCAGCCATAATGCCTCGCAGCATAAATGGCAAAGCCGCCCCAGCCGGTGCCTATCTCCAGCACATGGTCTGTCGCAGATAATTGCAGTTTCTCGCAGATCAGCTTTAGTTTGTGCTCAGAAGCGGTTTGCAAGCTGTCAGTCTCAGCCGCGAACACAGCCGAGGAATACATCATGGTCGGGTCCAGGAAAAGCTGGAACAACCCATTGCCCAGATCATAGTGCGAGGCGATATTTTTCTGGCTGCCAGCCTCACTATTGCTGTTCAGCCAGTGAAAAACCTTGAGCAATGGTTTGCTCAGATACTGGTAACCGCCTTCCAGCGTATCCATCACCGACTGGTTGAGCACCATCAGGCGCACCACATCGGTCAGGGTGTCGGCCTGCCAGTAGCCCAGCATATAAGCCTCGCCGGCACCTATGCTGCCGCCAAAGGCGATCTCGCCATAAAAACGTGGGTCATGCACGGTGATAGTGGCCTGGATCGCCGTTGCACTGCCATCACCGAATACATACTGCTGCTGACCATCTATCAGCGTCAGCTGACCTGTTTGCAGCCTGGCCAGACGCTTGAGCAACTGGGATTTAGCCAGTTGAGCGACCCATTTGGCACGACTTTTTGACTTTAACGGCTTGGTCAACGTGTCTGCGGCTAACGTTTTTGCGCTAGGAATTGAGTTCATGATTCATCACCAGGTTTAGAGTGTTGTTTTGGGTGAGGGTAAAAAGGCATTCTTTTGAGCCATAGGCGCAGGGCTTGCCAATAAATGGCAGCCACCACTTTCAATGTCATCCACGGGTAGCTGAATAGCATACGGTTGAGGCTGGCGGCCTGCCATGGTTGCCGTTCCAGCTTTAAAGTGGCAAAAAACATGGCTTGCTGCTGCCGCCAGTTTTGCATATGCACACTGATCGTGTCGCCCGGGGCTGAAAACTGCCATTGGTAATCTATATCCATAGGCATGAACGGCGAGACATGGAAATCTTTATCCAGTTTGAATAACAGTGACTTATCCTGTTTGACCTCATGCACATAAGCGAACTGCTCTTGCCACGGCGTATTGGTGATATGGCTGACGATGGCCTGCAATTCGCCCTGGCTATCATGGCAATAATAAAAACTGACCGGGTTGAAACATATGCCCCAGTAACGGCAGTGGGTGAGCAGGCCTATGCGGCCCAGCGGGCGCTGACCGGTGTGTGTTTCTACCAGGTCTCGCACGCATAGCTCCAAGGGCTGGTCGGGTGAGCCCAGGTAATCCTGGCGCCTGAAATAGGCACAATTTGGTTTAAGATAAGACCATAAGCTGTTATTTTTAAATAAATAAGGCAGCTCTTCCAGGTCCAGATAAAGCATGAATAGCTGGTAGCGGAAGCCATGCAGCTTGGGTTGCAGGCGTTGATGGCTGATCCAGCCGGTATAAATGGCGCTATGCAATTTTTCACCAGCCAGCTGTTTATTCAAGCTTTGCCCGACGACCGCTGCCTCATCAGGGATCACAGGTGCAGAATGAGTCATAGTAGCGCCGCCTGAAAATGCTGAATGGCTGCCAGCGCACTCACCACGCCATCTTCATGAAAACCATTTTTCCAGTAGGCTCCGGCAAATCCGCTGCGGTTGTGGCCACTGATCTCTGCATGCCTTAACTGGGCTTGCGCACCCGCCAGGGTAAACAGCGGGTGACGATAGTGCAGTTTCTTGATGACTTTGGACTGAGCTATGCCATGGGTGTGATTGAGCGTGACCAGCAAGGGCTCTGCCGAGCGTATGCCTTGCAGGATATTCATATTGTAGGTGACTTGCACCTTGCCGCTAGCCTGCGCCGTGACATGGTAGTTCCAGGCGGCCCAGGCCAGTTTGCGTCTGGGCATCAAGCTGGCGTCCGTGTGCAAAAAAACGCTGTTGTCCTGGTAGGGGATGGCGCCCAGTATCTGCTGTTCTGCCGCTGTGGCTTCAGCACCCAGTATGTGCAGGGCCTGGTCGCTGTGACAGGCAAAAAACACATAGTCAAAACGCTGCTGACCCTGCGCGGTGGTGAGGGTCACGCCATGTGCATCTCTATGCACGGCGGTGACAGCGCAGTTCAGGTGTATGCGGTCTCTATAACCGGCGGTGATTTTTTCCAGATAACTGGCCGAGCCGCCCTTGATGGTGCGCCATTGCGGTCTTTGGTTGACGCTCAGCATGCCATGATGATGAAAAAAACGCACAAAGAAGCGGGCAGGAAACTGCAGCATCTGCTCGGCATCAGTAGACCAGATGGCGGCGCCCATAGGCACGATATAGTCACGCACGAATTGCGCTGAATAGCGGTTTGCTGCCAGATAATCGCCCAGCGTGATCTCGTTGCCAGGCGCCAGCAATGCCAGCGCCTGTTTGTTAAAGCGCAGAATGTCGCGGATCATACGGTAAAAAGCCGGCGAAAGCAGGTTGCGCCTTTGCGCGAACAGGCTGTTGAGCGTCGTGCCGTTATATTCCAGCCCGCTGACTTCATTGCGCACGCTAAAGCTCATCTCACTGTTACGCCAGGCGACGCCAGAGGCAAGCAGCATGCGCTCAAACTCGGGATAGGTCTTGTCGTTGAACACGATAAAGCCGGTGTCTACCAGATGGGTCTGCCCGTCTATGCTTATCTGGTGGGTATGGGTATGGCCGCCGATATAATCATTGGCTTCAAACACCGTCACCTGGTGTTGCTGATGCAGATGGTAGGCAAGTGTATTTCCGGCGATACCACTGCCGATAATGGCAATATTCAGGCCCATGCTTAATGCCCCTTGCCTGCATGCTGGTTACGGATTTCTAGCGGCACCTGTTTGAGATTCCAGATCAGCCCCAGGGCGGCCAATATTTTCAGCCCGTAATAAGTAAAATCCAGCTCCCACCAGTAGAAACCCTGTTTCACTGCACCAGGATAGTGGTGGTGGTTGTTATGCCAGCCTTCACCCAGCGTGAAAATAGCGATCAGCCAGTTATTGCGGCTATGGTCGCGGGTCGCATAACGGCGACTGCCCCAGACATGGGCCAGCGAATTGATGCAAAAAGTCGCATGGTAGAGCACTATGGTTGAAACGACAAAGCCCCACACCAGCAACTGCCAGCCATCCGTGTGTAAGCCAGGTGCGTAGGCGTTTAGCAGCTCGCCCAGGCCATAAATCGCCAGGGCAAGGGCTACCGGCACCAGGCTATCAAACCTGTCCAGCCAGCACAGTTCGCGGAAGCGTGTCAGCTCACGCACGCGTTCAAGCTGGGTCTTAAAGTTGGCGTGGCTTAAAAACCAGCCCAAATGGCTCCAGAGAAATCCATGCTGATGCGGCGAATGAATGTCTTGCGGCTGATCAGCATGTACGTGATGGCTGCGATGATGCGAAGCCCACCATAACGGCCCGCGCTGCACTGCAGTGGCGCCGATCAAGGCGAAGACGAACTGGCCGATGCGCGAAGTCTGAAAGGTCTTGTGCGCAAAGTAGCGATGATAAAAGCCGGTGATGGCAAACATGCGCAGCACATACATGCTGACAGCGAATGCGACTGCGAAGGGGCTCCAGCCGACCCAGAACAGAGCGATCAGCGCGAGATGCAATGCGACAAATGGCAATACCCGCCACCAGTCTATACTTTCACAAGTGGCAGTGGCTGGCGCCTGGTAACGCTGGTTATCCAGCCAGCCGACCAGGCGGCCTAGCAAACCAAAAACATGGTGCTGCATGTTGCTTCCTCTCCAAATCCCTGGCGGCTGTCAGCCAGCAGGGAGGCATTTACCAGCGTTTCATTCGCTGTCATTCAGACCAGCCACTTGTTCACAGCGCCGGTTTGACCGGGGGTGGCACATTCAGGTGCGGGAAGATTTCCAGCTTGCTGATGTCGTATCCCATGGCCTTGATCTTTGCCACCAGCTGGTCAAAGCTGGCCTGGTCCATAGCTGGTTGTCGTGACATCAGCCAGACATAATCGCGTTTGTTTCTGGCGACTATGGTGTGCTGGCCGTCATCGCTCAGG
This sequence comes from Methylophilus sp., assembly GCF_052437885.1. Classification (GTDB taxonomy): domain Bacteria; phylum Pseudomonadota; class Gammaproteobacteria; order Burkholderiales; family Methylophilaceae; genus Methylophilus. The sequence continues at coordinate 47,848 of NZ_JBQVPB010000011.1, read as the reverse complement.
TAGGCGATCAGGTATTCGGACTTGAACGGCCACAAGAACTGCATCTGCCATTCGGCATTGCCGCTGCCAGCCACCACGAAACCGGTCGGGTGATAAACTTTCTGTTTGCCATCGAAACCGCCCTGGTTGAAAGTAAAAGTGGTGGCGATAGAGCCATCTGCATTTCTGTCATAGTGCTCGACCGGGTTATATGGGTCACGCTCCATAAAGGTCGGGATAGCCGCGATCACATACCAGTCGCCCATAAAGCGGTCCACGTCTATATGTGCCACTGTCTGTATCGGCGGCAAGTTTTGACAGCCAGTGAGGCCTAAGATAGATATCATACAAATCACTTTAATTAAAATTTTTAACATATTGATTAAATGAGTTTATAAACGATTTTATAACCTTCGGGCGTCACCGATTCCAGCGCCACCCAGTCGTCTTTCTGGTCATACCAGAGCGTGATGTTCAATTTGTCTTTACCTTTGTAGCGCCCGCGCAGATGGTATTGGCGGGTAGCTGTGTCCTGGCCTTTGACCAGGATATTCTTACTGCCATCATCGGTGACCGTCACATCCAGATATTCGGCATTCTGCGGATTGAGCAGGCGGGTCTGCTTGAGCATCGCCGGGTTCCAGTAGGCAAAGGTCATGATGCAGGCGGGCAATGTCTGCTTCTCGCCGCTGTTTGCCAGCTGCTTATCTGGCTTATCCTGCTTGTCTTGTTTATTTAGGACAAACTGGCCATCTTTCAGTTGCCCACTGACATCCGTAACAGTCTTGTTTTCTTCAGTATGTGCTTTCAGGCTGCTCAGGCATGCGCCTTGCCAGGACTCATCTGCCTGATGCCGGTAGCGATAGGCATTGATAAACAGCACTTTCACATTGAAATCGGCGCGGCTTTGCAACTGCTGGTCGTTCAAAGAAAACGTATGCGTGCCTATCTTCTGTTTATCCAGCCACACCTCAAAAGACCAGTCTTTTGCCTGCACTGATGGCAGCAGGCCCAGCCATAAACTGACGATAGCCAGCAGTCGTGAATTCTTAAGGCGTGTTTTGCGGGTAGGCACTGTTTGCTTCATGCGTCGTGACCGCCTTTCGGCATGCCTGGGATAAAGGCATTGGTATTCTTAATATAGTCGGCATAGCTAGGGCGGCGGCTGTGTATGGTCGTTTCCATCAGGCTGACCCCACTGACTTTGAGCAACAGGAAAGTCATGATCAGCGGCGATATCCATACCCAATGGTCGCCGGTGGCGGCGCCAAACAGGGCGAAACCCCACCAGACCAGGCATTCGCCAAAATAGTTGGGGTGACGGCTGTAGCGCCAAAGCCCGCTATCCAGCACCTGGTTCTCATGCCCGGGCTGGTTGCGAAAGCGCGTCAGCTGGATATCGGCCACCACCTCCCAGTAAAACCCTAGCGCGAACAAAATGGCAGCCGCGCCATCCAGCCACTGCAAAGGCGCCTGGCTGGTCACAGCGGCATACAGCGGGTAAGAGATCACCCAGGCCAGCAGCGCCTGCAAGCCAAAGATGATATAGACACTTTTAAACCAGAAATGCGGTTCATTATTGTTGCGTATGGTGTCATAGCGATGATCTTCCTTGCCCCAGTTGCGCCAGGTCAGAAAAATACTCAGCCGCAATGCCCACAAGCTCACCAATGCCAGCACTAGGCAGGCGCGCACGGATAAGTCATAGTAAAAGATGGCACTGATATAGGCGGTGATCGCCATAAACAGGCTCCACATGCTATCGACATGGCTGTAATGATGGGTAGCAAAGCTCAGCAGCCAGCCACTCAGAGCAAACAACAGTATCGCGATCAGTGCATAGGTATAAATCATGTGTGCCTTATCTCAACGGTGTGGTTAAACGCAACGGTTTGATTAAACGCATAGCGCACCCAAAGCAGTAATGGCATGGCAATGGCCCATTCCAGCGCCACCCAGGCCAGGCTATAGCCGGGGGAGGGTAGACCTACTGCGCCCAGCTGCACTGCACCCAGGTAAGCCAGCGGGCCAAAAATACCGCCAAGCACGGCGGCGAGCAGCGGTTTGCACTGTAACCAGCGCATACTCACATTCAGGGTACAGGCAAAGGCCAGCCATAAGGCGATCATCCATAATGGAATATGGCTGATCCAGCTGTGGTGGTCGTTAAAACTGATCCAGCCCATGCTGTAACCGATCTGGTCGAACAGACTGCCCACTGCTGCGGTGACCAATAAAGGTAAAGCCTGCTGCCAGCTTTCTACCCATTGCAGATGAGCGGCAGTGTATAGCACAACCAGTATGAGTACCTGCCACGCCAAACCCGCTCCGGCGGAAAGCACGCATGCCCACCACAGCAGCTGGAAAGATATAAAATTAAATATAATCAGATTGTTAGAACGCATATCTGATATCAAACTTTACTTCTTTGCAAACAGATAGTGGCTGACCCACCAGGTCTGCCCATGCTGGTATGCAAACAGTTCGGCACATGCCATGAAAAAAATGCGCCAGCGCTGGCGCCAGAGCTCGGCATCCGCCTCACCATAAATGGCTTGCAAAACTGGTGTCAGCGCGGCGCGATTCTGGTCCATATTATCCAGCCAGGCATTGGCGGTCTTTTCATAATGGCTGCCGTTCCAGCGCCATTTATCTATGATCTTGAGATCATCCTGAAAATAAAGCGGCAGATCATCACTAGGCATCATGCCGCCACTAAAGAAATACTGACTCATCCAGTCATCGTCGGACTTGACGTCAAAGGTGTACGGCGCATGCCTATGCACGAAAATATGTTTAAAAAACAGCCCGTTGGGTTTCAGCCAGCGCGCCACTTTGGCATATAACACCTGATAGTTGCGCATGTGCTCGAACATCTCTACCGATACGATACGGTCAAAGCGCTGCTCGGTATCGAATACATTCATATCTGCAGTAATGATATTGAGATTGGCCAGGCCGAGCAGGCTGGCCTGCTGCAGGATATATTCGCGTTGCGAAGCAGAATTGGAGACGCCGGTGATGCTGGCATTCGGATAATGCCTGGCCATCCACAATGTCAGCGCACCCCAGCCGCAACCGAGTTCCAGTATCTGCTGACCGTCCTGGATCAAGGCATGGGCACAGGTTTTAGACAGCGCCAGGTTTTCGGCCTCATCCAGTGTTTCCGTCTCGTCTGACCAGTAACAACTGCTATATTTACGTTGCGCGCCCAGGCAATATTGATAAAAATCTGCCGCGACCTCGTAGTGTTGCGCGTTGGCTTTTTCAGGTAGTGGCGCAATGTCTGCGGTTTGCATCTGCTCGAAAAACTGGATCAGGGCTGCTTGTGCGCTCTCACAATCGTTGTCCTCTATCTCTTCCAATCGGGCCTGGCAGAGTCTCTGTATGCCTTTGCGTATGAGTAGATCTGGTAATAAGCCTTTTTCGGCAAGTTTGAGGGCAAAGGAAGTGGGCAGGCTCATAACTATTATCGCATTAACTAATATTATTTATGTCCATCATAAACCGGCTTTAGTTGCAATGTGATAAATATTTATTTTGCATGGTGGTCACGCAAATAGCCTGTGCACGCAAAAATCCTTTTCAGACGCATTTCGCATGTATACTCACCTGTATAGTCATTGGATATATAGCTATGAATAAACCTCTCATGCGGCAGTTATCAACTTATCTAGGGCTGGCGTCAGTATCGCTGTTGCTGGCTTGTTCCCAGGTCTCAAGGCCGGGCTCGCCTGCGGCACGGAATACAGACTGGCCCAGTTACGGTCTGAATCTGCAAGCGCAACGTTTTTCGCCTTTGTCGCAGATCAACCAGCAGACTGTCGGCCAGCTGGCATCTGCCTGGACCGTCAACACCGGCGTCAAAGCCACTTTCCAGGCGACGCCTATCGTCGTCAATGGCGTCATGTATGTCAGCCTGCCGTTCAACCATGTGCTGGCACTGGATGCCGCGACCGGCAGGCAATTGTGGAAATACACGCATGACCGCAAAGCCGACTGGCCTATGTGTTGCGGGCCTGCCAACCGCGGCGTTGCCGTGTCTGAGGGCAAAGTATTCATAGGCACGGTGGATGCGCGTCTGATCGCGCTGGATGCCGCCAGCGGTAAAAAACTCTGGGATATCGATGTCGCTGCCAATCAGGTGAATACCGAGCAACAAAATACGCTGAATAGCAGTGACCCGAATAAAACCAGGAAAGTCACCGGCGGCACCGGCGTCGGCATTGCCATGGCACCTGTGGTCTACAAACATAAGGTCATTATCGGCATCACCGGCGTAGGCTATGGATTACATATAGACAACCCGACCAGCGATGCGCCTTTGGGCGCGGTGATAGGGGTGACAGGTCGTTATGGGCGCCCGGGTTTTCTGGCTGCCTTCGATGTGAATGACGGCCACCAGCTGTGGCAGTTTGATACTATCCCGGCAAAAGCCTGGGAGGGGGGCTTTACTACCAGAACAGCGGATGGCAGTGTGTTTGAACGTGATATCGCGGCCGAGAAAAACGCCCTTAAAGACTACCCGGATGCGGCCAGGTTTGGCGGCGGTTCAGCCTGGAGCACACCGGCGATAGATAGCAACACCGATACACTTTACTTTGGTACGGGTAACCCGTCACCGCAAATGAACGATGTTTCCAGGCCGGGTGACAATCTGTATACCGTGTCACTGGTGGCGCTGGATACCGAGACCGGGCGCTACAAATGGCATTACCAGCAAGTGCCGCACGACTTGTGGGGCTATGATCTGGCCAGCCCGCCAGTGCTGTTTCAGTACCAGCATCAGGGAAAAGCTATCGCGGCAGTCGGGCAAGCCAGTAAAACCGGCTGGTTCTATATACACGACCGCGCTAGCGGGCAGTTTCTGGCTAAATCCGAAGCCTTTGTGCCACAGCTGAACCTGTTTAAAAAACCTGGTACTGAGGGCACCGTGATCTATCCCGGTATCCTCGGTGGTGCCAACTGGTCACCTGTGAGTGTAGATGAGCGCCAGCACAGGATATTCGTGGCCGCCATGCATAGCCCGATCAAATATACCGTGCACGAAACCGATGCCGGCAACGCACAGAAACCCATGCGCTATGCCGCGAGCGAGCCGACTGAAGATGCGCGCTGGGGCTTGCTGAGTGCGATAGATAGCCAGAGCGGCAAGATCGCCTGGCAGCATAAAACCGAGCAGCCACTGGTGGGTGGTGTGCTGTCTACCGCCGGCGGCCTGCTGTTTTGCGGCGAAGGCAACGGTCGCCTGACCGCTTATGCCAGCGACAATGGCAAAGCGTTATGGCATTACCAGTCCGAATATGGCGTCAATGCGCCGCCCATCACTTACCAGATCGCGGGAGAGCAATACATCGCGGTGGTGAGTGGTGGCAACTCGCTGTTCGGCTTTAAACAGGGTGACCGTATCCTGACATTCAAACTGGCAAAATAAAAAGCGCTGCAGGCTGCAATGGCAGCCTGCTCGCCAATCTCATCGCCACTGCCTGCAGCACAGCTGAATATTTATACGGATAAATATTTAATTTAAGTAAAAATTAGAATTGACAGGTTAATGAGGGGCGAATAAATTAGCATACATGTATCTCGCTCCCACCCTGAAACAAATGGCCTTGGCTGCAGTTGAATGTGCTCTCTCAAGGCGTTTCATATCAAAGCCTTATGAATATTTAGCGGCAGTTGAACGTTTAGCACAACGCAATCTCAAATCGGTGTAAGCACTGTACTGATTAATCCTTGATGTGAATAACAAGATGGGAATCACAAATGCTGGCTAGCAGGTTTATATCGGTATGAGTTCACCACGCACAGAGCGCTGGGCGCTTGAATCCATCATTATCTATGGGTTCATCAGTTTTTTTGCGCTGCTGGTTGTCCTGGGCATCACCAGCATTTTTTACCTGCAACGTTTTTCCGAGACCAACCGCTGGATCACACATACCAACGAAGTCATTTCAAAACTGGATAGAGGCCTTTCGCTCTTCAACCAGCTGGAAGTGTCGCAACGCGGCTTTTTGCTCACAGGTGACGACAGCTCTATCAATCGTCGCGATATCGCTTTGGCTGACCTGCAAAAGGATATTACCGAGCTGGCGGTGCTGACCAAAGACAACAGCTTCCAGCAGAAGCAGATCACGCTGTTAAGACGGCTGATAGACAGGCGACTGATCTACTTTAATCAGCTCGTTGATTCCGCACACCAGGTCCCCATCGCCAAAATGCGGGATATCCTGCGCCAAGACTCCATCCGTCGCGAGGATATGCTGGAGATCCGCGGCGTATTCAGTGCCATGTCGCTGGAAGAGCAGAACCTGCTGGCCGACCGTACCAAGCTGGAACAAGACCATGCCAAAGACTTGCTGACCCTGTTCACCTTTATGTCGGTCGCTATCCTGATCTTTTTCCCGCTGCTGATATGGCGTATCCGGCGTGATCTCAGGATACGCAAGCAAGCCTCGGCTGAACAAAGAAGGCTCACGGATATTCTGGATGCCTCACCCGACCTGATCGCCAATGCCAACCTGCAGGGCGAGTATTTTTATCTGAACAGAGGAGGGCGCAATCTGCTGGGCATAGGTGAAAACGAAGATATCGCCGCACAAGCCATCTCGCGCATGCGCCCGGACTGGGCGACTGAACTCATACATAACAAGGCCATTCCCGCCGCACTGAGTACCGGAGTATGGAGCGGTGAAACTGCCTTTATCAGCCGCACCGGCATAGACATCCCGGTTTCCCAGGTCGTGGTGGTACATAAGGATGCCAGCGGCGTGCCCACGCACTTATCCACGGTGGCCCGCGATGTCAGCGATTTCAAGCAGATAGAATACGACCTGAAAAATGCCGCGCTTTATGACCAGACGCATAGTGAAGTATTAAGGCTGTTCAACGCCAATTACGACCGCACACATATCCTGCCCAATATGCTGGAGATCCTGGCCAGGAATCACGCTTTCCCGGTTTCCGCGGTGTATGGCTATGACGAATGGGGCGGTTTTTACAATCTGGAAAGCTCACATGCGGCACCCAGCGATATCCTCACTGAATTCAAGCTCGGCCACGGCATCATAGGCGAGGCGGTACACAAGAACCAGACCCTGATACTGCGTGATGTGGAGGAGTTTCCCAGCCTGACCATAGAGACCGGGCTGCTCTCAATTAAGCCGGCCGGCATTATCATCTGTCCTGTCACTTACCAGGAAAAACGCCTGGCCGTGCTGGTGCTGGCGGCAAGCCATGCCGTGACTGACCGCGACCAAACCTTTATTGAGCGCCTGTCGGCCCAGCTTGGGGTGGCGTTGCATAATATCCAGCAATATGGCGACCTCAAGCTGCTGGCCGAGCAACTGCATCTGCGCAGTGAAGAAATAGGGCTCAAAAACGAGCAGTTGCTGGAAGCAGACAAGATGAAGTCCGAGTTTCTCGCCACCATGTCGCATGAACTGCGCACGCCGCTCAATGCCATTATCGGTTTTTCGGAGATACTGCGCGATGGCTTGATCGGTGAATTGGCGGATAAACAGAAAATCTACGTCAATGATATTTTTGAGAGCGGGCAGCACCTGCTGTCGCTGATCAATGATGTACTCGACCTGTCAAAAATCGAAGCTGGCCGCATGGAGCTTGAAGGCGAGATGATAGACGTGCAGGGCCTGCTGCAGAACAGCCTTTCCATCATCAAGGAAAAAGCCGCCAGCCAGCATATCAAACTGCTCTCTGACCTGCCAGACGCTTTAGGCCATGCCTGGCTGGATTCACGCAAAGTGAAACAGATCGTTTATAACCTGTTGTCCAATGCGGTGAAGTTCACGCCTGAAGGCGGGCAGGTCACCTTGCAGGCAAGCCTGGTTGAGCGCGACCATGTGCTGGAGCAAACCAGGGATATCCCGAAAAACCATTATTCACCTATAGGGAATGCCAGCCAGTTTATCCAGATCTCCATCACCGATACTGGCATAGGCATAGAGCCACAGGATATCAACCGTCTTTTCCAGCCATTTGTGCAGGTTGAAAGCACACTTTCACGGCGTTTCGAGGGCACCGGCCTGGGCCTGGCTCTGGTGCGAAAACTGGCTGAACTGCATAGCGGGGCGGTGGCCGTTACTAGTACGCCGGGGGCAGGCAGCACCTTCACGGTCTGGCTGCAACATAACAGCAACCTCGGCGACAGCACGGTAGCCAGCGTACAGCCCGGAGAGAGTCTACGCCCATTCGTGCATACCGATACACCGCATGTGCTGGTGCTGGAAGATGATGACAGGGCGGCCGACCTGATCAGGCTGCAACTGGAAGCAGACAATTGCCGGGTGACGCGTGCGGCTACTGCTGAAATCGCTCTGGCTATCCTGGCTGGCGGCAATCCGCCAGATCTGATCACGCTGGATATCTTGTTGCCTGGCATGGACGGCTGGGAATTTTTAACCAAACTGAAAACAGATGCCAAACTCGCCCATATCCCAGTGGTCATTCTTTCTATCATCGCAGATAGCAACCGCGGCTTGTCACTGGGCGCAGCACAGGTATTGCAAAAACCGGTCTCGGCCGACGATCTGCAAACTGCTTTAAGCACGCTGGGCTTTAGCAAACCCGGGCATAACCTGCCCGGTGCCAAGGTACTGGTGGTTGATGACGACCCCAAAGCGGTCGAAATCATTTCTTCTTATCTTGAGCACGCCAAACACACCGTGCTGCGCGCCTATGGCGGCAATGAAGCTACCAATATCGCCAAAATGCAATTACCTGACCTGATTGTGCTGGATCTGATGATGCCGGAGATCAATGGCTTTGAGGTGGTTGAGGATTTAAAGCAGGATAAACGCACGGCAAAGATCCCTATCATTATCGTGACCTCCAAATTTCTCACACCACAGGAGCATCAAGTCCTGAAAGGCCATGTGCTGGCTGTGCTGGAAAAATCCGAATTCAATCATGGCAACTTTATCACCGAAGTCCACCGCGCCTTGTCCGCCAAGAAAAAGCGCACCAGCAAGGCAAATTCGCAGAGGCAATGATGGCAAAAGTCCTGGTGATCGAAGACAACCCTACCAATATGAAGCTGGCGCATTTGCTATTGGAGACTTCAGGGCATGATGTGTTGCAGGCAGTCAACGCGCTGGACGGCATAGACATCGCACGCAAGGATTTGCCGGCAGTGATACTGATGGATATCCAGCTACCGGGCATGGACGGCCTGACCGCCACGCGCATGCTGAAACAGGAGAGCATCACCAGTCATATCAAGATAATCGCACTCACCGCATTTGCCATGAAAGGCGACGAAGAAAAAATGCGTCAGGCAGGGTGCGATGGCTATATAGCCAAGCCTATCCGTTATAAAGAGTTTCTGGAAACCGTTGATGCCTTGCTTTAAAACACCAGAATTCCACTTTAAAGCAGATCTGCGCATAAAAAAATGCTGGCGAGAGGGTTGAAACCATGGACATGAAAGTCACACGCAAGACCATACTCATCGTCGATGATGAAGAGCATAACCGTACCTATCTGGATACGCTGCTGACCTCAGAAGGCTACGCCACCTTGCAAGCCTATGATGGCAAAATGGCACTGGACCTGATCGCGCAACATCAGCCCGACCTTATTCTGCTCGACGCCATGATGCCGGTACTCAATGGCTTTGAACTGGCCGCACAGCTGAAAAGTAATGAGGCGACCAAAGTCATCCCCATCATCATGATCACCGCGCTGATAGACAGAAACTCAAAAATGCGCGCCCTGCAATGCGGGGTAGAGGAGTTTGTCACCAAGCCGGTAGACCGGGCCGAGCTCTGGATACGGGTGCGCAACCTGCTACGCCTCAAGGAATATAACGACTTTTTGAGCAACTATAGCCGTACGCTGGAAGTGCAGGTTGAAGAACGCACAGAGCAATTGCTGACCAGTTATTTCGACTCCATGTTCAGCATACTGCGCGCGGCCGAATTCCGCGATAAGGAAACCGGCGACCATATCCATCGCATCGCTTTTTTCTGTAAGGAACTGTCGGCTGACCTGGGCATGAGCGCGGATTTCATAGACACCATCTACCATGCCAGCCCCTTGCATGATGTAGGAAAAATAGGCATCCCCGACCATATTTTACTCAAACCAGGCGCGCATAGTGCCGATGAATGGGAAATCATGAAAACCCACGCTGCCCTGGGTCACAGCATACTGGGTCACGGCAAAAGCACCTCGCCGTTCACCATGATGGGCGCTGAGATCGCACTCAACCACCATGAGCGCTGGAACGGCACCGGCTACCCGAATGGCCTGAAAGGAGAGGCAATCCCGTTATCTGCGCGTATCATGGTGATCAGCGACGTATATGACGCGCTACGCAGCAAACGTCCGTATAAAACGGCTTTTACCCATGAGCGTGCCATGCAGATCATTTTGAAAGGCGATGGCCGTACACGCCCTGAACATTTCGACCCCATGATACTCAGCACCTTTGCCAGGCTGGCCGAACGCTTCAGAGAGATATTCGAAGAACATGCAGACTTGCCTGAATAAGCATGACTGCCTCTATAAAAGCGAACAATGAAAAATAGGGCGCTGATATCGGCGCTATCTGTTGCGCTTGGTTTCCATGACCAGGGTGGTCGCAGGTTTACTGTCAATAAATACCATACAGCTTAACTCGGCAGTTTTAGGGCCGGTAGGCCTGGAGTTACAAGTGCTGGAAACCCGCTTGTCCTGATAACTGATCCCCGGCAGCTCGCCAAAGCCAGTACGATCCAGTTTGCCGGTGATATGCAGCACCTCGTCAAAATAAATGAACACAGTGCTGGTCACGCTTTTTCCCAAGATCCCACTCCTAAGTGCCTGATCAACTTTACCGGTGATCTGCACAGGGTTTGTGACAGTGGACGGGGCTTGCGGATGTGCAACGGTGTGACTGTGATGCGTAGTGCATGCTGCAATAAACAAACTGGCAATGCAAACATAAACATTTTTCATCTTAAGCACCTTGTGGCATGGATGTGTCCAGATAGTAACTCAAATCACAACAGGGGGAATGCGTTTATGGCACTGAATTGCCGCATATCTTTAATTTAACATAATATACAGTGGGTTAGCTGGGAAATGGCTTGAAAGCAGGGCGATAGAAAGGGTTGCTGTCACTACCATCAGTGACACACTTGCATAGCCGCCTTGCAGCTTCGCTAGGGCTTGTGATGGTGTCAGCTTGGCTAGTTCTGCTAACTTCAATACCGTTATCGCGTCTGGCATCGTTCCCGTGTTCTTCCAGGTGCTTATATTCTGCCTGCCTACGCCGATTTCCTTTGCGATCGCATAATCGCTTTTCAAATCTGTATTTTCTTTGATTGCTTCAATCAGTCCGTATCCGGCCATTTATAGCTCCTATCAGCTTTATTTCAATAGTCAGTATTTTATACCGTTCTAAAGTATTGACAACGTCATAAACTTAGGATTAACATACGTCCTAACTTTAACACGGACTATGAACCTGCCCCCATAGTTCCGATTTACACACACAAGGGGCTATATAAGGGCTTAAATCATGTCAATTCAAATTCAAGTTTTATCTATCGGCGAAACAGAATCCGGCAAATCCCAGCGCGGTACAGAGTGGCACCGCCGCACATTCCAAGTTTATGACATAGAAGCCAAAGTAGCAGGCAATATCCCTGTTTACGGCGATTTGGACAAATTGAATTCGTACAAAGAAGGCGGCAAATATACAGCCGTGGTTCGTAACAGGGCAGGGGATAACGGGCGCTTAGTACCGTCTATTGTTGACCTCTTACCAGTAAAACCAGCGTGATAGACAACGAAAAAGCCAACTGACTGTAATCAATTGGCTTTTTCTAATTTAAACCACTCGGAATGGCTTAAACATGGACTTAACTTTAAATACCTTTGATTCAGTTGTCAACGATGACTACCTTGACCCAAAGAACCATAGAAGCATTGAAAGCGTACACGAATACAAACTTAAGACTGTGACCTTTGCAAATAACACTATCGACTTCATCATGACGCGCATTAAGCATACAATTCCAAAGCTAACTCAAGAGCCGACATACGGCGAGTTAACTACGTACGCTCGCACACTGACAGATGAAGAGAAGGCTGCTAAAGATGCAGAAAACTTAGAAAGGGCGGTAAGACGTGCAAAAAAATCTGTTCACTATGCAATCCGTCAAATCGGCGCTGATCATCTGCTCACACTCACGACCCGTGAAAACATTACAGAGCGCGCTAAATACTTCGAAATTTTCCAGCGCTTTATTAGACTTGTCCGCACAAAGATTCTGGTCAATGGTCGCCTCATTACAGTACCGCGTAAATCCTATGCTTACGTGGCTGTCCCTGAACTACAGGACCGTGGTGCATATCATCTTCACTGCGCTGTGGTTGGTCGTCAGGACATTCGTTTCCTACGTGCCTGTTGGTATGTCGCGCTGGGTGGCAATATCTCTGATGCTGGCGATACTGCGCTTGGTCAAGTTGATGTGCAATACCGCCAGAAACGCTGGGGTAATCAATCAGAAACACATAAGACTTTTTCCCTTGTTCGTTACCTTACAAAATACATTGATAAGGACTTCGCACACACTTCGGAGTTGGGGCAACACCGCTATCTAAAAGCGCGTGATATTCCTAAACCTATCGAGTTTAACCAAGTGCTTATGGCCTGTAATGCAGGCGGTAAAGACTTCATTGACGCCCTAATCGAGGTGTCACAAATAGCCCAATTTGTCACAGGGCAACATCCTACACAAATGATTCCCTGGAATAGGGGGGAGGATATTTACATCCTCCGTTCTGCTTATGTGGATTAACCGAATTATCGAATTGGCCTTTCTGGCCACTACGCTGACAGTCGTCTACTGTCGATTTTTTTAAAGGGTGTAATCATGAAACGTATCTCTTATGCATTAGGTTTGGGTTTAACTGGTCTGGCAACTTCTGCAATGGCTGCTCTGCCAGCTGGTGTAGCTGACGCGATTGCAACTGCCGAAGCTGACGGTGTAACACTTGGTGGCCTGTTTTTGGGCATGGCTGTAACCGTTGGTGTTCTGTTCTGGTTGAAGCGCAAGGCTGGTTAATAAGCTTGCTTCCTTCGAGTTTGGCGGGGTTCATCACCTCGCCATTTTTTGGACAAAATCATGGGTTATCAACTAAAAGATGTTTGTTATTCAACTGAGACTATGGCACAAGATGCATATGCACAATCTATGCAGCCTGCATTCGTTGTTAACGATTCAACAAGCGTTTTTTTCTACCCTGAAAAAGTCTCTGGTGCTTGGTGCATGGGCGCTCACAGTTTGTCTACTGGTGGCCTTACTCAATGCCCTGACATCAACTTTCCGGCGTTTTCAACATGTACAGACCATAGCGACCCAACCGCCCAATTTATAGCTGGTACTGAACTCGGTGCTGCTGTAGCTGGCGCGATCATAGTGGCTTTTCTGTGGCGCTTTTTAAGAGTGAGGTTCTAATGGATGAACTTGCAAACATTTATCTTTGGGCTGGCTTCCTTATTGTGGTTTTACCTGTTATCACTCTCACAAAATGAAGCTGCTATCTCTTCTTTTCCTCTTATTGGTTTCTAGCTCCTGTTTCTCAGCTCAGGAATACGCTAAGCCTCGTTTTTACCTGTCAGGCTTTCCTGATAACTTTTACGATACTCAGGAAGCTGCATGTTCATCTGGTGCACCTCGACAGGTTGCAAACAATGGAACATTAATTAGTGCGATTGTTTCATACCCCGGTGGACGCAATCTGCTAGGTACATGTTGGATTAAGTCTACCCCATACAATTCGACAGGCACCTCCGTTTCAAACCTGAATGTATTAGCCCAGCATTCTTGCCCGGCTGGTTATCTACTTGGTGCAGCAAACCAAACAAACATCTATCAGCGCACATGCACAATAGCAGCTTGCCCCACTGGCACCACGCTGAATACAGCTACAAACCAATGCGAGGACAACTGCCTACCAATGAAAGGCAAGATGGGCTCTTTCGGTTTGAATTGCTCAGCTGGAACTTCATCAGGTCAGGGCGTTTGTATGCCAAATAACTGTGCGGCCGTCATCGTTGACACTACAAGCGTATTTGTCACCAGTTGTTATTATGGTATTAATACAGCCAGATATTCGGGAGAGGGTTGTAGCGGACAACCTTCTGCGGCTTCCTTTTCAAACCCTACAAACGCCCCAGACCCTACCGATAAGCCAGAAACTGATTGCGTACGAAAAGGGCAAAGTTTCGGTTATGTAAACGGTGTTCCAGTTTGCGTACCTAAAGGCTCAGCTAGTGCTGCGCCCGTTACCCAAACAAACCAAAGTACCACAACGACGACTAACACAGATTCAGCCGGAAACAGTACTTCTAATACCTCCACTGAAACAAAGAACGCCACACAGGATGGCGATCAAGTAACAAGCCAGACTATAAAAACGAATCCTGACGGCACAAAAACCGAAGAAACAAAGACAGAGCCTGTCTATCAATTTTGTGCATCAAACCCTACGCACCCGATATGTAAGAAACCTGCCAGTGAGGATGAGGAGGGCGAAGATTCCTGCGAGGACAACCCAGACCTGCCTAGATGCATGAAGGTTGGTGAAGCTGAGGAGGGCGATAATCTCACTACAGACGCACGAACAATCAACTTTTCACCTGTAACCATTACCTCAGGCGGTTCATGCCCTGCCGACAAGTCAGTATCTATAGCTGGCAAGTCAATCACATTCAGTTATACATGGCTTTGTAATTACGCATCCATGTTTAAACCGTTCATGCTTGCATTCGCTTATCTGTCTGCGGCCATGTTCTTATTTATGGGTTTGAGAGGGGCTAATTCATGACTTGGGCTGCTTGGGTTCTCGCACTAGTCGCACCAATCGCAAAAAGGGTTATGGTCGCACTAGGCATAGGCATTATTACGGTTACTGGCTTCGATATGGCAATAGGTCAGTTAACCACAATGATTAATCAATCGATTGGTGGCACTACATCTGACATACTCGGTATAGCCACAATGATGGGTATTCCTGAATCGATAGGAATAATGCTTGGCGGCATTACCTCTGCGGCTTCTCTCATGGTCGTTAAAAGGCTGGGTATCCTATGATTACAATAATCACTGGCGTGCCTGGCATGGGCAAAACTGCGTTACTCGTTCAAATGCTCCTAGCAAACGACAAGGCCTCAAATGCGAGGCCTGTTTTTGTTATGGGCATACCTGACTTAAGAATCGAGCATGTAAAGGCGCCACCTGTAGAAGAGTGGACAGAGAAGCGGCCAGACCCTGATGACCCGTCATTAATGCTTGATTACTTTACCTTTCCTCCTAACTCATACCTGATACTGGATGAAGCTCAGAGGGTCTACCGCCCACGCTCTGCAGGAACCAAAGTACCGCCATACGTTGCTGCACTTGAAACGCACCGCCATACGGGCTTAGATATAATCCTGCTTACGCAAAAGCCTAACCTTGTAGACGTCAATGTTCGTCACCTCTGCGGCCGCCATATCCACATCAGAGATACTATCCTCGGCCGCAAGCTTTACGAATGGCCGGAATATAACGACACGGACAATAAGGCAAACTTAGATGCAGCGGCGAAGAGGGCATTTAAACCGCCTAAAGAATCCTTCAAATACTACAAGTCCAGCGAGATGCATACAAAGCAACCTCGGCGCTTTCATCAGGTCTGGATATATCTTGCTCTAGCTGTCGTTTTTATGGGTTATATGGGCTATCGAGCTTTTACAAGTATTTCTGGCCGCATGAGTGATAAACCTATACAGGAAGCGGCTTCCAGCGCACCCAGCAAAGCCGGCACAGATTCAAAAAAACCTCGTCGGGATCTAATCGATGGTGAATTGCACGAATCCCCGGGGGCGCAAGAGTACTCAGGACCAGACCCAGCTTTTAACGTCTCAAATGACATTCATCCATACTCTGGCTTTACTTTCGTTCTGGTGGGGTCAGTGAAGGGCGCTAGAAAGGAAATTAGCTACTATAGGCTTTTCAATGGTGAGTATGGATTCACGGCCACAAGTGATGAGCTGCAAGAGCTGGGCTACTCGGTTAAGGTAGCAAACAACTGCACCTCATATCTGATATACGAAAAGGCCAAGATAGTAGCTATCTGCGCCCTGCCACAGGACCCACAAAAGCCCCAAACCATCGAAGCTAAGGCCAAGGATACCTTGGGGGATATTAGGGGGCGACAGCCCCCTGATGCAGACAACATCAATCTGGATTCGAGAAGCTGGGATACGTATCACGCACCGTCGCCAGCTACAAAGTACTGACCCCCTTGCCGAACAAAGCACCTTTTAGGTGCTTTTTTTACAACTCTTTATCTTAAACCAATGATTACACTAATTAACATTCTGTCGTTTCCTAGTGCGACAAGCTGGCAGCGGGCACCGCGGACGGCTGGGCGCAACGTCTGGCGGCTGTGGCCGCCACTAGATTTATATTACGGACGTTTTACAACAGAACAATAAAAACCATGGCATTTGACGGCAGCAAATATGTAGAGCTTCCAGACTGGTCGGAAAGTCTCCGGCACCTGTATTGGATTATTCGAGTAGAAGGACGTATCGAGTCGAAACGTAGGAAGTATTACAGGAAGGTCGAGAAAGAGAAATTGCGGTTGGCCGAAGCTGGGATAGCACAAATAAAAATAGCGGCTGTTTGCCGCTATCTTTGTAACTTCAAAAACGCTAGTACATTGCGAAAGACGCTGGCAGAACCAGATTATCAGTTGGCCTTAGCTTTCTTCTGCGATTTAACATAATATACATTATACGAAATAGGAGGTCAGAGAATAAGAGGCCTTCATACCGTTCTAAAATCTATCGTCATTTGGGCCTCAATCTCGGCCAATATCCGGCTTAAAGTTTCTGCATTCTTGAAGTTTGATAAATAGCGGCATACAGCCGCTATTTTTGTTTGATTGATACCAAGTTCAGCTAAACGCAATTTCTCGCGTTCTACCTTCCTGTAATACCTTCTACGCGTCGCTACATTCCGGCGTTCAAATCTAATCATCCAATACAGATGCCGCAACTCGTCCGACCATTTCGGCAACTCAATATATTTTGATTGATCAAAACCCATGCTTTTTTATTATTCTGTTGTAAAACGTCCGTAATATAAATTTAGTACGGCGCGCCTAGCGGCGCGTGTAATTTGCAGCAATTGTTAAGAATTGTAGTGTTCCTGCAGTTAAGCGAAGGTGTAAAAAAAGCCACATAAGTGGCTTTTATTTGTTTAGCAGGGGGCCTAGTACTTCGTAAGGGGCGACGGTGCATGATAAGTTTCCCAGCTCTTCGGAGTTATATCGATACTGTCTGCATCAAGGGGCTGTCGCCCCCTAATATCCCCCTTTGGGTCTTCTGTGTCACTGCGGGCAGTTTGAGGCGCTTTAGGGGCTTCTGGGAGGCCGCAAATAGCTACTATCTTGGCCTTCTCGTACACCAAGTATGCTGTGCACCTGTTTGCTACCTTGATGGAGTAGCCTAGTTCTTTTAGATCAGTGCTGGTTGCTGTGAATCCATACTCACCATTTGAAAGCCTGTAATAACTAAGCTCGTTTGCTTTTGACTTCACCACGCCAACGAGAACAAACGTAAATCCAGAATAAGGGTGTACCTCATTCGAGACATTGAAGGCCGGATCACCGTGTACGTCCTGAGTGGTTTCCGGTGCATCTGGGTTAGGGTGTACCCCGATGGGGAGACTGTGCTGTATAGCTTGTGAAAGAGCCTGTCCTGCATTATTAGTTTCCGCGCCCTTCTCGACCACTTTGAGGTTTTGGCCAACTTCATTTTTTGCCTCTTTATTGAATAATTGTGGATGCGTCGTGTAATAACGGTAGGAAAGGCCTGCAAGCATTATTGCTAAGAGAGGCAGCGCGAATATTAAGGGGTTAGTTCTGGCTTGTTGCTTCGTGTGTAGCTGTGATGATGTGTAGTATTTGAAGGCCTCTCTAGGTGGTTTGTATGGCCTCCTGATGGCTTCTTTTAGTGCCGCCTTACTGTTTACATCTGAGTACTCCGGCCATTCGTAAAGTTTTCTCTGCAGGAAAGACTTCCTTAAGTGTATGTGGCGGCCGCAGAGTGCACGAACATCTGCATGCATGAGCATGGGTTTTTGGCTAATGAGGATTATATCAAGGCCGGTATGACGATGTGTCTGCAGGGCTTGGATGTGGGGTGGCTTCCTTGAGCCGGATGACTGTGCCTCAAAATATAGCTGAGCCTCGTCAACAATCAGTAGTGAATTAGGCGGGAATGCGTATTCAGCCCTGTCTTTTTCTGGCTCTAGTTCGAGTGGTTTTAATACAGTCCACTCTTTTACAGGGGGCGCTTTGACGTGCGGGATTTTGAGATCTGGAATGTTACAGGCAAAGACTGGTCTTGCAGATTCCATTAGCCTGTCATTGTCGAGTAGCATTTTTACTAATAAGGCTGTCTTACCTTGTCCAGGCGTTCCAGTAATTATAGTGATCATAGTAGTGCGAACCTTTTAGCCTGCATCAAAGCTGCACTAGAGGCGTATGCACCTAGGATGATGCCGAAGGATTCAGGAACGCCCATTAGTGAAATGGTCTGGAAGACTTCTGTAGCTAAGCCAGACATTTGGTTATTTATATAGCCCTGTATCTGGCCGATCATCAAGTCAAAGCCTGTATATGTGATTATTCCGACACCTAGGGCGAGAAGCACCTTCTTTACTACAGGCGAGACTAGTGCAATAACCCATGTATACCAAGTCATGAATTTTTCCATCCATTAAACATGATGCCGGCAGCAGTCATGTATGCAAATGCCAGTATCAAAGGTTTGAGAGAGGCGACCAGCGTGCAGAACCTGTCGAAAGGAACTGTAAATGAGCGGCCAGAAAGAACAAATACACGGTCTGCTGGGCAACCTGCGCTTGATGCCATGGCAAGGGGTGCAAAAGAGAAAGACTTATTTACACTGGATATTGTGTCTGTATCGGTGGGTTCACCCCTGTCATAACACTGTGGTAAGTCTGGCCTGTCCTCACAGGGGTCTACACCCTCCTCCTCCTCGCTTGCAGGTTTCTTGCATATCGGGTGAGTGGGGTTTGTTGCGCAAAATTGATAGACAGGCTCTGTCTTTGTTTCTTCGGTTTTTGTGCCGTCAGGGTTTGTTTTTATTATCTGGCTTGTAACTTGGTCGCCTTCTTGTGTCGCATTTTTCGTTTCTGTTGTTGTGCTCGATGTGGTGTTGCCGCCTGAATCGGTGTTTGTAGTTGTAGTGGTGTTTTGGTTTGTTTGTGTAATAGGTGTTGCGCTTGCAGAACCTTTAGGCACGCATACTGGTACACCGTTCACATAGCCAAAACTTTTCCCCTGTTTGATGCAGTCTGTTTCAGGCTTGTCTGCTGGCGGCGGATTTTCGTTTGAGGGGTTTGAGAATGAACTTGACGACCGTTGACCATTACAACGTTCGCCGGTGTATCTAGCTGTATTTGAACCATACCAACAGTTTCCGAGCCTTACACTTGCTGTATCTATAACGTTAGCCGCGCAATTATTAGGCATACATACTGGCATAGCTTGGGAGGTTTCTGAGGAACAGTTCAAGCCAAAAGAAGCTAGCTGGCCTTTAATGGGTAAGCAGTTGTCATCGCATTTATTTGTGGCCGTATTTAGCGTGGTGCCTGATGGGCAACTTGCAATTGTGCAGAGGCGCTGGTAGATGTTTGTTTGGTTAGCTGGGCCAAGTGTATAGCCTGCAGGGCAGCTATGTTGCGCTAGTACATTGAGGTTTGAAACAGAGGTGCCTACCTGATTAAATGGCGTGGACTTAATCCAGCAGGTTCCTAGCATGTTGCGGTTTCCGTTGGAATAAGCAACGATAGCACTTGTTAGAGTACCGCTATTGGCTACTTGACGGGGTGCACCTGCAGAACAAGCAGCTTCTTGTGTATCGTAATAAATGTCAGCAAAGTTTGATAAGTAGAATCGTGGTTTTGCGTATTCCTCTGCTGAATTAGAGATTACTGGGGTCAGCAGGAGGAGTAACATAATGAGCGGTCCGCGTCCGCATATCCAGTGGGTAGCGCCCACGCACCACTCATAAAAACTATTCGATGGATTCATGATGCTAGGACGTATGCCGGTAAGACTGCACAAAGAAAACCTGCCCACATATAGAGGTTGCCTAATTCGCTCATTTATATAGCCTTTTCTCTGATGACTTTGCCAATTGCTGCGATTGCAATAACAGCGGCCACATAGCCACCCAGCTCTAAACCAGTCATGAAATTTGATACAGGGTCACTTGCGTATACGCACTCTGAGAGAACGGGGTTTTCTATGGTTGAACACGTTGAGGGAGTGTTCGTGTTTGTGTTTTGCCTACATATAGACCACTGGTTCTGGTACTTCTGAAAATAGAAAATACTCGTATCGTCAGGTGTTGACTGTAGGTGCATTTGCTGTGACAAGAAAAACGCATCAACTGCAGTTTGTTGATCAGGGTAACAAATATCTTTTAATTGGAATCCCATGGAAAAAGGGCGACTTTTTTATGCCGCCCTACCCTTGCATTATGCGCGGTTACGAATGATGCGGATTGTTGTACCAATGAAGGCTACAACAGCCAGGCCCCATGCTACGGTAGCGATATCGGTATTTGCTTCTGAGAAGGCGGCGGTAACTGTTGCCGGAACTTCTGCATGTGCAAGACCAACGACCAAGAGACCAGTTACACCTGCTACTACTTTGTTAATCAATTTCATGATTCATCCTCAATAAAAACGCAGTAAAGTGACTGCGACCACACTTGCCAGAAAGGCAAATTCTGTTGCTTTAGTCTTCCAGCTCTTCATGAAAGACCGAACGTAATACATATACATCTTGCCCCCTGTTCCACTGAATCATGCCTGCAGTGTTTTGCCCTGTGACAAAGGCGGCAATACTGTTAACCTCAATGATCGCGTCAAGAAAATCGTTTCCATGGTAGTTACAGGCCATGAGGACTTGGTCGAACTCGATTGGCTTAGGAACGTCTTTTGATTTACGGTAGCGGTGTAGGCGAAGTGCCTTATCTGCCGCGAAATCCTTATCAATGTATTTCGTGAGGTAACCGACAAGTTGAAAGGTTTTAAAGGTTTCTGATTGACCACCGAGCCGCCTTTGTTTGTACCTGACATTAATAGCACCAAGCGCAGTATCGGAAGAATCACCAACAGAGCCACCAAGCGCAACATACCAACAAGCACGAAGCAGCTTAACGTCCTGAAAGCCAGCAACTGCACAGTGCATATGATATGCACCACGGTCTTGGAGCTCAGGTACAGCAACGTAATGGAACGGGCGACGCGGGGTCGATACAAGGCGGCCGTCCACAAGGATCTTGGTTCTAACGAGCCGGATAAATTTAGTAAAAACCGTAAAGAATTTTTCACGGTCTTGGATGTTTTCACGAGTTGTAAGGGTAAGCAGATGATCTGCTGATATTTGCATGACAGAGAAGTAAACAGCCTGTTTTGCACGCCTGACTGCGCGACTGAGGTTTTCTGCATCTTTTGCCGCCCTTTCTTCATCGGTTAGGGTTTTGGTGTATGAGGTCATTTCCCCGTAGATAGGGTCGCTGTGGAGCTTCGGTATTCGATGCTTTATGCGTGACATGACAAACTCAACCGTATTATTTAAAAATGTTCGTGTTTTTAATCTGTATTCAAAGGGTTTTTCAATGCCTGTATTGCCTCTAACATCTAGCGCTGCATCATTGATATGGTCAAAACTTTGGTCTATACTTAGTTCCATGTTTTAGCGATTCCGAGTCGTTAAAATTAGAAAAAGCCAATTGATTCGAGTCAGTTGGCTTTTTTGTTATCTCTAAGCTGCAGCCTTTTGTGGTGCAGTCATCAACTGCAATGCAGTGATGCGAAACTCAAACGTGCCGCCATCGCCCTGTGACTTAGTAACAGTCGCTACATATTTGCCGTTTTGCGTATAAGCCTTTAATTCGTCTTCTGGCGCGTACAGGGTAATAGAACCGACTATCTGATCATCTAAATCAAAGCATTGGAATGTGCGGCGGTGCCATGGTCTGCGGGTTGCTTGACTAGTGCCTGATTCGATTGCGCCTATGGAAAGGACTTGTAGGTTCATTTGCATTTTTGATTCCCTTATATAGCCCCTAATTGAATTTGCAGAACAACGGGGGCAGGTTCGTTGTCTACATAGTATGAATTTAGGGACATAGTATTTATTTAGGGACGTTGTGTCAATAGATAGATACTAATAAAATGCATCCATTAATTAATAAGTAAGGAGTGACGTATGTCAGGCTATGACTTAGTAGAAGAAGTTAAGAAGAACAAAAACATTGAGAGCGATTACAAGCTAGCTCAGGCTTTAGGAAAAACGAGAGGAACGGTTTCTAATTGGAAACAGGGATTGTCTAAACCAGACGGTGAGACAGTATTAAAACTTATGATTCTTGGAGATGTAGAAGCTAGAAGGGCCTTGGAATTAATGCAAGGTGGATATGCAAAAATGTCACTGATGGCAGTGACAGCCATGCTCTCAGGGGCTGTAATACTGGCATCAAACCCCGTTATTTACGACTTGCTATACATTATGCGAAATTAAAGATGGTTAGACTTGGGCCCAGAGTTTTTCATTTCAACAATGGCTTTTTTCTCTCTATCTGCTTTAACTTGTTAGACGCTACCAGTTGCTGGCGTTGTGATTCTTTTAACTGACCTTTGATCAGGCCGACATTTTCCCGCAGCTCATTCACCAGCTTTTGATTTTTGGCTGACTGGGTTTTGTTGACTGCATGTTCTTTGAGTATGGTTTTTTTCAACTCCGCGATTTCAGACTCCAGCTTGTATGTGCGCTGTCTCTCTCTGTCTACATCGGTAAATGATTTTGACTCCAGTTTTCTAAAGCGGTCTTCTGACAACTTCAAGGCGGCATGCAGTTTATTCAGTTCGGTATCAAACTCGTTATTGATGCTCTTTAGTGACCCTTCCAGCGCCGATTTTTCGTATTGCAGCGTTTTGACGGATTCTTTGTGGGTGGCTGATACCTGATGATCAATGAGGAATCTTTTGTCGCTCTCCTGCAACTGCTTTCTCAGCGTCATCAGTTCCGAAGACTGCTCTGCATTCACAGTTTCAAGTTTACGGAGTTGAGCCTTGCAACTTTCCAGCTCAAGCCTGTAAGCATTTTCAAGGACATTGGTGGCAGACTGTTTTTCTTTCACATTTTGTCTGGCGACTTCCAGCGCAGATTTCCATAAGGTACTGAGGGCTTCGCCTGCAAATTCGCGCAAGCTGTCTGGCAAGCCAGATTGCTCGATATCTACCCGGTTTTTAAGTCTGAGTTCGGACCAGAAATTACTGACCGCCTGCGCCGGTATCGTCATGGTGCCTTTACGCACCAGCTGGTAAAGCTTGTTTGCTGTTGGCTGAATGCCGTATCGAAAGAACATCACACGACAGACTTCTCTGTATAGGTCTTTTGCCTGCGGGAATTGAATGCGTAAATTTTCTACGTCCTGGATGAGTTTGGTTTCAGTGGTATGCGTAATGGTCATGTTATTTCAAAGGCTATCAGGTTGCTTGGTTTCCCTTTTGTGACAGATTTATAACGCATTTAGTTTGCAAAAAATTTCCTGCACGCAATTTTCCAACATTTTTATTGGTAGAAATGTCGGATGACTGATAGAGTGGTAACACATGAATATTATTGTATAACCAATTGATTTAAATAGTTTATTTATATTTATAAATCTAATTTATGAATATTACATTTATAAAAAAAGGGAAATCATATGCACAATAAAACCATGCAAAATAAAAGCAGAATTGAAAAGCTGCAGACGCAATATTCCCTTGAATGGAGCTTGAAAATCGGCGCCTATCTGGGGACTTTAAATCTGCATCAGGCTATCAAAGTGGCGAATGTGAAGCCGGCCATATTTCACCGCTGGATATCAGGCTCATTGGCGGCCCCGGCTGACAAACTGGATAGCATCAAGCAGCATGCCTATGCCGCCTTGAGAACGCCACAACGAAAGCGACGCAAACAGCATCAGATCGCAGACACCAACGAGCAGGTCATCAAGGCACAGTTCGTATGGAAACAATTGATCTTTGATCAACTCAGGGTGGTGGCAAAACGCAGGTTTTGTACGCGCATGAAAATACAATATCGTGCATTGAATCAACGGCTTGATATGCATTGATACCTGCTTGAATAACAAAAAACCCGCATATAAGCGGGTTTGTGAGGTGTTTTGGTACTTCTTGATTTTGGTAATTGGTGGAGCTGGGGGGAATCGAACCCCCGTCCGCAAGCCCTCCACAGACAGTTCTACATACTTAGCTGTGTTGTTTATATTTAACCGTACACTCACCAACGAGCAAGCAAGTGCAAAGCGAGTTGCCTTGGATTTAATGCGTGATTAAGCAACCCAACCACGCACGATTCTCTCTAAATGACGCTGCTGCCGGTTACCCGGCCCGACCGAGAGACTCTTCGGGGCAGCGTTCAGCCGGGATTAAGCGGCTAAAGCGTAAGTTTCGTCGTTTGCGACTATACTTTTTCAGATGGATTTACGAGGGAACCTGAATCCTCGGTATGCCCTGCACTGCTTTGCAACCCACGTCGAAACCTGGTCAGCCCCAATGCAAGCTGGCAAGTATACGCCTGAAACCCATACTAGCCAAACTTCAGGCGCAGTTGTATGACATGATACAATTCCTGAATGTTCAATAAAATCGTGATCTTCGGCGTAGGATTGATAGGCGGCTCAGTCGCCCTGGCGCTGAAAAAATTACCCAATCCACCACAGATCATAGGCGTAGGCCGTTCAGATCACAGCCTGCAGGAAGCATTGAGTTTAGGGCTGATAGACCAGGCCGTGACCGACATTGCAAGCGCATTAGAAAATGCAGATCTAGTCTTGATCGCAGCCCCGGTCGCGCAAACGCCTGCCATCTTACGTACTATCCGCCCTCACCTTGCCGCACAAACAGTGGTCACCGATGCCGGTAGTACCAAATCTGACGTCATGGCGTATGCCCAGGCTGAACTGGGAGATCAATTCAGCCAGTTTGTCGGTGGCCACCCTATCGCCGGTGCTGAAAAAAGCGGCCCCGGAGCGGCCATGGCTGATTTATACATAGGCAAAAACGTCATTCTTACACCAGCGACTGTGACTAGCACTGCGGCTGTACAAAAAGTGACTACGCTGTGGCAAAACTGCGGTGCGCTGGTGTCCAATATGCCTCCGGAAGAACATGACAGTGTATTCGCCGCAGTCAGTCATTTGCCGCATTTATTGGCATTCGCCCTGGTTGAGGATTTAGCCAAGCGTGGAAATGCAGAATTACTGTTTAAATTTGCCGCCAGTGGCTTCCGTGACTTTACCCGTATTGCTGGTAGCCACCCTGAAATGTGGCGCGATATTGCGTTGGCAAATAAACAGGCCTTATTACAAGAGCTCAGCTCCTATCAACGAGCGGTGAGTGAAATGACGGCATTGCTTGAAAGTAATGACGCTGAAGGTTTGTTTGCGTTATTTGAACACGCCAGCCAAGCCCGCAATGCCTGGGCGAAATCCAAAATTCAATAGTAGACTCAATATATATGGAACAACTGCATTTAGCTGCCGCTGCACAAGCAACAGGGGCGATCACTCTACCAGGCTCAAAAAGCATTTCTAATCGCACCCTGTTGCTGGCGGCGCTTTCTGACGGGGTGACAGTGATACGCGACCTGCTGGATTCGGATGACACGGCCCGCATGCTGGAGGCGCTGCAATCACTGGGCGTGAAACTGGAAAACATCGCTGAGCATGCCTGGCGCGTGACTGGCTGTGGCGGAAATTTCCCCAACAAACAGGCGGATTTGTTTTTAGGCAATGCCGGCACTGCCTTTCGCCCGTTGACAGCAGCTTTGGCTTTCTCAAACGGCGATTACCATTTGCATGGTGTGCCGCGCATGCACGAGCGCCCCATCGCTGACTTGGTCACCGCCTTACGACAGGCAGGTGCCAAGGTGGCTTGCCTGGCTAATGAGGGCTACCCGCCCCTGCAGATCTCCCCGTCTACACTGGATGTCAGCCAGCCTATCCAGATCCGCGGCGATGTTTCCAGCCAGTTTCTGACCGCTTTGCTGATGGCGTTACCGCTGACTTGCCAGGCAGCCAGTATTGAAGTGGTCGGTGAGTTGATTTCAAAGCCCTATATTGAGATCACACTTAACCTGATGCAGCGTTTTGGCGTCAATGTAGAGCGGGACGGCTGGCAAAGATTTCACATTCCGGCTGCCGCCCGTTATCAATCGCCAGGCGAGATTTACGTTGAAGGCGATGCCTCCAGCGCTTCTTACTTTATTGCGGCAGGTATTGTGGCAGGCGATGTCACCGTGCACGGCGTGGGCCAGCACAGTATTCAGGGCGATATTCTGTTTGCTGAAGCAGCCAAACTGATGGGTGGCCGTATCAGCTATGGCGACAACCATGTGCGCGCAGAAAAAACCGGCGCGCTAAAAGCGATAGACCTTGATTGCAACCATATCCCCGATGCGGCGATGACGCTGGCGGTGATGGCGCTGTTTGCGCAAGGGACGACTACCCTGCGCAATATCGCCAGCTGGCGCGTGAAAGAAACTGACCGCATTGCTGCCATGGCCACAGAGTTACGCAAAGTGGGCGCCAGCGTGATAGAGGCAGAAGACGCGATCCAGATCACGCCACCTGCGCAGCTGATTGAAAATGCGGTGATCGATACTTATGACGACCACCGCATGGCCATGTGCTTTTCATTAATCAGCCTGGCGGGTGTGCCCATCACCATTAATGACCCCAAGTGCGTCGCTAAAACCTTTCCTGAATACTTTAAGGTGTTTGCCAGCATTGCGCGTTGATCAGGCGGCATAAGCCCATTCGTGTTCATCGGCTTCCGCGGTGGCAGCATGTGCATGGTGATGGTTCCACGCCCGCTCATGAAAATAAAACACTACAGTATTAATGGCTGGCTCTATCAGCGCCATCAGGCCACCGATCAGTATGCTGCCGGTGAGCAGATAAGCGATGCTGAAAGCCACACTGAAATGCAGGATAGCGAAAGAAAATGTTTTGATCATGCTGTGCTCCTTAATCGTTAGGCACATCATATAAACCGCTGACGATTTAATCCAATTCATTGTTTTTAAGTATCTGATAAGCAAAATTTATGACCGAACAGACTTTATGGCCAGTGATCGCCATTGATGGCCCATCCGCTTCCGGCAAAGGCAGCGTCGCAGAACGCGTCGCCCAGGCTTTTGGCTTTCATTACCTGGATTCAGGTGCCCTCTACCGCTTGCTGGCTTATGCAGCGCACACGCGATCAGTCTCATGGTCAGATGCAACAAAACTGGCAGAGACTGTCTCTTCTATGGAGATCAGGTTTGAGGGCGGTGAAGCATTTTTAAATGGCGAGCATGTCAGCGCTTATATCCGCACCGAACAAATGGGCAAAGGCGCTTCCGAGGTCGCGGTGCATCCTGAAGTACGTACAGCGCTGCTGCAGACGCAAAGGAACTTCAGGAAAGCGCCCGGCCTGGTCGGTGATGGCCGCGATATAGGCTCGGTCATCTTTCCTGACGCAGTGTTGAAAGTGTTTCTGACTGCGGCTGTGGAAACCCGTGCCCAGCGTCGTTATGACCAGCTGATCAATCGCGGTGAAACTGCCAATTACGACACGATTCTGCAAGATTTAAAGCAACGCGATCTGCGTGACACACAACGTTCTTCCGCGCCATTGCTGCAACTGCCGGATGCCATGCTGGTGGATACCACGGAAATGAATATCGACCAAGCCGTCGCCATGATTATTGCAGCCTTTAAAAAGACGGTCTAAATCAGATAAAAAACGCTTTAAGTCATTGAAGCCAATAAATTTTTTGTGTATAGTTCCAGATTCGCGTTATATTTGGCGCCAGCCGGATATGGCAACTTTTAACTTTATCCATTGACTGCTTTCTTTAGGTAGCAATGGCTCGTTTGGCAGCATGGGCTGTTTGGCGAGTAAAACTTGGACAATTTTTTAATGGCTTCTATTTCTAATACATCCTCCTCCATGGAATCTTTTGCAGCGCTCTTCGAAGAAAGCCTGGCCCGCCAGGAAATGCGTGCAGGTGAAGTGATCACCGCCGAAGTGGTTTCTGTAGATAATGATTTCGTTATCGTGAACGCTGGCCTGAAATCTGAAAGCGTGATCAACGCTGGTGAATTCAAAAATGCTCAAGGCGAGCTTGAAGTTGCAGTTGGCGACTTCGTTAAAGTAGCGATTGAAAAACTGGAAGACGGTTTTGGTTCTACACAACTCTCTCGCGAAAAAGCGAAGAAAATGCAAGCATGGCTGGATCTGGAAGAAGCCATGAACGAAGGCCGCGTAGTTAAAGGCTTTGTCAGCAGCCGTGTTAAAGGTGGTCTGCGCGTTTCTGTCAGCGGCATCATGGCATTCTTGCCTGGCTCACTGGTAGATATCCGCCCGGTAAAAGACACCACTCCTTACGAAAACAAAGAGTGGGACTTTAAAGTCATCAAACTGGATCGCAAGCGTAACAACATCGTGGTTTCCCGCCGCGCAGTCATGGAAGACACCCTGGGTGCTGACCGTGAAGCCTTGCTGGGTAGCCTGACTGAAGGTGCTGTGATCAAAGGTATCGTTAAAAACATCACTGACTACGGCGCGTTCGTGGATCTGGGTGGTATCGATGGCCTGTTGCACATCACTGATCTGGCATGGCGCCGCGTGAAGCACCCATCAGAAGTGCTGACCGTTGGTGAAGAAGTTGAAGCCAAGATCCTGAAATTCGATCAAGAGAAAAACCGTGTTTCCCTGGGCATCAAGCAATTGGGCGACGACCCATGGGTAGCATTGAGCCGCCGTTACCCAGTAGGCACACGCCTGTTCGGTAAAGTGTCTAACCTGACTGACTACGGTGCGTTCGTTGAAGTAGAACCGGGCATTGAAGGTCTGGTACACGTGTCTGAAATGGATTGGACTAACAAGAACATTCATCCGGGCAAAATCGCTCAACTGGGCGACGAAGTTGAAGTCATGATCCTGGAAATCGACGAAGACCGTCGTCGTTTGTCACTGGGTATGAAACAGTGCAAACCAAACCCATGGGATGATTTCGCTGCTACCCACGCTAAAGGCGACAAAGTATCAGGCCAAATCAAGTCTATCACTGACTTTGGCGTGTTTATTGGTCTGCCAGGCGGTATTGATGGCCTGGTTCACTTGTCTGACCTGTCATGGACACAGTCTGGCGAAGAAGCGATCCGCAACTTCAAAAAAGGTGACGAGCTGCAAGCCGTTATTCTGGCGATTGATGTTGAGAAAGAGCGTATTTCTCTGGGCGTGAAACAGCTGACTGAAGATCCAAGTGGCAACAGTGCGCCTATCGGTGACGACAAAGGCGGCAAACCAAAAGCCAAAAAAGCAAAAACTGATGATGTCCTTATCGATGAAGCCTCAGCAGGTACCACTAACCTGGGTGCTTTGTTGAAAGCTAAATTGGACAGCAAAAAATAATAAAGGCTTTAGGTCATGACTAGATCTGAACTCATTGATTTACTTGCGCAGCGCTTTCCGCAATTAGTGCTGAAAGATGCCGAGTTATCTGTTAAAACCATCCTCGATGCGATGACAGAAAACCTGGCGACTGGCGAGCGTATCGAGATCCGCGGTTTTGGTAGTTTCAGTTTGAATTACCGCCCGCCCCGTTTGGGACGCAATCCTAAAACTGGTACCAAAGTACAGGTGCCGGCCAAGTATGTGCCCCATTTCAAGGCAGGTAAAGAACTGCGCGACCGCGTAGACGCTATGGAGTAAATCAGCCTTTGCTGACAAAAACGGCATCTCATTGAGATGCCGTTTTTTTTCGCCCTGCCTGGCCAGAATACATGGTCATGACACCACTATCTGCATGGCGCTATTATATTCATGACAATGCCACAGGCGCTTAAGGTAAAATAGGCGCTATCTAAAAAAGAGACCTTGTATGCTGGTTGAATTTGAATATTGGTGGCTGTTGATCCTGCCACTGTTTTTCACGCTGGGCTGGATCGCCGCCCGTGTGGATATCAAACAGTTGATTGCAGAATCGACCTCCCTACCCGCCACCTATTTTAAAGGCCTGAACCTGCTGATCGCCGACCAGTACCACAAGGCGGTAGATGCATTCAGTGAAGCGCTCTATCTGAATAAAGACTCCCTGGAACTGCATTTTGTATTGGGCAGCCTGTTCCGTCGCACTGGTGAAACCGACCGCGCTATCCACCTGCACATGAACCTGTTGGAAAACTACGAGCTGACAGAACAACAATCAACTTCGATCAAAGTCGAGCTGGCGCAAGATTACTTTAAAGCCGGTTTGTATGACCGCGCAGAAGAACTGTTCCTGGCATTGCGTCACACACGCTATGAACAAGCCGCGCTACGCCATTTGCTTGAAATATATGTGAAAGAGCGCGAATGGTCGCAAGCGATCGCCATTGCTATTGAGCTGGAAGGCTCGTCCGGCATTTCTTACCGCAAGGAAGTCGCCCAGTATTACTGTGAACTGGCCGTCAACGCCATTATTCAGCAAGACTGGCACAACGCCAAAGGCCACCTGGCCCAGGCCCTGGATGCCAACAAGAACTGTGTGCGTGCCAATGTGCTTTTGGGGGACATGGCAGCGCAGCAGGAAGACCATACCGCAGCCATCGCATTCTGGAAAAGGATAGAAATGCAGGACCCGGAGTATCTGGGCCTGGTAGCCCAGAAAATGCTCAAAAGCTATGCCGCTTTGCATGCAGGTGATGCGCTGACTGTGGGCAATCAGTCCAAAGGCCTGAAAGAAGGCTTGGACCAGTTGAGCCAATACCTGGAATCCTACCAGTTAAGCAGCATGATGTCGGTGTTATACGAAGCCACTTTGCAAGCAGAAGGCGCAGAGACAGCCGCCAAGCTGGCGCGTAATGAGCTGATACGCAAACCCAGCTTAAAATCGCTGGACCAGTTGCTGCAAGCGCGCGCCATGCTTGAAGACGAACAGCATGATTTACAGCTCATGCAGCAGACCGTGCGCAATGCCATCGGTGACCGTGCCGCCTATTATTGCGACCAGTGCGGTTTCCGCGCCAAGCAATACCATTGGCAATGCCCGGCCTGCAATGCCTGGGAGTCACTGCCGGCCGAGCCGACTGAAGCGACTATCCGTGATATCAAATTGCTTAAACGCAAATAACCGTTCGTTTATTTTTTCTGTACCCATCACCCATGACTGATAGCAAAATTATTGTTGCCCTGGACTACGCCGACGCTGCCTCTGCACAAGCACTGGTTGCCAGG
Source organism: Methylophilus sp. (assembly GCF_052437885.1). Lineage (GTDB taxonomy): Bacteria > Pseudomonadota > Gammaproteobacteria > Burkholderiales > Methylophilaceae > Methylophilus. The sequence continues at coordinate 16,484 of NZ_JBQVPB010000011.1, read as the reverse complement.
CTGGACCCAGCGCTGTGCAAATTAAAAGTCGGCAAAGAGCTGTTTACCGCAGCCGGGCCGGCATTTGTCGAATCGCTGGTCAAACAGCAATACGATGTTTTTCTAGACCTGAAATTCCATGATATTCCCAACACCGTGGCCAAGGCATGCCAGGCGGCGGCAAACCTGGGCGTCTGGATGCTGAATGTGCACGCCAGCGGCGGTCTGCCCATGATGCAAGCTGCGCGTGAAGGCCTGGATAAAGCTTTTGGTGCCCAAGCCCCCCTGCTGATCGCAGTGACTGTTCTGACCAGTATGGATGAGCCCACGCTGAATAGTCTGGGTATACAGCGCTCTTTAAGCGACCATGTACTGGCGCTGGCCAGCCTGACTCAACAAGCCGGCTTACACGGCGTCGTCTGTTCCGCACAAGAAGCCGCCATGCTGAAACAGGCGCTGGGCCAGGCCTTCTGTCTGGTCACCCCGGGCATCCGTCCGGCGGATGCCAGCCAGGATGACCAGACCCGCATTGTGACACCTAAGGATGCCATCGCGCTTGGCTCCCACTACCTGGTGATAGGCCGTCCGATAACGCAGGCAGCAGACCCGATTGTTGCTTTAAACACAATTATTAAAAATATTTAACATTTATTAATAAAATAAAAGTGGCTGTCGGTGACAGCTGCTTACTGCTCGTTAGAATAAAAGCAGGCTGAACAGTCAGCCTGCTTTTTTCATTCAATGATGAGGAGAAACCATGAGACACGCATTTTTAGTTTATTTAATATTCTTGCTTTTATCGCCAGCAGCATTTGCTGTCGTAGATATCAATACCGCCAGCCAGGCAGAACTGGAGACCCTGAAAGGCATAGGCCCGGCAAAAGCACAGGCCATTATTGACTACAGAAAAAAGAATGGCGATTTTAAAACAGTGGAAGCGCTGGATCAGGTACCCGGGATAGGCCAGGCGACCCTCAGCAGCCTGAAGAAAGATATTAGCGTGGGTGGCAAAAAAGCAGCGCCGGCAGACACTGTGAAAAATACAACAGAAAAAAAGAAACCTTGATGCTTTGCTTGCAACGGCATGCAGCTTAAATCAAGAATCCCCATACAAAAACACCCATCCGGGTGTTTTTTACTGTTAGCTAGAGGCATACCCCTGCCCTCCCCAATGATCTCTGCCCATAGCCGGATTAAATCAGCACTTAACAGGTCGTGAAAAGCGCAAGCGATCGCTACTTGTTATTCAGTTGTGATCAGCTAGTGTTTGAGCATCCAGCAAACAATGGCCTGGCTATACTTTAACTCTGCCGGCATAGTAGAATCCTTTTCATCAGCGATCTCCTAATAAATCACAATAAAAAAAATGATGAAAATCGATACCATCAAAAATGTAGTTCTTTTGTTTATCCTGATTCAATTTGGACTCACTCTGCAATGCGCGCGCATCATTTACATACTCTCGAGTACTGGTGCCATTGCCGTGTTGCCATTTCTATTCTGGATAATCGGCAGCCTGAGTCTATATATTGCAGCGATCAGGCTACTGCTCAAGCGTAAGAGCAATGGCAAATTATTTATCATCGCTGCCGGTCTGTTACTCATTTTTATTCCATCACTGCTGCCTTCCCCTCCTCTATACGTATTGATGGTGACTTTAGGCGCGCTATCAGGCGTGGCTGGCTGGTGGGTGAGTAAAACCCTGAACCAGCGTGTAGAACAGCCAAGGCTCGAATCAGGTATCAGGTCGAATAAATAGTCACGTTAACGTTAATCAGAAGACCTGCAGGTAGGATGAAAAATACACTGATCATGCATTTACTTATTACAGCCGCAATCGTATTTCTCACTTCGATCACAGCCTTTGCAGAGCGTTTCAGCATAGAGGAAAGCTTTACGCATCCGGTCAAGATTCCTGCCGCCATCCAATCTCGCCTGAATGCAGAAATGGGGGAGGATATCAAACACTGTGAAGATGTGCGACCAGATACCAGATATGAAGCCCAGATGGTCAAGTTAAGCCAGTCCTTAAGCGCCTATCTGCTTAAACCGACCAACTTTTGTCTGTGCGGCGTTTACTATTGCCCTGTCTGGCTTTATCAAATGCAGGGTACTCAAGCCAGGCGCATCTGGAGTACACCCGCTACCGGGAATTTAGAAATAATGCCTGCAAAAACTAACGGCTATCATCAGCTCAAAGAGTTTGGTGGCACAGCTGGACATGGCTATAAATCAGTTTGGTCCTGGAATGGAAAGCAGTATCAGGAAGTCTATAGACAAACCTACATGACCGGCTCTAAAGCTTGCGCTGATGTAGAGACTTTTCGTTTAAAAAGCGGGAAGCTGGTCAGTGTTTCGAATGAATGCCTTGAGGAGCTACCCGCACCCTAGCATTCACCACAGACTTTCGTGGCGATATCCATAGTTTTAAGGCTCGCGAAGCAGCTTCCCATGACGGTCTCAAGCTGACGCCACAGGCAACCCTTGGCTACCCCTTTAAGATACAACTTTCTTTACTTGAGGTGTTTTATGCTGCGCTATCAGTCTATGGGCATGCTGGCCTTGGAAACTGCAGGACTGCTCATCGTTATCGCTTTGACCTTGCTAGCGCATCGTCTATTAAAATCCCTGCCACCTGATAGCAGGATAAAGAGATACTTGCAACCACCACTCACTGAAGAGCAACTCGGATGGTATGCATTGCTGCTGATCATCCTTTGTGCGGTCGGACTGACCTTTTATTACGCTTAACTAGCCCGGGCTAGGCCTAAAGCCAGCACTATACTTTTGTAAGTCTTTATCTTGCAGTCGTTAACTTTCTGCAAACCGTCCTATTTCATGCTCAGATCAAAGCGTCTGCCCGGGCATGCCTTTCAGCAAATCTCAAACGATGGAACCAGCGATCAGCTGCAACGCTTTCTGAAGTTTGCTCTTGTCTGCAAAAGACTCGGCATCTAATTTTAAGAATGCCTCAATGCGTTTGCGTAGTATCGAATAAGCTTTGACGAATGCAGCGTCTATTTCAGCTTCTGTACCCGTTGCCCGGGCGGGGTCATCAACGCCCCAATGTGCTCTTAACACATTGCCAAGATAAGCTGGGCAGGTCTCACCCGCTGCATTGCCGCATACGGTGATCACGATGTCTGGTGTCACTGGCAGCTTATCCCATGACTTGCTGTAATAACCGTCGCTGGCGATACCCTCACGCTTGAGCAAGGCGATAGAGCGCGGGTGCACTTCACCTGCAGGCTGGCTGCCTGCACTCATTGCTCTCATGCCGTCTGGCGCTAATGCGTTGAATGTGGCTTCGGCCAGGATGGAACGGCAGGAGTTTCCTGTACATAAAAATAGGATGTTCATTGATCACTTTCGATTATTAGGCTTTCTCATACCAGTCACGGCTACGATTAACGATGGCGACGACAGACAGCATCACTGGCACTTCAATCAGCACACCGACGACAGTCGCCAGTGCTGCCCCTGAATTGAACCCAAACAGCGCAATCGCCGTCGCTACCGCCAGCTCAAAGAAGTTAGAAGCACCGATCAAGGCCGAAGGGGCCGCGACACTATGAGCCACCTTGAGCTTTTTATTCAGCCAGTAAGCCAGCATGGAATTGAAATACACCTGAATAATGATAGGCACAGCCAGCAAGGCGATGATAAATGGCTGAGCGATGATCTGCTGGCCTTGAAATCCAAACAGCAAGATCAGTGTTGCAAGCAATGCAGATAGGGAAACAGGCTGAATGCGCTTGAGCAATGTTTCAAGAGCTTTAGGACGGCCTGCCAGCACAACTTCACGCACAAACTGACTGATGACCACCGGCACAACAATGAACAACGCCAGAGACAACAAAAGCGTGTCCCATGGTACGACAATGCTGGACAGCCCTAATAGCAACGCTACAAGCGGCGCAAAGGCAAACAGCATGATGGCATCATTTAATGCGACCTGCGAAAGCGTGAACTTTGGCTCTCCACCACAGAGGCCACTCCAGACAAACACCATGGCAGTACATGGAGCAGCAGCCAGAAGTATCAAGCCTGCTATGTAGCTGTCTATCTGCTCTGCGGGCAACAAGTCACCGAATAGATGACGAATGAATACCCATGCAAGTAAAGCCATAGAGAACGGTTTCACTATCCAGTTGATGAACAAGGTCACGCCTATGCCTTTGCTGTGCACCAAGACATCGCCCATGGTCGTGAAGTCGATCTTTAGCAGCATAGGGATGACCATCAGCCATATCAGAACAGCGACAGGAAGATTCACCTCCGCGATCTTGAGGCCGCCTACAGCTTGAAAAGCCTCAGGAAACATCTGGCCTAAGGCAATGCCGACCACGATGCAGCCTATCACCCACCATGTCAGGTTGCGTTCAAAACTGCTGATCGGGCTTGGTTCAGTGATGTTATTCATTAACAGCAGCTCTTTCGGCTTGCAGTTTCAATCTTGTGCGCCACAGGAATGCAACACGCCGCGCTAGGCTCTGGTGATTCTTGACCGCTGAATGTGGGCGCATTGCCTAATGTGCGATAGGTTTCCCAAGCGATGCCCGAAGGGTCTTGCACCCAATGCTTGTCTGATTTTGCATAGCAGCAGGTGGTGCCCTCTTCTGTCAGCAGGCTAAGCTCGGCCTTCTCTAAACGCTGTTTTATCTCCTCAAGCTCAGCTTCATTCTCGACCTGAATGCCGATATGATCTAAGCCAGCCTTAGCGCCACGCTTGCTAATGGCAAAGTTTACTAACGGGTCATCCAACATCCATTTGGCATAGTCGGGCTTGGAAACCGTTGGAGATGCACCGAAGAGGTTGCTATAAAAGCCGACACTTTGAGTGATGTCTTCTACCGAGACATGCAAATGCATACGTTTCATTGTTCATTACCTTTCGCGGGGTTGCAATTTGTCACATCGGGGCAGCAGTCAGTGATACCGGCACAGCAATTTTCAGTGAGGTATGCCAGCAAGCCATTCATAGCCGTATAGTTTGCCGTATAGTAAATAAACCTGCTGACCTGGCGTGAATCTATCAGTCCGGCGTTGCTCAACTCTTTGAGATGAAACGAGAGCGTGCTGGGCGGTATCTTGAGTTTTTCTCCTATGCTTCCCGCTGGTAGCCCTTCAATGCCCGCTTGCACTAACAGGCGGAATATCTCCAGGCGTGCTTCTTGAGCGATGGATGAGAGTTGTGTCACTGCTGATTTAATGTCCATAGATTCTATATTTCCATAAATATAGAAATAATGCAACCGCCTTTTTGTTTGATTGCTCATCTACAAGCAGCAAGCCATTAGATCAGTTCCTTGCAGGAGCTTAGGGCGCAAGCAATAGATATCATGCAATTACTACGCATTAGACTTCACGGTCGCGGCTGGCCGGTGGTGTCTTTCAGGGTTGCCAAGTGCGTAAGCGATAGCGCACTGGCTGGCATTGGCTTTACTGGTGATAGTGCCCCATCAAATCGGGAAAAACTCCTATATGCATAGGCTAAGAATTTCTTCATGATATGTTACTGGGCTTGAGTTTGCCACTAGGACTGTCTGAAGTAAGGTCACTTATTTTAGACAGGGTGAAATCAAACCCTCCAGCATTCACTAATCTGCATATTGGTCTCAATGCTTAAGCGAAAGGCATCTCTTTGGGGATGCCTTTTGTTTTTATTGCTATCCATCCACAGGCTTCAAGGGCGTGTTGAGATTGAGCTGATAGAAAGCAGCATCTAGCCATCTACCAAACTTAAAGCCCACCTCTTTGATTGTGCCAGAATGTGTAAATCCGAATTGAGTATGTAAATGGATGCTAGCTGCATTTGAAGCATCAATGCAACCGACCAAGACATGAACTTCAGCCTGGCAAGCACTATTGATCAGCGCTTGTAGTAAAGCCTTGCCCAGCCCTTTGCCGCGATGGGCCGGATGGACATAAAGGCTATGCTCAACCGTGTACTTATATGCCGGGAAAGCCCTGAATGATCCCCATGTTGCAAAACCCATTAGCTGATCAGAGTCATCCACAGCCCCGATAACAGGGAAGTTGCCCTTTTCTTTCACATCAAACCACTGATCCATGGACTGCAGCGTACGTGGGCTGTAATCATAGAGCGCCGTAGAGTTAGCAATCGCATCATTCAAGATAAATAAAATCTCGTCTGAGTGCTTGAGCCTGTTGCAGTTGATTAATTTCATAGCGGCGAATCGTTTATATAGAAAAAGGTATTCATCGATGACTTTAGCTTTCACCCAAGCATCACATTAAGCGCTCTGCCCTTGCTCCATCCCTGGATGAATCCAAACGAGCCTGAAGCCTCCCTCAATGGCGATACGATAGGCGAAAGGGTAAGGGTTAAAGCATAGCGCTGCATTATGCTTCCTCATATATCACTTGTTTTGAATTTACATCAACGAGTCAAGCAACGTCACGCAACACTTTAAGGTAAAAGCGCAAAAGAAAAAGAAAGTGAAAAAGAAAAAGCCCGTGTTCTGTACTTTTTGATCAGTCACAGAAAACAGGCTTCACTTTACTGCTGGCGGAGAGAGAGGGATTCGAACCCTCGATAGAGTTGCCCCTATGCCACCTTTCCAGGGTGGTGACTTAAACCGCTCATCCATCTCTCCGAAAGAAGGCGCGATTATAGCCGATTCCCAATTACGCGCCAAATGATTTATGGTGGGATAGGCAGATTAGAAAAATGCGCGGTTTAACGCCAGTGCGCCACGGCTAAGGGATTGAACTTTTCAGGATTAAACGTACTAACTCAGTTATCTTATAAATCATCAAAAACACAGCAAAAACGCTTGATTTTGTGGGTCTTAAGGGTTAATGTTTATCCCGTTAATCATCTTAAAAGCCTTATTTTAAGCGGCTTGGCAGATGATTTATCAGGTTATTGAGTTCAAGTTCAATCTGGGTTCAATATGGCGGTTTGGAGAGCAGTTCTGCTATAACATCTATACAAAAAGTACAGGAGTGATTATGAGTTTGGATCTATTGAAAGCCATGGGGGTAAAAGTCCCTTACAAGGCAAAATATGACAACTTTATCGGTGGCAAATGGGTTGCGCCGGTGAAGGGTGAGTATTTTGATGTGATTTCCCCCATTACTGGCAAGCCTTATACGCAGGCTGCCCGTTCCAGTGCTGAGGATGTGGAGCTGGCGCTGGATGCCGCGCACGCCGCAACCGACAAATGGGCGAAAACTTCTGCGGCAGAGCGCTCGAATCTGCTGTTGAAGATCGCAGACCGTATTGAACAGAACCTGGAGCTGATCGCGACTGCTGAAACAGTCGATAACGGTAAACCTATCCGCGAAACATTGAATGCCGATATCCCGCTGGCTGCTGACCATTTCAGGTATTTTGCCGGTGCCCTGCGTGCGCAGGAAGGCAGCCTGAGTGAGCTGGACGAGACTACAGTGGCTTACCATTTCCATGAACCATTGGGCGTGATCGGTCAGATCATCCCTTGGAACTTCCCAATCTTGATGGCGGCCTGGAAACTGGCACCAGCTGTTGCTGCCGGCAACTGTGTGGTAATGAAGCCAGCGGAATTCACGCCTATCAGCATCCTGATCTTGATGGAAGTGATTGGGGACATATTACCGCCAGGTGTGATGAACATCGTCAACGGCTATGGCCGTGAAGTTGGCGCCCCGCTCTCTAACAGCAAGCGCATCAACAAGATCGCCTTCACCGGCTCGACCGCGACCGGCCGCTTTATTGCACAGGCGGCAGCCAACAATCTGATCCCGGCCACGCTGGAACTAGGCGGCAAATCGCCTAACATCTTCTTTGAAGACATCATGTCTGCCGACGATGACTTTCTCGACAAGGCAGTCGAAGGCCTGGTGCTGTTTGCCTTTAACCAGGGCGAAGTCTGTACCTGTCCATCACGCGCATTGATACAGGAATCCATTTACGACAAATTCATGGAACGTGTGTTGCCACGTGTCGCCGCAATCAAGCAAGGCAACCCGCTGGACCCCAACACCATGATAGGTGCGCAAGCCTCACAAGACCAGATCAACAAGATCCTGTCTTATATGGATATTGGCCAACAGGAAGGTGCGCAACTGCTGTGTGGCGGTGAGCGCAATGTGCTGAGCGGCGATCTGGCCGAGGGCTATTATGTGAAGCCTACGCTGTTCAAAGGCCACAATAAAATGCGTATCTTCCAGGAAGAGATCTTTGGGCCGGTGCTGGCAGTGACTACCTTTAAAGATGAAGCCGAAGCGCTGAGCATCGCCAATGACACTATCTTTGGCCTGGGTTCTGGCGTCTGGTCACGCGATGGCAGCCGTGCTTACCGTATGGGCCGCGGCATCAAAGCTGGCCGGGTCTGGACCAACTGTTACCACGCCTACCCTGCTCACGCCGCTTTCGGTGGCTATAAAGAGTCTGGCATAGGCCGTGAAACGCACAAAATGATGCTGGACCACTACCAGCAAACTAAAAACCTGCTGGTCAGCTACAGCCCGAAAAAACTGGGTTTCTTCTAAATTCAGGGTCTGGCATCACCTGATTTGAGGTAGTTGTAAAAAGGGGCGAATCTTTCGCCCCTTTTTTGTCTATAAGTTAACTATTGAAGATAAATATTGAGGGCAAGACCATGGCTGAACGACTTTCCGCGACACCCAGTGCCATCACATTGATAGAACAGCTGACAGCGCAGCACGGCCCTATCGTGTTTCTGCAATCTGGCGGCTGCTGTGAAGGCAGCGGCCCCATGTGCATGCCTGCTGCCGAGTTCAGGCCCAGCCCGTCCGATGTCAGACTAGGCGTGCTGGCAGGCGCGGTGTTTTACATGGGTGACAGCCATTTCAGTTTTATGGCGAATACACATACCATACTGGATGCAGTGCCCGGCTCCAGTGGCTCGTTTTCACTAGACTGCGGCAGTGGCTTTGCTTTTATCACGCGTGGCCGTGTCTATACCGATGAGGAGCTGGCAGCACTGCCAGCCGAAGATCGGGTGGGTTATGCATAAGCAAAAAGGGCCTGACGGCCCTTTTTTATTGCAATAGTTCCAGCGATTAAAAGCCTAAACTATCCAGCAGATCATCTACCTGCTCCTGGTTAGAAACCACATCCACGGTATTGTGCGGGTCGATTTGCGGGCCATTGAGCAATGAGTCTGAAGGCTCCTCTTTTTTCGCGGCTGGGGAAAAGTCCACCAGCACCTGCACCAGTTGCCTTTCCAGCTCTTGCACCAGAGTGGTGATCTTTTTGATCACTTGTCCGGTCAGGTCCTGGAAATCCTGCGCCATCATGATATCCATCAGCAGCGACTTGGTGGTTGCCGTATTCTTATCTGCGAGTGACAGGTATTCCAGCGTCTCATGCACCACAGAGTCGTATTCGGACTTGAGTGCCGATTTCGCCATCACATCCTGCCAGCGCGCCTTTAACACACTGGCCTTATCTGCCAGCTCAGACTGCAATGGCGTCGCCAGATCTGTGGCATTCAATACCCGCTCAGCTGCCTGTTCTGTCATTCTGGCAACATAGTTCAAGCGGTCACGCGCGTCAGGGATCTCCTGCGCGACTTGTTCCAGCACTTTATCGTAACCCAATGCACTCAGGCTGTCGTGCAGCGTGCGTGTCATGTGGCCAATCCGGCTGATCATATCTTCTTGTTGGTTATCGTTCAGGTTGTGCATCAAGGCAGAAGCCATATCTACCATGACGTTGTCTTGCTTCGGATTGACAGCTTCGGTCATGATTACGCCTCGCCTTTTTCCAGTTTCTCAAAAATTTTAGATAATTTCTCTTCCAGCGTGGCGGCAGTAAAAGGTTTGACTACGTAACCGTTCGCTTTTGCCTGCGCGGCTGCAATGATGTTTTCTTTTTTCGCTTCTGCCGTCACCATCAACACCGGCAACTTGGATAATTTCGCATCTGCACGGATATTCTGCAGCATGGTCAGACCATCCATATTCGGCATATTCCAGTCAGAAACGACAAATTCGAAATCACCACTGCGCAGCTTGCTCAATGCATCAGCACCATCTTCGGCCTCCTCGACATTGTTGTAGCCCAGCTCTTTGAGCAGGTTACGCACAATTCTGCGCATGGTGGAAAAATCATCAACCACCAGAAATTTAGTATTCGGATTGCCCATTTGTTACTCCGCTATCATTAGTGACATATTTTACAGTTAGCATTATCAACCCTAAGGCTGTCAATGCTTGCGCCAATAAAGCGCTGAATTGCCTGTTTGTTCTTTGAGGATTTAAACACGCATGGAGCGTTCACTATTGGTTGCCAGGTGATGCAACACCAGCCTGGGCAGGTCTTTCAGGTGCGCAACCTCATGCACACCACCATGCGCCACCGCTTCACGCGGCATACCATAGACGACACAGCTCTCTTCATTTTGTGCAAAGTTGTGAGCGCCGGCCTCTTTCATGCGCAGCATGCCGACCGCGCCGTCTTTACCCATGCCGGTCAGGATGATGCCTATGGCATTCTTACCGGCATTCACCGCCGCAGATTCAAACAATACATCCACAGAAGGCTTGTGTCTATTGACCGGCTCACTGTCAGACAAACGGGTGACATAGTTGGCACCACTTCTGGCCAGCAGCAGATGCTGGTCACCCGGGGCAATGTAGGCATGGCCAGGCAATATGCGTTCGCCATCTACCGCTTCCTTGACCGAGATCTTGCACAGGCTGTCCAGACGGCTGGCAAACGATTTGGTAAAACCTGCCGGCATATGTTGTGTGATCAATACACCGGGACAGTCTGAAGGCATTTGCGTTAAAAACGCCTTGATGGCTTCGGTACCGCCGGTCGAAGCCCCTATGATCAGCAATTTCTCACTACTGATCAATGGGTTACGGATGGCATTCTGCACCTGGCCGCCGCTCGCTGAGGCTTTGGCTATGCTTTGCAAGGTGCTGACTTTGGCCTTGGCCGCCGTGCGTATCTTATCGGTGATCTCATCGGCATATTGCTGCATGCCCTGGGTGATGCCCATTTTAGGTTTGGTCACAAAATCGGTGGCGCCCAGTTCCAGCGCACGCAAGGTGATCTCAGAACCTTTTTCTGTCAGTGTGGATACCATCAATACCGGCATAGGCCGCAGACGCATCAGTTTTTCCAGGAAATCCAGCCCGTCCATCCTCGGCATTTCCACATCCAGTGTCAGCACATCCGGGTTCAATTGCTTGATCATTTCACGCGCCACCAGAGGGTCTGGTGCGGCACCGACGACTTCCAGGTCTTTGGTATCGTTGATCAACTCGGTTAACAGGCTGCGTATCAGCGCCGAATCATCAATGACTAATACTTTCGTTTTCATGTGATTTCCTTTTTATAATTATTATTATCAAAACAAATCGATATCGCCACCCACATCGTTGGTTTTCAGCTTGCTGGAGTAAGCCTGCTCGCGCTTGACCAAAGTGTAGTTGTTCAGTTGTTTCAGTTTTTTTACCAGCACCTTGCCGGTTTTGGGAAAGTAATAGACTTTACGCGGATAAATATCCAGCAGGTCTTCCCCGGTCACCCTGATACCTTCATCCTTGAGGTATTTTTTAACGAACTCGGCATTGCGATCACCGACGTTATTGGTGGTGAAACTGCGCAGCACATTACCGCCGCCAAAGATCTTGGCTTCAAGGTTCTCGCGTCTGGCGCCATTTCTCAGCAACTGGTTGATCAGTACTTCCATGGCATAGGTGCCATAGCGCATTGATTCTGAAACCGGGCTATCTCTATCGGCACTGCCACTCTCGGGCAACATAAAGTGGTTCATGCCACCGATGCCGGACTTGGTATCGCGGATACAGGCAGACACGCATGAGCCTAGCACAGTGACGATCAGCATATCCTTATCGGTATAGTAATACTCTCCTGGAGAGATCTTGGCCGCATCGCAATTAAATGTTCTGTCAAAGTAGAGGGTGTTTGCAATATCTTCTTGTGAAACACTCATGGCTATTTCCGATTCATTAACAGGCTGGAACGAGCCGCGCCATTAGTTTTTAGTTTGTAGACGGTTTTACCCAGCAACTGCAGCTGGTTGGATACATAGAGGAAGTTCTCCGAGTGCCCGGCCAGCAACAAGCTGTCTTCATTCATCAGTGTGATGAATTTTTCAATAATTTTGCTTTGGGTGGGTTTGTCAAAATAAATCATGACATTACGGCAGAAGATCACATCATAGGCCTCACGAAACGGCCATTGCTGATCCAGCAGGTTGAGCTGGTGAAAGTGAATCAGATCGCGTACCGATTTTTTTACCCTGACTAAACCCTCATGCTTGGCAGTGCCTTTTTCAAAGAACTTGCGCAGTCGGGATTCGTCCATTTTCTTGATGCGGTCTATCGGGTATACACCCGCACTCGCAGTCGCTAATACATTGGTATCGATGTCAGTGGCAATGATCTCTACCGGGGGTTTGAGCGAATTAAACGCCTCACACGCGGTGATGGCAATAGAATAAGGCTCTTCGCCGGTCGAAGCCGCAGAACACCAGATACGGATAGGTTTTGCTTGCTTGTGTAAAGCAGCAAGCCTGGTCAGATGCTCAGCCAGGATGGGAAAATGATGCTCTTCCCTGAAAAAAGAAGTCAGGTTGGTGGTCAACGCATTGGTAAATGCCTGCCACTCATCTGAGCTCTGGTTTTGTTCAAGCTTATCCAGATACAGCTTGAAACTTTGCATATCGAGTGCACGTAAACGCCGGCCTATCCGGCTGTACACCATATCCGTCTTTGCATCGGACAATGAAATGCCTGCATGGCGATAGATCAGACTTTTAATTCTGACGAAATCATCGCGCGTAAACAAAAACTCGCGCTCTTCTTGTTCTTGTTTCTTCAAGGCAGTCACTTCGTTATCCTATGCAAATCCGTTGGGTTGCCATCGACTTAAGTCAGACTTAAATTAAGCCTTTGTCGTGTTGATGCGGTCTTTCATTTGATCGATCGCTAATTCAACTTGCTTCTCTTCACGCGCTTTAGCTTCAGCACTTGTGCGTGCATACTTGCTGCGCTCTTGCATTTGAGTGATGGCTAAAGCAGCAGCTGTGTCATCAGCACGACGGTTCTGTGCTTCTGGTGTTTGTGCTGCAAACGGGTGCAATGCTTCTTTGTATTGTTTTACTACGTCAGCGGCCTTAGGCTCGCGGGCGATAGCAGCTTTCAATGCGATTTTTGTCGCACGATAGTTCCAGTCCTGAATACGGTCATCCATATCAGCCTTGCTATCGATAAATACGCCTACGCAAATAAATACGTCATCGGCTTCTTCCAGTGGGATAGTGCCATCAGCCACACAATCCATCACAGCCATGGCTACGCCACGTTGTGCCGGGCCAAACATCTGGGTTGCCTGGCGACCATCTTTGATCGTCACCTTGTTAAACATCACGGTGTTTGGTTTTACCATCATGTTTGGCGCTGCAATCGCCAATAAACCGTTTACTCCTTGTTTTTGATCGGTGAGCGTACGACAAAATGCGTCTTCTGCAGCGCTACCGCGTGGTCCCAAGATCAAGTCGATGTGGGCCACATTTTTCAAATCCAGACCACCTTCAGGACGGTCCTCAATGACCAAACCTTCACCAATCAAAACTCTATCAATCACTGCCATTTTTATGCTCCTGTTAATTAAAAGTACTACTTTATAAAGGGCTTACAGCGTGCCCTATCCATTACTGACTTGCCGGAAATCTTCCGACCAGCCGGCATTCTCTTGACGCGTATGCTTCGCGTTGCCTTCGACGATGAACACACTCACGGCGGTTGCCAGTTCATTCGAGTGATCCATCAGTGATTCGGCAGCCGCAGCGGCCTCTTCAACCAGCGCGGTGTTTTGCTGGGTCACATCATCCATACGGATCACGGCATCATTCACCAGGGCAATGCCTGCACTCTGCTCGTTAGAAGCCGAGGCGATCTCGCCGATGATGATGCTGACACGTTTGACCGAGCTCACAATCTCATGCATGGTTTTGCCGGCTTCTTCCACCTGGCGGCTACCTTCTGCAGTCTTGTTGACCGAGTCATTGATCAATTCTTTAATTTCACGCGCAGCGACAGAAGAGCGCTGTGCCAGGTTACCTACCTCGGAAGCCACCACTGCAAAACCACGACCCTGCTCACCGGCACGCGCTGCTTCAACCGCGGCGTTCAGTGCCAGGATATTGGTCTGGAAGGCAATGCTGTCGATGACAGAAATAATGTCTTCGATCTTGCGTGCGCTTTCATTGATGTCGCTCATGGTATGCACCACGGCATTGACCACATCGCCACCCTTGACTGCCACTTGCGAAGCCTGCGCTGCCAGTTCATTGGCCTGTTTTGCGTTGTCTGCGTTCTGTTTAACGGTTGAAGATAGCTCATCCATGCTGGATGCTGTTTTTTCAAGGTTAGCCGCCTGGTCTTCAGTCCTGCGGCTTAAATCGGCGTTGCCCTGAGCGATCTCTTTGGCTGCGATACTGATGGACTCTGCTGCGGCTTTCACCGTCAGCACCGGCTCCACTATCATATCCAGCGTGTTATTCATGCCTTCCACGATACGGCGGTAATCGCCTGGATGACGGCTGGCATCGGCACGTACAGTGACGCGCCCCTGTTTCGCTGATTCGGCCAGCAACTCTGCATCATGATTCAAGGCTTTCAGGTTGCTGCGCACTTTTTCTATGGTCTGGTTTATTTCGGCTTTCTGGCCAGGGAACTGCTCTAAAGGCGCATCGAAATTGCCATCACCAAACGCTTTGACGCATGCCATGGCTTTTTGATTCAATTCAATATGGCCGGCCACGATTTTGTTGATAGAGTCTGCCAGCACCGAGAATTGGCCTTTAAACATATCAGCACGCAAGGTCATATCGATATTGCCTTTTTCGTGCTCGTCATTGACCCAGTTCACAGAATCCACAATGCCTTTAAGGTTGCCGCGTATGCGATCTACACTCTTGTTCATGGCGGCTTTTTTGCCTGGCAGTGGTTCCAGCTGCGCAGTGAGGTCACCGCGACCTATGCTGTCCATCACGGCGATGAATTTTTCGGTATCCGCTCTATAACCGGACACCATGCTATTGATGCTTTGTGCGACCTGTTTAAAATCGCCATCAAATCTGGCGACTTCTAGCAGGGTCTCATCCTCGCCCTGCGCATGTGCATTGCTCATATGGGTCAAATCTGAGATCAGGGCAGTGACATTGGTTTTCAGGCCATCAAAGTGCTGATTCAACACTGCAAGCTCACCTGGCAATGGCGCTAACTGGGCAGCGAAATCGCCCTGGCCCAATGCCAGCATCGCGTCGCCGGTTTTGTGCAGGATATCGACAGGCAAAGCCAGGGTCTGGGTGATATCGGCAGCCATCTGGCGATATTCACCATGAAACTGGCTGAGATCTATACTGGCTTTAAAGTTGCCACTTGCATGTTCTGCAGCAACATAAGTGATTTGCTGGCTCAGTTTGGCCAGTGTCGTTTTTGCCTGCAGCAATGCACTCAGCACATCGGTACCATCTGCGCTCGCTGAGCTATCGTTATCGCCGAACTCACCATTGGCGATACTGTTCGCGATCACACCAGCCTCGCCATCGAACTGGCTTTTGGCGCTATAAACCAATAAGGCACCCAGCCCCGCAGCACAGAGCAGCAAGCCCGTCCCCAGGCCAGCATGAATAAAACTGCCGGCGACACCTGCGCCGGATATTGCCAGCAACAAGCCTAACTGAGACGAGAGATTGAGACGACCAAACACACCCAATTTTCCTGACAACATGTTGTCACTCCTTTTTTCTAATTTCCAAAACCCGCTTAACTGGATTTTTTCTACTATTTATCGGTATATAGCGCTCATTATTCAATAACAGCTCAACTTTCGAATGATGTGAAAAAAGGGGAAACTTGGCTCTATTTTGGTAATTGCAGGCCTAAAGAAATCAGAAATAGCCTATGCGGCACCGGCGGGAGAATCCTTTGTTAGCCTATGATTATTTTTGTAAACCGGGCTTTAAAAACCTTACAGGCGACCGCGTTCACACCCGGCAATAAAACAAAAAAGCCGACTGCAATGGCAGTCGGCTTTTGCTATCGCCAGGACTTAATTAAAATCCATGCGGCTTTATCAAAACTCTTCCCAGTCCTCATCGTCAGTGCCTGTCCTTCGCGACATGCCTGGCGGTTTCGCCGCTGTACTGGCGCTGCCTGCTGCTTTGCCGAACGAGCCTTCAGACACTGGCCGGGCAGGTGGCCCGCTATCCCGCTGCTGGGCAACATGTGACACAGCAGTCTTGATAGGCGCATGCCTGGTAGCTGGCTTGTGCGTCACCGCCTGCCCGCCACCAAAACTCTTGCCTTCCAGCTTGAACTGGCTGATGGCACCTGCCAGCTGGTTCGCCTGGTCTACCAGGGATTCAGCTGCCGCTGCCGCTTCTTCTACCAGTGCCGCATTCTGCTGCGTGGTCTCATCCATGCTGGTCACCGCCTGGTTGACCTGGTCGATACCCGTGGTCTGCTCGGCAGAAGCCGCGGAGATC
>NZ_JBQVPB010000010.1:0-123072 GCF_052437885.1 Methylophilus sp. | reverse complement strand
TGACGAGCAACGCAGGAAACAAGCGGAAGCTAGGGTGCATTTCTTTTGGTTACGTTTTCTTTGGGCAAGCAAAGAAAAGTAACTCGCCTAGAGGCGAAAGAAAATGCCGAAACAGACCACAGAACCATCCAAAGAAATACCTATTACAACTTCACATCAAATACACGACTCGCTCAGTACTAAAACCAAGCCAGTCATAAACCTTGCCAGAGTAACCGGCGCCGGAATAAAGGCTTGTTTGTGACATAAGCCACCCTTATATCAGGCCACAGGCGCAATCTAAGCTACGCCTTTCACAGTTTAGGCGGGCAAAAGGTAAGTCACCCGCCTGGCGACAAAAAACACGCTAACGGAATTGCGCCAATTCCGTCTCCCTCTGCGTCTTCCCATACCCAGCCTGAACCCTCAACGCCCGGCTGATAAAGCCATTCAGCGTTTTTCTGGCATCATCCACCCACTCTCTATCCGGGAAAATCTGCGGGTATTGATAACTCAACCAGCTATACAAACTCAAATGCTGGCATATCAGTTCGGCCTGTTCCAGATACTGCGCTTGCTGACCTTTTAACCACTCCGGCAATACCGGCAACGCACGCGGGTGCTGATCGGCAATGGCTTGCAGACACTGCACAAAATAATCCCGTGCGATCGGTACCTGTATCGCCAGTGGCGCGCACATCAGGCGGTATTTGTCGCGTATGGTCAGCCTGGGTGCGGTTTCGTCTATCAATAGCGCTTGCTGGTATTGCAAGGGGGTGACTTGCCATTGCAAAGCGTCAAGCCCGGCTTGTCGTTGATACTGTGCGTGCAAATGCTCCACACATTCCGCCAGGCGCCAGGTGGGGATGCGCTGGCTTAATGCTTCGATATCGCCACCACTCACTGCCATAGGCAAGGCAAACGGGGCTACGGTGTCATCGCAAGCCAGCATTTCATTTAAATGCCATTGTTCGTCATCTTCGAGCACGGTGACATAGCCGGTTTCATACAGGCCGTGGCGCCCGGCACGACCGGCGATCTGCCGCATTTCGGTCGCGTTGAGCGGGCGCGGTGCCACGCCATCAAATTTATGGATATTGGCGAAGATCACGCGCCGGATCGGCAGGTTGAGGCCCATGCCTATGGCATCTGTGGCGATCAGTATCTGCGCATCGCCATTGGCAAAGCGTGCTGATTCGCCGCGACGTACCTCGGGCGAGAGTGCGCCATAGATAGTGGCCACATTGAAACCCCACTGACGGATGCGTGCTGCCAGTGTCAGCACGTCCTTGCGGCTGAAGGCAATGATGGCATCGCCAGCCTGCAACACTTTGCGCAATTTGGCGGCGTGGTAACGTTCGCCGCAGATACTGGCTTCTTCTATCACCAGAGGTGTCATGCGCTGCAGGTGGGTGAGGGTGTAGGGTTCATTGAGGGCATCCAGCACGCGGGTACAGCTGGCAGTCACACTGTTGGCGCCGCAGATAAACACCTGTTTGGCAGGAACACCGACTAGGGCGGCTGTCCAGACGCTACCGCGGTCAGGGTCCATCAGCATCTGGATCTCATCTATCACGGCGACCGCTACCGCATGATCTGGCCGCAGCATTTCTATGGTAGAGGCGGTATGCCTGGCCTCTGGCATGATGATGCGTTCTTCGCCTGTCACCAGGTTGCATGGCACCCCCGCCTGCATCAACCTGTCGCGTACCTCCATCGCCAGCAGGCGCAATGGCGCCAGGTAAACGCCAGACTCGGCTTTGCGTAAGGTTTCCAGAGCCTGGTAGGTTTTGCCGGAGTTGGTCGGGCCCACATAAAAGTGGTGCTGGCGTTTTAGCTGGCGGGCGAGGGCGTAGCGGGCCAGGTAGGCTTGAAAATCAGAAAGCGGCATGGCTGCTATTCTAGCAAAACAGTGTTGCAAGCCTGAAATTAGTGATGACGCGGCCTCAATTGCACGGCGCATGCAGCGCAGAAATTTGTCCATCTAGCCATTTATTTGCTAGTTTCCTTTAGAATGGCGAGATGCAAATCAAATTATTACCCGATCAACTTATCAGCCAGATCGCCGCTGGCGAAGTGGTTGAGCGCCCGGCTTCGGCGCTCAAAGAGCTGCTTGAAAACAGTGTCGATGCCGGTAGCACCCAGGTTCAGGTGGCCCTGATACAAGGCGGCACAAAGCTGCTAAAGGTCACCGATAACGGCCACGGCATTGCCAAAGATGAACTGGAACTCGCCCTGACCCGCCACGCCACCAGCAAGATTCAAAGCCTGGATGACCTAGAGCAGGTCGGTAGCCTGGGTTTCCGCGGTGAGGCGCTGGCCAGTATCGCTTCTATTTCACGCACTGTGCTCACCAGCCGCCAGCAGGCTGCCAGCCATGCCTGGCAGATCAGTGCCGAAGGCACGCAGGGCCAGCCGGTAAGCCCGGCAGCGCTGGATGCCGGCACTATCGTCGAGGTGCATGACCTGTATTTCAACACCCCGGCCCGTCGCAAGTTCCTCAAAACCGAGAATACCGAGTTCGGCCATTGTGAAGATGCCTTTACCCGTATCGCCCTGTCGCGCGCGCAAATCGGGTTTTTGCTGCAACATAACGGCAAAGCCATTATGCGGCTGGCCGCCAGCACGCCGCAGCAACGTATCACCGATGTACTGGGTAACGAGTTTGCCGCACAAAGCGTGTGGCTGGATGAGCAGAGCAGTGGTTTGCGCCTGTGGGGCATGACTGCATCACCGACCTACCAGCGCCATAGCCGTGATACACAATATGTGTTTGTGAATGGCCGTTTTGTGCGCGACAAACTGATCGCGCACGCCATCAAGCAGGCCTATCAGGACGTACTGCATGGCGATAAACACCCGGCATTCGTCCTGTTTCTGGAACTGGACCCGTCGCTAGTCGACGTGAACGTGCACCCGGCCAAGACCGAAGTGCGTTTTCGTGAATCACAAGCCGTGCATCGCTTTATTTTCCATAGCCTGCACAAAGCCCTGGGCAAGACTTCGGCCGAGATTCAAGCCAGCCAGCCGGTGCAAGCACCATTCAACCCGTTTACCCCTGGCTTGGCGATGCCGCGTCAACAAGTTGAAATGCCATTGCAGAACCGCTCGGTATTCGATGGCGGCTACCGGGCTGATAATGTCAGCAATCAGGGTGCGGCTATCGCCCAGCAGTTTTATGGTCAGCTTTATGGTGATTTAAAAACGACCGATATCAGTGCATTGGGCAACCAGCAGCAAACGCATTCGCCAGAAGACTACTTAAACCCTATCTCGCTGTCTGAAGCAGTCCTGATCCCGGAACCGGCGCAAGAGCCGCAGCAATATCCATTAGGCTTTGCACTCGGCCAGTTGCACGGTATCTATATTCTTGCCCAAAACGCCCAGGGCATGGTGGTGGTCGATATGCACGCCGCGCATGAGCGCATCATGTACGAGCGCCTGAAAAACGCCCTCAGTGAACAAGCCATAGCCACGCAGCCGCTGCTAATTCCCATGAGTTTTTATGCGGAAAAAGTCGAAGTAGCCACGCTGCAATCGTTGCAAGGCAGCGATACCTTGCAACAGCTGGGTTTTGATATGGCGACCTTATCGCCGACCACCATCGCTATCCGTGCCGTGCCTACCATGCTGCAAGATGCCGATGTAGTGTCACTGGCACGGGCGGTATTGCGTGATCTGCATGAATACGGCGCCAGCCGGGTGCTGCTGGAACGGCAAAATGAAGTGTTAGGCACCATGGCCTGTCATGCGGCTGTCAGGGCCAACCGCCAACTCAGCACCACTGAAATGAATGCCTTGCTCAGAGATATGGAAGCAACCGAAAGAAGCGGGCAGTGCAATCACGGCAGGCCAACCTGGTTTCAGGTGAGTTTGAATGATCTGGATAAGATGTTTATGCGCGGGCAGTAGCTTTGCTATATAGGCCTGGTGCATAGGGTTTTGCCAGCCGGGTCACTGGATTTGTTAAAAAGGGTGTGAAAGAAATGCATGCAAAAGTGTTAAAAACGTTACTTCTAATTCAAATTATTTTTCTCACCGCCTGCTCTACATTAGTCTCAATCTCTCCCAAACAGATTGAACAGCTTCCCCAACTTGAAATCGTCAGGGTGTCGACTCCGCCCTTGATCAGGAATACCTGGACTGAGTCTTATGTGCGGGCTTTTCCTAATGCTACTCTGGCGCAGGGGCTATACGCACGCTCCACCAAAGAAAAAGGCTTATTGCCGCCTGATATTCCTGATTTTGGCGAGATACTTGCAAAACAGATGCTGGTTGATTTTGCAAAAAAGAAAGCCTGGCCTAAAACCACGATAGCGAATAATCCGGTGGTTGAGCTATCCAAGTTAACCCCGGGTAATTATCTGATCATTGAAATCGATGAAATGCGTATTTCCGGCTTAGGGCATTTATATGCCATGCTTAGGGTCAAGCTGCAGGACAAAAACGGCAGCGTGCTATGGGAAAAGCGGGCTGGCTATAACGGCCTTTACTCCTCTAAGGGCGAAAACCTGGATGAGCGCCTGTTGATCGGCAAGAAAAGTGTTGAGCAAGAGTTTGTGCTGGCTGCCAAAGAAATCACCGAAAACTTGATCAGTAGCCTGCCATAGGCGACAAGCAGTAAATAATCCAGGGTTATAGATATTGATCTATTTGCAACGATGTACTGAGCCATACTCAATGGGTCGCCGCTAAATTGGGTAATCATCTCTAAAGCATCACATTGACGGTCTGGCGCTACCTGCAGCAAGCCTTTGTATCGCTTGCGGCGGCTGCCCATAAGCCCTGAGGAAAGCCTGGCGCATGCGTTCTCTATCGCCAAAGCCAGTTTCGCGGGCTATGATTTCAATCTGGTGGTGGCCGGTTTCCATCATCAGCCTTGCCGATTCCACGCGCAGCCGCTCCACGGCTTTCGCAGGCGGCAACCCGGTTTCTTCAGTGAACACACGGCTGAATTGGCGCGGGCTCAGGCTTGCTACTTCGGCCAGGGATTCAACGGATAAATCAGCTTGCAGATTCTCTTTCACATAAGACAGCACCATTTGCACCCGGTCGGACTTTGCGTCGAGTTCTAACAGGGTAGAAAACTGTGATTGACCGCCACCGCGCCGTTGGTGGACGACCAGTTTACGCGCGATCTGCCTGGCTAAATCCAGGCCCAGGTCTTTCTCCACAATGGCTAACGCCAGGTCTATGCCTGCGGTTAATCCGGCGGAGGTCCATATTTGTCCATCCACCACAAAGATCTTGTCTTCATCCAGTTGTACTTTCGGGTAGAGCTTTCTGAATGTGTTTGAATGCAGCCAGTGCGTGGTGGCGCGTTTGCCATCCAGCAGGCCGGCTTCGGCCAGCACAAATGCACCGGTACAAATGGCAGTAATTCTCCTGATATGCCTGGGTGATTCACGCAGGTAATGCAGTAACTCTGGCGAGGGTAGCTGGCAATCGTTATCACCACCCACCATCAGCGTATCGTAGCTGGAATCGGTCAACCGCTCAGTATTGACCGAAAATGTGTGCGAGGTCATCACCGGGCCACCGTGCTCTGACACCAGCCGGAAATGGTAGGTTTTTTCAGTATGCATGAGGTTGGCATATTCAAACACGGTTGAAACCGCCAGACCTAGCGCCTGAAAGTTGGGAAAGACCAATAGACCTATGGTATGCATGATGTTTATTTCTCCCGTATGGCGTGAATAAATGATATGGCATTAAAAATGACAATACCCTTAGTCAGGTCAGTTGTGAATCAAAGGCTATTCAAATGAATTACACTTTAAATCAGACTATATATAAAAATAAAGGACAAAATCTAACGATGGCATAAAACATTGTATATATGTCATTGATGATATATCACTCCAGGATCAAAATGCGTTTCGGCATCACCTACAAGACAAATTTTCATCTGGAGAAATAACATGACATCTACACATAAAGGCACTGCTGTCGTCACTGGAGCTTCAACCGGGATAGGCGCGGTCTATGCCGACCGCCTGGCAAAAAGGGGCTACGACCTTATTCTGGTTGCCAGAAATATTGACAGACTGAATCTGCTGGCTGAACGGCTGGTGCAGGAAACCGGCGTTAAGGTGACGACCATGGCTGCTGATCTGAATGATAAAAAAGCGCTGGCCGAGCTGGAAAAAGTCCTGAAAGAATCTAAAGATATCAGTATGCTGGTAAACAATGCTGGCGTCGGTTCGGTGGCATCTGTCCTTGATGCGGATGTCGATGAGATGGAAGCCATGATCACTTTGAACATCACCGCGCTCACACGCCTCACTTATGCGATCGCACCTGTATTTGCGGCGCAGGGCAGCGGCACTATCATCAATATCGCTTCTGTGGTCGGCATTGCGGTTGAGTTGCTCAATGGTGTTTACAGCGCCTCTAAGTCTTATGTGCTGAGTTTTGGCCATTCTTTACAAAAAGACCTTGCTGATAAAGGCGTGCGTATTCAAACTGTATTGCCTGGCGGCACAGCTACCGAGTTCTGGGACGTGGCTGGTTATGCCAAGGTGAAAGAAGCGCCCACCACCATGAGTGCTGAAGATCTGGTAGATGCGGCGCTGGCTGGCCTGGATAGCGGCGAGCTGGTGACGATCCCACCGTTGCAAGATAATGAAGATTGGGAACAGTGGGAAACTGCCCGCCGTGCTTTGACTCCAAAATTCGCCAATGCAAAACCTGGCCGCCGTTACGGCCTTGCTGCATAATCATTAAGAAAAGGTTGCCTAATGTCTGAAAGCAATAATATACCCACCCATGTCAGCTTGGGTGATCGCCAACTATACCGTATCGGTTTTGGCTCTATGCGTATCACAGGCGCAGGCGTGTGGGGGCAACCTGCAGACCCGGCGCATTGCCTGCAATTACTGCGCAGGTTGCCCGATCTGGGCGTTGATTTTATCGATACCGCAGACAGTTATGGCCCCAATGTCAGCGAAGAGTTGATCGCTGAGGCGCTGCACCCCTACAAACAGCTGACGATAGCCACCAAGGCGGGCTTGACCCGGCAAGGGCCTGATGTATGGACAGCAGTGGGGCGGCCAGAGTATTTGCGTCAATCGCTGTTAATGAGTTTGCGCCGCCTCAAGGTGGAACAGATCGATTTGTGGCAGTTGCATAGAATCGATTCTAAAGTCCCCAGGGATGAACAATTTCAGGCGGTCGCCGAGTTTCAGAAAGAAGGCCTGATAAAACACATAGGCCTGAGTGAAGTGAAGGTGGCAGATATTGAGGAAGCGCAGAAATACTTCAAAGTCGATACCGTGCAAAACCAGTTCAATCTGATCAACCGCCAATACGAGCAGGAGCTGGATTATTGCACTGCCAACCAGATCATTTTTATTCCATGGTATCCGCTAGCCAAGAACGCCCTGGCTGGAAAGCTGGATGTATTGGGACTAGTGGCGAAGAAATACGAGGCCACGCCAAACCAGATCGCGATCGCATGGTTGCTGAAACGCAGCCCTATGATTTTGCCTATCCCCGGCACCAGCAAAGTGCAGCATTTTGAGGAGAATATGCAGGCAATTAATATCAAGTTAACTGATGAAGATTTTGAGCTACTAGCAAATGCTTACAAAACGGCCGCGGCGTAGGCACAGGCTTTACTTGCCAGTCTGAGTAAAGCTTGCTTTTTCCTCTACTCATACAGTACCGCAGAGTCAGCCACTCTTTTTGATGAGTGATATGATGAGTTTTAAGGGCATATTTGATGCGAGGTCGCCATGAGAACTACTGTGACGATAGAAAATTCTCTGTATGAACAAGCACTTAAAGTCGCTGATCCTGCGATGGATAAGGCAGATTTATTCAGAGAAGCGATTAAAGTTTTTGTACAGGTTCAGGCAGCAAAGCGGTTGTCTGCATTAGGCGGTAGTGCACCCGAAATGATTGAGATACCGCGCCCGGCTGCAGATTAATCATCATGGATATCAGGGGCTACTGCGGTACGCCACCCTCAGATAACAGATTATCTGCGCTTTGGTGTGTGTTATGTGCCGACTCACACCAGCTAGCAAAGCGCTTTTCTGCTTAAGCCAGCAACAAGAATACAGTTGGTTTTTTATGCACATCTGGCAGCGGCGATTTTTTCCATTCGGCCACCGTCCTGGTCACAATCAATTCATCCTGTGCCGTGATATTACAGGCCACACATAGCCGTGTCTGTGCTTGCAGGTTGGCTACCAGGTCTTCCAGCATATGCTGGTTACGATAAGGTGTTTCTATAAACAACTGCGTTGCCTGCTGTTTTTTAGAATCAAACTCAATGCCTTTGATCGCTTTGATGCGTTCAGCCTTGTCGCTGGGCAAATAGCCCAGAAAAGTAAACCTCTGGCCATTCAGGCCGCTCGCCATTAAAGCCAGCAGCAAGCTGCTGGGGCCTATCAATGGCGCCACGCGTATGTTTTTCTGATGCGCCACCGCAGCCAGCGCGGCGCCGGGGTCGGCAATGCCCGGGCAGCCGGCTTCGCTCATCAGGCCTACATCCATGCCTTTTTGTAATGGTTGCAGCAATGCTGGTAAGTCTTTTGGCGCTGTGTCTTTAGTCAGCAGGGCGAATGTCAGTTCGCGTATCGCTACCGGGTGTCCGCTGGCGGCTAAAAACTGGCGGGCGGTTTTTTCGTTCTCGACAATAAAGTGGCGCAGGCTATGCATGCGTTGTACGACTTCGCCCGGCAGCACTTGTTGTGGTGTGGTGCCTTCTGCAAGAGGGACAGGAATAAAATATAAAGTGCCGGTAGCCATAGGGGTGTCTAGAGGATGCAAAAAACCGAATTATCCCATGCCAGGCATAAAAAAAGCATTCCGTTCAGGGAATGCTTTTTTAAACACCTCTATCGTCTAGTGATAGCTGATCAATGCCTAGTATTTCACCTGGACTCTGTATTTAAGGGTGACGTCACTCTCGGCCGGTATATTGATCTTCCATGTCGCCTCATGCGCTGAAGTTTTCTCGTGCGCTTGTGAGGCATTGAGAATCTTCCAGTCGCCGTTAATAGGCTCTTTCACGGTGACTGTGACCGCCTCTTTTTTGGCGTTATGCAGGGTGATGGCATAAGCGCTTTCATACAGCGCAGTCTGCTTCTCTTTGGTCAGGTTTTTAAAATCAGTTTGCACGCGGTCTGCGGTCACATCGAACGCATTGCCCAGTTTGAGGCGCACGCTATCGTTTTTAGCGGTGTGGTCTATCTGGTCTTCCCCGACAAACTGTGCGGTGCCATCGTTATCTTTTTTGTAAACGCGCATGGTGCCTTTGGGTAAAGGAATGCCAAGCTTGCTGCTTTCCTTGTTTTCAAACTCTACATAAACCTGAACCTTCTGCTTTTTTTCTGCGTCGCGGTACTGGCCCTGGTAGTAGTAATCAGCACCTGTTAACACCAGCTCTTTACGCGCCGGGATATGTTGCGCCGTCAGCAGGGCCACTTGTTTGGTCTGGTTCTCGGCGATGGTCGTTGCTCTGGGCAACGTATAGAGATGATATTCCAGCAAGCCTTGCTCGCTGGGCATAGGCGCATCGGCGAGCATGGCTTCTGAGCGCATCATCATGGTTTTGGGGCGTATCGCTTCGCGCACGCGATTGACATCACCTGCCACCAGTTGCACCCTGGCGTTAGGGTAAGAGGTGCCGCTGGTATTGTTGAGGGTGACCCAGCCGGAGAGGTCTATGCTGTCTTCTTTGCTGCTGAGTTCGGCCACATAATCGGCTTTCCAGTTCAGGCCGCCGGTCAGGTAGCTGAGCTCCAGGCTGGATTGTTCAACCCCTTTGTATTGCACTTGTGTGGTCAGGGTAGGACGGTCACGCAGTTGGCCGGGCACGTTAGGGTAGGCGATACGGCCAGGAAAGCCGGTTTCGATACGGTTGCCTATCTTAAGCACTATGCCGTTTTGTGCCGAGAGTACAGTCGCGCTTTCTTCAGTCTCGGCGCCGGTGGTCGGGTTGGTTTTGATTACGCTGACTTGCTGGCCGACAAATTTTTCTAACAGGGTTTGCGGGCTGAGCAGGTCAAAATCAAAGTTCTGTTCCAGTACCTGCAGGCTGGTATTCGGCAACAGGCTGCGCAGCAGCGCGGTTTCCGGCTTGATCTGGGCGCTGACATCACGGAATGACAAGGCGGATAAGCCACTGTTTAATTTGAGCTTACGGCTATCTTTCACCAGGGCCAGGTCTTCGTTGTAAATGGTGACGGCGACACCGGTTTGATCTGATTGCGGGCTGATGATGGCGGTTTCCGCGTGAGCGAGTGAAACACTGCCCAATGATAAAAGTAACAGGGAGCTGAGTCGCATGAATATCCTCTCGTTGTTGTGTGTGCTTGTATGCTTGAGACTGTGTTAACGCGACAGCCGTTCAAAAGTTAACAGACGCTTGCAGGCAAGCCTAGCATAGACTATCCGCGTGGCAGAGATAAGACATCGATACCAGCTTGCTGCAGCATATTGACCAGTGCGATCAGCGGTAAGCCTATCAATGCATTGGGGTCGTCACCACGCATATAATCCAGCAGGGCTATGCCCATGCCTTCAGATTTGGCACTGCCAGCGCAATCGTAAGGTTGTTCAAGCCGTAAATAGGTTTCTATCTGCAGCGGCGTGAGTATCTTGAATTTAACGTAATAAGGCACGATAGTCGATTGCATGTGCTGGCTGGCGCTGTCATACAGGCATAGCGCGCTATGAAAGACCACTTCTTTCCCGCTGAGCATGACTAGTTGTTTGACGGCGTTGGCGTGATTTCCCGGTTTGCCTATCTGCAGGCCATCTAGTGTGGCTACCTGGTCGCAGCCTATGATCAAAGCATTCGGCTCAGTCTCGGCCACTTTGCGCGCTTTGCTTTCAGCCAGCCGTAAAGCAGTCTGCGCCGGGCTTTCATTGACCAATGCCGTTTCGTCGATATCAGGCGAGATGCATGTAAATGGCAGGTGCAGTTTTTCCAGCACTTCCCGCCGGTAACGTGAGGATGACGCAAGAATGAGGGTTTGCGTAAGGTCGGACATCAGTGCAGACATAGGATAAAAAAATCCCCGGATAACGATCCAGGGATTTTAGCATTGCTGTTTACTGCTGAAGCAAGATTAATCCGGCTGAATCTCTATCAGTGTCTCGTCCGGCGTCACACTGTCACCTTTGGCGACGTGAATCGCGACCACAGTGCCGGCTTTGCTGGACTGTATCTCGTTTTCCATCTTCATCGCTTCTATCACCAGCACGCCATCACCGGCGTTGACTTTATCGCCAACGTTGACTTTGACCGTCACTATGGTGCCTGGCATGGCGGTAGTCACACAACCCGGGTGGGTAGGGCGCGGGCGACCGCTGGAAGCCACGGCTGCTGCTTTTTTCTTGCCACCGTTGGAGCTGCCGCCATCACTGATCTCCATTTCACTCAGTGTTTCAACAAACACTTCTTCAGAGATGCCATCCACCTTCACATAGTAAGGACGGCGCTCTTCGCCCGCATGGCCGCTACCAGTCAGTTTGATATGGTAGGTTTCACCGTGCAGCGTGATATTGAATTCATTCGGTGCGTAGCGCGCAGCCGCTGTTTGCTGGGTAACGGCTTCTTTGCTCAGCAATTGCTCTGGTTGCAGTGAGCCGGCATTGCGCTCTTGCAGGAAGGTCTGGCCGATATCCGGGAACATGGCATAGGTCAGCACATCTTTTTCGTTGTTGGCAAAGCGTTCGGCTTCACCTTGCAACTTGGTCATTTCAGGTTGCAAGAGGTCCGCAGGGCGGCAGGTGATCACTTCGGCGTCACCCACGGCTTTTTTACGCACTTCTGCATTGACTGCGGCGGGTGATTTGCCATATTGGCCCAGCAGGTAGTTTTTCACTTCATTGGTGATGGATTTGTAGCGGCCACCAGTGAGTACATTCAAGACTGCCTGTGTACCAACGATCTGCGAGGTCGGTGTCACCAATGGAGGGAAACCCAGGTCTTCACGCACACGCGGGATCTCAGCCAGCACTTCATCCATGCGGTTGAGCGCGCCTTGTTCTTTCAACTGGTTGGACAGGTTGGAGATCATGCCACCCGGAACCTGGTTCACCAGTACGCGGGTATCCACTCCGGTGAATTCGCTCTCGAACTGCCAGTATTTTTTGCGTACATCTTTAAAGTAGGCAGTGATTTCCTGCAGTTTGCCCAGATCGAGGCCGGTGTCGTACTCGGTGCCTTGCAAGGCAGCCACCAGGCTCTCTGTGGTCGGGTGGCTGGCACCTTCCGAGAAAGAGGAGTTACAGGTGTCTATGATATCG
Organism: Methylophilus sp.; assembly: GCF_052437885.1. Taxonomy (GTDB): domain Bacteria; phylum Pseudomonadota; class Gammaproteobacteria; order Burkholderiales; family Methylophilaceae; genus Methylophilus. The sequence goes on along the minus strand of NZ_JBQVPB010000010.1, from coordinate 110,826 downwards.
ACACCGTTTTCAACGCTCTTCAGCATCACCATGCTGGCTAAACCAGAAGTGGCATGGCTATGCATATGAATAGGCAGGCTCACTGCGGCTTTCAGCTCCCTGACCAGTTCGCCAGCCAGAGTGGGGGTCAGTAAACCCGCCATGTCTTTCACGCCTATGCTGTCGCAGCCCAGCGCTTCCAGCTCTTTGGCCATGTTGACGAAGTAAGCCACGTCATGCACCGGGCTGGTGGTGAACGATAAAGTGCCGATCGCGTGTTTTTTCACCGATTTAACAGCTTCGATCGCTGTTTTCAGGTTGCGGATGTCATTCATCGCATCAAAAATGCGGAACACATCGACCCCGGTATCTGCCGCCTGTTTTACAAACGCGTGTACCACATCATCTGAATAGTGACGGTAGCCGAGCAGGTTCTGGCCGCGCAGCAACATATTGATAGGCGTGTTGGGCAAGGCCTTGCGCAGTTTGCTCAGGCGCTCCCATGGGTCTTCTTTCAGAAAGCGCACGCAGGCGTCAAAAGTGGCCCCGCCCCAGGCTTCAAGAGACCAGAAACCAATATCATCCAGCTTGCCGGCGATAGGCAGCATGTCATCGGTACGCATGCGCGTAGCAATCAGGGATTGGTGGCCATCTCTTAAAACGAGTTCGGTGACGTGTATTTTGCTCATAATCTTGTCGATCTAATTAATATACTGCGATACGGTTAATCAAATGCCTTCGTGGGCTGCAATTGCGGCTGCAATCGCTGCGGCCATCAGTTCTTTCGGTAATCCGACGTCATATTCAGTCAGCTCCGGGTGTTGTTCCACAAAGCTGGTGTTGAAGTTAGCCGAACGGAAATCCGGGTGTAACATGATCTGCTGGTAGTAAGGGATAGTGGTTTTGACGCCATATACCACCATGTCGTTCAGCGCACGGCGACCACGTTCGATCACGCCTTCCCAGTCCAGCGCCCATACGGTAAGTTTGGCGCACATGGAGTCGTAGTAGGGCGGGATCACATAACCGCTGTAGATCGCCGCATCCATACGCACGCCAGGCCCGCCTGGAGCGTAGTAACGGGTGATCTTGCCAAAGCTGGGCAGGAAGTCTTTTTGCGGATCTTCCGCATTGATACGGTATTCCATGGCAAAGCCACGGAAAGCGATCTCGCTTTGCTTGTATTGCAATGGCAGACCGGCGGCGACGCGGATCTGCTGCTGTACGATATCGACACCGGTGATGGTTTCAGTCACGGTATGTTCCACCTGCAAGCGGGTGTTCATTTCCATGAAGTAAAAATTATTGTCTGAATCAAGCAGGAACTCGACAGTACCGGCATTTTCATAGCCGACGGCTTTGGCTGCTTTCACACCCAGGCTGCCGATGTAATCGCGTTGTGCCTGCGACAACTGTGGTGAAGGCGCGATCTCGATCAGCTTCTGGTTACGGCGCTGGATAGAGCAATCGCGCTCGAACAGGTGGATCACATTGCCTTGCGAGTCAGCCAGAATCTGTACTTCAATATGGCGCGGATGCACCACACACTTTTCCAGGAACACTTCCGGCTTGCCGAAAGCCTTGCTGGCTTCGGAGATCACACGGTCATAATTGCTCAGCAAGTCTTTCTCGCTATCGCAACGGCGAATACCACGGCCACCGCCACCGTTAGTGGCTTTCAGCATGATAGGGTAGCCTATCTTCTTGGCCAGTGCGATCGCGGCATCCAGTGATTCCAGGTTGCCATCGCTACCTGGAACGCAGGGAATGCCCGCATCTATCATGGCGTTACGCGCTTGAATCTTGTCACCCATCTGGCGGATCACATGCGCTTCAGGGCCGATGAACTTGATACCGCGGCGGGCACAGACCTCTGCCAGTTGTGGGTTCTCAGAAAGAAAGCCATAACCAGGGTGCAGGGCGTCACAGCCAGCAGCGACGGCGATATTCACAATATTATGTGCATTCAGGTAACCTGCCACCGGGTCAGAACCGATGTTATAGGCCTCGTCAGCTTTTTTGACATGCAAGGCATGGCGATCGGCGTCGGAATAGATGGCGACAGATTTAATGCCCATTTCCGAACATGCGCGCACAATGCGTACCGCAATTTCACCGCGATTCGCGACTAAAATTTTCTTAAACACACATTACCCTTAAAGCAAGAAAAAAAGGACAGAGTTTTTATTAAGCACATTGTTTTATAAGACTTTTAAATGCCTGTATGCACAATGTTTTGGCTAGTTTGGTGGTGGTTGAATACTATCTTGACCGCCTGATAGGCTGGTCGATAATACAAACCGCACCATGGTTGTACCCTCGAAAAGAGCACTGCGTGAAGCGACGTTATTATAACAAAAAACTGCGGCTTATACAGTATGACGTAATCAGGGGCTATGGGTATGTATATAAGGATTCGTCAATGGCTGCATAGTTTGCTATATTAAATAGCAAGTGAACAGAAGGAGAGTTTTTTGTCGAATGCGCGTTATCTGGAATTAGCCAGGCAGCAAAAAAAGACGGAAGGGATGCTGGAGATCGCGGCATTGCCGCGTCTGCAGGAGGCTTTGTGCGAGCTGGGCGTCAGTGACACCCAGGCCTTGGCCGGGGTGTCGGTGGCTTATCAGTTGCAGGGTCTGCCTGCACGTTATTTTGGCGACACACAGCTGCCCATGCTGGGGTTGGCGGTGCAAACCGATCTGCCGCTGGTTTGTCAGCGATGTTTTGCCGCCATGCCGCAGGCCATCGATGTGCAATTTGAATTCGCCATCTGTGATGAACCGCCGGAAGCCTTGCTTGAAGACGAGGATGTGGATTGGCTGGAGTCTGACGCGGAATCGACGTTTGAATCGCTGGTGGAAGATGAGTTGCTGATGGCGTTGCCTATCGCGGTGATGCATGAACAAGCGTGTGCGCCTTTGCAGAAAACGGCGGGCGAGAAGCCCAACCCTTTTGCTGCGCTTAAAAACCTCAAGCTGGATAAATAAAGCCCTGCATGGCATTTCCCGGCCTGCATTTGCATAAAAAGCCAATGAAAAGCGACAGTTGCAGGATTTGTTTGCAGTTGTCTCTGGAATATTTTATAATGCTGGATTAGGTAGCAATTCTAGTTTTTAAACTGCCCATTGATAAATTGCGGCGGTTAATTTTGGAGTAATTTAAAATGGCAGTTCAGCAAAACAAAAAGACACCGTCCAAACGTGGTATGCACCGTTCCCACGATTTTTTGACAAACCCACCTTTGGCGATCGAGCCTACAACAGGTGAAGTGCACCTGCGTCATCACGTGAGCCCAAACGGTTTTTATCGTGGCCGTAAAGTGATGCCTGCAAAAGGCGAGTAATCGCTGGCACAAAGCTATAATGTTTCAAACTGCGCCGCGCACAAAATGCGCGGCGTTTGTGTATCTGGCGTATGCCTGCGCTTTTAGCGCAGTGCAGCACATGTGTTTAAGTGAACATGGGAAATAACATGACTACTGGTCAACACGGGCAATCTCAGGAAGTTGTCATTGCGATAGATGCCATGGGCGGAGATCACGGTCCACATGTGACTGTGCCTGCGGCTGTGCGTATTCTGAACGAAAATCCTTATCTCAATATTATTCTGGTCGGCTTGCAGGATGCCATCGAGGCCGAGCTGAAAGTGCTGCATGTGACGCCTAACCCGCGCCTGCGCGTGCACCATGCCAGCGAAGTGGTGCTGATGAACGAATCGCCGCAAAGCGCGATGAAGAATAAAAAAGATTCTTCTATGCGGGTGGCGATCAATATGGTGAAAACCGGTGAAGCGCAAGCCTGTGTCAGTGCAGGTAATACTGGCGCCCTGATGGCGACAGCACGATTTGTGCTCAAAACCTTGCCGGGGATAGATAGACCGGCGATCGCTTCTACCTTGCCTTCCGAGAACGGCAGTACTTTTATGCTGGACCTGGGCGCCAACGCCGATTGCACCGCCGAGCATCTGTATCAGTTCGCGATCATGGGCGCCATGGTGGTGAGTTGTGTCAACAATAAAGCTAATCCGACCATAGGCTTGCTCAATATCGGTTCCGAAGATATCAAGGGCAATGAAGTGGCAAAACAGGCCGCTGAACTATTGCGCGGCAGCCACCTTAATTTTTACGGCAACGTGGAAGGCGATGATATTTTCAAGGGCACCACTGATGTGGTGGTCTGCGACGGCTTTGTCGGCAATGTCTCGCTTAAAACCACTGAAGGTCTGGCGCACATGATGGGCAAGTTTCTGACCCAGGAATTCAAGCGTAACTGGCTGACCAAGTTGATGGCGCTGGGCGCTTTCCCGGTATTGAAAGCATTTAAAAAACGGGTAGACCCGCGCCTTTATAATGGCGCCAGCTTTCTCGGCTTGCGTGGTATCGTGGTGAAAAGCCATGGTGGTGCAGATAGCGTAGGTTTTTACCATGCGATACATGTTGCCATGGAAGAAGCGCAAAGCGGCGTTCTGAAGCGTATCCAGACCCAGCTCGAAATCGAGCATCTCGCCACGGCAGAAGACTCCTGATACGCTCGCAGCCATTGTTCTGTTAGGCGTTTTTTTCCATTTAAGGCATAATCGCACCCATGATTCACACACGTATTGCAGGGACGGGCAGCTATCTGCCGCCCACTATATTGACCAACGTTGATTTGGAAAAACTGGTCGATACCACTGACGAGTGGATATTTTCCCGCACCGGTATCAAGCAGCGCCATCGGGTCACCGATGAACTGACCAGTGACCTGGCGACCAAGGCAGCCCTCAATGCGATAGCAGCGGCAGGCATTCAGGCCGAGGACATCGATCTGATCATCGTGGCTACCACCACACCAGATAAAATCTTTCCCAGCGTCGCTACCATGGTGCAGCGCAAACTGGGCATCGCCGGCTGTCCGGCATTTGATGTACAGGCCGTCTGTAGCGGCTTTATCTATGCCTTGGCCACCGCCAACCACTTTATGCGCTCAGGACAGCATAAAAATGTGTTGGTGATCGGTGCCGATACTTTTACCCGCATCTGTGACTACACCGACCGCAGCAACTGTATCTTGTGGGGCGATGGCGCCGGCGCTGTCATTCTGCAAACCAGCGATCAGCCCGGTGTGCTGTCTACCCATATACATGCCGACGGCAATTACGAGAACCATTTGCACGTACCACGTAATCCGAATGGCCAGGATACTGTGGTGATGGAAGGCAATACGGTATTCAAGATCGCCGTCAATACGCTGGACCAGATCGTCGACGAAACCCTGCAGGCCAATGGTATGCAGAAATCCGATATCGACTGGCTGGTGCCGCACCAGGCCAATATCCGTATCCTGCAAGCGACCGCCAAAAAACTGGAGATGTCCATGGATAAAGTGATCGTCACCGTAGATACGCACGGCAACACCTCAGCTGCTTCAATCCCTTTGGCACTGGATACCGCCGTCAGGGATGGCCGCATCCAGCGCGGGCACATATTGCTGATGGAAGCATTTGGCGGCGGATTCACCTGGGGCTCTGCGCTCGTTAGGTTCTAAACAGGCACTTAAGCAGTGTCTGCACAAACTCAATACTTGATTAATTACTGATTTAAAACGCCTATGTCTACATTTGCTTTTTTCTTTCCTGGCCAGGGTTCACAGTCTGTGGGCATGATGCAGGGCCTTGAGTCCCACGCCATTGTCAAACAAACATTTGAAGAAGCTTCCAGCGTGCTGGGTGCGGATTTCTGGAAGATGGCCACTGAACCGAATGATGCGATCAACCTGACGCAGAATACCCAGCCTATCATGCTCACTGCCGGTATCGCTACCTGGCGCGTCTATCAAAGCCTGGGTGGCAAGCAGCCGTCAGCGATGGCAGGCCATAGCCTGGGTGAGTACACCGCACTGGTCGCTGCTGGCGCGCTGAGTTTTGCCGACGCATTGCCATTGGTTAAATTCCGTGCCGAAGTCATGCAACAGGCCGTGCCGGAAGGGCAAGGGGCGATGGCTGCTATCCTGGGCCTGGATGACGACACTGTACGTGCAGTCTGCAGCGAAGCGGCACAAGGCCAGGTGGTGCAGGCGGTCAACTTCAACTCTCCGGGCCAGGTGGTGATCGCCGGCGAAAAAGCGGCGGTCGAGCGCGGTATGGAACTGGCCAAGGCCAAAGGTGCCAAACGTGCACTGCCACTGCCGGTTAGCGTACCTTCGCATTGCGAGTTAATGAAACCAGCCGCAGAAAAATTACGTGATTATTTGCAGAATGTCACTGTGCAAGCGTCATCAGTGCCGGTGTTGCACAATGCCGATGTCGCCGCTTACAGTGACGCAGCCCAGATCAAGGATGCATTGGTACGCCAGCTTTATAGCCCGGTACGCTGGGTTGAAACAGTGCAGTTACTGGCGACGCAGCAGGTGTTGGTCAGTGCAGAGTGCGGGCCAGGCAAGGTGCTGGCTGGTCTGGCCAAGCGCATCGTGGCAGAAATGAGCTGTGTAGCGCTGATCAATGAAGAAGCCATACAAGCTTTTGTAAACCAATAATAATAAAATACGGTGTGAATAAAGGAGAGATGATGCTAAATCAACAAGTAGTGTTGGTCACTGGTGCCAGTCGCGGCATTGGTGCTGCCATCGCCCAGGAGCTGGGCAAACAGGGCGCTATCGTGATCGGTACCGCGACTTCTGCCAGCGGCGCAGATGCGATCACTACCTCGCTGAAAGCAGCGGGCGTGAATGGCGTGGGTATGGCGCTGGATGTGACCCAGCCCGAGCAGATAGAGCACTTGCTGAAGAAGATCGCAGAACTGTACGGTGATGTGACTGTTCTGGTGAATAATGCCGGTATCACCAAAGATACATTGCTGATGCGCATGAAGGATGAAGATTGGGATGCAGTATTGAGCACCAACCTGAAATCCGTGTTTCGCATGAGCCAGGCCGTGTTACGGCCCATGATGAAAGCCCGCCAGGGCCGCATCATCAATATTTCCAGCGTGGTGGGCCACATGGGCAACGCCGGTCAGACCAATTATGCCGCCGCCAAGGCTGGCATGACCGGCTTTACCAAGTCGCTGGCACAAGAGGTGGGTAGTCGTAACATCACCGTCAACTGTGTCGCACCTGGATTTATAGAAACCGACATGACGGCCGAACTCCCGGAAGACATCAAAACCAAAATGCTGGAACGCATTGCGGTCGGTCGCCTGGGTCAGGTATATGAGATTGCAGCCACGGTGGCTTTCCTGGCATCGCCAGCGGCGGCGTACATCACTGGCGAGACCATACATGTGAATGGTGGCATGTACAGCGCATAAGTTGAGAAGGCAAGTGAATTCGCCTGCTCATTTTAATAATAGTTTTTTGGTATTCTGGGCAAGATTTGCTAGAATATCGGTTTACTGAACACGACACTTATCAATAAGGGGTATTTTAGATGTCCGACATCGAACAACGCGTAAAGAAAATCGTTTGTGAACAATTAGGTGCAAACGAAGCTGACGTAAAAAACACTTCATCCTTCGTGGATGATCTGGGTGCAGATTCTCTGGACACGGTAGAATTGGTAATGGCTTTGGAAGAAGAATTCGATTGCGAAATCCCTGACGAAGAAGCCGAAAAAATTACAACAGTTCAGCAAGCGATTGACTACGTCAGCGCTAATCTCAAGTAATTCATTGACTTATTCTTTTAATCAGCCCTCGCAAGAGGGCTGATTTCTATTATGACCAAACGCAGAGTAGTAGTAACCGGCTTAGGCGTGGTGTCTCCAGTTGGGATTGGCTACCAGAACGCCTGGAACAATCTTATCGCTGGTCAATCAGGCATAACCCGAATCACCAAATTTGATCCCACCCCGTTCGCCTCGCAGATTGCAGGTGAAGTCAAAGGCTTTAACGCCGAAGACTTTATCCCCGCTAAAGATGCGCGGCGTATGGATACGTTTATCCAGTATGGCCTGGCAGCAGGTTTGGAAGCGTTCAGGGATTCCGGCCTCGAAGTGACTGAAGCCAATGCCGAACGCATTGGTGTCACGATAGGGTCAGGGATAGGTGGCCTGGGCTTGATTGAATCCACCAACGACAATTATGACGATGGCGGCCCACGCAAGATCTCGCCATTTTTCATTCCTGGCACCATCATCAATATGATTTCCGGCAACCTGTCTATCATGTTGGGCCTGAAAGGGCCGAATATCGCGATCGTCACCGCGTGTACCACCGGCACCCATAGCATAGGTGAAGCCGCGCGTATGATCGAGTATGGCGATGCCGATGTCATGGTCGCTGGCGGGTCTGAAGCAGCCATCACCGAGTTGAGCGTAGGCGGCTTTGCCTCTGCGCGCGCCTTGTCTGGCCGTAATGATGATCCTGAAACGGCAAGTCGTCCCTGGGATAAAGACCGTGACGGTTTTGTCATTGGCGAAGGCGCTGGCGTGTTAGTGCTGGAAGAGTACGAACATGCCAAGGCACGCGGCGCAAGGATTTATGCTGAAGTCTCAGGCTATGGTTTAAGCGCTGATGCGTACCATATGACGGCACCCAATATGGACGGCCCACGCCGTTCCATGGTCAATGCATTGAAAAATGCAGGGGTCAACCCTGACCAGGTGCAGTTTATGAACGCGCATGGGACTTCGACACCGCTGGGTGATGCGAATGAAACGAATGCCATCAAAGCTACTTTTGGTGACCATGCTTACAATTTGGTAGTCAACTCTACCAAATCGATGACTGGTCACTTGTTGGGTGGTGCAGGTGGTTTGGAGTCGGTGTTTACCGTGTTGTCCATCTATCACCAGGTTTCGCCACCGACCATCAATATATTCAATCAGGACCCGGAATGTGATCTGGATTACTGTGCCAACACCGCACGTGATCTGAACATCGAGTATGCCCTGAAGAATAACTTTGGTTTCGGTGGTACCAACGGTAGCTTGTTGTTCAAACGCGTTTAAGCTGCCGCCAGCAAACATAAAAAAGCCAGCTTACGCTGGCTTTTTTATTATTAGCAATCAGCGTGTTGACGCTGATGCTATCGCCGCTCAGGGCTGTTCGTGCTTACAGAACAGCCAGGGCTGCTTCGTAGTTAGGCTCGTTGGCGATTTCGCTGACCAGTTCGCTGTGCAGGACTTTATTGTTCTCATCCAGCACGACCACTGCGCGTGCAGTTAAACCAGCCAGGCTGCTGTCGGTGATGAATACACCGTAGGCATTGGCAAATTTTGCGGTGTCACGGAAAGTAGATAAGGTCACTACGTTTTCCAGGCCTTCAGCGCCGCAGAAACGGCTTTGCGCAAATGGCAGGTCGGCAGAGATACACAATACGGCGGTGTTGCTGGCCTTGCTGGCTTCTTTATTGAAAGTGCGTACAGAAGTCGCGCAGGTCGGGGTGTCTATGCTTGGGAAAATGTTCAGCACTTTACGTTTGCCAGCGTAGGCATCCAGCCCCACCAGCGTGCGTTTGGCATCCGCCAGTTGAAAGTCAGGCGCTGTATCACCGACTGCCAAGAATTTTCCGCCAACAGCGACCGGGTTACCTTTAAGCGTTACGCTTGCCATAGTGTTCTCCAAAACGGGTTAAGTAATAAAAGTAGCTACTGTAGCGCTTCGCGAGTTGGCAATCAACCTTATAAAAAATAAGTTAATCAGGCCGCCTGTGAGCTTTTAATGGCCTGTGAGTGACCTGAGCGCAGCCGCAAAGTCTGGTTCGCTGGTCAGGTCTTCGACTAGTTCCACATGTAAGACCTTGTCATTCTCGTCAGCCACCATCAGTGCGCGCGCCGGTAAACCGGCCAGTTTGCTGGACATGATCAGCACGCCATAATTTTTAAACATGTCGCGGCCACGCAGGGTGGAGAGGTTGGTGCTATGCAGCAATTGCTCGGTTTCAGAAAAGCGTGACATAGTGAACGGCAGGTCGGGGGATATATTCAGGATGGCGATATTGGGTAAGGTTTCAGCCAGTGCATCCAGCCGGCGTACGCTATCGGCGCTGGTCGGCGTATCAATGCCCGGGAAAAAATGCAGTATCTTGCGCTTGCCGTGAAAAGATTCCAGCGTGATATCTTCCAGCGAGTGATTCACCAGCTGGAAAAAAGGCAGCACTTCGCCCACGCGTGGTAAGTTGTCTTCCACGAGTATGGGTTCATCAAGCAGTGAAATGGCGTGGGACATAATCATGTGCGCTCAATTATCAATGAGCCTGACATCATAGTGCATATTGCCAGCCAGCTTAAGTGCTTTTTGCAACTGTTAAGCGCGCAGTTCGTCGCTTGATCGCACGGTCATTTTATCGCTGTCAACCAGATTATTTGCATGCGCAGGCATCACAAAAAAGAGGATGGCGGGTAAAATAACCCCATGGAAGCACCGCTCACTTCAACCCCATCGCCCGCATTTGTACACCTGCGTTGCCACAGTGAATATTCGATTGTGGATGGCACTGTACGCATAGGCGATTATGTCAAAGCCGCCAAGCAGGACGGCATGCCTGCGCTTGCATTGACTGACCTTGCCAACCTGTTTGGCGCGGTGAAGTTTTATAATTCAGCACGCGGCAAGGGCCTGAAACCTATCCTGGGTTGTGATGTATGGGTGGAGAATACCTTGCAGCGGGATCAGCCGCAGCGCATGTTGCTACTGGTGCAGAACGCGCAGGGTTATCGCCATTTATGCGAGCTACTGAGTCGTGCCTACCTCGAAAACCAGTACCGTGAACGCGCCGAGATCAAAGCTGAATGGTTGCAGGAGAAAAACGCAGGCCTGTTGATGCTGTCCGGCTTTCTGGCTGGCGATATCGGTCAGGCCTTGCAAGCAGGTAACCAGACACAGGCGCTGCAAGCTGCGCGGCAGTGGGCACAGATATTTCAGGGCCGCTATTACCTGGAGGTGCAGCGTGTACACGAGCCCGGCACCCAGGAGTCGCGCGCCCAGGAGCAATGCATACAGCAGACCGTGCTGATCGCACAGCAACTGGACCTGCCACTGGTGGCCACGCATCCGATACAGTTTCAGACGCCAGATGATTTTATGGCGCATGAAGCACGTACCTGTATCGCTGAAGGCTATGTGCTGGCAGACAAGCGCCGGCCTAAACGTTTTCTGGCGTCGCAATATGTGAAGACACAGGCCGAGATGCAGGCCTTGTTTGCTGATATGCCTATCGCCTTGCAGAATGCGGTCGAGATCGCCAGGCGCTGCAACCTGGCACTCACGCTGGGCAAGAACTACCTGCCGGATTTTCCTACGCCCAATGGGGAAAGCCTGGACGCTTTCCTGATCGACCAATCCAAACTAGGCCTGGAAAAGCGGCTCTCTTACCTGTACCCGGATGAGGACAGGCGCGAACAGAAGCGACCCGAATATGAAGCGCGGCTGCAATTCGAGTGCGGCATCATTATCCAGATGGGCTTTCCTGGCTATTTCCTGATCGTGGCCGACTTTATCAACTGGGCCAAGAATAATGGCGTGCCGGTAGGGCCGGGCAGGGGTTCTGGTGCCGGGTCACTGGTCGCTTACAGCCTGGGCATTACTGACCTGGACCCACTCAAGTACAACTTGCTGTTTGAGCGCTTTCTTAATCCTGAGCGGGTATCCATGCCCGACTTCGATATTGACTTCTGCCAGGAAGGCCGTGATCGCGTCATCGATTACGTGAAGAATAAATATGGGCTGGCATCGGTATCACAGATCGCCACCTTCGGTACCATGGCGGCCAAAGCGGTGATCCGCGATGTAGGCCGCGTGCTCGACTTACCCTTCAACTTTGTGGATGGCATCGCCAAGCTGATCCCGTTAGAGCTGGGGATCACGCTGGAGTCAGCGCTGGAAAAAGAACCCCAGTTGCAGGAGCGCCGTGAAAAAGAAGAAGAAGTCTCGGAATTGCTTTCCCTGGCACTGCGGCTGGAAGGCCTGGTGCGTAACATCGGTATGCACGCGGGCGGCGTTCTGATCGCCCCGGGCAAGATCTCGGATTTTTCACCTATCTATTGCCAGCCCAATGGCGACAGCCTGGTCAGCCAGTATGACAAGGATGACGTGGAAGCGGTAGGCCTGGTCAAGTTTGACTTTTTGGGTTTGCGTACGCTGACCATCCTCAATATGGCGCTGGAAAACGCCAATGCGCAACGTGCGCAGGAAGAGTTGCCGCCGCTCAGTTTCGAGACCATACCGCTGGATGACAAACGCAGCTATCACCTGCTGAAAACCGCCAATACCACTGCGGTGTTCCAGCTGGAATCGCGCGGCATGAAGGACATGCTCAAACAGGCCAAGCCAGACCTGTTTGAAGATATTATCGCCCTGGTGGCGCTGTACCGTCCGGGCCCTATGGACCTGATCCCTGACTTTTGCCGACGCAAGCACGGTACGCAGCGCGTGGAATACCCGCATGCGTCTACCGAGTCCATCCTAAAAGAAACCTACGGTATCGCCGTCTACCAGGAGCAGGTGATGCAGATCGCGCAGGTAGTGGCCGGCTTTAGCCTGGGTGGCGCCGACCTGCTGCGCCGCGCCATGGGTAAGAAAAAGCCGGAAGAAATGGTGATCCAGCGTGAAATATTCAACGAAGGTGCGCTGAAGAATGGCCTGACCCTGCAGCAATCGAATGACCTGTTTGACTTGCTGGAAAAATTTGCCGGCTATGGTTTTAACAAATCGCACGCCGCGGCGTATGCCCTGGTGGCATATCACACCGCTTACCTGAAAGCGCATTATCCTGCTGCTTTCCTGGCGGCCACCATGTCGGCCGATATGAACAACACCGATAACGTGCACACGTTTTTTGATGATTGCAGCGGCAACCATGTCGATGTATTGCCACCCGATGTCAACGCCAGTATCTTCCAGTTCAGGCCCATGAGCTCGCAGCAGATCTTATATGGCCTGGGCGCCATTAAAGGCACCGGCGGGGCGGCGATAGACCTGATAGTCGCGGCACGAGAGGCTGAGGGGCCTTTCAAGGATATCTTTGATTTTTGCCAGCGCCTGGATCTACGCAAAGTGAACCGGCGCGTGATGGAATCACTGATACGCGCCGGCGCTTTTGACAAGCTGGAGCAAAACCGTGCCGCCTTGCTGGCCGGCCTGGATGGTGCCATCAGCGCCGCCGAGCAACGGGCTGCGCATGCCGGGCAGGATTGCCTGTTTGGCGGGGTGGTCGAGACGCAGCATCAACTGCCGGCCGTGATCGCCTGGAGCCCTGAACAGGCATTGCAGGAAGAAAAGTCAGCGCTGGGTTTCTACCTTAGCGGCCACCCTTACCTGAGTTACAAAGCGCAGTTGGGGCCGTTCATTAAAGGCAACCTCGGTGAGCTGGCTCCGCAGAATGAACCTAAATTACTGGCAGGTGTGGTCATGGGGGTGCGTGTGCGTATGACCCAGCGCGGCAAGATGGCCATCGTCACCCTTGATGATGCAGTGGGGCGTACCGATGTGGTAGTGGGTTCTGAGTTGCTGATGCAACACGCGCAGTGGATCAAGGAAGACCAGTTGTTGATCGTAGAAGGCCGTATTTCAAATGACGAGTTTTCCGGCGGTATCCGCGTCAGCGCCAGAAAACTCTACGACCTGGCCGCCGTGCGTAACCGCTTTGCGCAGATGTTGACGCTGAGCTGCAACGGGCAATCTGACCTGCAGCGATTGATGACGGTATTAACGCCTTATCGCTACGCCAATGAAGAGCAGAAGCGCTGCCCGATCAAGGTCGATTACCATAATCAGGCGGCGCAGGTCAGCCTGATGCTGGGCGAAGACTGGCAAGTGGTATTGCATGATGACCTGCTGCTGAATTTACAGGGCTGGTTATCAAAAGAAAATGTCAAAATCCTTTATAATGCCTGAACTTTTTAACTAAAGAATTCATAATGAGTGCCAAACGTTTAACGCCTAGTAAACTGACTTATCTTGATTTCGAGCAAGCTATTGCCGGACTTGAAAAGCGTATTGAGGCTCTGCAGTCATCTCATGACGAGCATGATTCACTGGATATCTCCAAAGAGCTGGATCTATTACAAAAGAAGAACAGCAAACTGCTGCAAGACACCTACCAGAGCTTGACTGCCTGGCAAATCTCACAGGTCGCACGTCACCCCCAGCGGCCTTACACCATGGATTACATCAACGCCCTGTTTACGGATTTCCAGGAACTGCATGGCGATCGCGCCTTTGCCGATGACCCGGCTATCGTAGGCGGCATCGCGCGTTTCAAAGGCATCCCGGTCATGGTCATGGGCCATCAGAAAGGCCGCGATATCAAAGAGCGCCAGTACCGTAACTTTGGTATGCCGCGCCCGGAAGGCTACCGCAAGGCCCTGCGTTTGTTCCGTCTGGCAGAAAAATTCAATCTGCCTATCATCACGCTGATCGATACGCCCGGGGCTTACCCAGGCATAGGCGCTGAAGAGCGTGGCCAGTCTGAGGCGATCGCCCGCAACCTGTATGTGATGGCTGAATTAAAGACACCTATCATAGGTATCGTTATCGGTGAGGGTGGTTCAGGCGGTGCGCTGGCATTAGGCGTGGTCGATCACTTGAACATGCTGCAATACTCCACTTATTCCGTCATCTCGCCAGAAGGCTGTGCTTCTATCTTGTGGAAGAGTGCCAGCAAGGCGTCTGACGCAGCAGAAACCCTGGGTATCACGGCAGACCGCCTGAAATCATTGGGCCTGATCGATACCATCATCAGCGAGCCATTGGGTGGCGCGCACCGCAATTACGAAGAAGTCATGGAGCGCATAGGCCAGACCATTGCCCTGCAGCTGAAATCATTGCAATCCAAAAAAATACCGCAACTGCTGGAAACACGCTATCAGCGCCTGATGAGTTACGGTAAATTTAAAGCGACTAGTGACAAATAACACCGTATTTGCTACGCAGTTAGAGAAGGGCATCGCCTCTTTTTTGGCTGCGCAAAAGCCGCAAGCGGTACCTGTACATCTGCTACTGGCCTTAAGTGGTGGTGTCGATTCCATTGTGCTGTTACATGCGTTGTCACAGTTTTCCTCGCGCCTGCCATATACGCTATCCGCCATGCATATCCATCATGGCCTGAGCCCGCATGCTGATGAATGGCTGAGCCTGTGCGAACGGGTGTGCCATGCGCAGGGCATCGCTTTCTATTCCGCTAAAGTCCATGTCAATCTGCAAAGCGGCCAGGGCATAGAAGCCACGGCGCGCGAGGCGCGTTATCAGGCGCTGGAGCATATGCGCCAGCAACTTGGTGCGCAGGCGATCGTCACCGCACACCATATGCAGGATCAAAGCGAGACCTTACTGTTGCAGCTCATGCGCGGCTCCGGGGTGAAAGGGCTCTCTGCCATGGGCGACTGGGATGCCGAGCGCAAGCTGTTCAGGCCGCTGTTGCAGGCAAGCAAAACGGATATCCTGCAGCAGGCAAACAGCTTGCAATACCAGTGGGTAGAAGACGAAAGCAACACCGATATCAGTTACGACCGCAATTTTATGCGGCAGACGGTGATGCCTGTCATGCGCGAGCGCTACCCGCAATTAGATAGCGCCCTGGCACGCAGCGCCAGCCATATGGCTGAAGCACAATCGCTGCTTGATATGCTTGCCGGCCAGGATATCGCCGCCTGCGATGTACGCGAAGAATGGCTGGGGCAATCGGTGGATATCCAGCGTTTGCGCCAGCTGGGTGATGCGCGTGCAAAAAACATGCTGCGCTACTGGTTTCAGCAGCTCGATTTGCGCATGCCCAATACCGAGCAGTTGCAAAACTACTGGCAGCAACTGTCTACAGTAAAACCGCATCGCTACCTGCATCTGCCTTTACAAGGGCAGGCAGTAAAACGCCAGGCTTACCTGCATCATTACCAGCAACGTTTGTATTGTGTAGGCAAGCCGGCCGCGCTGCCAAAAACGCCATTGGTCTGGCAGGGTGGTAAAAGTCAGATCTGGGGCGACTGGCAAGTGCAGTTCAAGGTCAGCAAAGGCCGCGGCATCGCCCTGGCTCGCCTGGGGGTGCACCCTGCAGCCATTACCTTGCACAAGCGTTATGGGCAAAGCGTCAGCTTATCCGAAGGCCTGGAACTCATGTTGTTTGCCAGAGCCGGCGGTGAAAGCCTGCAGCCAGATGCAAAACGCCCGCGTCGCGAGTTAAAAGTCATTTTTCAGATGTTGGCCATCCCACCCTGGCAACGTGCATTTTACCCGGTGGTGAATGTCATCTCCTCACAGCCGTCACACAGCCAGACCCTGGTTTCGCTTGCTGATCTCGCCATAGACGCCGCCTGGCGCCCCGGCCGTAATGCTTACGGTCTGGAAATTTCTTTACAGCCACTCTCCAGTCAAGCATAAATTGGTTGCCAACAACCAATAACAACCATAAAATTGGTTGTAGATAGCCAATTTAATGGTTGTTATACACCAGTCCTTTTTTACGGTATTGATTTTAATAGTCTTTTTCTGCACTGCAATTGCGGAACATTAATTGCATCTGGGAATAAGCTTTTAAAAAAGTTAAAAATCAATATTCTCGGGAAAAGGATACCTTTATGAATAAAACTACTGTCAAGCCGTTATTGCTTGCCATAGTGTCTGCTTATGCAGCACAAACCGCCATAGTAAAGGCAGATGAATCATTGAATATTCAAAAAGTTGAAGTGTTCAGTGCGACGCCACTTAAAGGCATCGGTTTGCCCCTGCACAAGGTGCCGGCCAATGTCCAGATAGCTAACCCTGCGGCCATCAACAACCAGGTCGGCGTGTCTATTGCCGATTACATGAACAATAATATGCAGGGCGTGACGGTGACCGAGTTGGGCGGTAACCCATGGCAGCCAGAAATCAATTTCAGGGGCTATTCTGCTTCATCATTATTAGGCAACCCGCAGGGTTTATCCACCTACGTTGATGGCGTGCGCGTCAACGAGCCATTTGGTGATGTGACCTCATGGGACAAGATCCCGAACTTCGCTATTGGCGACATGCAACTGATTCCCGGTTCCAACCCTTTATACGGTTTGAACACCTTGGGTGGTGCCATTGCAGTGCAAACCAAAAATGGCCGCGATCATCAGGGCGCTGCGCTTGAGTATGAGGCTGGCTCCTGGGGTCGCCAACGTGCACTGGCTGAATACGGCGGTGTATCCAAAGATGGTTCAGTTGATTACCTGATAGGTTTTCAGCACACCACTGAAGACGGTTGGAGAAAATACTCGCCGTCACACGTGAACCAGTTGTTTGCCAAAACCGGCTGGCAAAATGAAACAACCAAGCTGGAATTGACCTATATCGGTGCCGACAACAAGTTGATCGGTAACGGTTTAACACCTGAATTTCTGTTGAGTGGTGACCGTGACCAGATCCATACCCGCCCGGATGCGACCAACAATTACTCGCACTTCCTGGCATTGAATGCCAGCCATTGGTTAAGCAATGACACGATGTTGTCAGGTAACGTTTATTACAAAAAGTCTAACCGCAGGACAAAAAATGGTGATGGCTATGAAGGTGAAATGGAAATTGGGGATACATTGGCAGGTTACCCAGGTATCACCTGTGATCCAGGTTCACCAGACGACTGTGAGTTAATTGGTTCTGTCATGAATCGTACGCATACCAGTCAGAATACTTATGGCGCAACTGGGCAAGCCACATTCAATCAGGATTTTATGGGCAAAGAAAACCAGTTTGTAGTTGGTGCTGGTTATGACTACAGCTTGATTCGTTTCAGACAATCTGAGCAAATCAATGTTGGCGATTTTGAGGGTGATGTGTTGAATGGCGGTGCGCCATTCACTGAGAGCGACCCGGTATTCGACGACACCCGTGCCCCTGTGCTTGAAGGTGATGGAGCATTGGGTCAACGTCAGACTGTAGGCCTGACTGGCAAGCAATACACCGCGCGTTTATTCGCAACTGATACTTTGTCTATAAATGAGTTCTGGCATTTGAACGCCGGTGCCAGCTGGAACTTCACCCGCGTAGACAATACCGATACATTGCGTGGCCCAGCCTCTGCTGCCAACAACTTTAACAGTCTGACGGCCAAAGACAGCTACACAAGGTTGAATCCAACCGTAGGCCTGACTTACACACCGATCAAGGCACTCACTGTCTACACCTCCTACAGCGAATCTAGCCGCGCACCAACCGCCATCGAGCTGGGTTGTTCCAACCCGGCATCCCCTTGCTTGCTGCCAGCGGCACTGGCTGATGACCCACCTTTGAATCAGGTGGTTGCAAAGACTTATGAGTTTGGTGGTCGTGGTCAGGTGACTGATAACGTATTCTGGAATGCAGGTGTTTATCATGCGACCAACCATGATGATATCCAGTTTACTGCAGCTAACACGCAAAGCGGTGCCGGTTACTTCAAGAACATCGGTAGAACCAAGCGCCAGGGCATAGACATGGGCATCAATGGTTTCATTGATAACTTTAAATGGGGCGCTTCTTACAGCTTCGTGCACGCGACCTATGACACCGATGTCGAGTTTGTGAATGGTTCTAACTCTTCTGGCGAGACCAACGGCGGCATCTACACTGCGCGTTCTGGCGACAGGATCCCTGCCATTCCACAGCATCAGCTGAAACTGCGTGCGCAATATGCGGTTACACCAAGCTGGAATGTGGGTACCAATGTGATCGGCTATTCTGACCAGTTCGTCTATGGCAATGAGAATAACAGCCATAGATCCAATGACGCGATTTGCGCCAACGGTGACGATTGCGCAACCGGCAAAGGCAAGCTCGGCGGTTACTTTATTGTGAACCTGGATAGCCAGTATAACTTTGGCAATGGCTGGAAGTTGTTTGCCAAAGCGAACAATATTTTTGACAAGGAATATAACCTTGCCGGTCGTCTGGCTGAGAGTCTGTTTGATGCCGGTGGTAACTTTGGCACAGAAAGCAAAGTCCTGAGCCTGTTGCCGGGTGCACCACGTGCCGGCTGGATAGGCCTGCGTTATGAGTTTAAACCTAAACAATCTTTGGCTAGCTACGACAAAGACTAACAATAATAATTGAAGGAGGACGCGTGCTCTCACAAATTTCATCATCTATAGATAAACCGATTCGTTTAGTCAGCAGAAAGAAAATCTTGCTGGTCGAAGATGAGGTGCTGTTTGCCAGGGCGGTAGTCAAGCGCTTGCAGAAAGCCGGTTTTGAGTGCGAGCACGCTGAATCCCTGCATGATGCCAGGTTGCTGGTCAAACAGTTTGAGCCGGATATGGTGCTGCTTGATATGCGCCTGCCGGATGGCAACGGTATCGATCTGTTGCCTGAATTCGTCGCTAAAAACATCAATATCATCGTCATGACCGCTTATGGGGATGTCACTGATGCGGTGAACGCCATCAAACTGGGCGCCATCGATTACCTGAAAAAACCCATCGATCTCGAAGAGTTATTGCTGATCATTCAAAAGAATGAAAAAACAAGCGATTTACAGACCAGCCTCGATTACTCGCGGCAGCGGGATACGCTAGCCAATGAATCCGTACAGCTGATAGGCGAGAGTGCCGCCATGCAGAGCGTGCGCCAGCAGATCACACGTATCGCACAGCTGAGCGCGCTCAGTGACGCCGTGCAGCCTACTGTTTTGATCACAGGTGAGACTGGTACTGGTAAAGATGTGGTTGCACGTTATCTGCATGCCAGTTGTGTCAATCACGACAAACCGTTCGTGCATGTGGATTGTGCTTCACTGCCGGCAGAGCTGATTGAAAGTGAGCTGTTCGGTAATGAGAAGGGCGCTTTCACCAATGCGGTGAGCTCACGCCCTGGCCTGATAGAGTCTGCCGAAGATGGTACGCTGTTTCTGGATGAGATCGGCGAGTTGCCTTTAGGCCTGCAGGCCAAGCTGCTCAATGTGCTGGAAAGACGCATGGTCCGCCGCCTGGGTTCTACCAAGGAAAGGCCGGTACATGCACGTATCATTGCCGCTACCAACCGTGATTTATACCAGATGTCCAACGAAGGCCGTTTTCGTTCAGACCTGTATTACCGCCTGAATGTCATCACCATGCAGATGCCGCCATTGCGTGACCGTAGCCAGGATGTGATGCTGCTAGCCAATTATTTCCGGCAGATGACGGAAAAACGCTATGCCTTACCGCATCATGAATTCAGCCCTAGCGCGCTGATTGCCATACAGCAATACCGCTGGCCGGGAAACGTCAGGGAGATGCGTCACCAGATCAGCCGTGCGGTACTCATGTGTACCCAGCCTGTCATTTCAGAGCATGATCTGGGCCTGCCACAGGTAGGTCATTTGCCCGCTGGCCCGGCTGCTGCTGCGAACGAGGCGCAATTGACACTGGATGGTGCTGAAAAGGCCATGCTGTTAAGCGCGCTGGAGCAGGCGCGCAATAATGTGTCTAAAGCGGCACGTATCCTGGGCATCACCCGCATGACCATGCGTTACCGTATGGATAAGCACGGCATCGCAGTTTGATCAGGGTGCATGCAATAGCCTATCGCTAGTAAAAGCCTATCACTAGTCGAATGCATCAATGCATGATGTTAAAAAGACCTCGCAACTGCGGGGTCTTTTATTTTTAAGTGATCAGCTTTGTCGGCAGCGTTTGTGCATGATTTAAATCAAGCTTGAGCAGCCGTCATACAAATCGCACATGGTAGAATTGCACTTTTACATCGGAGTGCAGCAATGATAGGGACCCCATTAAGCGCAAACGCGACCAAAGTCATGCTGTTAGGCAGCGGTGAACTCGGTAAAGAGGTGATCATTGCCTTGCAGCGTTTAGGGGTAGAAGTGATTGCTGTCGACCGCTATAAGAACGCGCCCGGCCACCAGGTCGCCCACCATGCGCATGTGATCGATATGACAGATGCTGATGCCTTGAAAGCCTTGGTTGATCAGGTCAGGCCGCATTTCATCGTGCCCGAGATCGAGGCACTGAATACCCAGGCACTGGCTGAGATCGAGGCTGCGGGCGTCACCGTAGTACCTAGCGTGCGCGCGGTACAGCTGACCATGAACCGTGAGGGCATACGTCGCCTGGCGGCTGAAGAATTAGGTCTGCCGACATCGCCTTACGCATTCGCGCGTTCCGAGGCCGAATTGCAGGCCGCTATCGATGCTGGCATCGGCTATCCATGTTTTATCAAACCCACCATGTCTTCTTCCGGCAAAGGGCAATCGCGTATCACCCAGGCCAGCGAAGTGAAAACCGCCTGGGAATATGCCGCCAGCGGCGGCCGTGTCAACCAGGGCGTCGTCATTGTAGAAGGCCAGATTGATTTCGATTATGAGATCACCTTGCTGACAGTGCGTGCTAAAAATGCACAAGGTCAATTAGAAACCTATTTCTGTGCGCCTATCGGCCATGTGCAGCAGCAGGGCGATTATGTAGAGAGCTGGCAGCCACAAGCCATGCAGCCGAAAGCGCTGGAAAACGCGCAGCAAGTCGCCAGAAAAGTGACAGAAGCATTGGGCGGCCAGGGTCTGTTCGGTGTCGAGTTGTTTGTTAAGGGCGAGCAGGTATGGTTCTCCGAAGTCAGCCCGCGCCCGCATGATACCGGCATGGTCACCATGTGTACCCAGCGCCTGAATGAGTTTGAATTGCATGCCCGGGCTATCCTGGGCTTGCCGGTGGATGTCAGTCAGCGCGATGCAGGCGCCAGTGCCGTGATTTATGGCGGTGCCGATGCGGCCAGCCTGGAATACCATGGACTGGAAGCAGCACTGGCAGTGCCAGACAGCGAGATCCGCCTGTTTGGCAAACCAGAATCTTTCACCCGTCGCCGCATGGGTGTCGCCCTGGCGACCGCAGACAGCACTGAGCTGGCGCGTGAACGTGCTAAACAGGCAGCAGCGCTGGTAACACCCAAGATCGCAGGATAAGCTAAGCCATGGCACTGACTGATATTCAAGAGCCAAACGCGGCAAAACAATCATTGTTTGAGTGGCTGGGCGGCGCGGAGAAGGGCACCGAGAGTATCCGCCTGCTGGTAGAGACTTTTTACGACATCATGGACAGCGATCCCAAAGCAACAGGATTGCGTGCCTTGCACCAGCCGGATCTGACCGAAACCCGTGAAAAGCTGTTTATGTTTCTGATGGGCTGGACGGGTGGCCCGCAGCTGTATATCGAACGTTATGGTCACCCGCGTTTACGTGCGCGTCATTTGCCGTTTACCATTGGTGAATCCGAACGTGATCAATGGATGTACTGCATGATCAAGGCCATGCACCAGTGCCAGTTTGAGGAAAGCCTGATACGGCATATGGCTAACCAGTTGTACGGCGTGGCTGATTTTATGCGTAACCGTGAAGGTTAAGCAGAGATAGGGAAAGCAGGCATAGCTTACGTAGCAAATAAAAAGCCCCGTTTTCACGGGGCTTTTTATTATGACTGAGAACTTTCGACTTCAACTTCGGCTACCGCTGCTTGCTCTACACCCTCTTTGTGACGGGTTTTAGCAGGGGATTGCCGTTTATTTTCTGCCGCACGCCCTTTGGCTTTAGGCGTTGCCTTGAAGCCAAAACCACCTAGCAATGCCGCCACCACTTTACGTTTAGCTGCCGATGGTTTAGTCACAGGCGCCACTATCGATTTGGTCGGCTCAACAAAGCCGCTGGACTGATAGGGTTGATAGAACCAGGCGTCATCCGCACTTTTAGATTTAGATGAACGTTGGCCAGGCGCACGTGGACTTGAAGTAGAGCGACTGGCTGTGCCCGAGTGCTGGCTAGGCGCACTGCTGGTCACCGCATTCTCTTTAGGAATCTGCTTTTTAATCAGCTTTTCGATTTCATCAAAGTATTTGGTTTCCTCTTCATCTATCAATGAAATGGCAATGCCTTTGGCGCCAGCGCGGCCGGTACGGCCGATGCGGTGCACATAGTCTTCAGGCGCAGTTGAGATCTCGTAATTGATGACTAAAGGCAGGTCAGTGATATCCAGGCCACGGGCTGCCACATCGGTGGCGACCAGGGCATGAATGCTACCGGCTTTGAAAGCATCCAGCGCTTCAATACGCTCTTTCTGTGATTTGTCACCGTGGATAGCACTACACGGGATGCCATCACGTTCCAGGACGCGTGCCAGTTTACTGGCAGACAGTTTAGTCTTGGTGAATATGATCACTTGCTGGCTGTCATACTGTTTCAGCAATTGCACCAGAAAACGTGGCTTTTTATCTGTATTTACCAGATAGGCTTTTTGTTCCACATTGTCATTGGTGGCATTGCTGCGGGCCACTTCTATCAATGTAGGCTGGTTCAAAAACGCATCGGCCAGCTTTTTGATCTCATCCGAAAAGGTGGCCGAGAACATCAGGTTCTGGCGCTGTTTGGGTAATAAAGCCAAGATGCGCTTGAGGTCAGGCATAAAGCCCATATCCAGCATGCGGTCGGCTTCATCCAGCACCAGGAACTGCACCTGGCTTAAAGAAAGCGTTTTTTGCTCTACATGGTCCAGCAGGCGGCCAGGCGTGGCAACCAAAATTTCAACACCGGTTTTTAAGATCGGTGTCTGCGTCTTGATATCCACACCGCCATACACCACCAGGCTGCGCAGCGAGGTGTGCTTGGCGTAAGTTTTGATGTTGTCATACACCTGGATCGCCAGCTCGCGCGTAGGTGCCAGCACCAGCGCCCGGATCGGGTGTTTCGCCGGAGAGGTGCTGGTACTTGCGTGAGGCAGCAATGTATGCAGAATCGGTAGCGAGAACGCTGCCGTTTTTCCTGTGCCAGTTTGTGCACCTGCCATCAAGTCTTTGCGCTCTAGCGCCAGCGGGATGGCTTTGGCCTGTATGGGCGTTGGTGTCGTATAGCCGGATTCTTCAATGGCTTTTAACAACGGCTCGGCGAGGCCTAATGCACGAAAATCTACAGTAATTTGTTCTGACATAGTGTGGGCTTATGCAAATGAACGAGGGCGTTTGATACCACCGGCTTCACCAAATGGCTTGCCACCAGTGCGTGGTTTATTCGCGCCACGGTTGCCATTGCCACCATTAGGGTTACCAAAACGCTCTTGCGGTTTTGCTGATGGGTTACCAGCTGAAGAACGCGGGCGACGTTGACCAAATTCTTCTGTCAATGCGCGGGCAAACTGAAAGTCGGTGTCTTTAGTGTAGCTTTTGCTGTTGCCGTTGACTTCGCGGTCTGACTTTTGCTCGCTGGCGCCGGTCGCTGCGCGTGGTTCACGCGGCTTTTGCGGCTGGCCTTCGCGCATCACGCGGTCACCAAAAGAACTGTTTTCGCGGTTGCCACGGAACTCGCGGCTGTCACGGCTACCTTCACGGCTGTCGCTACGGCCATCACGGCTGTTACCACGGAAACCACCTTTGTTTTGTGGACGGCCATTGCTGCTGCCATGGCGTTTACCGCCGTTACCGCGCTTGTCACCGCCGTCATCCATGCGCACTGCACGTTTAGGCTCAAAGCCGGCAATCACCGCAGGCTGGAATTTATGACCAGTGTATTGCTCGATCTTGCGCAACAGGTGTCTATCAGTGTTGGAAGCAAAAGAGATCGCAATGCCTGAGTTGTTGGCACGGCCGGTACGACCGATACGGTGTACATAATCTTCAGCGAATTTTGGCAGGTCATAGTTGATCACATGCGTGATGCCATGCACGTCGATACCACGCGCTGCTACGTCAGTTGCAACCAGGACTTTAACATCGCCATGACGCAGCTTGGTCAGGGTGCGGTTACGTGCGCCTTGTGTCATATCACCGTGCAGGGCCGCGGTGCTGTGGCCAGCGGCATACAGATCTTCAGCCAGCAGGTCGGCGTGACGTTTGGTGCTGGTGAAAATAATCGCCTGATTCACGTCCGGGGCGATCAGCAGATGCTCCAGCAGTTTGTTTTTGTGGTTCATGTCGTCGACAAAGTGCAGACGTTGTTCGATATTAGCGTGTTGCTCTTTTTGACCAGCGACCTGAATGGTCAGCGGATTGTTAAGGAAACGCTTACCGATATCCATGATGCCATCTAAGGTGGCAGAGAACAGCAGTGTCTGACGTTCTGCAGGCAGGGCAGCGCAGATCTTCTCGACATCAGGCATAAAGCCCATGTCCAGCATGCGGTCAGCTTCGTCCAGCACCAGCATCTGCAAGCGGCTCAGGTCAATACGACCACGCTCAAGGTGATCGATAAAACGGCCAGGTGTAGCAACCAGGATGTCCAGTGGTTGTGACAGCAGTTTGTTTTGTAATGGGTAAGGCATGCCACCCACAATACTTACGCAACGTGCGCGCAGAAATTTACCGTATTTACGGGCGGCTTCGTTCACCTGGGCTGCCAGTTCGCGGGTCGGGGTCAGCACCAGGATACGTGGGCCACGGCTACGTACTGGATGTTGTGTGGCCAACAAGTTTAATGCTGGTAATGTAAAAGCGGCTGTTTTGCCGGTGCCGGTCTGGGCTGAGGCCATGATGTCACGGCCTTGCAGTGCTTCTGGGATAGACTGCGACTGGATAGGGGTTGGGTTCTCATAGCCTGCATCGGTTAATGCACGCAAAATGGATGGGTCTAGATTTAAATCTGCAAAAGACAAGGATGTCCCTTTCGTATAACAATTAAAAAGGGCGCAAGTAAAGCAAATTAAAGCAAAGCAAAGAAGCAAAGCTGACCAATGACAGCACACACAATCATTCAGTGTGCTAACTCATTAAAGTAAGCCAAAGCAAATATGGAGATGAATCGCTTTTACCGGCGCTAGGCATAGCCACTAACCGATAAAAGAAGAGGTTGTCATAAAAACAACTTCTAAAGATGATAGCCTCAAAAGTTCACGAGCTTATCGATGGGTCAGGGCGATGAATTTAAAACAGTCGGGCATCAATTTCAGCCCAGTGCGTTTTAAGTTGAGCGCAGTATAGCCATTTTATTTTAAAAGTCAAATATTTAACGTGATTTATGCTAAAATCGCGCCCTTTCCAAACAGATGGCAGTTCACATGGCACGCAACCTCAGAAATATCGCAATTATCGCCCACGTTGACCACGGTAAAACCACCATGGTCGATAAGTTACTACAACAGTCAGGTACCTTTGCCACCCACCAGGCGGTCGCTGAGCGTGTGATGGATAGTAATGATATTGAAAAAGAGCGTGGCATTACGATTCTGGCAAAAAACACCGCCTTAACTTATGAAGGCACACACATTAACATCGTCGATACACCGGGCCACGCCGACTTTGGTGGTGAAGTAGAACGTGTATTAGGCATGGTAGATGGCGTATTGTTGCTGGTAGATGCCGTGGACGGCCCTATGCCGCAAACGCGCTTTGTGACCAAGAAAGCCCTGGCGCTTGGCTTGAAGCCTATCGTGGTCATTAACAAGGTCGACCGTCCAAGTGCGCGTCCTGACTGGGTGATCAATCATACCTTTGATTTGTTTGCCAACCTTGGCGCAACGGATGAGCAGCTGGATTTCCCGGTGGTATACGCGTCGGCATTAAATGGCTTTGCCACGCTAGACATGAATGCACCTTCAGATAACATGAAAGCGTTGTTTGATACCATTTTAAGTCATGTTGAACCACCAAAAGGTGACAGTAATGCACCTTTGCAATTACAGATCTCAGCCTTGGATTACTCTACTTATACGGGTCGTCTGGGGGTTGGTCGTGTCACCAATGGCCGTATCAAACCAGGTCAAGTGGTCGCGGTGATGCGCGAGGACGAACAAGTAGCGCAAGGCCGTATCAATCAGGTGCTGGGTTTTAAAGGCCTGGAGCGCGTGCCGGTTGAAGAGGCAGAAGCGGGTGACATTGTCATTATTTCTGGCATTGAAGAAATCGGTATTGGCTTTACCATCTGTGACCGTGAGAAACCAGTTGGTTTGCCGCACCTGGGTGTAGATGAACCGACACTGACCATGGACTTTATGGTGAACACTTCACCATTGGCGGGTACAGAAGGTAAATTCATCACTTCACGCCAGATCCGTGACCGTTTAACTAAAGAGTTGCTGGTAAACGTCGCTTTGCGTGTGGAAGACACTGAAGATACCGATGTATTCCGCGTGTCTGGTCGTGGTGAATTGCACCTGACCATTCTGCTGGAAAACATGCGCCGCGAAGGCTTTGAGATCGCTGTGGGTAAACCGCGCGTGGTTTATAAAGAAGTGAACGGTGAAAAGTGTGAGCCATACGAGATCCTGACTGTGGACCTGGAAGATGAGAACCAGGGCGCGGTGATGGAAGAACTGGGCCGTCGCCGCGGTGAAATGAGCAATATGGAGTCCGACGGTAATGGCCGTACGCGCCTGGAATATCGTATTCCTGCGCGTGGCCTGATCGGTTTCCAGGGCGAATTCCTGACACTGACACGCGGTACTGGCTTGATGGCGCATATTTTTGATGAATACGCACCTGTAAAAGCAGATATGCCTGGCCGTCGTAATGGTGTGCTGATCTCAGCCGAACAAGGCGAGGCGGTTGCTTATGCTTTATGGAAACTGCAAGACCGCGGCAAGATGTTCTCCAGCCCGGGTGACCGTTTGTACGAAGGCATGATCATCGGTATTCATAGCCGCGAAAATGATCTGGTGGTCAACCCTATCAAAGGCAAGCAGTTAACCAACGTGCGCGCTTCTGGTACCGATGAAGCGGTGCGTCTGGTACCACCTATCTCTATCAGCCTGGAAAGCGCTGTGGAGTTTATTGATGATGACGAATTGGTCGAGATCACACCAAAAACCATTCGTCTGCGCAAACGCTTCCTGTTAGAGCACGAGCGTAAGCGGTCTTCCAAGTAATACGTGATTAAAAGCCCTCATACGAGGGCTTTTTTTTCATCCAGCCAGCTAGGCTTTTGCTGGCTGGATGATGCCTGGCTGAATAAACTGCGATACACTGGTTTATATTCTCTAACAGTGAAGTTGGTATAGTGCATGGATAAATTCAGTTTAGGCGATTATCGCGTCAACCCGAAAAAGTTTTCACTCAAGCAGATCAAGCCGGACGATAAATCAGCGCGGTCTGGCGATAAAGCAGAAGATGCTGCCATATTGATGCAACTGACTGAGGCGATCAATGAGCGGCAAGACATCCTGCATGCACAGGCTGAGCATAAAGTGTTATTGATCCTGCAAGGCATGGATACCAGCGGCAAGGACGGTACCGTCAAGCAGGTATTCAGTGCCTGTGACCCTTTGGGTATCCGGCTGGCGAGCTTTAAGGCACCGAGTGAGGATGAGCTGGCACATGATTATTTGTGGCGTGTACACGCACAGGTGCCACGTAAAGGCGAGCTGGTTATTTTTAACCGCAGTCATTACGAAGATGTGCTGATCGTCAAAGTGCATGACTGGATAGACGAAGCCGAGGCCAAGCGCCGTTACCAGCAGATCAATGATTTTGAGCGCATGCTGAGCGAGTCGGGCACCACTATCATCAAGTGTTTTTTGCATATCTCGAAACAAGAGCAGCAAGAGCGCCTGCAGGAGCGCCTGGACGAGCCGGCCAAGCACTGGAAGTTTAACCCCAAGGATCTGGACGAGCGCGCGCTGTGGGACAAATACATGCAGGCATACGAACGTGTTTTGCAGGAGACATCGACCGAGTATGCGCCCTGGCATGTGATTCCGGCAGACTCAAAAACCAATCGTAACCTGTTGATCTCGCGCATTTTATTGCAGGCGCTTGAGCGCTTGCCGCTGGCTTACCCCGAGAAACCCAAGGCCTGGAACAAGCTGGTTATAGAGGATTAAGGCCAGGCATCAATTTAATGATTTTACGCTGTCAAAAAACAAGCTATCACGGTTAAATAGCCCCACTTATGTTTGCGTTCAAGAAATGAGTTTACGCTTTCGATTAAATCTTCTGGTCACCATGCTGTCGCTGGCATTCTTGCTGGCAGCAGGCATAGTGCTGGTCAGGGATACCCGCGATAGCATACGTGAGCGCGTGGAAGCGGCCATGCGCGTCACCGTGCAATTGCTGGATACCGTGATCGTCAGCTCGGCCATGAACCCCAGTCTGGGGCCTACCCATTACGTGTTGCAGGATTTTCTCAAGTCTTTAGGCTATGTGCGCAGCAGTCGCATCGAGCTTTATGATTATTCCAATACGCCTTTATATATTTCGCCGCAGTCGACTTTTAAATCTGAGATAGAACCGCCCAAATGGTTCGTCAAACTGGTTTCACCTAAAGTAGAAACCGTGACGCGCCGGGTGCGTTATGGCATTTTGATCATCAGCTCTAGCGCCGAAGGCTCTGTGCGAGAAGCCTGGTCGGGTTTTTTGCAACTGATAGTGATGGGCACCGGCTTTTTCGTGTTATTGAATCTGCTGGTCTACGGCCTGTTGAGCCATGCCTTGCGGCCGGTACATCAAATCTTGCGCGCCATTAACCAGATAGAGCAGGGCGACCTGGCGACGCGTTTGCCCAAATTCTCATTGCCGGAATTCGACCGCATAGGCGCCAGCCTCAATCAGATGGCCCTGTCACTGGATGCCGAGCGGCAGCTGGAACAGAACCGGCAATTGACCCAGCTGATACAGCAACATATTGAAGACGAGCGCCGCAGCCTGGCGCGCGAGCTGCACGATGAGCTGGGCCAGTATGTGACGGCGATTAAAACCTTTGCCGTGGCTATCGTCAACAAAACCAGGGATAAAACCCCGGATATCGCTGCCAATGCACAAACCATAGTGGCTGCCGCCAACCATATTTACGATGGCATGCACAATATCATCCGCCAGTTACGGCCTGCCGCCATGGATAATATGGGGCTGGTAGAGACCTTGCGTGATATGGTGGCTGGCTACCAGGCACAGCATGCCGACCTGAACATCCAGCTGCAGGTGTCCGGCCAGTTTGAGCCTATGGGCGAGAACGTCAATATCAATCTTTACCGTATCGTGCAGGAAGCGATCAACAACGCCATTAAACATGCCCATGCACTATCCATCAATGTGCATATCGCGTCAGCGCCAGATGGGCTGCAGTTGACGATAGCGGATGACGGCGTCGGCATGCAGCTGGATCTGGTGGATCAGACCCGGCATTTTGGCTTGCTCGGTATGCGCGAGCGTGTGCAAGCCTTGCAAGGGCAGTTTAAAATTGTTTCAGAGCCCGGCGCGGGCCGCGGGACAACGCTGGATATTCGATTACCACTACAGGCGGCTTGACACAACAGCCTTAAAACAAGAGGGAAGCAACGTATGATTAGCGTGATGCTGGTTGATGACCATGCAGTCGTCAGAATGGGGTTTAAAATGCTGCTCGAGTCCGATCAGGATATCAAGGTCATTGCCGAGGCCGAGAGCGGGGAGGCAGCCATTCGTGCCTATGTAGAGCATCATCCGCAAGTGGTGGTGATGGATATCACCATGCCTGGCATAGGCGGCATGGAAGCCATAGAACGTATTCTCGCCAAAGACAATCATGCGCGCATACTGGTGCTGTCAGCGCATGAAGACTCCGTGCATCCCAAACGCGTGCTGAACGCAGGCGCGATGGGCTATGTGACCAAGCGCAGTGCGGCCGAAGAGTTGATCAAGGCGATACGCAGTGTGGCCAATGGTAAAAAATATATTGAAGCCAGCGTGGCGCAGCAAATGGCGATTCAGCAGTTGTCGGGCGAGCAGAACCCGGTCGATGTGTTGAGCGAGCGCGAGTTTGAAGTATTCATGTCGCTGGCGCGCGGAAAATCGACCAATGAGATCGCCGAAACGCTGTTTCTGAGCCCGCGCACGGTAGGCACGCATTTATACAATATCAAGCAGAAATTAAACGCGCAGAACTCGGCAGAAATAGCGCTGATCGCCATGCGCTGTGGCCTGCTGGAACCTTAATCTGATTGTTTTGGACTGCTGGCGCGGGAACTGACCATCCCGCTCAGCATGATCAGCAGCATGCCCAGGTACTCCATCCAGGAAAGATGTTCGCCCCACCAGAATACGCCTATCAAGGTCGCGAATACCACCGTGCTGTAAGCCAGGCTGGCGACTGTCAAAGTGCGGCCTGTGCGATAGGCGCGCGTCATCGCCAGTTGGCTGATGGTGGCTGACACCCCCAGCCCGAGCAAAAACGGTAAGTCTTGCCAGTGCAGCGGCGTAATGTCTGTGTTCAGCATCAGGGCGCCACTGGCGACAGAGCATACCAGCGTGAAATAAAATACCGTGCGCCAATCCGGCTCGCCACTCGCCCCTAACTGTTTCACATGCACATAAGCCAGCGCCGCACCCAGGCCGGAAAGCAGGCCTACGCTGGCAGCGATCCACAAGTCAGGCTCCCATCTTGGCTGTAGCAAAAGCGTCACCCCGATAAATCCGCCGATCACGCATAGATTCAAAGTGCCTTGCTGCCAGCGCGACAACGGTTTCTCGGCCTTCAGTAACCACGGCGACAATAAGGCCAGAAACATGGGCGATGTATAGTTGAGGGTGATAGCGGTTGCCAGCGGTAAATTGGCGATGGCATAAAAAAACAGCAGCAGGGCGATAAAGCCGGTAAAGGCACGGCCCATCTGTTTGCCCAGCATGGGGCTTTTGAGTGGTTTGCCTTGCCAGCAGACCATGGCGGCAATGGTGATAAAGCCGAATATCGATCGGTAAAACACCAGTTCTGTACTGCTGAAGCGTGCGGCGCCGGTTTTGACGAAAGCGCCCATCACGGCAAAGCCCAGGCCGGCGACCAGCATCCACAGGCTGCCGAGTTGCCAATGTCTGGGGTGCGACCAGCGCCTGGGGTGAAATGATCTGAGCAAGATAGAGTGACGTCTGGCGCTAGCGCACAGCGTGCGCCGCGAGGTGCGGTTCCAGTTGTGAACGATACCAGCGGTGGAAATGCTCCAGCCCGGTTTCCATAGGGTGCTGGTAAGGGCCACGTTCATCCTTGCCTGTCAGGTAGAGCGCTTTGCGGCCTTGCTGCATGCGCTGGCAGATCTCGTTATCTTCAATGGCGGTCTCAAAATAGGCGGCCTGTTGCGCTTTAACGTATTCGCGCTCAAACAGGGCGATATCTTCCGGGTAATAAAATTCCACCACGTTCTTGCAGGAGTCCACGCCAGTCGGGATGATATGCGAGACCACCAGTACATTGGGATACCATTCGATCATCAGCAACGGGTAAAGCACGAACCAGATCGCGCCATACTTGGGTTGCTCGCCTTGCTGATAATCAGTGACCGCCTGCTGCCAGGCTTTGTAAGCAGAAGACAGGCTGTATTCGGGCAAAGGTTTGTAGCCTACCGTTTGTACGCTGTAATGCTCGCCGAATTCCCAGTTCAACTCGCCACAATCAACAAACTGGTTCAGGCCCGGGTGGAAAGGGCCCACGTGATAATCTTCCAGATAGACTTCAATAAAGGTCTTCCAGTTGAAATCATAGTGGTCAACGATAGCCTGGTCGAAATGGTAATTGGTGAAATCGAAGTCCTGCTTGCATCCCAACTGTTGCAAGGTGTCGGCGATAGACAATGGAAGTGCTTTGCCTGTGCCGGAAGACGCCTGGAAAAGCAGGCCTTGCCAGTCTATCAGCGCCTGTTTTTCCAGGTGCAGACACGGGTTTTGTTCAAAGTGGGGCGCACCAAGCAGCTGGCCGTTCAAGTCATAGGTCCAGCGATGCAGCGGGCAGACGATATGCTGGGTATTGCCGTGGCCATTGAGCATGGCGGCTTGCCGGTGGCGGCAGATATTGCTGACCAGCTGGTGCTCGCCATGGTTATTCACCAGCGCCATGGCATTGTGCTTCCAGTCCAGCACACGAAAATCGCCTGCATTCGGCGTCATGCGCGCATGCCCTACGTATTGGGGCTGCAGCGAGAACAAGTGCGCCTGCTCTAATGCATAAATTTCCGGATTGAGGTACCAGTCAACAGGTAATTGTGCGAAGCGAGTCTTGTTTTGTTCTTTATTTAAAGAGGTGACAGAACCCATATTTCAAACTGTTTGAACACTTGCAAAAAACAGTAATTGTGCCCGAAAAGGGGCTGGATGAAAAGCCGACACAGCTGCAATAACAGTGTATGCCGCCAGGTATGCCTTGGTTTTGATCAGGCCCATACACTGCTTGCGAGCGGCATGCACAAAGCCAGTAATTGAAACAGCCCTTAACTAACTCAATTAAATTCAGTTATAATATTAGAGGTTTCTATGTATAACTATACGTAACGATAATTGCATTTTAGGAGCAAACGAATGGCAAATTTATTAGATCAGTTGAAAGCAATCACCACTATTGTGGCTGACACGGGTGATGTTGAAGCGATTAAAAGCGTTAAACCGGTAGACGCAACTACCAACCCATCCCTGGTATTGAAGGCGAGTCAGATTCCTGAGTACGCACCTCTGATCGAGACAGCGATTGCCTATGCAAAAGCACAAGGCGGTTCAAAAGAGCAACAGATCGAAAACGCAGCCGACAAACTGGCAGTGCTGATCGGTGCTGAAATCACTAAAGTGGTTCCTGGCCGTATCTCTACAGAAGTTGATGCACGTTTGTCTTTCAACATCGAGGCGATGATCGCCAAAGGTCGCAAACTGATCAAATTGTACGAAGACTCAGGCATCTCCAAAGAGCGCGTACTGATCAAACTGGCTTCAACCTGGGAAGGCATCAAAGCCGGTGAGCAGCTGGAAAAAGAAGGCATCCAGTGTAACCTGACATTGTTATTCGGTTTTGGCCAGGCACGTGCTTGTGCTGAAGCAGGCGTGTTCCTGATCTCTCCATTCGTGGGCCGTATCCTTGACTGGTACAAAGCGAAAAACCCATCTACAGAGTACACACAGGAAACTGACCCAGGTGTGGTTTCTGTACGCGCTATCTACCAGTATTACAAAGAGCACGGTTACAAAACAGTGGTAATGGGTGCTTCTTTCCGTAACACTGGCGAACTGATCGCTCTGGCCGGTTGCGACCGCCTGACTGTTTCTCCTAACCTGCTGCAAGACCTGGCAGCGACAGAAGGTACTTTGGTTCAAGTGCTGAAAGATGGCGGCAAAACTAAAGAAGCGCCAGCTAAACTGACTGAAGAACAGTTCCGTTTTGAATTGAACCAGGACCCGATGGCGACTGAGAAACTGGCTGAAGGTATCCGCGGTTTCGTGGCTGACCAGAACAAACTGGAAACAGCATTAGCCGCAAAACTGTAATATCTGTGTGAGATGATGAGAGAACGGGCAGGGACCTGCCCGTTTTTGATTTTATATTCAGGCATAATTTGGCCTGTTACATTGACTTATTTTGGCTGCCAGCTTACTATTAGCGACCAGCTTGAATTGGTAGTACGCTAGAAATAGCATTTAGAAACTTAAATATTTGGAGAAAAACATGGCATTAACTCAAATGGCATTAGACTCATTGGATTTTGACGCAACTATCGCTTTGGCAGAAAAAGTTGCTCCGCACGTTGACATTCTGGAAATCGGTACACCATGCATCAAGCACAACGGTA
The DNA here is from genome assembly GCF_052437885.1 of Methylophilus sp. GTDB lineage: Bacteria > Pseudomonadota > Gammaproteobacteria > Burkholderiales > Methylophilaceae > Methylophilus. The sequence continues at coordinate 76,527 of NZ_JBQVPB010000010.1, read as the reverse complement.
TCAAATTGCTGGAAACTCTGCGCGCTAAATTCCCAAACAACAAAATCCTGGTTGACTTGAAAACTATGGATGCTGGTGAGTACGAGTCTGAGCCATTCTACAAAGCTGGTGCTGACATCGCTGTTGTATTGGGCGTAGCTGACATCGGTACAATCAAAGGCGTAATCAAAGCTGCAAACAAATACGGCAAAAAAGCTCAAGTTGACCTGATCAGCGTTGAAGACAAAGTTGCTAAAACTAAAGAAGTTGTTGCTGCTGGTGCTCACATCATCGGTATCCACACTGGTTTGGATCAGCAAGCTGCTGGCCAAACTCCTTTCGCTGACTTGGCAGCGATCGCAGGTTTGAACCTGGGTGTTGACATCTCTGTTGCTGGTGGCGTTAAAGCTGCTACAGCTGGTCAAGTACGTGACGCTGGCGCGACTATCATCGTTGCTGGTGCTGCTATCTACGGCGCTGCTGATCCAGCTGCTTCTGCTGCTGAAATCACTGCTATCGCTCACGCTTAATTTTTTAAGTATCAATAAGTAATTATTGATCAGCGATAATAAAACCCGACCCAGTAATGAGTCGGGTTTTTTATTTGATATTTTGAATACACAGGACGAAAACATGGATCATCAACAGTTTATTTTAGACAATTTAAAACGTATTTTAGACGTGACTGACAAGTCAAAAGCGGCTGAATTACTGAAGTTGGTAAGCGAAGCAGGCTCAACATTCATTGGTGGCGCAGGTCGCTCACTGTTGGTCTCGCGCTTCTTTGCAATGCGTTTGGTGCATTCTGGTTACAGCGTGTTCATGATAGGCGAAGTAGTGACTCCTGCCATCAAAAAAGGTGACTTGCTGATCCTGGTTTCAGGTTCCGGCGGTACAGCCACCTTGTTGCCATTTGTGAAAAAAGCCAAAGAAGTGGGCGCAAAATTAGTGGTCATTTCCATGAAGAAAACATCTGCGATGGCAGACGTAGCTGACCTGGTTGTTCAAGTAGGTCAGGACGACAGTTTCCCACTGGTAAAAGGCATGCCTATGGGCGGTCAATTCGAATTGTCTACCCTGGTGTTCCTGGAAGGCGCTATTTCCGAGCTGATTCACGCCAAAGGTCTGACTGAAGAAGGTATGCGCGCATTGCACGCAAACCTGGAATAAGCTTTATTCCACTTAAAAACCGGCTGCATGGCCGGTTTTTTTATGGCTGCAGGCTGTGTAGGTCAGCCGCTGTGATGTTTTTCTGATGCAGGGCGCTGGCAATCAATACGCCGTCAGCACCTGTTTGTGCCAGCGCCTGAATATCCGCCATGTGCCTGACACCACCCGCTGCATATAACGATGCCCCTGTTTTTTGTTTTAAACTTTGCAGCCGGTGCAGGTCTGGGCCCAGATTCGCGCCTACTTTGGGCAAGCTCATGACTATGCTTGGCTGCGACCATAGTGCGTGGTCCGTTTGCAGGCATTCCGGGCCATGAAAGCCATCCTGGAAGTAGTCCAGCGATAACACGCTGTTTGCCGCCATCTCACGCAGTTGTTGATAGGTCTGCAGGTCTGGTAGCGACTCGCTGGCGAGGATAGGCCGGATCGCATCATCCAGCCACGGTGTAAGCGCGGCCGTACTGGTGAGGCCGGCATCTACCCACCAGGTGATGTGCGGGAACGCCAGTATCGCTTCGGCGATATGGGCACGGTGGTTGACTAAAGTGCTGTCGCCGGTGATCGCATTTAAATCGGCGATATACACACAGTCAAATGGATAAACTTGTAAAATAGCAGTCACCACATCGAGCAGGGCATGGCTTTCCGTCAGTTGTGATTGTATCGCACGGTAAGATTGGCGTTGCCCCTGTATGGCCTGCACTACCTGGCCATGCATCAAATCGATGACGGGAATAATATGCAAAATAAATCTCGTTTGAAAATCTGGGTTTGTGAATATGTCAGTGCCGGTGGCCTGGCGTCTGTCGATCTGCCTGCCAGCCTGTTACAGGAGGGCCTGCTGATGCGCGACGCCTTGCTGGCTGACTTGTCTCGATCGGATGTCGATTGTATCACCAGCCATGACGCGCGGGTGACAGCGCCTGCTGCTGCAGTCAGCACAGGCATACAAGCTGGTGACGATGTATACGCCATTTGGCGTGCACAGTTGGCGGCCGCTGACATAGATGCGTGCTGGGTGATCGCGCCGGAAACGGATGGCATACTAGAGCGCATGTGCGAACTGGTTGCTGAAAGCGGCAAGCGCTGGATAGGGTGTAGCCAAACAGCGATCAGGCAAACCAGTTCTAAATCATTGATGGCCGACCTATGTGCCCAGGCCGGCATCTCTACCATTCCTCATTGCTATCTGCATGCTGCCATGCCATTGCCAGCCCTTTCATGGTATGGGCAAGCAGCCTCTGGCTGGGTGGTGAAACCAGATGACGGGGCAGGCTGCGAGTTTACCTATTACTTTAAAAATGATTTTGAACTGATTGAATTTAATAATAAAATAAAATCAGATTCTGCTATCCCTTATGACAAGTTATTACTGCAGCCTTATCTGCCAGGTCAGCCTTTGAGTATGTCTGTGATCGCGAGTAGCCAGCAGGTGACAGTCGTTGCCGGGCATCAGCAATGGCTGAAGCTGGAGGCTGGCCAGTTTAGTTTTCACGGCGCAGGGGTGAATCAGGCCGCGCGGCATTTACCGCTGATGCAGGCCATGGCAGAAAACATACAGCGTGCGATTCCCGGACTGACGGGTTATTGGGGCGCTGACTTGATACTGGACGCGGATGATTTGCTGACCCTGGTTGAAATCAACCCGCGATTGACCACCCCTTATATAGGATTATGCAAAGTGTTAGAACGGAATCCGGCCAGGATGATATTAGATGCAGTATTGAATAACTGTTTAACCACACTGGTGGCGACGTCAGCAGTGGCGGTGAGCTTGCCATCGCTGACTGAAAGCCCGGCGCAATGACCAGGGCAGTGATAGGCTGGGATATAGGCGGTGCACATGTCAAAGCGGTGTGGCTGGATAGCGCAGGGCGTATCGTGCAAGTATCGCAACATGCCTGCGCTTTGTGGAAAGGCTTGCACCTGCTGGAAGCGAGCTTGCGATCTATCCTGCAATCATGGTCGCTGGCGCCAGAAGACTGTATGCATGCCGTGACTATGACCGGCGAGCTGGTCGATCTGTTTGAGAATAGGGCACAGGGTGTACGCGAGATCGCAGCGACGGTTAAAAAGCACCTGCCACAGGCGGTGTTTTATATGGCTGGTCCTGATCAGGCCGCCTCGTTCACCGCGACCGTCCACGGGTTTGAGTTCTCTGTCGCCTCCATGAACTGGCATGCTTCGGCATCATGTCTAGCCGAGACCAGTAATGGGATGGCCGAAACCAGTGATGGACCGTCCGAAGCCAGTGCTGCTGGCAGCATGCTGATCGTTGATATAGGCAGTACGACCAGTGATATCACGCTGTGTCATGCCAAACAGTTGATAGACAATGGCTGGACCGACGCCGAGCGCATGGCCAGGCATGGCCTGCTGTATTCAGGCGTGGTACGCACGCCATTAATGGCATTTGGCCCTTATATCGAGTGGCAGCAACAAGCACGCCATCTTGCCGCTGAGTATTTTGCGACCACGGCAGATGTTTACCGGGTGCTGGATGAATTAGATTCTGCGCATGACCTGGCAGATACCGCCGACGGGCAGGACCGTTCTGTGGCCGCCAGTATGCGCCGTCTGGCGCGTATGCTGGGCCATGATCTCGAAGATGCTGCGAGCAGCGACTGGCAATCGCTGGCACTGGCGTTCAAACATCAGCAGCTGGCTAGTCTCTTGCATGCTATCCTGTCGTGCATAGCACATTCAGATCTGCATCCGCAAAGCCTGACCGGCCTGGGCGCGGGCAGTTTTCTGCTACCTGCCATCGCGCAGCAGCTGAATCTGACTTACATACCGGCAAGCACCTGGATGACGGCTGACGATCCCACATTAAAAGACCACGCACAGGTATGTTTTCCTGCTTATGCGGTGGCGAGGTTATGGCAAGCATGGCATTGATACGACTCGATCTACCTTACGCCGAAGGCGCCTATTGGCTGGCACAGGTCAGGCATCTGCCCTGGCCTATGCTGCTTGAGAGTGGGCGTGTGGACACGGCAGAACAACAGTCTTCTGTGGATGAAGAAGTCAGCCTGGGTGCCAGGTTCGATATCATTGTCGCTGACCCGGTCGCCAAGATCATCCATCGCCGGCCTGATACCGAAGTGCATACTGCTGACGGTGTAGCTCGGGGTGAAGAAGACCCTTTTGCCGTGATCAAGCGCTGGTGTCAGCCGCACCAGGTGGCACGGGTGGCCGATGTGCCTTTTGCCGGTGGCGCGCTGGGCTATTATGCCTATGATCTGGGGCGCACTATAGAGCCCATGCCAGAGCTGGCCGCGCAGGATATGCCTCTGCCAGAGTTGCTGGTAGGCATATATGACTGGGCCATCATCGTCGATCATCATTTGCGGCGTTGCCAATTGCTGTCACATTGCCGATTTAGCGACATCACTGCCTTGCACATGCTGCATCAGGGGCTACTGCAAGAACGGCAGGATACCGTGGTACAGCCATTCGCCGTCACTGGCGATATTACGCACAATATGGATAAATCCTATTACGCGCAGGCATTCCAGAAAGTAAAAGACTATATCCGTGCCGGCGATTGTTACCAGATCAACCTGGCCCAGCGGCTGGCGGTGAAGGTGAGCGGCGATGCCTGGCAAGCCTATGACCAGTTCAGGCAACTGAGCAAAGCGCCATTTATGGCCTATCTGCAGGTGGATGATGGCCAGGGTCTGCCATTTGAAGTACTTTCCATGTCGCCAGAGCGGTTTCTGCAAGTGACCGAGCATAAGGTGGAGACGCGCCCGATCAAAGGTACGCGCCCCAGGCATGCTGATGCAGAACGGGACAGGCAAGAGGCTGAGGCCTTGTTAAACAGCCTGAAGGACAGGGCCGAGAACCTGATGATAGTCGATCTGCTGCGTAACGATATCGGCAAGGTCTGCGAGATAGGCTCGGTCAAGGTCGATGCCTTGTTCCGCTTGCAGCGTTTCACTAATGTGCATCATCTGGTGAGTATAGTGCGTGGTGTGCTGGCAGATGGTTATCATGCGCTGGACCTGTTGCGCGGCTGTTTTCCCGGTGGCTCCATCACTGGTGCCCCCAAGCTGCGGGCCATGCAGATCATTGAAGAGCTGGAGCCTCACCGACGCGGCATTTATTGTGGCAGTATAGGTTATATCGGTTTTGATGGCAGTATGGATACCAATATCGCTATCCGTACCGCAGTGATCTGCCGGCAGAACATGACTTTTTTTGCCGGTGGCGGCGTGGTGGCGGATTCAGATTGTGACAAGGAATATCAGGAAACATTAGATAAAGCTTCCCAGTTTTTAAAACTGGTTGCACAATTCAAAACAGCATCTTAATGTCCGGGGAAAATACCATGTGGGTGATCAAGCTGGGAGGTAGCGTGACGCACCATGACAGCCTGCTCAAATGGCTGCAACTGGTAGTCCGCTGGGGGGATGGCAAAGTGATCATAGTACCCGGCGGCGGCGTGTATGCCGATGCGGTACGCGAATTCCAGCAGATACGACTACGCTTGCCCTCCGGGCATCTCAGCGATGTGCATGCACATGCACTCGCCATTTATGCCATGGACCAGATGGCGCGCAGCCTGGTCGCCATGCAGCCTGAACTGACACTGGTACGAAATCCGCTGGAGATCGCCGAGCGCGGCTGGCAGCACCGCGGCCTGGTGTGGCTACCTAGCGAGATGGCCCTTAACCCTGAATTGTGGGCGGGGACGGCACTGCCGGAGAGCTGGGAGACCACTTCTGACAGTTTAGCCGCCTGGCTGGCCTGCCAGCTTGAAGCCAGTCATCTGCTACTGGTGAAGTCTGATGATAGCCTATTGCAACAACAGCCCAGTTATGAACTGGCTGCATTGCAGGAGCAGGGCATAGTCGATGCAGGATTATCCAGTATATTGCCACAGGCGACATTTCAGACCTGGGTCATGCATCAAAGCCATGTAGACCTGTTTGCATCAGGCCTTGATACGCTGACACTTAGTGGGCGACTGACTCAGCCTCATCAAAAGTAGCCGATTTTTCAAAGCGGCCAAAATGCAGCATGATGGTCGGCAAGATCAGCAGGTTGAGTATGGTGGAAGAGATCAATCCACCGACAATAATCGTTGCCATAGGCCCTTCGATCTCGCGTCCAGGCTCGCCGCTGCCTATCGCCAGTGGTAACAGGCCCAGAGCCGTCACCAGCGCCGTCATCAGCACCGAAGGCAGACGTTCAGAAGCGCCGCGTATGCAGGTGTCCAGGTTCCAGACACAGCCTTCCTTATCCACCAGATGCTGGAAATGCGACACCATCATGATGGAGTTGCGCAAAGTGATGCCAAATAGCGTCACAAAGCCCACCAGCGTGCCTAGCGAGATCCAGCCGCCAGCAAAAAAAGTGGCCACCACGCCGCCTATCAGGGCGAAGGGCAGGTTGGCAAAGGTCAGTAACAAGTTACGCAAGCTGCCAAAAGCAATATAAAGCATCAGGAAGATAGCCGCCCCGGCCACCAGCGAGTGTATGATCAGGTCACGGCGTGATTCGGCGTTGGCCTCGGCTTCGCCGGAAAACTCCATATAGTTGCCGGTGTGCAAGGTGAGCTTCTGGCGTAAGGTTTTTTGTATGTCGCTCATGACCAGTGCCTGGTCGCGCCCGGCCAGATTGGCGGTGATGGTCTGTATGCGCTTGGCGCCCGAGTGCAATATCTTGGAGCGGCCACCTTCCTGCGCGATATACGCCACATCCGACAGTTTCAGCATCTGGCCTTCAGGGTTGAAGATAGGGATATTGCGCATGTCGGCGATATCATCGCGGTTGCTATCGTTGAGCAGTACGCTGACGCCTATGGAACGGTTGCCCATAAACACATGGTTGACCGGCACACCTTCATAGCTGGCTTTGACCGTATCCAGCACATCCACAGGTTGCAGCCCCCACAATGAAAGTTTTTCCTGCTTGAGACGGATGGCGATCTCCGGGGTCTCCGGCGGCGATTGCACCATGATATCCCTGACGCCGCGTATGCTACCCAGCAGCTGGGCGACTTTTTGCGCATCGCGGTCCAGCGCGTCCAGGTCATGGCCGTAAATATTCACCACCAGGCCAGCGGCATAGCCGGAAATGGTTTCTTCTATGCGCTCGCTCAAAAAGGTGTTGATGGCAAAGTTGGCCCCGACAAAGCCTAGCTCCACTTTGCCATCATCGTCGTCATCTTCAGCCTCTCCGGCCAGCTCCTCGCGTATGCTGCGGTAGATGCGCTCCTGTTCCGCGCCGGAAACAGTGCCGGTCTCTACTTCAAACTCGCTGTAGTGCGTGCCAAAGGTATCTGCGGCGTTGGGTGCACGGCCTACCCATTGCGCGACGCTTTTCACACCGGGGATATCCAGCAGCACTTTAGTCACCTGATTACCCAGCTTGAGCGATTGCGCTTCGGAAGTACCCGGTACCGTGGTCATATGCAGTATGTAATGGCCTTCATGCAACACCGGGATAAACTGGCTCCTGAACAAGGGCAGTAATACCAGGCCCAGCGCAATACAGACAAAGCTGGTCACCAGGATCAGCTGGTAGCGGTGTTCGATATGGTGCAGCAGTTTCTCGTATCTTTGTTTTAACCAGCGCAGCAGGGGAGATTCCTGGTTATCCAGTCGCGCTTTGCCTAATAGCGCATAGCAAAGCGCCGGCGTCAGTGTCAGTGCCACCACCAGTGACGCCAGAATGGCTGAGATATAGGCATAGGCCAGCGGTGCGAACAGTTTACCGGCTACGCCGGACAGGGTGATCAACGGTAAAAACACCAGCGCCACAATGATAGTGGCATAGAACACCGAGCCTCGTACTTCCATAGAGGCCAGGAAAACCACTTGCCGGATAGGTAAAGGCTGCGCCAGTTGCCGGTTCTCGCGCAGGCGTCGAAAAATATTCTCGGTATCGATGATGGCATCATCCACCACTTCGCCCAGGGCAATGGCTAGGCCGCCCAGCACCATGATGTTGAGCCCCACGCCATACTGATGCAACACGACGATGGCAGACAGCAGCGAAAGCGGGATAGCGGTGGCTGAGATCACTGCCGTGCGCACATTGAACAGAAACACGAATAACACGGCGATGACCAGCACCGAGCCTATCAGGATGTCGGAACGCAGGCTGCTGATCGCGGTCTCGATAAAGTTGGCGGGGCGGAACAGGCCTTCATGCAGCGTCACTTGCTGGCTGGTCAGGCTGGGCTTGATATCGGCCAGCTTTTTTTCCAGTAACTGGGTCAAGGCATAAGTGTTGGCGCCCAGCTGGCCTTGTACCGAAAGATAAACCGCAGGCTTGCCATTCACCGCCGCAGCGCTGATGGAGGGCGCAGCACCTTCGACCACCTCGGCCACATCGCGTATGCGTATGGTGCGCCCCAGTTTGCGTATCAGCGTGATATTGCCTAATTGCTGCGGCGTGGTGGTCTGCCCCTGGCTATTGAGTATGATGCGCTGGTTATCATTCTGGATATAGCCTGCACCGCGCACGCCGGTACCACGGCTGGCCGCAGCCACCACATCCTGGATATTCAACTGGTACAGCATCAGTTTGCGCGGATCTATCTTGATCTGGAACTGGCGGACTTCACCGCCAAAGACGTTGATATCCGCCACACCAGGGATAGCCATCAGATGCGGGGTCAGATGCCAGTCTACCAGTGTGCGCAACTGCATCATGCTCAGTTTGTCTGAGGTGACGCCCAGGCCCAGCACTGTGCTGGCCGAGGAGGTGAGCGGGGTGATATTCGGGATGATGCCTGGCGGTAACTGGTTACCCAGCATATTCAGGTGTTCGGCAATGATTTGCCGGTTGCGGTAAATATCCGACTTGTCCTGGAAAATAACCGTGATCACAGACAGCCCGGGGATGGACTGGGAACGCAGGCTTTTAATGCCTATGGCGCCGGCGATGATATTTTCAATCGGCTGGGTGACCAGTTTCTCGACCAGGCTGGCTGAAAGGCCGGGTGATTCGGTCTGGATGACGATCTGTGTAGGTGCGAATTCGGGGAAGACATTGAGGTCGCTTTGCGTCAGGCTGTAAGTGCCATACACCAGCACCAGCAGCGCCAGCCCGATAATGACGCCGTAAAAACGGATCGCGAATCTGACCAGTGCGGCCATCATGTCGGTGATGCTTTCACAAAGCTGATCAAATGCGGTTTAGTCGTCATTCTCATTTTTGATCTGGAATTTAAACTCTTCCGAGAGCAGCAGTTGCGCGCCATGCGTGACCACCTCAGTGCCCGCGCGCAGGTTATTGTCAAACCAGCCATCATCCAGCTCTACATCTGACGCCACCGGCTTGCGCAAGAAAGTATCCGCTTGGGTTTTGACATAGAGCCAGGCCATGCCGCCATGCCAGACGATCGCCTGGTTGGGCACGACCACCCCCTTGAGCATGGCCGACGACGATTGCGCAGGCACGACGTTGACGCGCATGCCTACGCGCAGAAAATCGGCAGGGGCGCTATAGAAATAGGTTTTGCCTATATTGCTGATATCGGTCTGTATCGATTGCGAAACATAGTCGGCGCGTATAGGTTTGACTTCATCCTGGATAGGCGAGATGAAAATGGTGGAATTCGCTTCCGGCTCTTTGAAATTCAGCGGGAAACTGACTTGCACCAATACTTTCTTTTGCATGAGCAAGTCATGCAGCGGGCCGGATGACGGCTGCTGGGTGATCAGTGTCGCCAGTGGTTTGCCCCATTGCGCGACTATGGTATCTGTCAGCGCTTTCAGCTGTGCCTGGGTGGATCTGATCTGCGTCTGGTCATTGATAACCAGGGCTTGCGCCTCTTGCACAGCTTTATCCGAGACGTTCTTATCGTCCTCATTCAACTGTTTGTAACGCTGATATTGCAGTTGATGGTTAGGCAGTATGCTTTGTGCGATGGCGAGCTGGGTGTTCAGCTGCTGATACTGGCTGTTGTAATCCACCAGTGTCTGTATAGAGACCACAGAGCCGAGCACCTTGATATTGCCATGGTAATCATAACCTTGCAGAGCCTGCACGCTGATACCGCTGTTCTGCTGGGTCGCCAGGTTGAGTTTTACAACCTGCAGGCCGTTTTGCTCGACCACATGCACCGGTCCCTGTATCTCTTCTTCGTCATCATCCTGCATGGTTTCATATTCATCGCGGCCGACCAGCACCACCACCCAGATCAGGACGATGATGCATGCAATCTGAGCGCCTATGATCCAGAGTGCTTTTTTATTCATTTGACTGGCACCTCTTGTGCTTGAATGGCAAACGTTGCCGTTTGTTGTGACAGCAATAATGGCTTCTGCATCACGTTTTCGATCTCCTGCAAGGCTCGCAGCACATTTGCCTGCTGGGTCACCAGCCGTTGCTGGGCCGCATAAAACTGGATCTCGGTCTGCAGATATTCAGTTTTATCGATCAGGCCCTGGTGCCACTGGTTCTCGAGCTGCTGCTTGCGTTGCGATTGCTGGGCATATTCTTGCGTCATGCTGATCAGCAGATTGGCGGCATCGCGGTATTTTAAATAGCTTTGCTCGGATAACTGAATTATATGATGCTGTAGGGCATAAAAGCGCGTGGCTTCATTCTGGCGCACCTGCTCGGCATGTGCCCACAGGTCTGAGGATTTATTCAGCAGATTGAGCATGCCGCCTATGCCCAGCGCCCATATCCTGTCGCCATATTCATAGAGTATGCCAGGGCTGAGCGTGATATCCGGGTAACGTTTGGCCATCTCCAGCCTTAACTGTGACTCGGCCCTGGCATATTGTGCCAGGCCGCGCTGTATATCCATGCGGTTGGTCAGCGCATAATGCTGTATGGTCTTCGCGTCCTGGTAGGCTTGCGGCTGCTCGAACCTGGCTTTAAGTATCTGCGATATATTCACTGCCGCAATATTGAGGGCGACATTGTTCTGGTCAGTCAGCCCGGCATCATGCATGATCTTTTGCTCGGTCTGCCTGATCTGCAGAGTCAGTTGCTGTAACTGCCAGGCTGATTGATCATGCTGCAAGCGTATAGGCAACACATCGGATTTGCCGGCGACCCCGATATCCAGCCTTTTCTGGTAAGCACTTAACAGGCTGGCCTGCGATTTCTGCAGTTTGGCCAGGCTGGCCTGCAAGGCCTGCTGTTCTGCCAGCAGGATCAGGTCCAGGCTCAGTTGCTGCCTGAGCATCCACGCTGTTTCCGAGACCAGTATCTTGGCGATGTCTGCCTGGTAGCTGGCGATATCTATATTGATCTGGCGTTTGTTGGCGGTGATGACAGGAATATTAACCTGCAGCCCATACGCCCAGGGGCTGATGTCGCCATTGGCCTGGTTACTTCTATCTAATTGACCATTCAAACCGATCTGCGGGCGCAGGCCGGCACTGGTGATTCCCGCCAGTGCGACCGCGTAATCTGACTTGGCCACCTTCAGGCTGGGGTGAAAGTAGAGCGCTGAGAGTGTGAGACTGTCTATATCCCAGGCGGTGATCGGCCAGGCAGTCTGAGGGTATTGTGTCTGTACAAACTGCCTGAAACCTTCTTGCGTGGGCTTGGCCTGCTGTATGGTATCTATGTTCTGCTGTTGCTGGATGGGCTTGGCCTGATATGCGATGCCGCAAGCAGCTAGCAGTAGGGGGCAAAGACAGGCAAGGTAGCGCATGACGTCAACAGTATAGACAGGCGACGCGTGGTCGTGCGATGGAATGACTCAACGCCGGAAACTTATTCAACACTTATTCAACAATAGTCGCGTTGACGGCATCCAACGCATCTTGCAACAGGTCTTCAGGTAACTGGTTGATGCTGGTCGCCAGCAAGTCAGCGGCTTCAACGGTACGGATAGGCAGGTCGGCCGAATTCAATTCCGCGATCAATCCTGCTGCCACGCCCGCAATTTTAAGCAGCACTTCGCGCTCTTTCATTAAAAGCTCAAGTTCTGCTCTGAGCATGTTTTCTTCGGCTGAATACATATCCTGTCCTGACACTCACTAAATTACGAAATCAATTCCGCATCTTGCAGTTGAATGCCCGGCTTGTCAATGTGATGTCAGGCAGATTGTGAGCACAGCCTGAATGCGCTATAATGGCGAAGTTGGTCCTGCACGCAAATGCAGTGACTAGATTTGCGAAAGTGGCGGAATTGGTAGACGCACTGGATTTAGGTTCCAGCGCCGCGAGGCGTGAGAGTTCGAGTCTCTCCTTTCGCACCATACACTTAAACCATACATTTTGTATGGACATTTAAAGCCATACAAAATGTATGGTGCGAATTTTAAAATCCAAAGTTTTAAAATTAACTATTTAAAGTGTATTACGATCAATGAGGCTTCCTTTACAGGAGGCCTTTATTGTTTGGGCAAGCCCTTATCAGGTGAACTGACTTAGACAGGATGGAATAAATCATGAAAATCGTACAAACCCCACAGGCACCCGCAGCGATCGGCCCCTATGCGCAAGGCGTTATCGTCGGTAATATGCTGTATACCTCAGGCCAGATCGCATTGCGCCCTGATGGCAGTCTGAATGATGGCGATGTCGTCGCGCAAACCCAGCAGGTGCTGGCTAATCTGCAAGCGATCATCGAGGCAGCAGGTGGTAATTTGCACCAGGTGGTCAAAACGACAGTGTTTTTGAAGAACCTGGATGATTTTGTGGCGATGAACCAGGTGTACGGCGAGGCTTTTGGCACGCACACACCGGCACGCTCTACAGTGCAGGTCGCCAAGTTGCCTCGTGATGTACTGGTTGAGATCGAAGCGATCGTCGCGCTGGGCGAGATTTAAGGTTTTTAAACCTGGGTTTTCAAAACCTGATTCGCTGTTTGACGCGTAGCTTGTTTTATCCGCATTAAACAGGCAACATCCCATCTGTCATAGGCTTCACGGCCGTGCGCTGTTTTGAAGTTTATTTCAATTGCGACTTGTGTTATATTTTTATGCTCTTTTTTCATGATTTGATCACTTTGTAAAGCTTATAGAGTATGGTCAGGTTATGCTAAACATTCAGTGAGGTGCGCCAGGGCGCGCCCATTCACATAACCCATCGTTATCAAACGATTTTTACAGGAAGTGCAGCATGGCAGCAGTATCTGTTGAAACAGTCAGCAACTTGGAACGTCGCATGACAATTAAAGTCCCTTTAGCTCCGCTGGAAGGGCAAATCAGGCAACGTTTGCAACAAATTTCGCGCACCGCCAAATTTTCAGGTTTCCGCCCGGGCAAAGCGCCTGTGGGTCTGGTGAACCAGCACTATGGTAATCAAGTGCGTGACGAGATCTATTCCAAAGCGGTAGAAACCAGTTTTGGTGACGCTGTTGAACAAAACAAGCTGCGTGTCGCGGGCTTTCCTAACATTGAGCATCTGCCATTCCAGGAAGCGGCTCAAGAACTGGAATATGTCGCCACTTTCGAGATCTTCCCCGAAGTCGCTATCGGCGATCTGAGCAAGGTGAAGATCGAGCGTCCGGCACTGGAAGTGACAGACGCTGATGTTGAAAAGACACTGGACGTATTGGTGAAGCAGCGCGTGAGCTATGAGCCAGTCAAGCGTGCATCGAAAAAAGCCGACCGTATCAATATCACACTGACCGCTTCTATCGATGGCCAGCAGGTTGAAAGCACGGGCGACCGTGGCATAGACCTGGTGATCGGTGAGCCTGGCCGCGTGGCTGAGTTTGATGATGCCTTGATCGGCGGCAAAACCGGCACTGAGAAGAGTTTTGATATCACTTATCCTGCAGACCACAATCCTGCCCAGCTGGCTGGAAAAACAGTGACTTATGCAGTGAAATTCATTTCTGTCTCGCAACCGGTGTATCCGGCGGTAGACGCAGAGTTCGCCAAGAACCTGGGTGTTGAAGATGGTAATCTGGACACCATGAAGTCAGAGATCAAGCAGAGCCTGGAACAGGAAGTCGCCAAACGCATCACGGCGCGCCTGAAAGAGGGCGTGTTTGAGGCGCTGGTGAACGAAAGCACTTTCGAGCTGCCAAAAGCGATAGTAGCGGCAGAGACCAATCGCCTGATGCAAACGGCGGCGCAAAACCTGCGTGAGCGCGGTGTAGACCCGCAAACCGTGCCTATGGAGCCTTCAGTGTTTGAAGCCCAAGCGCAACGCAATGCCAAATTGCGCCTGATCCTGACTGAAGTGGTGAATGCCAACGATCTGCAAGCCAATGCAGACCAGGTACGTGCCATGGTGGATACCTTTGCGCTGAGCTTTGAGAAGCCTGCAGAGCTGGTCAGCTGGTACTATGCCGACGTAAAACGTCTGGATGAGCCAGCAGCATTGGCGACAGAAGAAAATGTAGTGGCCTGGGTGCTTGAAAAAGCCAAAGTCACTAACAAGAAAATTAAATTTGATGAATTGATGATGGGTGCTTAAACCATGAATTATATGAACGCAAGCGAAGGCATGATGCAGGAAAGAATGGAGCCGCAAGGACTAGGGTATATCCCTATGGTCATTGAGCAAAGTGGTAGAGGTGAGCGTTCATATGACATCTACTCACGCCTGCTCAAAGAGCGCGTTATTTTTCTGGTAGGGCCGGTCAACGATATGACCGCCAACCTGGTGGTTGCACAGTTGCTGTTCCTGGAAGCAGAAAATCCAGACAAAGACATTTCTCTGTATATCAACTCGCCAGGTGGTTCGGTAACGGCAGGTATGTCTATTTATGACACCATGCAGTTCATCAAGCCGGATGTGAGCACTTTGTGCATAGGCCAGGCCGCGAGTATGGGTGCCTTCCTGCTGACCGCAGGTGCAAAAGGCAAGCGCTTCTGCCTGCCTAACTCACGTGTCATGATCCACCAGCCTCTGGGCGGTTTCCAGGGCCAGGCGTCTGATATCGCGATTCATGCCAAAGAGATCCTGTATTTGAAAGACAAGTTGAACGGCATCATGGCACACCACACCGGTCAACCGGTTGACCGTATCGCCAGCGATACAGACCGTGACAACTTTATGAGTGCTGATGCTGCCAAGGAATACGGATTGGTAGATCAGGTAATTGCCGCACGCGCTGTTTAACTCAGTGAAAAGCGACCAGTAAGGGAATAAATATGGCCAATAAGTCAGATAGCGAAAAGCTTTTGTATTGCTCGTTTTGTGGCAAGAGTCAGCATGAAGTCAAAAAGCTGATTGCAGGCCCGTCCGTATTTATTTGCGATGAATGCGTTGATTTATGTAATGACATCATTCGTGAAGAAATCCAGAGCCTGAACGAGATCAAATCAGCAGATAAGAAACTGCCGACTCCGCAGGAGATTTGTTCCATCCTTGATCAATACGTCATTGGTCAGGTACGTGCGAAAAAGAACCTGGCGGTGGCGGTGTATAACCACTACAAGCGTTTAGGCTACAACCCGCTTTCCGAGGGTAGCCAGGCACCTAAAGACGATGTTGAAGTGCAAAAAAGCAATATTTTACTGATAGGCCCGACCGGCTCAGGTAAAACATTGCTGGCACAAACACTGGCGCGCCTGCTGGATGTGCCATTTGTGATGGCAGATGCCACCACCTTGACAGAAGCTGGTTATGTCGGTGAAGACGTTGAGAACATCATGCAGAAATTGCTGCAAAAATGCGATTACGACGTTGAAAAAGCACAGCGTGGCATTGTTTACATCGATGAAGTCGACAAGATCTCACGTAAGTCTGACAACCCATCCATCACCCGCGATGTATCGGGCGAGGGCGTACAGCAGGCTTTGCTCAAGCTGATCGAAGGCACGATTGCTTCTGTGCCTCCGCAAGGTGGCCGCAAGCACCCGAACCAGGAGTTCGTACAGCTGGATACCACCAATATCCTGTTTATTTGCGGTGGTGCTTTTGATGGCCTGGAAAAAGTGATCCGCCATCGCTCTGAAAAAGGCGGTATCGGTTTCGGTGCCGAAGTGAAGAGCAAGGAAGATATCCGCGCTGTAGGCGAAGTATTGCGTGATGTTGAGCCAGAGGACCTGATCAAATTCGGTCTTATCCCGGAGTTTATCGGTCGTTTGCCAGTCGTCGCAACGCTGGAATCACTGGATGAGGCGGCTTTGATGACTATCCTGGTCGAGCCAAGAAATGCGCTGACCAAGCAATACATGAAGTTATTCAAGATGGAAGGCGTAGAGCTGGAGTTTGAAGAGTCAGCCCTGCTTTTGATCGCCAAGAAAGCCCTGGAAAGAAAAACCGGTGCGCGTGGCCTGCGTTCTATCCTTGAGCACTCATTGCTTGATCTGATGTATGAATTGCCATCGCTGAAAGACTTGTCCAAAGTCATTGTTGATGCGGGTGCGATCGAGCACACCTCTGAGCCTATCCTGATTTACCAGGATGCCCAAAAGCGCGTCGAAAACGCGAGTTAAATCATGCTTGCAATAGCCTTCGGGCTATTGCAAGATACCATCTATGACTCTTGAGAGTCTGTTCTCTTGAATTTTCAAAGTACGTTCCCATCTAAATGCAAAGGCACATGCCTTTGACACTTATTGAAAGAAGCTATGACTGAACACACTTTGTTTGACGCTGAAACTCCGGAAGAAACCGCCTTGATCCCGCTATTACCATTGCGCGATGTGGTGGTATACCCGCATTTAGTCATTCCGCTGTTTGTAGGCCGCACCAAGTCGGTCAAAGCCCTGGAACGTGCTTCAGAAGGCGACAAGAAGATATTGCTGGTTGCCCAGAAGTCTGCCAATAAAGATGACCCTGTTGCAGAAGACCTGTATGAGATCGGTACTTTAGCCACGGTATTGCAAATGCTGAAACTGCCGGATGGCACGGTCAAAGTGCTGGTAGAAGGCTTGCATAGAGTGCGGGTGACTGATTTTACTGAAACTGATGAATGCTTTATGGCATTGGGTGAAGAGGTCGAACAAACCGACCAGAACGACAAAGAGGCCGAAGCCTTGATGCGTACCGTCATGACCCAGTTTGACCAATACGTCAAACTGAACAAAAAGATCCCGCCTGAGATTTTAACCTCACTGGCAACCATTAATGAGCCAGGCCGGCTGGCGGACACCATTTCTGCGCACCTGACACTCAAGCTGGAAGAAAAGCAGAAAGTGCTGGAGATGCTCAGCGTGATTGAGCGCCTGGAACACCTGTTATACCTGATGGAATCCGAGATCGATATCCTGCAGGTTGAAAAACGTATCCGTGGCCGGGTAAAACGGCAGATGGAGAAGAGC
Organism: Methylophilus sp.; assembly: GCF_052437885.1. Taxonomy (GTDB): domain Bacteria; phylum Pseudomonadota; class Gammaproteobacteria; order Burkholderiales; family Methylophilaceae; genus Methylophilus. The sequence goes on along the minus strand of NZ_JBQVPB010000010.1, from coordinate 59,224 downwards.
CAGCGCGAGTATTACCTGAATGAGCAAGTCAAAGCCATCCAGAAAGAGCTGGGCGAGCAGGACGAAAATGCCGAGATGGAAGAGCTTGAGCAGCGCATTAAAAATGCCGCCATGCCTAAGGAAGCGCTCGCCAAAGTCACCGCCGAATTCAAAAAACTCAAATTGATGTCGCCTATGTCGGCAGAAGCTTCAGTGGTGCGTAATTACATAGACACTTTGCTCAATCTGCCATGGAAGAAAAAAACCAAGATCAGCAAAGATCTGAAAGCCGCTGAAGATATCCTTGATGCAGACCACTACGGCCTGGACAAGGTGAAAGAACGTATCGTCGAGTATCTGGCGGTACAGCAGCGTGTCGGCAAGCTGAAAGCACCTATTTTGTGCCTGGTGGGCCCTCCTGGCGTCGGTAAGACCTCGCTGGGTCAAAGTATCGCCAAAGCGGTCAATCGCAAATTTGTGCGCATGGCTTTGGGTGGCGTACGTGACGAAGCAGAGATCCGCGGTCACCGTAGGACTTATATCGGCTCCATGCCAGGCAAAGTGCTGCAAAGCATGACCAAGGTCGGTGTGAAGAACCCGCTGTTCCTGCTGGATGAAGTCGATAAAATGGGCCAGGACATGCGCGGAGACCCATCTTCTGCCTTGCTGGAAGTGCTGGACCCAGAACAGAACCACACTTTTGCTGATCACTATGTCGAGGTCGACTATGACTTGAGCGATGTCATGTTCGTGGCTACCGCTAACAGCATGAATATTCCCGAGCCATTACTGGACCGTATGGAGATCATTCGTCTGGCTGGTTATACCGAAGACGAAAAGATCAATATCGCCCAGCGCTACCTGTTGCCCAAGCAGTTAAAGGCACATGCGTTGAAAACCACGGATATTTCAGTGGCAGAAAGCGTGCTGCGCGATATCGTGCGTTATTACACGCGTGAAGCGGGTGTGCGCCGTCTGGAGCAGGAGATCGCCAAGATCTGCCGTAAAGCGGTTAAAGAGCAGTTGCTGGCCAAAGGCAAGACCAGAACAGTCAAAAAGATCAACATCAACAGCAAGAACCTTGAACAATACCTGGGCGTCAGACGTTATGACTTCGGTGTGGCAGCCAAAGAGAATCAGGTAGGGCAGGTGACTGGCCTGGACCTCTGTGGGCGGTGAATTGCTGACCATTGAAGCGGTGACGCTGCTGGGTAAGGGTAAAACCATCACCACCGGTAAATTGGGCGATGTGATGCAGGAATCTGTTTCCGCTGCCATGAGTGTGGTCCGCAGCCGTGCCGAAGGTTTAGGCATCAGCCCTGATTTTTACGAGAAAAAAGACATCCATATCCACTTGCCAGAAGGCGCTACGCCCAAAGATGGCCCAAGTGCAGGTATCGCCCTCACCACAGCACTGGTTTCAGTCCTGACAGGCATTCCTGCGCGTGCAGATGTGGCGATGACAGGTGAGATCACCCTGCGTGGTGAAGTGTTACCGATAGGCGGCTTGAAAGAAAAACTGCTGGCGGCCCATCGCGGTGGCATTAAAACCGTATTGATCCCATCTGCCAATGAAAAAGACCTGGTCGATATTCCTGCGAATATCAAAAAAGACCTGGAAATTCACCCGGTAAAATGGATAGATCAGGTGCTCGATCTGGCGCTTGAAAGTGCACCACAGCCACTTTCCGTAAAAACGCCTGAGGTCGAAATCGTGGCTCCAGAAGACGGAAATTCGGAGCAGGCTGTCACGCATTAGTTAAATTGATGCGATTTATTGTCAAAACGCTGGATTAGCGCTTGACAGCTCGTTTTGCGGCTTGATATAAAGGCAATACAGGATGTACCTGTTTTTTTAACTAGATAGGGGAAACACGTGAATAAATCAGAATTGATAGATCATATTGCTAATGCAGCCGGTATTTCTAAAGCCGCAGCCGCTCGTGCACTGGATGCAACGACAGAGGCAATCTCTGGTGCACTGAAAAAGGGTGATTTGGTAACATTGATTGGTTTTGGTACATTCTATGTAGGTGAGCGTTCTGCCCGTTCCGGCCGCAATCCACGTACTGGTGCGACAATTAACATCAAAGCTGCTAAATCTCCTAAATTTAGGGCTGGCAAAGGTCTGAAAGATGCTGTAAACTAGCGTGCTTTGGTTGAGCGCTAACATGCTCGGCCAGCTGTAGCAACACTTGGGTTGTTACGGGTGCTTAGCTCAGTTGGTAGAGCGTCGCCCTTACAAGGCGAATGTCAGCGGTTCGACCCCGTTAGCACCCACCAGACAATTTAAAAATCAAGAGTGCGATGTCTGCGCTCTTAATTTTTTAGGTCTTGCCATACTTAATAAATTACATTAATAAGTAACTATAAGTAGCGGTAAATAGTTAGAAAATAGTTGTTGAAATTATAAAAATAATCGTGCTATAATTTCGCTTTAACGATTACTGGAGCGGTAGTTCAGTTGGTTAGAATACCGGCCTGTCACGCCGGGGGTCGCGGGTTCGAGTCCCGTCCGCTCCGCCAACATAAAAACGAGTTAGGTTCATACCTAACTCGTTTTTTTTCGTCTCTATTCCAAGTTTTAGAATATGAATTATTTAACAGGTGTCGCTTTCTTATTTCGCCTGCGATCTAAGACTAGTCTGAATTGTTTTCATGGCATCTTGAACATCAGTATGCCCCTGCATTAATTTATCGTTTGCACCATTAGGTCGGCAGTCTTACAGGCTGAAAGGCTTAAACTGTAAACCGTGAATTTCTGCATACTTTTGCAGTCCTGCATTAATTCACCCAGAATCGATTTCCAGCCGCCTTTCGTGTATCTCTGGCCCCCTCATCTAGATCGAGGCTGCAATGTGGTTTCTTGCGATTCCTTGGCCCTCTTTAAAGCTTCTCTTAGCTCATTTGTACATTCAACCAATCCTGGTGACTTATTGCCAACAATAACCTTTGTATTTATTGGAGCAGGAGCCGCATCGGTGGCAGTTGGCGAAGTATTCAGCGAGGATGTGTAAGATTATTCCTACATTGTCTTACAGTTTTATGTAGGATAAACTAACCTGATATTTATATCGAGGATATGTATGCGCATTAAATTAACAGCACTGGTACTATGTTTGTTATTAATGTCATTTGTATTTTATGGTGGAATAATTGTTAAAAAGAACCATGAGGAATGCTTAAAAATAAAAGAAAAGAATTCGGAACAAATTTGCAATACTAGCCATGAAATAACTGCCTAACGAAATTAGACATAAACAAACACCCGCTCCGGCGGGTTTTTTTATTTTTAGGGGTGTGATGAAAGAGCAGATAGAAAGTAATCATTTGGCAAGTAAGGGTTCTGAAATCACTGCGGTTGGGACTGGTTTGTTTATCATAGTCACCGGCGTGATTAGCAGTGTCACGATCGGTGAATGGGCAGCTGCAGTCGGAATTATGGTTGCTATGTCTGGGTTGGTATACCGCCATCCCGAAAGTAATTTAGTATCAAGTAGGTCAACTGTAGAAATCACGGCCGCTAAAACTCCTGCTGGGGAAGGTGATCAAGAAATCGGCCAGTAATCACATAGGGATATCGTCACAACCGTAGAGCAGGTTCTGATTAATGGTGCGGAAAATGTTCAGACGTGTAAAAGAGGGTGGAATCATGCACGATAAGTTGATTGGTACACTCACGAATGTGCATTCGTAATTGAAACAAAAAGTAATGTAATTGTTTTAGCTTAAACTATGTTGTTCTTTTATTTGGATTTGGTAATTGAATGCCGTCACTAATCTTCTGTAAAGATTTTACTATTGGTTCTATTTGTTCCCATTTGGAATGTACCTGTTCCACATAAGGTTTAACGGTAGTTGATGGGTCAGTATAATGCTCTAAAAGTTTGCTATCGCTTAAACTTTTGGCGGTTATATATCTTTTTTCAGCATTTAAAATTAGATCAAATAATTCTTGGAATTCGAATATTGAAGTTTCCGTTTCTTCATAGGTTACAGGGTTTATGGTATCTATTGAAGAAAGCTTAAACATGACCCACCATAGCCTAATATAAAAAGGTTTATGTGACTGGTTGTAGTTTGGAATCTGTTTTTCTATAAATTCTCTTAGATATATGAATACACCTAATAACAAAAACTTTTTGCTTTCAATTTGAGGAATTTCAGGATGGTTACCTTTGAGGATATTGTTTATATGCCTAAATGTCCCTGCGATAGCGAATAGATCCGCATCGTATTCAAGTGCATCTATGTAACCGATTTTAACGTGTCTCGCTTCATGATGTGATCTTGCGAAATGAAAGAATTCATGTGCAATAATCCACAAAAACATTGACACAGAGGTGTTCTCGCGCATTGCGTCTGAGCTAAAAAAAAGAGGAATATTTTGGTTTATTTTTTCAATTTCGTTAAACACTCCATGTGTAACAACAATTTTTCCATCTGTTTGTGAATGAGCATTAAATACATCATTAGCAGATAGATATATTTCAATCGGCGGGCCTTCGTAGTCATAATTCAAGCAAAACGCTTCAATCATCTTTTCAGCGGCTAGGCATACGTACTCGAAAGCGGGTAAGTTTTTTTCCTTTAAATACTCTCTCCATCGTTCTGAGTGCATAAGTTATCCTTTTCTAATTTGCTTCATCTGATTTTGATTCTTTGCGTCTGCCATTAGGCATCGAGCCTAGTTCCGCTAAGGGCCAGTAGACTTACAACAGCTAGAGGGAAAGAGGTCAGTGCCTTTGTAATAGCTAATTTAAAAGTAGAGTAACAGTTGGAAGATACCTCATTCCGGGTCTTGGCGATTGCGCTTTTTCAGCCCATTTAGTCCCTAATTTTTCATCTATTGTCGCCATAAGTTCATACGTGATTTGTCGTATAGTTGCAGAAGCGATGTTCGTTTGAATTGGTTTAATAGACTCCGGTTCGGATCCAGCCATTATGTTATGAAAATCCTGGCACAGGTCGCTGAAGTCTGCGTCGATATCAGGATCTACGTGGCTTCCTCCATCCTGATTGGCCATGATAGTAACTATATTTTTCCTTGAAAATATCTTTTCATTGCTATTCTCGATAAACGGTGTTTCCCACCAGTCATTGAAGTCTGTTGGCGATTGAATGCAGCTATGTAGTGCTGCTTCAGGGATATATCTATTTTTAACTAATGGTGCCATAAATTTCCATTCACCATTCATGCTACATGGAATAACTAAACCAGTTTCAGCAGGTGAGGGCCTTGCAGTAAATCCACCTTCAGCAGCCTCGGTTTTACTGTATGCAACAATTAATCGGTCCTTTCTTATACCGGAATCAATGAAAGATAATTCACTAAGTAATCCGATTTGCTGTAGTAATGCGTGGCTTCTTTTGGATGGATTGTGATGGAGCAATATTCTTAATCTACCAGCCATGCTTTCTGCATGGAATTCATGGCCGGCATCATAAGCTTTGCAGTCGGTTACAAGCATTTCCATTTGATTATGGAATTTTTTGTCCAATTCACCAGGTGGTCTGGGTCTTTTAGTTTTATTCATATTTTCCTCGGTTACTTTTATTGCTGTACTTAACATGAAAATTAACTGTATTGAGACTATTTATGAGTAAAGAAATTCCTACAATATACCAAATATACAATCAATAGTTCGTCCCAATCGGTTATTTAGCTGGGACTTTTAAATTCTTGCTTCATTGCCCAAGGCTGGCCAAAACCTTGGCTGCCAACAATTAACTTACCTTTCCCCATTTTTCTATTCACAGCATTCATAGCCTACATTAGTCGATTGCTCTTGCTATCAGGCTCCATATTACTGAACATGTCATTCTGAATGCACCACACGTATTCAATGCTTTTTAAAAGCATCTGCCGGGATATTTTCCTTTTCCGTTTTTCTTATCCTCCCTGATGAATGCTGTGGCATAAGCCTAGCGCATGCAAAAGCATATGGCGATGGCTGCACACAGGCGGTTTTGACCTGTTTATGGTATAGTTTGCTGTTGCAAAAAATCAGGTAATGGAAACTAGAAAATGTTAGAAGCATTAAGAAAACATACACAAGGATGGATGGCAAAAATCATTTTGGCACTGATAGTGGTGCCATTTGCATTGTTTGGGATCGATTCATATCTTAACCAGGCCGGTGGCCAGGTCGCAGTGGCAAAAGTCGATGGCCAGAAGATCTCGCTGCAGGAGTATTCCAATGCGGTTGAGAATGCGCGTAACTATATGCAATCCCAGGGCCAGAAAGTCGACACTGCCATGCTGGAAAGCCCGGCGTTCAAGCAGTCGGTGCTGGATAGCATCATTACGCGTCGCTTGATGGAAGGTGCGATCCAGGATTATCGTTTCCGCATCAGCGATGATCAGCTGAGCCAGCATGTGATTGGCATGCCGGAATTTCAGAGCAACGGCAAGTTCTCCGAGGAAACTTACAACCAGTTGCTGACACAGAACAAGCTGACGCCTGCCAAGTTTGAGCAAAACATCCGCAAAGACCTGGCCGTGCAACAAGTGCGCGATGGCATATCCAACCTGGTATTCATGCCGCAAAAGGTCGCTGAGCAGTCTCTGATGTCTGAATTCGAGCAGCGTGAAGTCTCTGTGGTGGATGTCAAAGTGTCTGATTTCGGCAATCAGGTCACTGTTAAACCAGAGCAGGTGCAAGCTTATTACAACCAGCACAAAACAAAATTCATTGCGCCAGCCAAGGTTAAATTGCAGTTTGCCTTGTTGTCTGCCGCCAGCCTGGTCGGGCAAGTTTCTGTGACCGATGAAGAAGTGAAGCAGGATTACGAAGAGAATGCTGCCAAGTACCAGGGTAACGAACAGCGTCAGGCCAGTCATATCCTGATCGGCTTCAGCAATACTGCCAGCGCAGCCGAAAAGGCCGCTGCAAAAGAAAAAGCAGAATCAGTCCTGCAACAGATCAAAGCCAACCCTAAAAGCTTTGAGAAGCTGGCGATCGAGTTTTCGCAAGACACAGGTTCTGCCGGCAAAGGCGGAGATCTGGGCAGTTTTGGCCGTGGTGCCATGGTTAAGCCATTTGAAAATGCCGCTTTCTCGATGAAAGTCGGTGAGATCAGCGACCTGGTGGAATCCGAGTTCGGCTACCACATCATCAAACTGACAGGGATCACTGGTGAGTCTTCAGATTTTGAAGCTATGAAACTCAAGATCAAAGCTGAGTTGCTGTTCCAGAAGGCACAAGCCAAATACGCTGAGCTGGCCGATGACTTTGGCAATACTGTGTATGAGCAGTCAGGCAGTTTAGAGCCGGTAGCCAAGAAGTTTGGTCTGCAGGTGCAAACATCCCCAGCCATGACCAAGGATGAGATCGCCAAGTTTTTCAAGAGTGAGCGTCTGGCCAGCCTGGTGTTTTCAGATGAAGTGCTGAAAGAAAAGCGCAATACCGAAGCAATTGAGATCTCTCCTAATAACCTGGTCGCAGCGAGGACAGTGGAATACATAGCAGAAGCTCCACGCAGCTTTGACGAGGTCAAAGGTGGGATAGAGGCCTTGCTGAGATCTGAAGCCGCTGGCAAGCTGGCGCAACAAAAAGGTGAGGCACTGCTGGCTGATCTGAAAGCCGGTAAAGCGGTGAATGCGGACTGGATCACGCCGGTGACCGTAGACCGCAGAAATGCGCAAGGCTTGACTGATTCTGTAATGAGAAATGTATTCAAGGTCAACACGCATAGCTTGCCAGCCTATTATGGCTTTAACGAAGCCAATCAGGGCTACACCGTGATTAAAGTGATCGCCGTGAACCAGAAGCTCAAAGATAGCCCGGAAGTGGCTGACAGGGCCTACAAAGCCTATCAGCAGGCATTAGGTGCCGAGATGTCACATGCATATGTGGCATCACTGAAAGCCAAGAAAGATATCCAGCTGAATGTGAAGGTGCTGATGTCTAACGCTAACAACTAGTTTGTTGCGTTAAAGTAAAAAAGGAGGGCTTGGCCCTCCTTTTTTTATTGGGTTTTTCAGAGCGGGTGACTGGCAGCTTGGCCGGGAATATAGTCCACTTCAACTTTTGCTATGAAATGGCCGTACTTCTACCCCAGCTCTGCAGGCGATCGCGGCCTTTTGCCCCCAGCTTAACGCATCATCCAGGTTGGGCGTTTCTACTACCCAGAAGCCGCCTACATATTCGTTGCTGTCTAAGTATAATCCTGACGTGACGCGCGCCTCACCATTCGCTTGTATCTGTATGGATCGGGCGCTGGCTGGCGCATTCAGGCCACCTACAAATACAATGATGCCCGCTGATCGCATGGCTTTATTCAAGTCAGTGATCGCTTGTGTCATGGCTGCATCTTCGGCTAGCCGCGGGTCATAGTCTGGCGGGCGGTGGATTGCGATTAAAAACTGCGGCATAGCCTACCTCTCATTTCTTTTGCCTCTCATTCCTTTTGCCTCTCATTCCATCAGTGATATAAGCGTTTAGCCGTTAGAGTGGGCAGCTTTGCAAAGGGGAGTGCAGGCTGCCAGCAGTCAGCCGGTAAAAATCATTTTTATATTTTTCCTGCATGCGTCACTTTTTATATGGTTCAGGCCATGGCCCACCAGCTTGACCTGGGCATAAGTGAGAGCGACGGCCACGCTGAATGCGATCAGATATTTAAGTAAAAAATGCGTGTCTATATTTTCAATAGTTTTAATCAAAGGAATATGCCAAAGGTATACCCAGATGGAGTTTCTCGCTATAAACAGCACCAGCGGTTTTAACTTTAAGCGCTCTATGCTGTGGTCTATGCCTGCGCTGTGTGTCCACAACAAGACTGAAATAAATACCGCATAGGAGAAATAGTAAACCGAAGGCGGATATTTCAGTGACTGGGTGGGGATGAATTCGCCATGCAGAAAAAACAGCCACATACCAGCGAGCAGGCATATGGACAGGCTCAGCAAGGCAAGCGTGTACAGTTGCCTGGTGCTGAGTCGGCCCATACGCAAACCGATGGCGAATATCAGGCCGTAAGCGATCAGGTAAAGCAGCACAGATGAGACTAGCTCGCCAGCGCCTGGCTGGATATATGGTAGTGAGCAATATCTCAATGTTTCATATGCCAGCAAGCTTAGAGCCAGCACCGTGAAATACCGGCTGTCACGCTCAGTGTTCTGGTGCCAGCGGAAAAGTAATGGTGAGATCAATGCGACTAGCAGGAACACGCGTATGATCCACACGTAGCCTATGCCCTCAAGCAAGCCATAAGAAGTGAGTACGGTAGTGGGATCAAGCTCGCCGCTGCCTGGATTGAAGGCGAAGATCGTCAGAAAATAAACTGTTAGAAAACTCCAGACCGGGAAAACCAGTCTTTTGATTCTTTTCCAGACGTAGGCGGGGTAGGGTTCATTGGCTTTGTAGCTCAGGCTGAAAGACATGGCAGAGACTAATACCATCAGGGGCACGTCGAAGTTTCTGAGCTGGAACAGTAATCCTGGTGGGTCCACATGCGCAAGAATGATCATGGATAGACCAATAAATCTTAGAATGTCTATTCTATCGTCCCTCAAGGCGACTCCTTTCCAGGCCAGTATCAAACTTTGATTCGGGAGAATAATTTTTATTTTAACTGCCTTATAAAAAATAATTTTTATATTTTATTAAATTAATTCAGTTATAAATAAATATTTAGTACACCTTAATATAAAAATGAAGTATTTTTTATAAGACCATATGGCCAGCAATTATTTTGCGATGGCTTGCAAAATAATCAACTAAACCTGGCCATTTTTTTGTCATTATTCTATCTTTTGCCAGCCTGACTTTTAAAGTTATAAAAGGCAAATAATAAAAAACGCCTGACTATGACAGTGCAGGCGTTTTTTGTAGCTTAGCGCAGTATCAATCGATCTGACCGGCAGCCGTGATATTCATACCACCATCGACATAGGTGATCTCGCCGGTCACACCAGAGGCGAGGTCACTGCTGAGGAAGGCGGCAACGTTACCGACTTCTTCTATGGTCACGTTACGGCGCAGGGCGGCGTGTTTTTCGTTAAAGCCTATCATTTTGTCAAAGTCGGCGATCCCTGAAGCAGCCAGGGTCTTGATCGGGCCGGCAGAGATGGCGTTGACACGGATACCGCGCGGGCCCAGGCTTTGTGCCAGGTAGCGTACGTTGGCTTCCAGGCTGGCTTTGGCCACGCCCATGACGTTGTAGTTAGGCATGGTGCGCTCAGCGCCCAGGTAACTCAGCGTCAGCAGGCTACCGTTACGGCCCTGCATCATAGGATAGGCTGCTTTCGCCATGGCCGAAAAGCTATATGAGCTGATGTCGTGCGCGATATGGAAGTACTCGCGACTGATGTTATCCAGGTAATCACCAGCCAGTGCGACTTTGGGCACAAAGGCGATGGAGTGCACTAAACCGTCCAGGCCATCCCAGACTTTTGCCAGTTCTACGAACAGGTTGTCGATCTGGGCATCTTCGGCCACATCACAGGGGAGTACTAAAGTGGATTCAAAGTCTGCTGCGAGATCACGGACCCGGGTTTCGTGTTTGTCGACTTGATAGGTAAAGGCCAGTTCAGCGCCTTGACGTTTCATAGCGGCTGCAATGCCGTATGCGATTGAGCGGTTGCTGAGCAAACCGGCGATCAGAATTTTTTTTCCAGCAAGAAATGCCATGCTTGATCCTGTTTGGTAGTTTATTAAACGGTCAGCGTCTGGTGTTGGACCTGGGGTCAAACACGTCACGCAAACCTTCACCGAGCAGATTATACCCTAACACCGTGATTAAGATGGCAAGTCCGGGGTAGAGCGAAAGCCACCAGGCAAATTGGATATACTCTTTGCCATCAGTCAGTATATTGCCCCAGGAAGCTTGTGGCGCCTGCACACCCAGGCCGAGAAAGCTGAGGCCGGACTCCAGAAGAACGGCGCTGGCGATGCCTAATACCACGCTCACCAGTACCGGCGTCAGGCTATTGGGCAGGCAATGCCTGAATATCACCCGCCAGTCTTGCGCACCGAGTGCGGTAGATGCGGTGACGAATTCGCGCTGGGTGAGGCTGAGAAACTCTGCCCGTACCAGTCGCGTCACACTCATCCATGAGGTGAGGCCTATCACTATCATGACGTTGGTGATGGAAGGGCTTAAAAAGGCGATCACGGCCAGGATCAGGAAGAAACTGGGGATAGACAGCATGATATCGACCAGGCGCATGATAATGGTGTCTGTCCAGCCGCGATAATAACCGGCAATGGCACCCAGGATGACGCCTATCACGGTGGAGATGCCCACCGCGACCAGGCCGACCAGCAAGGAGACTCTGCCGCCAAACAGCATGCGGCTCCAGACATCGCGACCCAGGCCGTCGGTGCCCATCCAGTGCTGCCAGGAGGGTGCCAGCAGGATCTGCTTGACGTTGATGTCATCTGGGTCATACGGTGCCAGCCACGGTGCGAGCAGAGCCAGCATCAATATCAGGCTGATCATGCATAAACCGGCTACGGCCAAGGGATTGTGTAAGATTCTTTTCATGGATGTATCGTCAGGTCAGCGCTTAAGCATCACCCCTTTGCGCAGTCGCGGATCTGCCCATGCATAGGCGAGGTCAGCCAGCAGGCTGCCTAGCAGGGTGAGCGCCGAGCCTATGGTCAATATCCCCATCACCACCGGAAAATCGCGCATCATCACCGCTTCATAAAATAACTTGCCCATGCCGGGGATGGCAAAAATAGTCTCGGCGATCACCGAGCCACCGATCAGGCCAGGCAGCGACAGGCCTATCAGCGTGATCAGCGGCAATAAGGCATTACGCAGGGCGTGTCTATAAGTGACAGTGTGGTCACTCAGGCCTTTGGCGCGCGCGGTAGTGACGTAATCCTGGCTCAACACATCCAGCATGCCGTTTTTCACGAACAGGGTGATGCTTGCCAGACCAGTGATGGATGGGATCACCACCGGCAGGAACAAGTGCATGAACAGATCCTGGCCTTTTTGCCAGAAGCCCAGCTGCTCGTAATTGAGGCTATGCATGCCGGAGATGGGAAACCAGGGGTGTATCACGCCCAGCCAGTACATCAGCAGCAATGACAGCCAGAATCCGGGGATAGAGAAACCGATAAAGTTGAACAGGGTGATGCTGCGGTCCGGCCATTGCCCGTAGCGTTTTGCCGCCAGCACCCCTAAGGGGATACCCAGCGACAGGGTGATGAGCAAGCCGGCGATATTCATGAGCAGGGTGATGGGCAGGGCTTGTTGTATCATGCCCGGCATCTCGTTGCCGTCTTTATCTTTTTCGGCCCAGAATACCGGCCGCTGGTGGCTGGCAAATGAATGCCCGAAATCCAGATGCGCAAGGCGCTGCATCCATAAGCCATATTGCACGATCACCGGCTTATCCAGATTGTATAACTCACGCAGTTTTTGCCTGGATTCTTCAGAAGACTTGGGGTCGAACGCAGACTCAGTGCTGGTGATATCGCCAGGTGCCAGATGCATGATGAAAAATGAGATCAGGCTGATGCCTACCAGCATAGGCAGCATCCATAACAGTCGTCTGAGCAGGTAACTTAGCATATCATTCGGCCTGCATCTGGGTACGTCTTAACGAAAATGGGATATACCATTTCTGGGAATCGTAGCTCACCCCGGCTGGCGGCACCGGGTTCATGATCCCTTGCACGCGCTTGTGGATGGCGGTCAGCCCATAACCGGCAGACAAATACACGATAGGACTGTCCTGATACAAGGCTTCGGCAAACTGGTGATAAATATGCATACGTTTTTCGGGGTCAAACTCACTACGCCCCTGTTCCAGCAATTTATCGACCTCAGCATTATGGTAACCAATAAAATTGAACTGCCCGGGTTTTTGCTGGCTGGAATGCCAGATGCCATACTGGTCTGGTTCCAGCCCTAGTTGCCAGCCCATCACCACGGCATCGAAATCCCCGGTTTTAATAAAGCGGGTGATAAAACTGGCCCATTCAATTGTGCGGATACGTACCTCGATGCCGACTGCTTTCAGTCGGCGTTGAATGATGACCACGGTCTTTTCACGTTCTTTATTGCCGTGGTTGGTCAGTACTTCAAAAGACAGTTTTTTGCCATCGCGTTCAACATAGCCATCGCCGTCAGTATCTTTGTAACCAGCTTCTGCCAGTAAACTGCGCGCGAGTACCGGGTCGAATGGGTAGGGCTTTAACTGGGGGTTACTCCAGCGTGTGCCAGGTTTGTACGGCGAAGCGATCTGTACACCCAGGCCCAGGTTGACACCATCAATGATCTCCTGCTTATCAATGGCATAGTTAATGGCTTTGCGTATGCGCACGTCTTTGAATAACGGGCGTTTCAGGTTAAAACCGAGGTAAGTGTAGCTATTGCCCAGCGCCTTGTACTGGTTCAGTTTGGCTTGCAGTTCCGGGCGTGACGGAATAATGCGGGCATAGGTGACAGGGTCCATATTCATGCTGTCTATATGGTCGGCCATCAGTTCAAGAAACTGCGCACCAGGGTCGGGAATAATGCGTTCTATCAGTGTATCGATCTGCGCTTGCCCCAGCACAGATTTTGGGTTGCGTTCCAGCTTGATATATTCGCCGTGCCGCCACTCCTTGAGCTGGTAGTAATGGCTGCCCATAGGTTTTTGCCCAAAGCTGGAGGTGTGTATGTCCTGGCCAGCCAGTTTGTGCTTGGGCAATATCTGCATGCCGGCCCAGCTGTCCAGCGCCGGAGAAAAAGCCTGGTCATAATGGACGATAAAAGTCAGTTTATCCGGCGTTTCGGCTTTGGTGACTAACTGATAATCGGATGCATAAGGGCTACGGGTCTTTTCATCAATGATCAATTGCCAGGTGAAAAATACGTCTGCACTGGTGAGCGGCTGGCCGTCAGCCCATACCAGGCCTGGTTTTAAACGGAAAGTGATGGTTTTCTGGTCGGCTGCGACTTGCCAGGAGGCGGCCAGCTCACCCTTCAGATCCAGATTCTGGTCATAAGTGAGCAAAGTATTGAACAGGTTGCCAGTGATTGCGCTGGAGGCGGACTCTCCCGCCACCATGAAGATCAGTCCGCTGGGGTCGGATGGCATCACATCGATCAGGGTGCCGCCTGGCTCGGGAGCGTAAGTCTGTTGGTGAGGCGCGTTATTCTGCGCTGAGTTATCTGAGCTGCAGGCTGCCAGCCAGCTGCACAAAAGAATGATCAGGAATTGACGATGAACCATGTGCAATTTTATAGGCGCAATTTTAAAGGTGCAGTTTTATTGGTTTGGCAAGTTTTGCTGTTTAGGCTAGCCTGCAAAGTGCCTGAGAACACTCATCATATACACATTTTATTATTTATGACTGGTTTTGCTTTTTTTTGTCGTCGATGTACTGGTCTTCCTGGCTGAAGAAGAGGTTTTTTTAGCGCGGTGGCTAGTGGCTGACGACGATCTGCTAGCGCTGCCTTTTGTGGCATGTGCGCTAGAGCTCTTTTTACCAGACCCGCTGGACGTGCTTTCCTGCTGCTCGAATTGCAGTGTCTGGCCCGCGGTCAGGCTTTTGCTCTTTAAATGGTTCTGCTGCATGATCTGTTTGGAACTGACGCCATAACGTTTTGCCAGTTTGGAAAGCGTGTCGCCTTGCTTTACTTTATGCGAAATAGCCGTGTACTTATTGGCCGAGGCTTTTTCCACCGCCACTTCGATAGGGATCTGCGCCATGGCGACCGCGTCTATAGGCTTGGTCAGGGTTGAATGGTTGCCAGCTGGCACTAACAAGGTCCTGCGCACGATCAGGTTTCTGTTCGGCTTGAGGTTATTGGTTGCGCTGAGTTCATACAGGCTGATATCAAAACGATTGGCGATATCGCCCAGGCGCTCGCCACGTTTGGGATGATAACTATGCCAGTTGGATAAGGGGCGCGTGTAACCATTTAAATTGTTGGTGAAATTGCTGGCCGCCCAGGTCGGCAATAGCAGCTTCTGGAAACTGTTCTCGGTGATCAGCACTGGCCGTGTGAAGCTGGGGTTCAGCGCGCTGAACTCTTCGAGCGAGATGCCGGCCAGTTCTGCCGCCAGTTTGGCATCTATCTTATTCGGTGCCTGCACGGTGGTGAAATACGGTTTGTTAGGGATCTCATTCAAGGTCAGCCCGTATTGCTCCGGCCGAAAAACAATGTTTTTGATCGCCTGCAGCTTGGGCACATAGTTACGTGTCTCGTCCGGCAGTGACAAATGCTGGTAATCGGTAGGCAGGCCTAGCTGGCGGTTGCGCTCTATGGCACGCGCTACTGTGCCTTCACCGGCATTGTAGGCCGCCAGCGCCAGGTCCCAGGCGCCGAACATGGTGTAGAGTTTTTGCAGGTAATTGAGTGCCGCTTGTGTCGCGGCGGTCACGTCTTTACGCGAGTCTTTCCAGTAGTTCTGCTTGAGTCCGAAATCTTTGCCGGTGGAAGGGATGAACTGCCAGATGCCTGAAGCCTTGCTGGTGGATAAGGCTTTAGGGTTAAAGCCGCTTTCTATCATGGGCAGCAGGGCGATCTCGGTCGGCATGCCGCGTTTTTCTACTTCTACCACGATGTGATACAGGTATTTTTTGCTGCGTTCCAGCATGCGCGAGACATAATCAGGGCGTGACGCGTACCACTGCTCATGTTTATTGGTGTAGGTCGAATCGATATCCGGCATGTTGAAACCGTCACGCACGCGGTCCCACAAGCTTTCTTGTAGTGTCAGTGCATCTTCAAACTGGTAGCTGGAACTGTAACTTTCAGAGTCGGTCTCGCCGAAGTTCTCATCATAACTGCCATTGTCAGTCGACAGCGTCGCTGGCTCTACGTACTCAGCCATCACCAGCATAGGAAAGGCTGAAAAAGTGATACATAGCAGTAATTCATTAAAACGCATGACGGTGTTTCTAAATCCTGAGACTGATGCAAAAGGCCATGTGCGGACATTGAGTGTCCGGGCATGAAAGCCTATGCATGCATTGATCAAACCTGAGTGGCCGTTGAGCACTGTCAGACAGCATGTGAGTGACGTAACGTATACGAGCGCTTAAAGGAGGACATCATTCTACGTTAATTTCCCGGTGAGACAAGCCCTTGCGCCCATGCTGAGTTTGTGCGTGCGCATGGCCTGGGATAAAACATATTTCCTAAAACACATTCCGTCTTGCACGCAGCTCGGCAAACACATCCACCGGCTGCCAGTGATAAAAGGCAGCTTGCTGGCTGAGTACCAGGCAACGTAAAAAGGGATTGGTTGCTTTTTCTAATGCCAGCGTCGTCGGTAGCGTGGGCAGTTGCCGTTGGCGCAGGGCGGCGGTCTCTTGCGCGCGTTGCTGCAAGGCAGCGTTCTCCGGTTCCACAGTCAGTGCGAATGCGATGTTATGCGCGGTATATTCGTGCGCCGGGTAGATCAGGGTCGTAGCGGGCAACGCCGCGATACGTTGTAGCGACGCATACATTTGTGGCGGGCTGCCCTCAAACAGACGGCCACATCCGGCGCCAAAAATAATATCACCGCTGAATAGATGCTGCTGATTGATATAGAAGGCGATATGGTCCAGTGTATGGCCGGGCAGCGACAACACCACACACGATAGGTCAGGGAAGGTCTCGAATACGATCTGCTCGCCGTCTTTTACCCTGACAGCATCCAGTGCGCGGTAGGCAGCATGGTCGTTGTCAGGTGCATACACCGGGCAGCGCCAGTGCTGCTGCAAAGCCAGTGCGCCGTCAGTATGATCGGCGTGGTGATGGGTCAGTAAAATGCCGTCCAGCTGGTAACCGCCAGCCTCCAGCGCCTGTTGCACCACGCTGGCATCACCGGGGTCAACCACCAATGCGTGCCTGCCGGCATGTATCAACCATAAATAGTTATCGTTAAATGCGGGCAGGGCAGTGATTTGTATACTTGCAGAAGTTTCTTGCATCACGCATCATTGAGAAAACACTCACTGTTGTCAAGAACGGCTGTGATCCATGCCAGCAGCATTGATGATGATTAATTCTTTTGCCGGAGCCTAATATTGCAGTCTGATCAGCCAGCTACCTTTGATGCGACCGCGCTAGGACACTATATTTCGCAGCGAGAGACCGCGATCTATGGGCAGGCCGTGGCAGACGTCTTTGGCTTTCATGCATTGCAGTTAGGCTGGCCAGGCTATGATCTGCTGGCGCAGAGCCGCATCCCGTATAAACATTATTTACATGAGCACGCCCTGAAAGAAAGCGCTTTGCTTTGTGAACCAGAATTTCTGCCACTGGCTGAAAACTCTGTCGATCTGATATGCATGCCGCATGTGCTAGAGCACTGCCATGACCCCCGCCAGGCCTTGCGCGAAGCTTTTCGCGTGCTGGTGCCTGAAGGCACCCTGATTCTGACCGGCGTGACGCCGTTCAGCTGCCTCGGGTTACGCGCCAAACTAGGCTGGTTCAAACAGGCCGGGGCCTTCAAGCGATTGTTTACCGCGCGCCGCATCAGGGACTGGTTGAATGTGCTGGGCTTTGAGATCATACAGAGCAATTACCTGATGCATGCGCTGCCCATCAATGACTTTAACTGGCTGCAACGCCAGGCCAGTCTGGAAAAATGGGGGGCATGCACCTTTGGCATGACAGGTGGCGTTTATTTTCTGGTGGCTAAGAAAAGGGTGCTGAATGTGCGCCTGCTTAAGCCCGACTGGAAAAAATCTCCGCTGAACCAGGCCTTGCAGGCGCAAAAAAGCCGCACGCGCATTCAAAACAAAGTGCAAAAACAGTTAAAATGCGCGGATGTCGACACAAAGCTGGATTGAAATGTACGCGGACGGGGCCTGTAAAGGCAACCCGGGAGTAGGTGGTTGGGGCGTTTGGCTGAAAGCCGGGCTGCATGAGAAGGAGCTGTTTGGTGGTGAAGCATTGACCACCAATAACCGCATGGAGTTGATGGCGGTGATCCAGGGCTTGCAAGTGTTAAAAAAGCCGTCGCATATCAAGATCTATACTGATTCAAGTTATGTGCAAAAAGGCATGACTGAATGGATCAAAGGCTGGAAGCAGAAGCAATGGCGGACGGCAGATAAAAAGCCGGTCAAAAATGCCGATTTATGGCAGATGCTGGATGATCTGGCCAGCCCGCATACCATAGACTGGATCTGGGTCAGGGGGCATGCCGGTAACCTGGGTAACGAGCGCGCCGATGTGCTGGCCAACCAGGGCGTACTCACCGTGGCAAAATCACCGATCTGAATCAACTTTAACCCGGTTTGAATCAACTTTTTTAAAAGCGCAGCCATGAGACAAATTTTTCTGGATACCGAAACCACTGGCTTATACCCTGACCAGGGGCACAGGATCATCGAGATCGCCGCGGTGGAGATTTTTAACCGCAGGCCTACCCAGCGCCATTTTCATGTCTATATCAATCCCGAACGCGAGATCGATGCCGGTGCGCAGGAAGTGCACGGTATTTCGCTTGAGTTTTTGCAGGATAAACCGCTGTTTGCGCAGGTAGCTGACGAATTCGTCGACTTTGTGCGTGGTGCCGAATTGATCATCCACAATGCCCCGTTCGATATGGGCTTCCTCAATATGGAGTTAGCCAGACTGGGGCTGGATAAACTGGAAACGGCAGTCAGCGGCATCATAGATACGCTGAAAATGGCAAAAGAATCGCGCCCCGGGCAGCGTAACAACCTGGATGCATTGTGCCGCCATTTTGGCATTGATAACTCCAAGCGTACCCTGCACGGCGCCTTGCTTGATGCGGAGTTGCTGGGTGAAGTCTATATCGCGATGACGCGTGGGCAGGAAAGCCTGTTGATGGAGTTATCCGGCACTGTAGAGCAAGTCTCCCACGACAGTGTCGCCGTCGATCTGAATAACGTGAAACTGGTGACGGCCGATGTTGAAGAGCTGGCCGCGCATGCCAAGTATATTGAGGGCCTGGCCAAGTCTGGCGCAACGCCCTGGTAAACAGGTTTGAATTAGATCAGAGGCAACAAGCGGCTAGGCAAAGGCATCTGTCCAGCTGTTAGGTGTTTCATACAGCCTGACTTTGATCAGTTTGAGATGGTTGTCAAAGGTGCCGTAATATTGCGCTTTAAGCAATTTAAAGGCTTCGGCAGCCATGTTTTCTGCAGTAGGGATAGTCGGGAAGATCACAGTCTTGTGACCAGGCAGGCTGTTTAAAAAGTCCAGCACAGCGGTATCGCCTTGATAGACCAGAAAGGCATGGTCCCAACGATCAACGATGGTTTCTCTGGCAATGCGCTTAACGTCGGCAAAGTCCATCACCATTCCGTTTTCTGAAGCGTGCTCCGCCTGAATGATGTCACCCGATAAGGTGATCTCTATCGCGTAGCGGTGACCGTGTAAATTGCGGCATTGACTTTTGTGATCAGGAATACGATGTCCAGCATCGAACTCCAAGCGTGTAGTAATTTCCATGACGATATTATATCAGTAACCATGCAGCACACTCTGCACGAAAAGCTATCACTGCATTAATATAGCTCGTCGATATCCATCAATGCATCTTCGTCAGCCGAATAGTGTTTGTGGCTTTTTTCGTAGCTGCCATAGCCTGTGTCAAAATCGTCCACTTCATCGCCGGCAAAGTCTTCCAGCATCTGGTCTATACGCTTAAATTTGTCGGTAGGTCCTGCTTTTTGCAACATAATTCACTCCTTAATGGTAGTTGATATTGCTCAAACATGTCAGTCATGACATTCTTACCGTAATCATTAGCATAGACTGTGCCAAAGCCGGGTTTAGTTCCTGCGTTTTGGTCAACGATAGTCAGTCAAAAATAGAAAAATGCCCTATGATCCACAGAACAATTGCGCTAACTGATTGTCTGTAAAGAATTAATATAAATATTATTGCTAAATTATCAGGAGAAAAGTAATGCGTGGTTTGATCATCGCGTTGTGCACTATAGGAGTTTCTACGATGGCCAATGCTGACTGTTTACCTTTCTATCAACACCAGTTTAAGACCCTGCAAGGTCAAACTGTCGATTTTTGTCAATTTCAGGATAAACCGATACTGGTGGTCAATACCGCCAGCAAATGTGGCTTCACGCCACAGTTTGAGGCGCTGGAGGCTATCTATGAACAATACAAGGACAAAGGCCTGATCGTGATCGGCTTCCCCTCTAACGACTTCAAGCAGGAGCCGGGCAATAACAAGCAGGTAGGAGACTTCTGCAAACTGACATATTCTGTCAAGTTTCCCATGGTGGAAAAAACCAGTGTCACCGGCGCCACTGCCAATCCGCTCTATCAGCAACTGATCAAACAAACCGGCAAAGCACCACAATGGAATTTCTATAAATACGTGATACTGCCCGGTGGCCAGAAAGTCTATTCCTTCAACAGCATGACGCGCCCGGATAGCGAAGATATCGTGGAGAAAATAAAGCCGTATCTGAAATAGCCGTTTTCATGAACTGCCAGGCGATTGCAATATCAGGTAATTAGAGCAGGTGAGGTGGCCAAAGCTACTCCTGACGCAATATTGTCATGATATAAAGGCAAAGTTAGCTTGTCGTTCGCTTGAACAGCCCCTATAGTCTCAAGTCCTCCAAACCACTTATACAAGAGAGCATCATGAAAAAACTAATAGTCACCATTCAAGTGGAGCTAGATATCCCCGACACCTGGGATTTGGTAGAGCACCCGGACCAGGTACAAGCGATCAAAATGGATGACGGGCAGTATATGCACATGAGCTTTCTGCCCATGATGACGCGTGATTTCAATGAGGATGCAGAATGGTCCAGCGAATGTTCGGATGAATTCACAGAGTCTGTCCTGGATATGGTTGCAGACGAAGAGGTTTACATGAAGCTAGAGACGCATTAAATAAAGTCTCTTAACCGGCACAGCAATTGCCAGTAACACTTTTACCTGGCCAAATGTAAATCTGTCTGCGCAAAAACAAAAAACCTCAAGTGCGTAACACTTGAGGTTTTTCTGTATGTATCCATGCATTGTGTTAACGCAGCATGCCAGCATGAGCTAATGGCTATATTTTCACGCGTAAACATGCCGCTATCAATAACAGCCCGCCTAAAAGCAGTGCATAACCTTTAGGCTCAGGCACTTGAGCTACATAAGAGGTTGACCATTGCCCTTGCACAAGCTGGAATGTATCCGCGAAGTTGACTATGCCATCAGCGTACAACGTAATATTGGTTAATGGGAAGCCGTGTGTGGCAAGCGCACCAGATCCCCCTTGCACTTGAGGCAGGGGGATCCCCGCAACCTGACGAAACACTGTATAAGCTTTCCTGTCTATATCTTCCGTTCCCCACACATCGCCACGAAATGAAAAACTCAGCTCTGAAATATATTCATTCAAGAGCCAGTTAGATTTACCAAGCTTTTGATTAAAGGTTGTTTCATCGACAGTAAAGAAACCAGCATAACCATCCGTGTCACTCGTGTATGTGAATTTCAGCGTGGCAGCATTCGCTAATGAGCAAGATATCAATAAAAACAGAGACATCAGCAACATTGATAATTCGGGATATTTTCTTTTCATTTTTTTTAAACTCTAAAGGTTAGGTCTGTGAATTAAACGCACGCCTTATTAAGAGATTATGAAACATGACTAGTGTTGATATTCAAGCCAGGCTTTTTATATCAGCGTATCACTGCAACTTCTAAGTTTGCGAGCTGGGGGGGGCAGGCGGGGCCTAGTCTGAAAGAATTTGCATAGTCTGCAAAATGGATTTGAAAAAGAAGATGAACATAATCAAGACCCACATCACTAAAACCGCATCTTTATAAGCTGCATTGTTGAATATGGCTAAACCTGCTACTAAACCTACAAGCTGAAATTCAATATATTTGCGCTTCAAGTTTATTAATTTCGGATATTTAGCAGTGAAAATATTGACGAGTAATAAACTCAAAAGTAAAGCAATCACTCCTCCAGCAATGGAGCCACTCATCAAGACCATGGTGGGTGCAGCGACTGCAGCAAATAATAAATAGTGCAGAGACATCCCTTTTCTGGTGATCACCTCGTCTCCTTATAATGGTCTTTAGTACACTCAACCACCGCATTGTTGAGCGTATCAGTCTCTAGGTCTTTCATGCATGTTCTAACGTCTTTAGCCCGCACTAACACTTTCACAGGCGCATCCAGTCGCTTCTGTTCTTGAGCGGTTTTTTGCTCCTCTAGGCGTTGCTGTGCTTGCTGTCGAATATTCTCCTGCATGTGCTCGACTCTTTTGAGTTGTTTGTCTGTGTAGTCTTGAACCAGGAACATTCGGATTGCGTAGATCGCAAGCGCGACACCAGCAAAAAACACTATGTTGATCAGGTATTTACGCATGGTTTAAAAATTAAAATACCAGTTTCCAGCATTCATTTTTTGAGGTCACGCAGAGGAATTTTTGCTTATTCAATCTTTTCTCTAACCGCAGGCTGGTTCCTTTTTCGATTTGAGCTTTGCCATGCACCAGATAAGTTTCCTTGTCTGTTTCAACATTCGTGTCGTCAGCGCTGAAAGTGTGAGTGACCAAGGTCGTATTAAGCAAATGCCCGGCATCGACAGACTCTACCACTTGCGCTTGCCTGGCTTTATTGGACTGCCTGAGAAAGTACCCTGCAATCACTATCAAGACCACGAAGAGAAATAAAGTGGCGTATGATCTGAAGTTATCCCTGTTTTCTAATCCCCTGATTTGCATACACCGACTCTTTTCTAGTTTTCTATCAGTTAAATTGTACTGCATCAATCTGGCCTTGATTGCCTGGTTGAATACTTCTTATGTCTTTAATAAAGCTAAGCTCAGGCCTGTATCTTAATCTGACGACTATTGTAGCAGGGGGGCTGAGCCACACATCCTCATCCTTCAAATTCCACCGCTTACAAATCAGCAATGCAAGTCATGAAACCAGATTGGCCTTAAGTGATAGTTCGTTTTATGGTGCGTTGGTAAAAGTGATCGCAGCCCTCAAGCTGCCATCTTTTGCCTGACTGGGGGAGAGTTGAATGCTATTCCGATCTATTCTTAATATAGTCTCAATCAACACCCCGCGAGATCGAACGTAATTCTTTTCTTGAGGTTCAGGCAGTGAGGCAGTGTCACTTTGTTTTGGTACTGGTTTTTCAGACACTTGGGGTACTGGCACTGGCGATACATAACCTTCAGGCACTATTCCACCATAACTATAAAGTTGAGCCGGGGAGTTTGGGTCGTTGGGGATGTAAATACCGCCCCAATCAAATTTAGCAAACGGTAGCTTTTCCATGCAGGAGACTTTGAGCGCTTCAAATTGAACCGAGCCTTTATTCCCGCGGTAATAAACGCCGCTACTATCTTCGAATTCTGGATAATAAAAGCCTTTTAATGCCCGGTGTACAAAGGTTTCATCACAAAAAGGGGTGTTGCGCTGGCGCTTGCTTTCGTAGGTTTCTTTCAATTCTATCCGAGTGGTTGTCTGCGGCTTTCTAAGACTGTCGATGTGACCACTGCAACCAGAAATGAATATCGCTGAAACTAGCAACAGAGAGGCTAAGGTTTTTTTAGAAATAGTATTCATGAGATTTTTGTTATTGACTATCGATACAGCCTGAATGAGTTTCTATCGCTGGATATTCTACAATGAGATGGTGGAATTATTCATCTCGGCCAGTTAGCTTGAGAGTTCTCAGTGGGAGGAGCGAGACTGTTTGTTAAGAGGATATGCGTTGGTTTGCGCAAAAGAAAAAACCTCGAGTGCGTAAACACTGGAGGTTTGATCTGTATGAATCAGTTGATGTTTTAACGATTCAACCACTGTGTGGATTTTGGCGTCCCCACGGGGATTCGAACCCCGGTCGCCTCCGTGAAAGGGAGGTGTCCTAGGCCTCTAGACGATGGGGACCTAAGAAATTTTACAACGTGTGCAGTATACCATTGTTTCAAATAATCGAAAAATATTTTTTTACAAAAAACTCAATACTTTCAATCACTTGGTGGAGATAAGCGGGATCGAACCGCTGACCTCTTGCATGCCATGCAAGCGCTCTCCCAGCTGAGCTATACCCCCGAATCCTGGTACTGCATTTCTTTGTTTTGCGCTGCAATTCAAAGAAGGCGCCATATTAATGACGGGCACTTGTCTTGTCAACGACTTTTCGCAGGATTCTTTAAAAAACTGCGATTGACTGACATTCAGCGCTTATGCCTGCTTGCTGGCACTATTGTTTAGCCGCGAATATTGCTCTGTGCCGGAAACTGTGACAGCTCAACATAGGGTTGCGGCTGCCAGCCGGCGGCACGGTGTTCGGCGACCACATTGGTGAAGATGCCGCCGCGTACATAAAACTTGGCAGTGACGCGCATAAACTTGGGTGCGATCGCGCTGACCAGGTCATCCAGGATCTGGTTAGTCACCGCCTCATGGAAGCAGCCTTCGTCACGGAACGACCACATATAAAGTTTCAGGCTTTTTAATTCCACACACAGCTGGTCAGGAATGTAGTCCAGGTAAATGATTGCGAAATCCGGCTGGCCGGTTTTAGGGCACAGGCAGGTGAACTCCGGGATCTCCATATGAATATGAAAATCACGGTTTGGATTCGGGTTGTCAAAGGTTTCCAGTGTCTTGGCGGGGACAGCGGTTGGCTTGCCACCGAGTAAATGTTCGTTCATTGCAGGCTATGTTTCTTGATAAAAGTGGGTATTATAACGCTTAAGCAATCATTCAAATTCTTATAAGCGTTTTTCTTACTTTGCGTCTCACTCATTTAAAACTTGCGGGGTTCAAGTCTTTTGTCGATCCGACTACCATTCATCTGCACGGGCAACGTGTGGGGGTGGTCGGGCCGAACGGCTGTGGTAAATCCAATGTTATGGAGTCTGTACGCTGGGTGCTGGGCGAATCGTCCGCGCGGGAGATGCGGGCTGATGCGATGGATGCGGTGATTTTTAACGGGTCGGGTAACCGCAAACCTATCTCGCGCGCCAGTGTGGAGCTGGTGTTTGATAACAGCCTGGGCGGTGCCAGTGGCGAGTGGAATCAATACGCCGAGATCTCGGTCAAGCGCGTGATCGAACGCGACAAAGGCTCTACCTACTATATCAACAATACTGCGGTTCGCCGCCGCGATGTGGCCGATCTGTTCCTGGGTACCGGGCTGGGCGGTCGTGCCTATGCCATCATCGGACAAAACACCATTTCACGCATCGTAGAAGCTCGGCCGGAAGAGCTGCGCGTGTTTCTTGAAGAAGCGGCCGGTATCAGCAAATATAAAGAGCGCCGCCGCGAGACCGAGTTGCGTTTGCGTGACACGCGCGAGAACCTGGAGCGGGTGGAAGATATCTCGCGCGAGATGAACAAGCAGATCATCAAGCTAGAGGCGCAAGCACTCGTCACCCAAAAGTTTCATGCCTTGCAGGAGGCGCACAAGCTGGCCGAAGCGCAATGGTGGTGGCTGCGCAAACGCGATGCGGTGCAGGAACACGAGGCTGCTTCGCAAGCGGTGGAGCAGGCGGTGAATGCGCTGGAAGCGCAAATGGCCAATTTACGCAGCAATGAGCTGCAACTTGAGCAATCGCGCCAGCAGCATCAGCAGGCCTCCGGTCAGTTAAATACAGCGCAGGCGGCTTTTTATGAGGCGAATTCACAGGTGTCTAACCTGGGTCTGCAGGTGAAACAGTCTGAAGAGGCGCGTGACCGCCTGTTGCAGGAACAGCAGCAACTGCAAAGGCAGATGGAGCACAGGGCGCAACAGCAGCAACAGTTACACACGCAATTAACCGATAAAACCGCTGTTCTGGCTGCGGCTGAGGGAGCGGTAGCGCAGCACGCGCAAAGCTTGCAAACCATGCAGCATGATCTGCCGGCGCAGGCTACGCAGTTGCAGGCGATACAACAAACCGCCAGCCAGGCGCAGCAAACGGTACAGCAAAGCCGCCAGCAAATGCAGCTGGAACAGAACAATGTCAATTTTATACAGCGCAACCTGACTGAAGTAGGGCAGCGTTTGCAGCAATTGCAGCACGAGCTGGGGCAGTGGGCATTGCCAGACACGCAGGCGCTGGGCGAGCTGCAGCAGCAACTGGCAGCACAACAGGCTGATTTGCAGCATGAAGAGCAACAGCTGGCACAGTTTAGGGCAGATGAAAACACGCAGCAGCAGGCCTTGCAGCAGGCGCGGCATGACTGGCAGCAGGCACAGCGTGCCTTGCATCAGTTAGAGGCCGAGATCCAGTCATTGCAGAAATTGCAGCAAAGCATGAAGCAAGACCAGCAGCTGGGGCCGTGGCTGCAAAAAAACGGGCTGCAATCGGCGCCGCGTTTATGGCAAGCCATTCAGGTCGATGCCGAATGGCAATCGGCACTGGAGAGCCTACTGGGCAACAAGCTGAATGCCTTGCTGCCTGAAAACCTGCCGGACTGGTCGCAATTGCCACATCCACAGGCCGCATTGGCGATCGCCAAAGCCGGGTCAGGCGCTGAGCCGCAAGCAGCTCAATGGCAGGGCCTGCCTGCTTTGTTCAGTTTGTTGACCATCAAGCAGCCTGAAATAGCCGCCGCCTTGCAGCACTGGCTGGCTGGCGTCTATGTGCTGGATGACAGACAACAACTGGCGCATTACCAGCCCCAGTTAAGCGCCGGTATGAGTTTGCTGACCAGGAATGGTGATGTTTACCAGCGCTACAGTGCGGTGTTTTATGGCCGCCAGAACCAGATGCAAGGGGTGCTTGAGCGCCAGCAGCAGCTAGACCAGCTGCAATCCGGTCTGAGCCTGGCGCAGCAGGCCGTGACGGCTACGCAGCAGCAGGCGCAGACCCTGGAGTCCGCACTGCAGAATACCCGTCAGCTACAACAACAAACGCATGTGCACATCAAGCAATTGACCTCGGGCACGCATGATACGCAGATGCAGATCTCGCGCTTGCAGCAGGCACACGATAATGCTGTACGTCGGCAGGCGGGGCTGCAACAGGAGATCACCCAGGCCGAAAGTCGGCGGTCCGCTTTAAATGCAGAGAGCGTGGCCGCGCTCGCC
Source organism: Methylophilus sp. (assembly GCF_052437885.1). GTDB lineage: Bacteria > Pseudomonadota > Gammaproteobacteria > Burkholderiales > Methylophilaceae > Methylophilus. The sequence continues at coordinate 32,305 of NZ_JBQVPB010000010.1, read as the reverse complement.
AGTATTGCCGGCCAGCAAGCGCAGTTTGCCGCGCTGGAACAAGCGGCACGCGACTCGCAGGCGCAAAAACAGCAGGCGGAACAAGCCTATTTTAACTTGCGTGATAGCGTGCAGCAGGCTGAAAAAGCCCATCAGTCACAGGTGTTTGAACACACGCTGCTTAAAAACGCCGTCAACGATCTGCAACAGCGCTTAACGCATAATGAGCAGGAAAGCCAAAACTTGCAGCATAGGCTGCTTGAGACCGAGCAAACCCTGGCCATCAGCAATATGGAGACGCTCAAGGCCAATCTGGCGCACGCGCTGACCCAGCAGCATGCGTGCGAACAGGCACTGGCACAGGCGCGTAACCTGCTTGCCGAGCAGGAAACTGCCCTGCAGACACAAGAGCGTAACCGTATGCAGGTCGAACAGCAGTTGCACCCGCTAAGAGACGCAGTGGAGCAGCGACGCCTCAAGCAGCAGGAATGCCGCCTGCAGGTGGAGCAGTGCCAGGCGGCGCTGGCAGACACCGGGCTGGATGACAGCATGATCCAGCAAGGCTTGAGCTTGGACAGCAAAGTGCAGGTGCTGGCGCAGACCACACAAAAGCTGCAATCGCAGATGCAGCAATTAGGGCCGGTGAATATGGCGGCCATTGAAGAATTATCGGTGGAAAAAGAGCGCAAGGGTTATCTGGATAGCCAGTTAAAAGACTTGCTGACCGCCAGTGAGACCCTGGAAGAAGCCATACAGAAGATAGACCGCGAGACGCGAGGCAAACTGCGGGCCACCTTTGAAGAGGCCAACCGTAATTTCGGCGAGTTGTTCCAGACCCTGTTCAATGGCGGCCAGGCCAAGCTGGAACTGCTGGGTGACGAGATTCTGGACACCGGCGTGCAGGTATTCGCCCAGCCGCCAGGCAAGAAAAACACCACCATACAATTACTTTCTGGCGGCGAAAAAGCGCTGACAGCGATGGCACTGGTGTTTGCGCTGTTCCGTCTGAATCCGGCGCCATTCTGTCTGATGGATGAAGTCGATGCGCCGCTGGATGACAGTAATACCGAACGTTTTTGTCAGTTGGTGCGGGTGATGTCAGAAAAAACGCAATTTTTGTTCGTTTCGCACAACAAAATCACGATGGAAATGTCTCAACAACTAATTGGCGTCACCATGCAGGAATCCGGCGTGTCGCGGATTGTTGATGTGGATATAGATGAGGCGATACGCATGCATGCGGCGTAAGGCATGTTTTGTTGTATCATATCGCGGAGTTTTAAGGGATAGTAACCATACATGTCTGATTTGTGGATGATTTTGGTATTGCTGGGGGTCAGCATTGTACTGGCAGTGGTAGTTTTTAACTGGTGGCAAGAAAAAAAGTACCGCAAAGATGTTGAATATCGCTTCAGCCATACGCGTACCGATGTATTAGCAGGCGAGTCGCCAGGCGGCCAGAAGGCCGAGGCTGGCCAAAAATCGGCTGCGGCTGACAAAAATGCCGTGACTGAAGATGTAGAAGGCTGGATGTCTGAGCCGCGTGTGCGCCAGTCGGCAAAGTTTGAGCCGGAATTCACGGTCGGCGATAGCCAGAAAGCCAAACCGGCCACTGCGCAAAAACCGGCCAACCCGCCACTGAACAAGCAAGCGAACGAAACCCGCCCGCTACCACCCAAGTCTACACCTGCGGCCTTAAACGCCGACTCCAAGCAGGAACCTTCGATTGCTGCACTGCAGCAACAAGCTGCGCAAGAAATCACTGAAGCGCCCGCAGCCGTTCACGGCCAGCAAGTGGCAGACTATGCCCAAGCGTATGACGCTGCCGAGGCACAATCAGATGTACCAGCGCCAGGTAACCCAGAGCAAGAAGCCGTTTTTGCGGCGGCCTTGCCTGTACTTTTGCACACGGCCATGGATTGGGTAGGTGTGATCGATGCGCCGCTAGGCGTGATGCTGGCAGAACTGGAAGACCTGCAGGCAGAAGCGAGAACATTTCCGCACCACGCCACCTTATGGGGGCAAAGCAGTGCAGATGCCAAATGGCTGGATGTGCTGGCCATGGATGCTGCTGCGATGCAGAACAAGATACCGCTTAGCCAGGTCGTGTGTAGCCTGCAACTGGCTGACCGTGGTGGCCCGGTAGACCAGGAGACGCTGAAGCGTTTTCAGAAGTCTATGGAGACACTGGCGCGTGCCCTGGGGCTGAGCATACATTGGCAAGGTGGCTATGAGCCTTCCCAGCAAGCGCAGGAGATAGATACTTTCTGTATCGAGGTGGATAAAGCGGTTGAATTCCACGTGCTGGCGAATCAGGGCATGTTCCATGCGACCAAACTGCGCGGTTTAGCCGAAGCCTGTGGCTTGCAGCTGAGTGCCGAAGGCCGTTTTGAGTTGTTCAACAATGTAGGTGAGCTGGAATTCTCTGTACGCAATTACGAAGGCAAACCCTTTTCAGGCGAGATGCTGAAAACCACGGTGATGACGGGCGTGACATTCCAGCTCGATATCCCCACTACCGCTGATAGCATGCAGGTATTTGACCGTATGGTAGAGCTGGCGCGCAATATGGCGGCCAGCCTGAGTGCCAGCCTGATCGATGTGAACCGCAAACCTATCGGTGACCCGCAACTCGACAAGATCCGTCAGCAGTTAAAAAATATTTCTAATGCCATGGCCGCGCAGGGGATAGTACCCGGCAGCAGCCATGCCAAACGCCTGTTCTCCTGATCATGGCTGTCAATGAGGCTGAGCTGGTCCTGCAACAGCTCAAGCAACGTATCGCCGAATATGACTATCATTATTACGTGCTTGATGCGCCACTGGTCAGCGACAATGAATACGATGGTGTCTACCGCGAGCTGGTAGAGATAGAGCAGCAATATCCTGATCTGGTCACGCCTGATTCTCCCAGCCAGCGCGTTGGCGGTCTGGCTTCAGCCGCTTTTGACAGTGTGCAGCACAGGCAGGCCATGCTTTCGCTGAATAATGCTTTTAGCGACCAGGAACTGGAAGCCTTTGATCGCCGTGTGCGCGAAGCCACCGATGAAGCCGTCATTGAATATGCGGTAGAACCAAAGTTTGATGGCCTGGCGATCACCCTGACTTATGAAAATGGCGTGTTTGTACAAGGGGCCACCCGCGGTGATGGCTACACCGGCGAGAACGTCACCCATAACCTGAAAACCATACGCGCCATTCCTACCCGGCTCACATCAAAGCAGCCACCGGCCTTACTCGAAGTGCGTGGCGAAGTGCTGATGCTGAAAAAAGACTTTGAAAAGTTAAACCAGCAACAGGCAGCCACAGGCGGCAAATTGTTCGCCAACCCGCGCAATGCCGCTGCCGGCAGCCTGCGTCAGCTGGATTCCAATATCACCGCAAAACGTCCGCTGCACTTTTTTGCCTATGGTCTGGGCGCCAGTGCCGGTATCCCTGAATTGAAGTCGCATGCACAAGCCATGCAATACCTGGCTGATCTGCGCTTCCCGGTCACCGCTCTGCGCACAGTAAAAGCCGGTGCCCAGGGCTTGCGAGATTATTACGCCGAGATAGGGGAGCTGCGCAGCAGCCTGCCGTTTGATATTGATGGTGTGGTGTACAAGGTCAATGATTTTGATCTGCAAAGCACACTGGGCTTTGTCTCGCGCGCACCGCGCTGGGCAGTGGCGCACAAGTTTGCGGCTGAAGAGGCCACCACCCTGGTTGAGGATATCACGGTGCAGGTTGGCCGCACTGGCGCTATCACACCAGTGGCAAGGCTCAAGCCGGTATTTGTTGGTGGTGTCACCGTGACGAATGCCACCTTGCATAACGAGGATGAGTTACGCCGTAAAGATATCCATATCGGCGATACCGTGATCGTCAGGCGGGCAGGGGATGTGATCCCTGAAGTGGTTGCTGCCTTGCCTGAACTGCGACCGGCAGATGCGCGTGTGTTTGTGATGCCAACTGCTTGCCCTGAATGCGGTTCGCATGTGGTACGCCTGCAGGATGAGGCCATCGCACGCTGTAGCGGCGGCCTGATCTGCCCGGCGCAACGTAAACAGGCGGTGACCCATTTTGCCTCGCGGCGCGCCATGGATATTGAAGGCCTGGGTGAAAAACTGGTCGATCAACTGGTGGCGCGCAACCTTGTCAACCATCTGGACGATGTTTATCGTCTGGACCTGGCCATGCTGTCCGACCTGGACCGCATGGCGGAAAAGTCAGCGCAGAATGTGCTGGCTGCCATAGACAAAAGCAAGCAGGCGAGTCTGCCGCGTTTTATTTATGCGCTGGGCATACGCAATGTAGGTGAAGCCACTGCCAAAGACCTGGCACAGCATTACGGTGACCTGGACACGCTGATGCAGGCCGATATTGAAAGCCTGCTGCAGGTGAATGATGTCGGGCCAGTGGTGGCCGATGCGGTCTACCAGTTTTTCCAGGAGCCGCATAACCGCGAAGTGATCGCCGCCATGCGTGCTTTAGGCGTGCACTGGGCCGATATCCCAAGAAAGATCCAGTCGGCTGCGTTTGCAGGCAAGACCTTTGTGCTGACCGGCACTTTACCCAGCCTGAAGCGCGACCAGGCGCAAGCCATGATAGAAGCAGTGGGCGGTAAAGTCAGTGGCAGTGTTTCTGCCAAAACCAGTTATGTAGTCGCTGGCGCAGAGGCAGGCAGCAAGCTGGAAAAAGCGCAGCAACTTAACGTCACCATCCTCGACGAAGCAGCATTGCTGGCCATGTTGCAGTTGCCAGCTTCAGCCGCAGAAACCGTCACGGAAATTGTTATAGAAAACATGCAAACACAAGCAGGGTTGTTCTGATATGTATTCAAAAATAACTTTAACATTACTGTTTAATTTATTGATTATAAATAATGTATTTGCCAGAGACGCAGGACTTGACGCCTGCGATGCTGCGATAGTCAGCCGCCAGTATGCGCAAGCGGTGAACATTGCCGGACAGCATGCCAGCCAGCCTGAATTCTGGCTTTGCAAAGGGCGCGCGCAAGCGGCTCTGCAGCAGCATGCAGAGGCCGAGGCCAGCTTTAAACAAGCCATTGCGCTCAAGCCACAAGGCCTGGATCTGGTTTCTGCCTATATGCTGCTCGGCCATGCACAGCAAACCACTCACAATACGACGGCTGCGTTAGCCAGTTACCAGCAGGCACTCGTATTCAGTGAGCAGCAGAACATGCGCCGCTATGTGCGCATCGCGCACAATCTGATAGGCGAGGCGTATTACGGTAATGGCCAGTATGCAGAATCACTGCAAGCTTTTCAGGCCGGTGAAAAGCTGGCTTTAAACGATGATGAGCGCGCAGACAGCTATGTGCATGAAGCGCTGAGCTACCAGCAATTGCAGCAACTTGACCATGCCATTGAGTACCAGTTAAAAGGCGTGATGATGCTACGCAAATCTGCGGCACCAGAGCAATACGCTGAGGGCAGCCTGGTATTAGCCCAGCTATTCATCGCCAAAAAAGACTTTGTCGGCGCTGAAAGAACCTATCAGCGCCTGATGGAATATGCGCAAGAGAACGGCGGCAGTTTTTATGAAGCCAAAACCGCCATACACTGGGCTGAGGCCAAACGCGCGCAGGGCGATACTGCCGGCGCTGAAACATTACTGGCGCAGGCTGAAACCATCAGCCGCAAGATCCAGGATGACGAGTTAACTGAACTGCTAGCCCGCGTCCGCGCGGCAAAACCTTAATCTTCCTTTACACCAGCCGCCAGAACTCGCGCGGGTTTTTGGGTGTCCATCAGCAGGAGTGGATCTGCTAAAGGTTTCCACTTGTCTTTGTAATATGTCTATCAAGTTTATACGTCTGAGTTAATACGTCTTATCAGGCGCCTTCCCGGTTAGCTTTTTCATTATTAATGTATTAAGAATAAATAATTATCGCAATAATAGTGCTTATTATTTATTATTAACTTAATAATTATTTATCGTGATATAGTTTATCGGGGCTATCAGAATTTATATAAAATAATTATTGATGAGAGGTTAGACCATGGATATTCGCTTTGTTTACAAGGCAATGCTTGCGACAGTTGTGATGACTGGAGCTTTCCAAGCAAACGCTGACACGTTATACACCTTTAATAGTAATCAACTGGCAGTCATAGATACGCTGAATCTGGGTGCTGTTTCCTATATCAACATCTCCGGTCTGTCACAGGGCGAACGCTTGCTAGGCGTAGACCTGCGGCCGACAGATGGCCTGGTGTACGGTATCACCAGCGCCAACAATCTGTACACATTCAACACCAGCACTGGCGCCGCCACCTTGAAAACCAGTTTGACCGGCGCTTCACTGACCGGCGAGGCTGTAGGCATAGACTTTAATCCTTCTGCGGATTTTGGCGGCAATGCTTCATTGCGCGTCGTCACCGGGACAGGTAGCAACTATGCGGTGAATGCTGATACCGGCGTCATAGGTAACACCACCAGCAACATAGGCAGCGGCTACACGGCAGCTGCTTACAGCAACTCCAGTCCAGGGGTGAATCCTGGTGCGGGTGATACCACTGATCTGTATTACATCAATGCCAGCAGTGATAGCCTGCATTTCCTGAATACCGGTTTTAATAGCCCGTCCACCAATGGCGGCATTCAAACGGTAGGTTCGCTTAATGTGGATGTTTTATCCGCAAATGGCTTTGATATCCTGGGTAACGGTAAAGCCTATGCGCTATTCAATCTGGATAACGGCACCCTGGACTCACAGTTGTTTTCTATTAATCTGATCACAGGGTCAGCCACCTATCTGACCACGCTGAACGGCACCTTTAATGGCCTGACTGGCGTGGCGGCGGCTGCAATTGTGCCTGAACCAGGTACCAATGCCATGTTGCTGGCAGGTTTGGGAATGATCGCAGGCATCGCATTGAGAAGATCCAGACAGCGCAGCTAAACTGTCTGCTGGTGCTTAAAGGGCTAAAGGTCACTCTCTGACTTTAGCCCTTTTGCTTGTCTGGCGCCGGGGAGTCTGGGATCGCTTTGTTTTGCTTTCGCAGCCGTCATTTGGAATTGTTTGGCCTCTGATCAGGTCTTAACTGATAGATGTATCATGCTATGCAAGCGCTTAAGGAGCCAGTATGTTGTTGGATAACAATCGCCGTAACCCCAGTGGCATCCAGCCTTCCGAGATCACAGCACCCGAAGTGTTCAGTCAGCGACGCAGTCTGCTGAAAGCGGCCGGTGCAATCAGCGCCGGTTTGTGGCTGCCATTCAATGCCCAGGCCGCGACAGCCGCCCTCGACGCCAAAAAAACCGCCTATGGCCAGGAAGAAAAACTGACCAGCTATGAGGACATCACCAGTTACAACAACTACTATGAGTTTGGTACCGGCAAAGAAGACCCGGCACGCGAGGCAGTGTTGTTCAAACCAACGCCGTGGACCATTAAGGTTGAAGGCGCGATCAAGCAGCCCAAAACCCTGAGCATAGAGCAGTTAATCAAACTGGCGCCGCTGGAAGAGCGTATCTACCGTATGCGCTGTGTAGAGGGCTGGTCCATGGTGATCCCGTGGATAGGCTTGCCGTTAAAAGCGCTGATAGACTGGGCCCAGCCTACCGGCAATGCAAAATATATCGAATTCGTTTCTTATAATGACCCGCGCCATATGCCTGGTGCGCGCCTGCCAGTGCTGGACTGGCCGTATGTGGAAGGGCTGCGCATGGATGAGGCCATGCAGCCGCTGGCGATTCTGGCGGTAGGGCTGTATGGCAAAGTGTTGCCTAACCAGAATGGCGCCCCGGTACGCCTGGTGGTGCCATGGAAATACGGCTTTAAGGGCGCCAAAGCCATCAGCACTATCCGTTTTGTCGAGAAGATGCCGACTACCACCTGGGTCAAAACCGGTCCACGCGAATATGGTTTTTATGCCAATGTGAATCCTCAAGTCGATCACCCGCGCTGGACACAGTCCTCAGAAAAACGCATAGGCGCAGGATTATTTGCCGGGCGCATTAAAACTAAAATGTTTAACGGCTATGACGAAGTAGGGCAGTTATACGCCGGTATGGATCTAAAAAAGAATTTTTAAGGGTTGATGCCGCGACCGGCTATTTTGTCTCACGCATTGCATGATACGCACACCTTCACAACTGTTTAGCAGCCCGGTTGCCAACATACGCGTGGTTAAGGCGCTGATCTGGCTGGGTGCCTGCCTGCCACTGTTGCGCCTGCTGGTGCTGGCTGTCACGGATGATCTGGGGGCAAACCCGGTAGAGTTCATCGAACGTTCCACCGGCACCTGGGCACTGGTATTTTTGCTGCTGTCTTTAAGCATCTCGCCGTTACGGTTGTGGAAACCGCTTTCCTGGCTGATTGCCGTGCGTCGCTTGCTGGGCTTATGGATGTTTGCCTATGCCTGTGTGCACGTGCTGAGTTATCTGTGGCTGGACTACAGCTTTGACTGGCCGGATATAGGCCACGACATCGTCAAGCACCCGTATGTGCTGGTAGGCGCCTGTGCCTTCCTGCTCACCTTGCCACTCGCCGCGACCTCGAACCAGCGTGCCATACGTGCGCTTAAACAACGCTGGAAACGCTTGCACCAGCTGGTCTATGTGATTGCCGTGCTGGCTTTATTGCATTACTGGTGGCTGGTGAAAAAAGATGTGACCGAACCTGTGATTTACAGCCTGCTGTTTGCCGGGCTGATGCTGGCACGCTGGTGGACGACGGTTCATCGTCGGCGCTGATCTGTCTGCCAAATGCCCCTAAATGCCATTCCCGGGCTTTAAATGCTTGTGTGACTGCTGTCACAGTCATATTCTTCACTGTTCGCTCTTGACATCATTCCCGCTTTTAGACACATTATTATAAATATAAAGAGAGCCATGCTTGATGGGGGACTCTCACTAATAATTTTTAGGGGTGTTTGATTTTAACCGGCGACCGGCTTTAGCTGGCTTGTGCTTGTCGCTAGTTGGATTTCACACTGCGGTTGTGAAGGTATGTGATGTCAAAAGTAATACTCGAGCCCGACGCATTCGTTCTGGCGGATCAGGCGCTCGCCAGCACGTTTGAAAGATGGCAATCCACGATAGACTCCTCTGGTTTTGGGTTGGCAGCAGTCACCGACCAGCAGGGGACATGCGACGCCCTATTATTTTTTAATCGGGCCGATATGCCTGTGCCTGAACCTTTGCCTGCCATTGCAGTTCAGGCGATCACCCCGCTGTGGCATTATCTGCCCGCCATCACGCATGCGCCGCTGCAAGGCATGCTCAGCCAGCCTTTGCCTGGCATCAGCCAGCGCACCATACAACTCGCATTGCCTGAACAGCACAACCGCTGGCTGGAATGCAGCACCCACGATTTTAGCGATAGTACAGGCCGGCAACGCTCGCTGGTGCTGGTACGTGAGATCACACGTGAGCGTCAGGCCGTGCAGGCTTCACAACAGGAGCAATCGCGTGCGCTGGCCTATGAACGCTTTCAGTACTCCATGCTGGAACTGGTGCTCAAGGAACAGGATGCCACGCGCGTGCTGGAAACCATCGCCCGCGATATTGAGGCCATGCACACGGATATGTATTGTGCCATCGTGCTGACGCAAAACCTGGGCAAGCTGGTGCAGACGGTGATCGCACCTACCTTGCCCAAAGCCATGCAGGAAACCTTGCGCCAGTTACAGCTCGAAACCGATAAAGGCTCGCTGGCGACTTCTATCGCCATGAAACAGCGAGTGATCGTGGATGATGTGATGACTAACCCTTACTGGGTGCATCACCGCGAAGCCGCGCTAGCCTCGGGCATACATGCCGGCTGGGCTGAACCCTTGCTGACGGCCGCTGGGGACATTCTCGGTGCGTTCGCCATTTACTACCGCCAGCCACAGACGCCGACTGCCAGTGAGCAATCCATGATAGAGCAGGCGGCCAAGTTGGTCAGTATCGTGGTCGACCGCCATCTGTCGCAGGACAGCATGGAAGCATTGGCCTATCTGGAGCCGGTGACCGGCTTGCCTAACCGCAGAAAAGCCTATGAAGTACTGCAACGGGTGCAATTGCAACCGGCGACTGGCCAGCACTGGGGTTTGATCTATCTGGATATCGACCATTTCAAATGGATCAACGAGGCGCACGGGCATGCGCTGGGCAACCGCTTGTTGCAGCAGGTCGCCGAGCGTCTGCAAAAGGTGGCGACACCGCATTTTCTGGCGTGTATGGGTGGCGATGAGTTCCTCATCCTGTTATCGGGCCTGGCCTCTGAAAGCGAAAAAGCCCTGCAACAGGTGTGGGTGTTGCAGCGCAAACTGCAAAAGATATTCGAGCGTGCCTTTAAAGTGGATGGCCAGAAGCTGCAGATCACCTCCAGTATGGGCTTATCCAGTTTTACCAGCGTGGAAGCGAGTGACACCGACTTTGTCAAAGCGGTAGATATCGCCATGCATAGGGCCAAGCAGGCCGGGCGCAACAGCGTATGTGTCTACGAACCAGGCATGCAGACAGAAATCGCTACCCAGGTGATGCTGGAAGCCGAATTACGGCTGGCGATAGAGCAGCAGCAACTGGCCTTGCATTACCAGGTGCAGGTAGACCATACCGGCCGGCCGTTCGGTGCCGAAGCTTTGTTACGCTGGCAACACCCTCAGCGTGGCTTTATCTCACCGCTGCAGTTTATCCCGGTGGCAGAATCCAGCGGACTTATCATCGATATCGGCATGTGGGTGCTAGACCAGGCCTGCGCCCAGATCGCACGCTGGCAGCATGCGCGCAACACCAGCGACCTCAGTCTGTCGGTGAATATCAGTGCCAGGCAGTTCAGGCAGGCTAATTTTATTTCCATGATCAAAGCCTGCATCCAGAAACACCAGATCAATCCGAATGCGTTGCGGCTGGAGCTGACAGAGAGCCTGCTGCTGGAGAACGTCGATGACGCTGTCAGTATCATGACCGAGCTCAGCCATATCGGCATCCAGTTTTCACTGGATGACTTTGGTACCGGCTATTCTTCACTGCAATACCTGAAAAAACTGCCTTTATACCAGCTCAAGATAGATAGGTCATTCGTCAATGATATCGTCACCGATAGCCATGACCGCACCATTGTGCGTACCATCATCGCCATGGCACAAAGCATGTATCTCAGCGTGATCGCCGAAGGGGTAGAAACGCAGGAGCAAATGGAATTGTTGCTGAATAATGGCTGCCGCCGCTACCAGGGCTATCTGTTCGGCAAGCCTATGCCGATAGCGCAGTTTGAAGCCTGCCTGACGCAGACGCTGCAGTAATCAGCAAGCGCCGGTGTTTACGGACCGGCGGCGCCAGCTGCCGGTGTGATTGTGACAGGCGCGGCTATATCAGGCGTGACCGTATCAGGTGCGACCATATCTGGCGTATCTGGCGTCGCCTGCAATGCCTGCTCGGTTTTTGGCAATATCTCAAGTTGCGTGCTAGTGGTGTTATTCGCCGCCTGTTGCGCATTGCTTTCAGCCGTGAGGATGCGGATGATGATGCGATTATTCACCGATTGCGCCAGATTGTTTTCGCTGCTGGAAGCCGGTTTGGTATCGGCCAGGCCGATCGCCGACATGCGCTTGCTGCTCACGCCACGCATACCCAGGATAGCGGCCACGCGTGCAGCCTGGGTGGCGGTGGTTTCCCAGCGCCTGGCTTCAGGGTTGGTGTCTTCGCTATACATATGGCGGTCTATATGGCCTTCAACCTGCACGGTGCGATATTCATTCTTTAGCTGTTCGCCTATCAGCTTGATCACATAAGGGCCTTGCTCGCTAAGCGCGGATTGATCAGCCTTGAACAACAAGTCACTGCGCAGGGTGATATCTATGCCAAATTCGCCCTGCAGGATAGAAAGTTGTTTTTGTTCTATCCATAGTGCAAGCACGTTAGCCAGTTGTTGACCCATGGCGCGCATTTTGTCCAGGTCACGCTGCTTTTTTTCCTGATATAAATAGTTGAGTGGCAATGGTTTCAGGATAGCGCTCTTGTTTTGCAGCGAGGAGGGCGTGTCTGTGTTCATGCTCGGCGTCTGGCCAGGTTTGCCCTGAAAAGCGGTGACCACTGAACTCGACAGCGCCTGGTATTTATTCAGGTTGATGCTGGAGGTGGCATACATGACCACAAAGAATGCGAATAACAGCGTGATGAAATCGGCATAGGAAATCAGCCACCGGTCGTGGCTGTCATCGTCATCATCGTGGATCTTGCGCCGGTACATTACGACTCCCTGAGGCGTAAGTAGGCTTCCAGGCGTTCACTGACCAGTTTTGGGTTATCGCCTCTGGCAATAGACACCCAGGCATTCAGCAGCATCTCGCGGCGCGAGAGCTCGTGCTGTATATGCCCCTTGAGTTTGTTGGCGATAGGCAGGAATACCAGGTTGGCCAGGGCGACACCATAAATGGTCGCCACGAAAGCGACGGCGATGCCGCTACCGATCTTGGCCGGGTCAGACAGGTTTTCCATGACATGGATCAGGCCGAGCACGGCGCCTATGATGCCGACGGTAGGCGCATAGCCGCCGGCAGCAGACCAGATCTTGACTGCATCACGTTCCTGTACTTCAAAATAATACATATCGATGGCGCATACTTCGCGTATGCGGTCAGCCGGTGTGCCATCCACCAATAACTGCAAGCCTTTACGCACAAACGGATCTTGCTCGCGCTTGATCTGGCTTTCCAGCGATAACACGCTTTCTTTACGTGCTTGCTGGCTCCACTGGTTGATACGCTGGGCCAGTTTGTGCCTGTCATCTTCCGGGTGCACAAACACCCAGCGCAGCATGCGCAGGCCTTTGATAAATGATTTGAGTTCGCTTTGCAGCAACACGGCACCGATAGTGCCAAACATCACCACCATAAAGGCGGCCGGTTGCAGCAGTGACTTAAGGTGTCCACCTTCCAGGGTTTGGCCCAGCACCAGGCCGGCCAGCGCGATCAGTAGCCCTGCCAGGCTGCCCCAATCCATTACGACACTCCGGTCCAGGATTTATCACGCATGGACGCACGCAAGCGGGCCACGGCCTGGCTATGCAACTGGCATACGCGTGATTCAGAGACATTCATGATGGCGCCTATCTCTTTCAGGTTCAGTTCCTGTTCGTAGTAAAGGCCCATCAGCATTTTTTCGCGTTCCGGCAAATGGTCTATGGAGTCTATCAATGCCTCGCGGAAATCGCTTTCCAGCAGTGATTTGACCGGGTCATTGCTGTCATCATCGACAAAGCGGTCGAGGAAGTGTTCGCCACCGCCGTCATCATCATGGAAATCTTCGTAATAGATCAGCTGGTGACCCTGACAGTCACTCAACACATCATAGTAGTCTTCAAGACTGAAATTCATGTGTTTGGCGATCTCGGATTCGGTAGGCGGACGGCCTAATTTCTGTTCCAGTTGCTGTACCGCCACCTCGATGTCGCGCATATTCTTGCGGATACCGCGTGGCAGCCAGTCGGCACCGCGCAATTCATCCAGCATGGCACCACGCACACGTTGTGAGGCGTAGGTCTCGAACTGTGCGCCATGCGTGTCTTCATAACGCTGGATCGCATCCATCAGGCCTATCATGCCAGCCTGCACCAGGTCATCGACTTCCACGCAGGAGGGCAGTTTGGATTTCAGCTGGTAGGCCATTCTTTTGACCAGGCCGCTATGCTGCTTCAGCATCTGGTCGGTATTGTTGGTTTTGCCTTTAGCGGTATACATGTTTTCCCTCTTTACTCTAGGCAGCAGCCAGTGACGACGTCGTTAAACGTTGTTGATCCAGGCTTCTGGCGACGGCTCTAAATGCCATGGCAGATTGCGTTGCCGGAGCTGACTCCGCTGCAAGACGGTTTTTCAGGCCAGCGGCGGCCTGAGCCTTTTGCATGGCTTTGCTATCCGGGATCGCGCCGAGAAAACCCAGGGAGATCCCCAGGAACTGCTGGCAGACCTGGTTCAGGCGCATGAAATACTGCTGGCCTTGTTCATGCGTGGCATCTGTGACCACCACGCTCAAAGGTAACTGGCCATGCTGCTGGCAAATGCGCTTGATGGTGGTATAGGCCGATTTAATGGCTTCATCATGGCGTTCCACCTGCAACACCAGGCTATGCTGGGCCATCACAGGCAGGGCCAAGGTCTGGTCACTAGTGTCAAATAATGCTTCTATCATCACGGTATCGTAGTCATACGCAAGTTGCTTCACTATACCGTCGAGCTCGATTTTTAAATCGCCGGATAAAGGCGAGCTTAATGTGTCAGTTTCTGTCAGGCAGGCCAGGTCATAGCCTTGCGGGTGTTTGACCACGGCACGGCCCAGGCTGCTTTTGCGCAGGGCGACCGCCTGCAAAGTGTATTTGGTCATGGGCCGCTGGTGCGCCTGTATCAGCAACAGGCGCTTGCCGGGAGCGGCCATGCTGGCTGCCAGTTGACTCAGCCAGCTGTCAGCAGGCTGGCCATTGGCTGCCATCACACTGATCATGCGTGCGGATGATCTGGCCATGATACGGCGCAGGCCATCGGCCTGGTCATGGTAATTAAACATGGTGCTGCTCTCCCTGCGCCTGCATCATGCTAGAGATCACCAGTGGCAACTCCTCATCCAGGTACTGGTAAGGCAGGCTGGCCTGGTGCGGTGTCAGCACTCTTTCAACCAGGGCGTGTTTATTCGCGACTTCGATATCTTCCGGCACGCGCTGGCCGCCGGTGGTGTAGTACAGGCGCATGCGTTCACGGATCAATACATCCAGCACATTGCCTATGGCAGCGGCTTCGTCAAGTTTGGTGACTATGCAACCGGCGATATCATGTTTTTTGTAGCTGCGCATCACATCGGTCAAGGTTTCACCGGTTGAAGTCGCATTCAGGCACAACAGTTTCTGTATAGGCGTTTCTGCCCGGCTCAGCATAGAAAGCTGCTCAGTCACTGCCTGGTCACGCTGACTGACACCGACGGTGTCTATCAGTATCATGTGTTTGCCTTTTAACTCGTTGAGTGCGATCTTCAGATCTTCTTCATCTTTCACCGCGTGTACCATCACACCCAGGATCTTGCCGTAGATGCGTAATTGCTCGTAACCGCCGATACGGTAGCTGTCTGTGGTGATCAGGCCCAGGTTCTGCGTGCCGTGTTTCATCACATAACGGGCCGCCAGTTTGGCCGTGGTCGTCGTTTTGCCGACGCCGGTAGGGCCAACCAGGGCATACACACCGCCTTTGTCCAGCAATGCATCCTCATCATCCAGTGTATGCAGGTTGCGGCTGATGACTTCTTTAGCCCACATAGGTGCCTTGTGCACATCAATATGCTGAGGCATCTTTTCTGCGATCTGGCGTGACAGGGCGGCGCTGAAGCTGGCAGAGAGCAGGGTGCTCAATACTTTTGATTTGGCCGGGCTGTGCTGCAAATGATGCTGCCAGGTCATGGCACTCATCTGCGTTTCAAAGTTGCTGCGCATATGACGCATTTCCTGCATCATGGTGAGCATTTTTTCTTCCAGCGTCTGCGTAGCGACCTGGTAGGCCTGCTCCTGCTGTTCGCTATGCTGTTTGAACAGATCCATCATCGCGTGGTCATTGTTCGTCGTTTCTTCTGCCGCTGGCGCAGCGATCACCGGTTTTGCCACTGGCGCAGCCATGCGCGG
The DNA here is from genome assembly GCF_052437885.1 of Methylophilus sp. Taxonomy (GTDB): domain Bacteria; phylum Pseudomonadota; class Gammaproteobacteria; order Burkholderiales; family Methylophilaceae; genus Methylophilus. The sequence goes on along the minus strand of NZ_JBQVPB010000010.1, from coordinate 16,731 downwards.
CTGGGGTTTGGCGGCTGGCATTGCTTGCGCAGCACCAGACTGGCCGTTCACACCGGCCTGACCGTTCACATAGTCCAGCAGGCTGCGCGCGTCACTCTGTGGTTCCAGCGACTGCTGGTTATCGGAGCTGTCGATATCAGTTTCCAGCATGGCCATGATCTCGGTGCCGCCATTGACGCTGCGGTTCGCAACGATGATGGCATCTTCACCCAGGGCCTGTTTCACCTGAGCCAATGCTTCACGTGCATTCTTGCCAAAAAATCTTCTGATATTCATGTTATTGCGCTCCGATTAAGCTGGTCACTCGTATAGATTTGTTGTCTGGCAACTCGTCGTGCGACAGCACTCGAAGATGCGGGACGGTCCTTCTTAAAAACCTTGATAAAGCCTGGCGTAGCGGGGCGGCAACCAGTAATACCGGCGTCAGTCCCATCTGCTCCTGTTGTCTGGCAGCGACTTCTGTCTGTTGAGACAGTTTTTCAGCGATGCCAGGTTCAATCACGCTTTGTGCGGATTGATTATTTTGTAATGCCTGCAACAACAAACGCTCCAGCTGGCCATCCAGCGTCATGGCGGTCACTTCGTCACTGTATGGGAACAAGTCCTGTACGATGGCTCTACCCAGTTTGACACGTACCATGGCGGTTAGATCATTTGCATCCTGGCTATATTGCGCATGGTCGGCCAGGGTTTCGAGTATGGTGCGCATATCGCGGATATGCACACCTTCGTTCAACAAGTTCTGTAATACTTTTTGCAGCGAAGACAGGGTGATCAGCTTAGGCACGATCTCTTCTATCAATTTGCTGGATTCTTTACCCAGATGATCCAGCAGTTGCTGTACTTCCTGGCGGCCCAGCAATTCACCGGCATTCAGCGAGATCACATGGTTGAGGTGGGTGGCGATCACCGTGCCCGCATCTACCACGGTATAACCCAGGCTTTGTGCATATTCCTTACGCTCTGATTCTATCCATACTGCGGGCAATCCAAATGCCGGATCAGTGGTTTTAGTACCATCCAGTTCGCCAGTTACCGCACCCGGGTCTATCGCCAGCATCTGGTTAAAGTTGGATTCACCACTCGCCATCTCTACACCTTTCATGGTGATGCGATAGGCATTCGGTTTTAATGTCAGGTTGTCACGGATATGCACAGTCGGTGCCAGAAAGCCTATCTCCTGGGCGAATTTCTTGCGTATGCCTTTGATACGTTTCAACAATTCGCCGCCTTGCGCCTTGTCCACTAAGGGGATCAGTCTATAGCCGACTTCCAGGCCCACGGTGTCCACAGGCAATACATCGTTCCAGGTCGCTTCTTCTGCTTCGCTGGCTGGTGCCAGTTTGTCTTCAGGCTGCAGAGTCAGCATGGCTTGCACTGCGGCTTTCTCCTGCTTTTTCTTCACTGAGTAAGCCATACCACCGAGCATGGCGCCCAATGCCAGGAAAGCCAGGTGTGGCATGCCAGGGATGAGGCCGATACTGCCTATGATGCCGGCAGTCACGCTCAAGACGCGTGGGTTTTCAAACAGCTGGCTGATCAACTGGCCACCGATGTCTTCGTTGTTGGCTACGCGCGAAACCACCACACCGGCTGCGACAGAGATCACCAGTGAAGGGATCTGGGCTACCAGGCCATCACCGATCGCCAGCAGCGTGTAGTTTTTAACCGCATCGCCAAAGCTCAGGTCATGTTGCAGCATGCCCACGATCAGGCCGCCGACGATGTTGATGATGATCACCAGGATACCGGCGATCGCATCACCACGTACATACTTACTGGCACCGTCCATGGCGCCGTAGAATTCGGATTCCTGGCTGACTTCCTTACGGCGGCGGCGGGCTTCATCTTCGGCGATCAGGCCGGCGTTGAGGTCGGCATCGATCGCCATTTGTTTACCAGGCATCGCATCCAGGGTGAAACGTGCGCCCACTTCAGCGATACGGCCAGCACCTTTGGTGATCACCGTGAAGTTGATAATGGTCAGAATGACAAACACCACGATACCCACGGCATAGTTACCGCCGATCAGAAAGTGGCCAAAAGCCTCGATCACTTTACCGGCCGCATCCGGGCCGTTATGGCCTTCAGTCAGTACCACGCGGGTAGACGCCACGTTAAGTGCCAGGCGCAGCATGGTGGTCATCAGCAACACGGTAGGAAAGGCGATAAAGTCCAGCGCCTTGGTGGTTTGCAGGCCTATGATCAGCACCAGGATAGACAAGGCGATATTAAAGGTGAAAAACACATCGAGCACGATGGCCGGCAGCGGCAAGATCATCATTGCCAGCAGCATTACAACAATGAGTGGTGCCGCGATTGCGCGACCGTCCATTTTTCCCATCATTTGTTGCCAGTTGTTCATCTATAAGCTCCTTAAACCTGCTCTAATCACTCTATATCTGTTGCTGAAGGCGGTGTCGCCACCAGTGCATGCGGGTCCAGTGCATCTGGCACCGGCACATTGGCAGGCACAGGCGGACGCACACCACCATGCTGTTTGAATACGCGCAGCTGGAATACATAAGCCAGTATCTCGGCGACAGCTGCATATAAGGCCTGCGGTATTTCACGTTCCAGTTCGGTATGTGCATATAAGGCACGCGCCAGTTTGGGTGACTCCATGGTCATGACATTGTGCTCTGCTGCGATCTCCCTGATCTTGAGGGCGATTGCATCCATACCCTTGGCGACCACGATAGGGGCGCCGCTTTCACCTTCTTTATAGCGTATGGCCACTGCATAGTGCGTAGGGTTGGTGATCACCACATCGGCAGTCGGCACATTGCTCATCATTCTGCGGCGTGCCATTTCGCGTTGTTGCTGGCGGATACGGCCTTTGACTTCCGGGCTACCTTCCGCTTCCTTGGCTTCGTCCTTCAGTTCCTGCTTGGTCATCTTATGCTTTTGCGCATATTGATAAAGCTGGTAGGGCACATCGATCACCGCGATCAGCACCAGTGCAGAAGCAATGGTCAGAAAGCCTGTCACCATATAATCGTTAATGGCATTGATGCCGGATTCAAGCGGCATTTCAGACAAGCCCAGCATAGGCTGCAGATCTTTTTTGACGATGGTGTAGCCGACAGAGGCCACCAGTATGGTTTTAGCCAGGGATTTCACCAGCTCAACCACAGAGTTCTTGGAAAACATGTTGCTGATTCCTTTAATAGGATTCAGCTTGCCAAAATTAGGCACCAGCGACTTCTGTGACATCACCCAGCCGCCGACCAGGATAGGGGAAGCCACCGCCACCGCCACAATGATCACCGCCAGTGGCAGGAAAGCCCACATCACTTGTTCTATCACTTTAAGCAGGTGAACCAGCAGCAGTTCTGGTTCAAACGCCATGGCCTGGTCAAACCGCAGGCCCTGTCTTAATACATCTTTCAGTGCTTCACCCATGGGGCGGCCCAGCATCATGATGGCCATGCCACTGGTGAACAATACCGCACAGGCTGCCAGTTCACGTGAGCGGGGGATATCGCCGTCTTCGCGTGCCTTCTCCAATCGCTTGGGGGACGCGTCCTCGGTTTTCTCCATATCGCTGTCATCAGCTGCCATATCACTCACTAGTCGGGGTTCAGGAACACAACAGGCGTTCCGTCGTACATGAGTGATTATTCAGCAGGCAAGTCGGTTTTTATAGTTCGAATAAAGGCACTAATAGACCGCAATCTAATAGTTATGAATAGAGATTTGTTAATAAGTGCAAATGTATAAAATATTTGTCATTAAAAAACAATGACTTATAAAATAAATGAATTATTTTTAAACTAAACCCTAAAGTTTTAGTTAAGCCCGCCGTAAACGAGTTATGACTAAAAGTGCCCGTGAACCTGATCTGATGACGCCCATGTAGGAAAAAAATGGCTGTTAACGGAATACAGCGGGAAAACTTTAATTAATTTTTGAATTGAAAGGAGCAGGCAGCTGCGAGAATAACCATATATTTATTACAGTTAAACATTAAATAAATATCATAACCATTTGTTTTATATGGTTGTGTGTTGTGCCATGCCGGGTTTTGTAAGACAAACACCTACATGGCTGTTTTCGTCCGTCTTACAAAATTAACCGACAAACCCTGATTGTTGGCATCCATGAATGCGCGCAAAGTACGCCTAACGCAAATGCGTACTTAAATTGAACCGCAAATAAATGGAGAAAAGATCATGAATGTCATGCAAAACGATTTACTCGCTGAAATCAAAGATGCCAATCTGAACTACCTGATGCTGGCACAACAACTGATCCGCTCTGACAAAGCCACTGCAATTTTCCGTTTGGGTATCAACAAGGAAATTGCTGACCTGCTGGAAAACCTGACCAACCTGCAACTGCTCAAATTGTGTAACACCAACATGCTGCTGACACGCTTCCGTTTTGACGACAGCGAGATCCTGGGCATGCTGACCAGCTACACTAAAGATCCTGCCCAAGCGCACCTGCACACTGCGGTACTGATGTCCGCCCAAGCTGCAGAATCTACCGTATAAGTTTTATTTCCATCTGGCGATAAAGAATAGAAAAGAGGGTTTATCATGCAAAAGAAGAGTGTCGTTAACGAAGCAGAACAAATTAAACTGGCCATGCAAATGATTGAGTTGGGTGCACGTTTGCAATTGCTGGAATCACAAACTACTTTGTCACGTGAGCGCTTGATCAAGCTCTACAAAGAGATGAAAGGTGTTTCACCACCTAAAGGCATGTTGCCGTTCTCGACCGACTGGTTCCTGACCTGGCAGCCGAATATTCACTCTTCGATTTTCTATAATATCTATCGTTTCATGGTGGATTATGCAGGGGTAGAAGGCATACACGCCATCATCAAAGCCTACACTCTGTATATGCAACAAGTACAAAACCCCGATGGCGGCCAGACTGAAGAGCCTGTGTTGTCCCTGACCCGTGCCTGGACCCTGGTGCGTTTCATTGAAAGCAAAATGCTGACAACCAAAGTCTGTCATTGCTGCGGCGGCCAATATATCGTGAACAGCTACGATCTGAACCAGAACTATGTCTGCAACCTGTGCCACGTGCCTTCACGTGCCGGTAAAACCAAAAAAGCCAAAGAACTCAGCTACAAACTGGTTTCAATGTCAGCTTAATCGGGCAGCTATCGTGACTGACAGGTTGGAACTAGTGCAACCTGGTATTTAAAGAAAGACTCAGCATGCGTTCTATCAAACTTTCGGCAGGGGCGTTGCAGCAGAATGCAGTAGCACAACGCTTCCTGTCCCCTAAGTTATGGATGCAGAAATTAATGCCGCGCAAATTATGGTGCCAGGCATTGCTGATACAGTGTTTGAGTCTGCTGTTGATTGCGGGCGTCGCGCCTGGCGTAATCAACAGTGTATTCGCTTTTGAACTCCGTAGCCTGGGGCTGAGGCTGGATTCCATCTGGTTCTGGCTGCTGCCGCATGCAATACTGGTCAGTGTCATGGCCAGGGCCAGCCGCATGCCGGTCTGGTGGCGCTGGATACATGTCATTTTTCCGCTGGCGGTGATCTCCATGCAGCAAGTGGCATTTCCCCCTATGGTTTACCTGGCCGGTTTTGTCATCACCCTGGCGCTGTATTGGTCAGTGCACAATACGCGCGTGCCTTTTTACCCGTCTTTTCCCGCTACCTGGCGTGCCATGCACCATATCCTAGAGCAACATGCAGCTGAGCAACCTTTGCGTGTGCTCGATATAGGCAGTGGCCTGGGCGATGTTTCGCTGTTTTTATCCAGGCAACGTGCGCAAGACCAGATAGACGGCATAGAGATCGCGCCATTGCCATGGCTGGTCAGCGTGCTACACGCGACATTCACACGTAGCCGGGCCAGATTCACGCTGGGCGATTATCGCCACAGCGATTTCGCTCAACTGGATGTGGTATTCGCCTACCTTTCACCCGCCGTGATGGCAGACGTCTGGCACAAGGTGCAGCAGGAGATGCGTCCCGGCAGCCTGTTCGTCAGTTCGGAGTTTCCGGTGGCTGATGTGACTGCCAGCCGTATCATCTATCCTTCAACTAGCGCTCCCGCACTCTACGTTTATACCCTGTAACACTGGTAGTCAGCCATGCCGCGGTGCCGGCCATTGTGCAAACTTATGCCTGCCTGTATCAGATATCACAAGCTAATTAGCCTGCTAAATCCCTTTTATTTGCAACATTGAAACCGCATGACGATTGTTATGCTGTAGGTATTCAATGCTAAAAGTGGAGTAGGGCATGTTCGTTATTATTGGGTATGTAGTCGTTTGCGGCATGATTTTCGGCGGGTACGCGCTCGCGGGTGGTCATCTGGGCGCGCTGTGGCAGCCGCTTGAAGTCATGATGATCTTTGGTGGTGCGTTTGGTGCGTTTATTGTCGGTAACGACAGTAAAGCCATCAAGGCTACCGTGAAAGCCTTGCCGACCTTGTTCAAGGGCTCCAAATACTCCAAGCAGCTGTATATGGATCTGCTGGCATTGCTGTTCGAGATCCTGACCAAGATCCGCAAGGATGGCTTGATGGCTATTGAAAAAGACATTGAAGACCCTGAAGCCAGCGCCTTGTTCGGCAAATATCCCAATATCCTGCATGACCACCACCTGGTTGAATTCATCACTGATTACCTGCGTTTGATGGTGTCCGGCAATATGGATGCCTTTCAGGTAGAGAACCTGATGGATAACGAGATCGAGACCCACCATATGGAAGGCCATGTGCCAGCACATTGTATCGCCAAGCTGGGTGACGGCTTGCCGGCGTTCGGTATCGTGGCAGCGGTGATGGGCGTGGTGCACACCATGGAAAACGTGGCCTTGCCACCGGCCGAGCTGGGTATCCTGATCGCGCACGCACTGGTGGGTACTTTCCTCGGTATTTTGCTGGCTTATGGTTTTGTCGGCCCTTTATCCGGTCTGCTGGAACAAAAACTGGAAGAATCCAGCAAAAGTTTTCAAACCGTCAAAGTGGTGTTGCTGGCCAGCCTTAACGGCTATGCCCCGCCGATCGCGGTGGAATTCGGCCGTAAAGTGCTGTATTCCACTGAGCGTCCTGGTTTCACCGAGCTTGAAGAGCACGTGAAACAGGCCAAGTCGAAATAATCAACCTAGTTACTGAATCAGCGTAGCGCTGGAGAACATCATGGCAGAAGATCGTGTTGCCCCGATTATTGTAAAAAAGATAAAAAAAAGCGGCGGTGGTCATCATGGCGGCGCCTGGAAGATCGCCTATGCCGACTTTGTGACGGCGATGATGGCCTTCTTCCTGCTCATGTGGTTGCTGGGCTCTACCTCTAAAGCGCAAAAAGAAGGCATTTCAGAATATTTCCAGACACCATTACATGTGGTGTTGATGGGCCCTTCGGTCGGCCAAAGTGATTCTGCGCTGAAAAACACCGGCGGCAAGGACGTCACCAAGAAACAGGGCCAGGTGAAGCCGGTCGATGGTGACCCCGGCAAGCTGAAAACAGTCAAGATCGAAGATGTGAAAGAAGCCTTGAAGAAAGCAGAGAAGATCAAGCTGGAATCGCTGAAAGCCAAGATAGAACAGGCGATAGAAGAAAACCCGACCTTGAAGCAGTTCAAGTCGCAGCTCAAGCTGGACATCACCAGTGAAGGCTTGCGTATACAGATCATAGACGAGCAGAACCGGCCTATGTTCGAGAATGCCAAGGCCGAGTTGCAGCCATATGCCAAGTTGATCCTGCGCGAAATCGGTAAAACACTGAATGGGGTGGATAACAAGATCAGTTTATCCGGCCACACCGATGCCGCCGGTTACGCCAATGGCGAGCATGGTTACAGTAACTGGGAATTGTCCTCAGACCGCGCCAATGCCTCACGCCGTGAGCTGATCTCCGGCGGCATGGACGAGACCAAGCTGATGCGCGTGGTAGGCCTGGGCTCGGCGATCATGATGGATAAAGAGAACCCGTTCAACCCGATCAACCGCCGTATCAGCCTGATCGTGATGAATAAAGAAACCGAAGAAGAATTGTTAAAAGACAATGACCAGATCTCTGCCAGTGAGCATGATCTGTCGCAGGTGAAATCGTTGCAGGACAAGCAGGAAAAAGCGGTAGAAGCGAAGTAAACGTGACATCAAGGAGCCCAAGAAATAAGCGCTATTTATGATGCTTATTTCTTGATTGAAAATCAGGGGAATCAGGCAAGATAGGACCACTATGAAAACATTGCCCATCGAAGAATTAAGGGAGTTACTGGCTGCAGTCTCTCGCCACGGTGACTGGCATTTACTGGAGATCGAAACCGATCTGCAACAAACCACTTTTTTGCTGAACGAAGCGATAGAAAAGCTCAGCACCAGTTTCATGAACGTATACGGCCAGTTAACCGAGCAACAGGCCGTGGTCAAGTTACTGGCAGAATCCGCCAATTTGCAGCCTGATATGGTACAGCAGTTGCAGGGGTTCGAGGAAAGCATTGGTCAGGAGATCAATAAAGTGGTGACCGGCATGCAGTTCCAGGATATGACCAACCAGCTGTTGCAGCGCACGATCAATCGTGTCAATGGCTTGAAAACATTATTGCAGGAGTTATCCAGCCACCAGTTTCCTATGGCGGCGGAGAGCGAGCATGAAGAGATCAGAAATTTCATCATGCAACTGAACCAGAATTTTGACCAGGGTAGCCACCATCTGACCGGCAATTTGCGCAAGTCGGTGAATCAGCAAGACCTGGCGAGCGGTGATATCGATTTATTCTAATCACAGCATGTTTAACATATTGAGTAAAAAAGGCGAGTGAAAATGGCGAAGACAATTTTAACAGTAGACGATTCAGGTTCTTTGCGTCAAATGGTAGCGTTCAGTTTAAAAGCTGCCGGCTATGAGGTGGTGCAGGCTGTGGATGGACAAGATGGCTTGAACAGGGCCAAGGAAAAAACCGTAGACCTGGTATTGACTGACCAGAACATGCCGGTGATGGATGGCCTGACCCTGATCTCCAATCTTCGTAATCTGGCCTCTTACCAAAAAGTACCTATCCTGATGCTCACCACCGAGTCGTCAGATGAAATGAAAGCAAAAGGCAAAGCCGCCGGTGCCAATGGCTGGCTGGTCAAACCTTTTGATCCTAAACGTTTGATTGAAGTCGTACAAAAAGTGATCGGTGCTTAAGAGTCCTGATGATAAGTGCCCTGGTTAAGGGACTGGAGAAAAAAATGACAGTGGATATGAGTCAGTTTTATGAGGTGTTCTTTGATGAGGCTGAGGAATTACTCGCCGAAGCAGAACGCCTTTTGCTTGAAATTAATGTGGATGCTCCTGATATCGAGGAGCTGAATGCTATTTTTAGAGCGGCCCATTCAATAAAGGGCGGGGCAGCGACATTCGGTTTTATGGACATGACAGAGATCACGCATGTGCTGGAAAACCTGCTCGACAAGATACGCAAGCAAGAAATGGCGCTCACTGTTGAGCATGTTGATGCATTTCTGGCCGCTAAAGATGTGATCAAATCGCAAGTGGATGGTCACCGTAACGGCTCAGATGTAGACCCTGAGCAGGTGAGCGATGTCTCTGCCAGATTGAAATCCTTGTCTGAAGGCAAGGCAGCTGCTGCACCGGCCGAGGCTGCATCAGCACCGGCACCGCAAGCGGCCGCAGCCGCAACCCCGCAAACACCGGCCTTGACTGTCTCTGCAGAAGAGCAGGCGCAGGGCATACAGCTATATGACGTAGGTTTACCCGACGTCACTGAAAAAGACCTGGGCAACCTGAAAGATGAACTGGAGTTGCTGGGTGAAGTAGCGGTGTATCAGCGTGCTGACAACCGTCATGCCTTGCTGATCAAAACCGACTCTACCGCCGACGATATTGTTTCTATCTGTTCATTCATTGTCGACCCTGACGCGCTGGTGATCCAGATCGCCGGAGCCCAGACAGCCAGTGCTGAGACAGCCGCAGCCGCGCCAGCGCCTGCCGTCGCAGAGGTCGCCGCGGTAGCAGCCGTCCCTGAAGATCCAGGCTATGGTTTTTTTACCAACGAAGCAGATGGTTCCGCAACACAGGCACCGCCAGCCAAGGATGGCAGGGTCGCCGTCGCTGAAGAAGTAGGCTACGGATTATTCTCGAATAATGGCGAAGAGCAGCAGGAAGAAGGCTACGGTTTCTTTGCACCGTTCAAGCCACACCCTGATGCGCCAAAAGCACAAATGATAGGTGATGATAATGCCGCTGCCGCACTGGCAAAAGCCTCTGCCGAGGCTGAAAGCACAGTAGCGGCCAACGCTCCAGCACCTGAAGTCAAGGATGAGCGCCGTGCGCAAGCGCGCCGTGAATCTGACAAGCCGGCCGCACAGAGCGCCGAAAGCAGCTCTATCCGGGTCGGTATCGAAAAAGTCGACCAATTGATCAACCTGGTAGGCGAGCTTGTGATCACACAGGCCATGATAGAACAACGTGTCAATGCGCTGGACCCGGCAGATAATGAAGGCCTGATCAACAGTGTCAGCCAGCTGACGCGCAATACGCGTGACCTGCAGGAATCGGTCATGTCTATCCGCATGATGCCTATGGATTTCGTATTCTCGCGCTTTCCGCGCATGGTGCGTGACCTGGCCGGCAAACTGGGCAAGAAAGTGGAATTTGTCACCAATGGTGCCACCACCGAACTGGACAAGAGCCTGATAGAGCGTATCGTAGATCCGTTGACCCACCTGGTACGCAACAGTGTGGACCACGGTATTGAAAAACCGGAAGTACGCCGTGAAATGGGCAAGTCTGAAATCGGGGTACTGACCTTGTCTGCAGCGCATAAAGGCGGCAGCATCGTGATCGAAGTCACCGATGATGGCGGTGGCCTGAACCGTGACCGTATCCTGGCCAAAGCCGCTTCTAATGGCTTGCCAGTGAACGAAAGCATGAGCGACAGCGAGGTGTATAGCCTTATTTTCGCACCGGGCTTCTCAACCGCTGAAGTGGTCACCGATGTTTCTGGCCGTGGCGTAGGTATGGACGTGGTCAAACGTAACATCAGCGCCATGGGCGGCAATATCGAGATCCGTTCCGCTTTGGGTTATGGCACGACGATCTCCATCTCGCTGCCACTGACACTGGCTATCCTCGATGGTATGTCAGTCTCGCTGGACAAGAGCCTGTATGTGGTACCACTGAACCTGATCGTCGAAACCTTGCAGCCACGTGCCGAAGACCTGAAAACCGTCACCGGCGAAGGCCTGATGGTACATGTGCGCGGGGAATACCTGCCTATCATCGCCTTGCACGCTTTGTTCAACCATCCTACCGAGATCACCAACCCGACTGAAGGGGTATTGCTGATCCTGGAAGCGGATGGCAAGAAATCGGCATTGTTCGTAGACCGTCTGGTTGGCCAGCAACAGGTAGTGATCAAGAGCCTGGAGACCAATTTCAAACGTATTCCGGGCGTCTCGGGCGCCACCATCATGGGCGATGGCTCGGTGGCATTGATTCTTGATGTGCCTGCGATCACCCAGATGGGCCAAACAACCAATTATGTGACGGGTGGTCGGTCATTTGCCGATCAGGATTATTCCAACTTAAAAAATCACATCAATGCATAAGGAGCATATGCAATGACTTCAACTGAAATGACTAACAATCACGGTGCTAATAACGCAGGCAGCATGAGAACCGCCGCCGGCGAATACCTGACCTTTGTGCTGGGCAATGAGCAATATGGCATAGAGATCCTCAAGGTGCAGGAGATCCGCGGCTATGATGCGGTGACCCAGATCGCCAATATGCCACCTTTTATCAAAGGCGTGATCAACCTGCGCGGCAAGATCGTGCCTATCGTTGACCTGCGTATCAAATTCAAGCTGGGCAAGGTGGAATACAACGAGTTCACCGTGGTCATCATCCTCAACCTGAACGGCCGCATTGTCGGTATCGTGGTCGATGGTGTGTCTGACGTACGCGAATTGCGTGAAGAACACCTGCGCGAAGTGCCATCACTGGTCACCCGCATCGATACTAAATACATCGTCGGCTTAGCCACCATAGAACAGGAGATGCTGATCCTGGTGGATATCGAGAAATTGATGACCAGTAACGAAATGGAACTGATGGACGCTGCAGTGCATTAAATACAGCACTTTTCAAATAACAAAACAGCGGCATTGCAACAGGTACTTCTTGCAAAGGGGCGATCATGTTTTCAACAATTTTAAATAAATTGGCAGCAGGCACTAAACAGTATCAGCATATTCTGGATGAATCGGCTGAATTTTCGGCACTCAAAACTGAGATCAACAAGGCCAGAGCCATCATTGAATTGGCCGCCGATGGAAAGATCAGCCATGTCAATGAGAATCTGTGCGCAGCATTAGGCTATAGCGCCAGTGAATTGATAGGACAACATCATCGCACGCTGCTGGCCAGTGAAGACGCTGCCAACGCAGATTACCAGGGTTTCTGGAGTGATCTGGGCGCAGGCAAATCACGCGTAGGCGCTTTCAAACTGATGAATAAATCAGGCCAGGCAAGCTGGTTCCAGGGTTATTACGCACCAGTGCTCGATAACGCTGGCAAACTGCGCAAAACCGTGGCCTACCTGACTGATATCACACAGGACAAACAGCAAAGCATCGCCTTGCAGGAAGATGGCCAGGCGGTGAATCAATCGTTTGGCGTGATGGAATGCGACACGCATGGCATCATACTCGACTGTAACGAGCTGCTGGTAGCACCTTTAGGCTATACCCGCGAAGAAGTGATAGGCAAAAATGTCAGCTTCCTGCTCAAAGCGCATTCAGCCCAAAGCCCGGCATACAAGCAGCTATGGGAAAAACTGGCCAGGGGCGAGAACGGTAAACAGGAAGTCTGCCGCGTGGCTAAAAGCGGTAATGAATACTGGTTCAGCGCCAACTACATCCCTATCCTCAATGATGATAAACAGCTGGTGAAGATCAAGATATTCTCTTTCTGTATCACCGCAGAAAAACAGCTTGAACTGGACTATGAAGGCAAAGTTCAAGCCATTGCCAAAGTACAGGCAGTCATAGAGTTCGATCTGGGCGGCAATGTACTTGCCGCCAACCAGAATTACCTGACAGTGACAGGCTACGCGCTGGACGAAGTCGTCGGCAAACATCACAGTATGTTTGTCAGCGAGCGGCATAAAGCCAGCCCGGAATACCAGACGTTCTGGGAAAAACTCAATCGCGGGGAACCTGACGAGAGCGTCTATCACCTGTATGGCAAAAACCATAAAGACCTGTGGCTGCAGGCTTCTTACAACCCTATCATAGGCCTGGATGGCAAGCCGGTGAAGGTGGTGCAATATGCCACAGACATCACCAAAGCCGTGCTGGCAGACAAGGAACAAGCGATCAGATCCGCTGAAGCCTTTATGATACAAACGACACTGGATTCTGCCTCAACCAATATGATGATGGCCGATAACGACGGTATCATCCGCTACATGAACGCCTCTACCGAGCGTTTGATGCGTAGCTCTGAATCCAATTTCCGCCAGGTGCTGCCTAACTTTGATGCGGGCAAGATCGTCGGCCAGAATTTTGATATCTTTCACAAGAATCCGGCGCATCAGCGCGGTCTGCTTGCCTCTTTAACCAAAGAGCATGTAGTAGAAATGCCGCTGGGTGACATGTTTGTGCGTCTGAAAGCCATGCCTATCTTTGATAAAGAGGGCGTACGCTCGGGGACTTCACTGGAGTGGGTGGATATCACGCAGGAACGTCGCGTCAGCGACCAGATCTCATCCATTATCGCCAATGCGGCAGAAGGTGATCTGACCGATCGCATAGACCTGTCCGACAAATCCGGCCCGACTGCCGAAATTTGCAAAGGCGTGAACAACCTGCTGGAAAACATGACCGAATTACTGGTGCAGATCCGCGAGGCAGGTGAAACCATCAATACTGCCGCCCAGGAGATCGCCAGCGGTAATAATGACCTTTCCAGCCGTACTGAACAACAGGCCTCCAGCCTGGAAGAAACTGCTTCCAGTATGGAACAACTGGCTTCTACGGTGAAACAGAATGCGGATAACGCCCGCCAGGCTAACCAGATGGCAGAAGCTGCTTCGCAGGTCGCGGTACGCGGCGGTGAAGTGGTGGGTAACGTGGTGACGACCATGAGCGCGATCAATGAAAGTGCGCGCAAGATCGAAGACATCATCACCGTGATCGATGGTATCGCTTTCCAGACCAATATCCTGGCCTTGAACGCAGCGGTGGAAGCCGCACGTGCCGGTGAACAGGGCAGGGGCTTTGCAGTGGTGGCGGGTGAAGTACGCAACCTGGCACAACGCTCGGCCAGTGCCGCCAAAGAGATCAAGGAACTGATCACGGATTCTGTCAGCAAAACCACCGAAGGGACTAAACTGGTGCAAAACGCCGGTGAGACCATGCACGAGATCGTGACCTCAGTGCAACGCGTGACAGACATCATGGGCGAGATCACCGCCGCCTCTGCCGAGCAGAGTTCAGGTATCGATCAAGTCAATAAATCTGTGACCGAAATGGATGAAACCACCCAGCAGAATGCTGCCCTGGTTGAAGAAGCCGCTGCTGCAGCTGAATCACTGGTTGAGCAGGCTGCCACCCTGATGGATTCCGTCAATAAATACCGTTTGCATCAGGCCAAGCCAGTGGCGCGCACCAGCGTTGCACCGGCGAAAAAATCGGCAGCTGTACCATTTGTTAACAAAGCCAAGCCAGTTGTGAATAGTCATGCCGTGGCACAGGAACAACCGGCCAGACTGGCAAAAACCGGTACCGATAATAGCGATTGGGAAGAGTTTTAACATGTGATCTAAGGAGACTGCAGCATGACAAGCAAACTACGTCAGGTTATGGATACATTGCATGAAGGTTTTTTGTTATGGGCATCTGCCGTGATCGGTTACCCTCTTTGAGGGGCTGCGGCAGCTCAGTTGTAGTCTCTGATTTACAGGTGTTTGCCTAAAACAATATTCAGTTTTTTCTCCTAAAGAGAGCCATTTAAAAGTGGCTCTCTTTATTTATTTCCCGCTGCACTAAAGTCATTGAATCCATTCAACAAATTCACTTGATCTTACATTCAAGTTTCGCGCTGAAAATGCCGATATACAAGATGTGTCACCGTGAAACCTGCCTATGCCGGAAATCAGCGGTAACAGCAGTGAGTATGACTTGGACTTTGCATGAGATTTGGCAGGGAAACACCCTTCTGATAGTCGCATGTGAAGCACAGGTTTTTTGCCATAATTCAGCGATATAAAACTGGTGCGGCCAGTTAATTTGGATCTTAGGGATTTGTGATGACAATAGCGAAACGTATGTATCTGTTGATCGCCTCCTGCGCGATTGCAATGGTGATCCTGATCGGATTTACCTTAACCCAGGTGGTCAAAGTATATGAATATACCAATCAGGCCAATGCGAATAGCATTCCCAGCATTCTGGAGCTTTCCAAGGCTGAGAACTTCTACCAGCGCCTGCGCTTGAACCTCTTGCGGCATGTGTCTGCGACGACGCCTGCCGAGAAGGCAAAGCTTGCCGCGCAGATCCATGACAGACGCAAAGTGGTCGAAGAGGCGATGAGTAATTACCAGAGCCTGACCACCGATAGCACAGACAAGGCCATGTTCACAGAAGAGCAGGCCATGCTGACTGCTTATTTTGACCAGATGACACGTGTGCTGGCTTTGTCAGATGCCGGTTCGCCCGAAGCTGCAACCCTTTTGCAGACAGCCGATAAAGTCGCGATAGAGCTGGCGAACAAACTGGATGACCATATGGTGTATAACCAGAAGATCAGCCTGGAACACGCCGAAAATGCCGCTGCTATCAAGCAGACCGCCTTATGGCAATCTGCAGCTATCGCCTTGCTATGCCTGACTGTGATCGTGGTGGCCGGTGTGCTGATCACCAGACGCTTGCGTGCCCAATTGGGTATGGAACCAGCTGAACTGACTGTGATCGCCCGTAACTTCGGAGAAGGTAACCTCAACCAGAAGATCACTTTGCCGGAAGGCGACAAGACCAGCGTGGCCTATTCTATCCGTGTGTTGCAAAAGACCCTGGATGGCCTGGTGCAGTCATTAAACTATGTCAGCCAGCAGCATGACGAAGGCGATATCGACTGCACAGTTGATGAGACCCGCTTTAAAGGGGGCTATGGCCAAATGGCCGCCGGCATCAATAAAATGGTGGCTGGCCACATCGCCATGAACCAGGAAGCGATAGAAGTGGTAAAAGCCTTTGGTGCAGGTAACCTGGACGCGCCATTGAAACAATTCCCCGGTAAAAAAGCATTCGTTAACGAAGCGATCGAGCAGGTGCGTAGCAATATCAAGCGCCTGGTCAGCGACGCTGAAGAGTTGTCGCACGCAGCGGTTGAAGGCCGCCTGACCGCCAGGGTAGATGCAAGCAAGCATCAGGGTGATTTCCGCATGATAGTCGAAGGTCTGAACAACACCCTGGACGCCATCGTCAAGCCATTGAATGTGACCTCCAGCTACCTGGATAACATCGCCAAAGGTAATATCCCGGCCAAGATCACCGAACAATACCAGGGTGATTACAGCCTGATCATCAACAACCTGAACACCTGCATAGACGCAGTGAATGCATTGGTGGCAGATGCGAACGAACTGGCATTGGCAGCGCAAAACGGTGCCTTGTCTACGCGTGCCGACACCAGCAAGCACAATGGCGATTTCCGCAAAGTGATAGAAGGTGTCAACGGTACGCTGGATGCGGTGGTCAAACCATTGACCATCACTTCCGAGTACCTGGACA
>NZ_JBQVPB010000009.1:0-132498 GCF_052437885.1 Methylophilus sp. | reverse complement strand
GGGTGGTGCTTTCTTCATTGCGCCAGAGGTCGCTGCCCAGGTGCAGGCCGCTGATCCAGCTGCTGTAAGCCGGGTTGATGTCGCCGTTGCCGCCTGCATGCAGGCGCTCCTGGCTGGCAAACAGCCACATCGGGTGCCTGGCTGTGGTCTCTGCACTGGTATCCAGCGCTGTGCCTACGGCCTGCGGGCCATGCAGCAGTGCATGCAAGGCCATACGGCCTGAGAGGTCCATCAGCGCAGGCAAGGCGGCGCTGGCGGGGCGGTAGGCATGACGGGCATTCAACTGAGCGTTCAACTGAGCATCGAACTGGCTGCTCAAATACCAGTTCTGCCCGAGGCCATTAGCATCACCTGCCCGCAGCTTGTATTCGTAGGCACCGGCATACACCGGCTGTTTGAGTTTGAAACCATCTTTGCTGCTCTGTGCGGTGGTGTCGGCATTTGCCTGCGCTTCGACCACCAGCATGCCGTTGCCGCTGGTCTGCCCACCCAGGCCGCCAGCGTTACGGATGGCAAGGTAGGTCGTGCCGCTGACCTTGCCGCCATCGCGGATGATGATCTTGTCACCCGCCACACTGCCATCGCCCAGTACCTGGTTGAGTGTGATCAGACCACCTTCGCCGACAAGCTCATCTATACTCAGGGTTTTAGCTTTAAACACGCTGTCGGGGGCCTCAAAGTCGATATGGCCGGTGTCTTGAAGAGTCACGATATTGAGGGCAGAGTCGCCGGTCATTTTCCAGGTGGTTGACAGGTAGGCTCCAGCTTCGCTTTTGCTGCCTGGCTGGTAGTTGATAATGCCTTTCCAGATTGAGCCAGCCAGAAGGTATGCAGTGCCACCGGATTCGACCGTGAGATTTTCTATAGTCGATTTATTTTTCAAATTAAAAACCCCACCCTGTTTCACAATGGTATTTTTCGCAGTGCCGCCTGTATTTATCGCCTGCCTACCGCCCTTTTCCACTATAGTGTCTTCGGCTATGCCATTAACTTCTTGCGAGCTTCTTGAGCCCCCAGCATTATTGCGCACCGTCGTATTAGTCGCCTTGCCATTGACGATTTGTTCATCACCATTATCAATCACGGCATCCTTGACAGTCTCCCCGGCGGGTACTGTGCTATCGGCAGCCTGGGCGTGGTAACCAGCCAGGCATAACAATGCCAACAGCAGGCTGGTGGGGTTTAAGACTGCACTCTTTGAACCAGCACCAGGGAGACCTAGGTTTTTAAGGGAAGAATGCAGAAGTAAACACCGTGGTAATTTCAGGTGTTTATGTAGGTGTGTTGGCATAGCAGGGGCCTTTCCAGATTTAAAAGCTTGAGAATAAAACTGCGAATACGCAGGCATTCTCAAACATCTGGCAGCCATTAAGCTGACAAGAACTTACAGATGTTAACGGCGCGGGCTTTACTGGCCTCAATCACTCAAAAAGTATCAAGGGTTGCTGATGGGTGGTTGATTCTTATGCTTTTGCGCGTTCACTCAGCTTTTGTCTATTGCATTGCAAGCACGCTTAAAGCGTCTGTGCTTTATTTGTTTTTTGAACAGGCACAGGCTGGGTTGATCATTGATCGCCAAGCTTGCTGCACCATCACCACATCAGGCTGGCATGTGAACACAAGCCTGGGCGTGTGTTCAGCCGCAATGCAAAAGCTAAGGGATATCGGTGGTATTGAACAACTGCATTGAATCCCCACCCACACTGGGGATAAGTGATTTGCGCGCTAAGCAGGGAGATGTTGGCAACGTGCCCGCTTGCTGCAAGCGTGAGGGCTCAGGGTGTCATATCTGCCTGGGGGCAAACATGATGATGGCCATGCCCAGCATGGCGACTGCGGCACCTAGCAGGTCCCAGCCGGTCGGGCGTATGCCATCTACCAGCCACAGCCATACGATAGCCACGCCTATGTAGACGCCGCCATAGGCTGCGTAAATGCGTCCGGCGGCCGTGGGGTGCAGGGTCAGCAGCCAGGCGAAGACTGCCAGGCTGATGGCTGCCGGCACCAGCAACCAGATGCTCTTGCCCTCGCGCAACCAGAGATAAGGCAGGTAGCAGCCGACGATCTCGGCGATGGCGGTCAGCACAAACAGCAGCAAGGTTTTTGCCACTTTTATTCCTGCTCTGAGATCAGCAACTGGTTGTGGTCGGTTTTAAGGTAGAAGGTACCGTTGGCGTCGATCTGGATAGCGCGGATGCGGTAATCGCTCAACACCGGCTCTGCATACACCAGCGTAGTGCCTTCGCGGCGCACACGGTACAAGGTGGTATTGCCCATGCCGGCGACAAATAGATCGTTATCCCAGAAGTCGTTGCGCCCGGTCGGTGGATATTTGGCCAGCGGGCCTATGCCTATGGAGGGCACAAAGGTCATCAGCGGTTTTTCGTGGCCCTCGTGGCTGTTGAATTTATTGCCGTAATAGCCACTCATGCCATCACGTTCATAAATCGTGCCGTAACTGACGACAGGCCAGCCGTAGTTCTTGCCGCGCTTGATCAGGTTGATCTCATCGCCGCCGCGCGGGCCATGGTCGGTCAGCCACAATTCATTGCTTTCTTTATCGTAAAACAGGCCGCCCGAAGGTGAGCGGAAGCCGGTGGCATGCACTTCGGCATTCAGGCGCTGCAGATCGATACGCATGACTTTGCCTAATGAGGTGGTTTTATCCTGCACGCGGTCAGGTTTGGAAAAGTCGCCTATGCTCAGATACAGGGTGCGTTCATTCTCGCCCAATGCCAGCTTGCCGCCGACCTGGTGGCCGAGAATAGGCTCTTTGATCGCCGGGCGGCTGATATAGATCTCACGGTCAAAACTCACTTCGCTGTTTTCTACATCTACCGCAAACTCACTGACGGCCAGGCGCACGCCGTTGGTCACTTCATCCCAGGCGGTATACGCTACATACAGGGTCTTGCCTATCAGCAGCGAGTCTTTCACGCCAGAAAGCTCCTTGCAATACACCAGTTGCTTGCTACTGCTCTCATCTGCCGAGGTATCGCCGCCAGGTATGAATTTCGCCAGCTGCTTGCCGGGTTTCACCAGCTCAAGCGTCTCATTCTGGCGTACAAAATAAACGTCGCCACATTTGCTGATAAACAAGAACAAATGTTTATCCAGGCGCTCAAACGGCCCGCTGGGATACGAGTCTTCAAAAGGCAGTTTATACACTTTAAGGTTTTGCGTGCCGAACACCGAGCTGATCCTGGGTGGCTCCGGCTCTTTGTTGGCTTCTTTATCCGCTTCGGCTGCATCGCTACCCGACAGCAGTAAACGGGGTACCACGCCCTCGCCAGCTTGCGCTGCAGGTTGCAGCATGTGCCAGCTGACACTCAGCCATAACAGGGTGAGCAGAAAGGATTTAAAAAATAATGGTTTTGTTTTTTTCTGGTTCAGGGAAAGCAAAGCAGGATACTCCATTCTTATGATTGCATTCGAGTTGCAAGCATAGCGAAAAGTTTACATCAGACTGATGTAAAAATTATTTTTATTTTTAAAATCAAATAAATATTATTTTTTATTAATCCATTTTGTAATGAATATTTTTAGCAACAAAACCGTGACCATCACCGCCCAGGCGGCTAAGGTCAATTGTATGAATAATGCAAAAGTGTCTTGCTGGCAGACAGCCCCCAGGGCGGGGTCCAGACTATCGCAGCCAAACGCCACCACTGCAAATGCAAAACCGGGGCCCAGATGCAAAATGGTCAGCCCATAAATCAACGCGCGTAACAAAGAGTGTTCCTGTCTAAATAATTAAAACCTGAAATGGGCATGCTTGTGGGTATGGCCTGGCATGCACCATGATGCATGCGTCTGGCTAGGCATAAAATACGTTCTTCTACTCATTCGCGCTTTAGTCCGCAACCTGCATGGCTTAACGCTTGAAGGCCAGCACAAACACACCGCCAGCCACCAGTGCCACACCCAGCCATTCACGCGCTGAGAGCCGCTCGCCCAAAAACAGGAAAGCGAATACTGCCACCAGCACCAGGCTGAGTTTATCCACCGGCGCCACTTTTGAGGCCTCGCCCAGCTGCAGTGCGCGAAAATAGCATATCCAGGAAGCCCCGGTCGCCACTGCCGACAACACCAGAAACAACAGTGAGCGTGACGGCAGCGCCAGCGGATTACTCCACTTGCCAGCAAACCAGACAAACGGTGCCAGCACTGCGGTGATCACCAGCGTGCGTATCAGGGTGGCAAAGTCGGAATCTATGCCCTGGATGCCGATTTTGGCGAAGATGGCGGTCAACGCGGCAAAGCAGGCTGACAGCGCTGCCCAGAATAACCAGTCGGTGATCATATGGCTGCGCGCTTAATCGACATTCTGGCCTATGCGCCACAACACGCCTGATGGGTCGGCAAGACAGAAATCACGCATGCGCCAGGGTTGCAGGGTGACAGGCACGACCTTCACGCCATATTTTGCCACCACCCCGCTGTCTTCCACCTTCTGCCACCAGGCATCCACGTCTTCAACCAGCAGATGCATCATGTAGTTCTCGGCAAAGCCTTCGGCACAAAAATCCTGCAGTAAAAAACTGGCGTGTTCATAGTGAAAGTAAGCCACTCCGCCGCCTTCCGAGGCCATGGTGAAACCGATGTCCTGATAAAACTGTTTGGATATTGCAAAATCTTTGGCCGGTACAAAGGCCTTGATCTCTGTGACTTTCAGGTTTGCCATGATTGAATGCCTGCTCCGCGATGATGATGGGACTTAATTGCATGAGTATAAATCAAGCTGGCGTGTCAGGTGCAATGGTAATGGTTGTGTCAGCGGAAAGGATGAATCACTTTTTCACCGCGGTGAGCTGGCAGCGCTAGTCTGCAAGCGGCCAATCCGGGTTGTAGACTATCTCCCACAGATGCCCGTCCGGGTCCTGGAAATAGCCGCCATAACCGCCCCAGAAAGTATCCTGGGCGGGTTTTACTATGGTCGCCCCGCTAGTTTCCGCTTGCGCCATCAGTGCATCGACCGCCGCTGTGGAAGCGACATTATGACCTATGGCAAAAGCGGGAGAGACCGGGCCAGACACAGGCAAGCCGGTATCATGCGCCAGGCTGGCGCGCGGCCAGATCGCCAGTTTCAGGCCGCCTTGCAGCTCAAAGAACACCACGGCACCGTGCTCGAACTCGGTGCCCATGATGCCTTCAGTAGCCAGGCCCATGCCGTCGCGATAAAACGCCAGCGAGGCTTGCAGGTCGTTGACGGCCAGCGTGATGATACTGATATGAGGTTGCATGGCTGAACTCCGTATAGTGAGGCTGTCAATTTAACAGACAGGTGCAATGGCAAGGCAGGTCACTGCATGCCTTTAAAAACCACATAGCGCCCGCCGGTGTAATTGCCCTGGAATGATTTGGCTTTTAAGCCGGCGGCGGCTTCCATTTTGGCTGGCACCTGCTGATAGGAATAAAAATGGCCGCCCTTTTGTACACATCGCTCACACTCACTGCGCTCATAGGTATAGACATCTATCTGCCTATCGCCAACGCCGGTGACAGATTGTTGATGATAGCCGGCCATAATCACTTTGCGTAGCTGCACGCCAGGCGCCAGTTCGATCTGCCATGTGGCCGGCTCATAAGACATCAGGCCGAGCACCACTGGTGAGGAGTCGTCGCTGATATTGACGGTGACAGTGCGCTGTACATGTGGCTGGGAAAGAAAATCACCGCATTCATTTGGTTTGATCGCGGCGTGATCGCCGGCAGCCCGCTTGGCCGCCTGGCATTTTGCCCACCAAGCACGTTTATCGGCAGACGCGGGCAATGCCCCTTGGTATACGCCTATCACATGCAAAACGGCTGCAGGCTCGGCTACAGGAATAGGGTTTGGTATGGTACGACTAGTGGATGCATTCTGTATAGGCCTGCTGCAGGCGGCTGACAGGCAGGCTGTCAGCAGCAGAAAACACAGCTGGCTTAAGTATCCAGGCCGCATGCGTCACCTGAGCAGGAGATAGACGCAAACCGTCAGTGATGCTGTAGATAGCGCCAGTGACAGGAACAGCATGGTCTTGTAGGCCGTAACCTGTTTTTGTGCTTTTTGTGCAGCGGCTTCTATGCCCTGGATCGCCAGCTGCATCTTCTCGGCCAGCACATGCAGTGACTCTGCATTCTGGGTCGCCGCCGATTGCAATTCCTCTATCTGCTTGGTTAATAAAGGGTCAACCTTGGCGACTTCAGGCTTGGGCGTGAACGCCGGGATCGCCGCGGTGGCCACTTGCGCAATATAAGGCGCGAATGCTGTGATGATAGGTAAAAACTGGATAGCCACTTAGACCCCTCTCTGACATTATTTCAATTTGCTTTATGGTACGGGCTGGGCTAGTGTACGTCTAGCCTAAATTTCGCGGCACTGAACACTAGCTCAACCGCGCCTGGCTGCTTCAATGGCGGCGATATCTATCTTGCCCATCTGCATCATGGCCTCGAAAGCGCGCTTGGCAGCAGCAGGATCGGCGTCAGTGATCGCTGCCATCAATGCGCGCGGGGTGATCTGCCACGAAATACCCCACTGGTCTTTACACCAGCCACAGGCGCTTTCTTCGCCACCGTTGGCCACGATCGCGTGCCATAAGCGATCGGTTTCAGCCTGGTCGTCGGTGGCTACCTGAAACGAGAATGCCTCATCATGTTTAAAGGCCGGGCCGCCATTCAAGCCCAGGCAGGGGATGCCCATGACTGTGAATTCCACAGTCAATACATCGCCCTGCTTACCTGATGGATAATCGCCCGGTGCGTGATGCACGGCGACGACGCGACTATCGGGGAAGGTGGCGGCATAGAACTCGGCAGCTGCCTGTGCTGCACCGTCAAACCACAGGCAGACCGTATTTTTAGCAGTGCTGGCTTTTTCCATAACCGTGGCTCCCTCTCTAAAATGTCATTAAAAAATCATGCATGGCGTGTATGGTCATTTCAATCTTGACCAGTATTTCGCAAGACAAGTTCTAGGCAAACCGGGCCGGATTTTTAGTTTATTATTCGCCTACAATAATTTAAAACAATAATAATTGATATTTTTCAATATTTAATTTAAATTTAGTGCACCTGTAAAGAGAGTTTATTTATGGATAGTGCACCTTTGCAATCAGCGCAGCCCAAGCTTTTCCCCAGCATCATCGAGCGTCTAGACGCACTGCAATATAGCAAGCGCACCGAAGAATCCTATATCCAGTGGATAAAACGCTTTATCACTTTCCACGACAAGCGGCATCCGCGCGAGATGGGTAGCGCAGAGATAGAAGCCTATCTGAACCATCTGGCGCTTGAGAAAATGGTGTCGGCCAGCACGCAAAGCCAGGCCAAGAGCGCGCTGCTGTTTTTATATAAAGAAGTGTTGCAGCGCGAATTGCCGGCCATGGAGAACCTGACCAGAGTCAAGGCAGACAAACGTTTGCCGGTAGTATTGAGCAAGCATGAGGTGCAGGCCATACTGTCGCGGCTGGATGGCAGCATGTGGTTGCTGGTGAGCCTGTTATACGGCAGCGGCTTGCGCGTGATGGAGTGTTTGCGCCTGCGGGTAGCCGAGATAGCCTTTGACCGGCTGGAGATACTGGTGCGCGATAGCAATGGCTATAAAGATCGCATCACCTTATTGCCGGCCAGTCTGGTAGAGCCGCTAAAAGCACATTTTGAGATAGTGGAGAGCTTGCATGCGGAAGATCTGGCCAAAGGCTTTGGCGAGGCCAGGATGCCGCCAGGCCTGGCAAACAAATATGCCGATGCCAGCAAAGACCTCAGCTGGCAATATGTGTTCCCCTCGGGCAAACTTTCAGTCGACCAGCAGACTGGCGCTGTCTACAGGCACCATGCCGATGAAAAAACCGTGCAGCGCGCGGTGAAAAAACTGGCCACACAGGCCGGTATCAACAAGCAGGTGACACCGAACACCTTGCGCCACAGTTTTGCCACCCATTTGCTGCAAGGCGGGCAGGATGTGCACACGGTGCAGGCCTTACTCGGCCATGCGGATGTGAGCACCACCATGATTTATACCCAGGTAGTCAATACCGGCAGCCGCGGTGTCGCCAGCCCGCTGGATGTGCTTTAGCGACCGTGAGTCACGGCTTGCTGGCTCCTTGCAGGCGGGAGACGGCAAATGGCTGATGCCGATCAGGCCCTCAAGCCGCAGATGGCAAGTTCTTGATGCCGATCAGGCTGGCAAACTGTGCGGCCGGCATGGGCTTGCCAAACAGGCTGCCCTGCCCCTCCTCACACTTTTTCTCTTTTAAATAATGGTACTGACTTTTGGTTTCTATGCCTTCGGCGATGGTTTGCAGGTCAAAGCCATGCGCGATATCCAGCGTGGCACACACCACGGAATCGTCCTGCTTGTGCTCCAGCATGCCATGCACGAACGAGCGGTCTATCTTGATGCGTGTCAGCGGATAGGTTTTCAGCAGGCTTAAGGAGGCATAACCCGTACCAAAGTCGTCAAAGGCGATGCCCACGCCATACAGTTTGAGTTTGCGCAGTGCGTTCAATACCACTTCATCGTTATCCAGGGCGATGTTTTCAGTGATCTCCAGCTCCAGCGCCTCTGGCGGCAAGCCATGGCGGGCAAGGACATCCATCACCTCCTGCACCACGTTACCGACGTGGAACTGCGCTTCAAACAGGTTGACGCCTATGCGGAACTCACTGGCGCCGTTGCGTCGCCAGTAAGCGGCCTGGGCACAGGCCTCATCCAGTATCCATGAACCAACGATGGCGGCCAGCGGCCCGCCTTCGAGTGCCGGCAAGAACGAGATAGGCGTCAGCACGCCGCGTTTGGGGTGGCGCCAGCGCAATAAAGCCTCTGCGCCTATCACCGCACCGCTGGTCAGGTTCACCTGTGGCTGGTAATAGAGCAGGAATTCACCCTGGTCTACCGCCCGGTGCAGCTCCATGGCGTACAAGCGGCGTGCCACGGCTTCCATGCGTAAAGCGGGCGTGAACAGGAACACCCTGCCGCGCCCGGACATTTTGGCCTTGAACAAAGCCAGGTCGGCATCGCTGACCAGTTCCAGCGCCTCCTGGGCATGCATGGGTGCCAGGGCGACGCCACAGCTGGCGGCGACACGCACTTCATGACCGTCGATCAGGATAGGCATGGCGATCTGCTTTATGATCTTTTCAGCCAGCTGCATGGCTGCTTCGGCACTGAGGATATTGGGCACCATGATGGCGAATTCGTCACCGCCTATGCGGGCGGCCAGCCCTGGCACATTGACCAGCTGCCCCAACTGCATGGCCACTTGCTTGAGCACCGCGTCACCCAGTGCGTGCCCCAGGGTGTCGTTGACGTCCTTGAAACCATCCAGGTCTATCATAAACACGGCGGCAGGCTTGGGCAGGGTCAGAGTATCTTCGACCACGCGGTAAAAACGCGCGCGGTTCGCCAGGCCGGTTAGCAGATCGACATTGGCACGCAGCCGCAATTCTGCTTCTTCCATGCGTTGCTCGGTGATGTCTTTCAGGATCGCCTCAAACCGCATCTTGCCGGATTCTTTCCAGGCAAATAGCGAGAACCCGAGCAGGAAACGCGTGCCGTCCTTGCGCAAGCCGGATATTTCGGAAAAGGTATCCAGATGGCCCAGGGTATCGGCGGCAATGGCTTTGTCTATGGTTTCATGCAGGATGGAACGGTCACGTTCCGGCACCAGCATATCGACTGGCTGGCCTACGCCTTCTGACAGCGTATAACCATGCGAAAGCGCTGCCGCTGCGTTCCAGGCGATGATCTGCAGTTGCTCGTCAAACCAGACCACCGGCGTGGTCGAATTGCCGGCATATTTTTCAAAGGTCGGTCTGTGGCGGTTGCTGGAGGTTTCTATGCGCCGCAGTTCCAGGCGGTCTGACACGATATGCGCCAGCTCCAGTAATCTGCGCTGGTCTTCTTCAGAAAAATTCGGGCGAGGCTTGTTATCGATGATGCAGAACGCACCCAGTGAAAGCCCGCCCGGCGAGCGCAGTGGCACACCGGCATAGAAGCGTACGTTGGCGTCACCAGTGACCAGCGGGTTATCGTGAAAGCGTTCATCCAGTGCCGTATCAGGCACCACCATGATCTGCGGCTGATTGATGGCATGGGCGCAAAAAGACACGTCGCGCCGCATATCCGTTTCACCTACGCCCACCGCAGCAGCAAAAAACACATGGTCGCTGCCTATCATATTCACCGCAGCCACCGGCATATCAAACATGCGGGCGGCGATCTGCACGATAGGCTCCAAACTGGGTACCAGCCCTTCATCGTCAAACCCATGTTCATATAAAGCAGCGAGCCGCTCTTGTTCATTGGCTAATATTGCAGGGCACTTCACTGCCTTCTCCTTATGCACTAGCGTAGCTATATCTGGTCTGACACTTTGATAAAAGTATAGACATAATCACATATATTTACACCAATTTTATTTCACGCATGTGAAAAACAGGCAAGAAAAGGCTGGCGAGCGTGCTGCCAGGGCTGAAGCCAGGCAAAATGGCCAAGGCAGAATTAACAGTTGTTATTTAAGCTTGCCATCACCGATATGGGTCTGGCCACGCGATTTGGCCAGTTTGACCTGTTTCTGCCGCTCGCGCAGGGAATCGCGTTTGTCAGCAGACAGTTTATCGTAGCAATACGGGCACGAAATACCCGCCTCGTACTGTTCGCTGTGCATTTCTTCGTGCGTCAGCGGCATGCGGCAGGCATAGCACTGCTGATGGTCACCGACTTCCAGCCCATGTTTGACCGCCACGCGCTGGTCGAATACAAAGCAATCGCCCTGCCACAGGCTTTCTTGCTCGGGTACGGTTTCCAGATATTTGAGAATACCGCCCTGCAAGTGGTACACCTCTTCAAAGCCTTGCTGCTTCATGAATGAGGAGGCTTTTTCACAGCGGATACCGCCGGTGCAGAACATGGCCACTTTTTTATGTTTGGTGTTATCCAGGTTGTCGGCCACGTATTTGGGAAACTCGCGGAAGGTGGTGGTCTTGGGGTCGACTGCCCCTTTGAAAGTGCCTATGTGCACTTCGTAATCGTTACGTGTGTCGAGCAGGATCACATCCGGGTCTGAGATCAATGCATTCCAGTCTTCCGGCTTGACATAGGTGCCTACCAAGTCATTCGGGTCTACGCCCTGCACACCCATGGTGACTATCTCTTTTTTCAGTTTGACCTTCATGCGGTAGAACGGGTGGCTGTCGGCCCAGGATTCTTTATGTTCCAGCGCTGCCAGGCGGGGGTCACTGCGCAAATAGGCCAGAATGGCGCGTATATCTTCGGGCTTGCCGGCGATGGTGCCGTTGATGCCTTCATTCGCCAGCAGCAAGGTGCCTTTGATGCCCAGCATCAGGCATTGCTCCAGGATAGGCTGTTGCAGGTCCTTATAATTTTCCAGCGTGACGAATTTATACAGCGCGGCGGTGAGGTATTGACTCATTTGCAAAATAGCTTGGTTTCAAAGAGTGGCATTTTAACACCCTAAGCCGCTGAATGAAAAAGACAAATATGCAAAAAACAAACGGGCATAGCGCCCGTTTGATAAATATTGATCCAAATCAAAAGATTATTGAATCACTAAAATTTCTGCCTTGCCCAAGCCACCCATATCGCCCATCCAGCGTTGCACACGCAGGCTGCTGATGCCGGCAAAGCGGCTGTCCAGCAGCTTGAACGACTTATACAGGATATTCAGGAACGGTAACTGATGCAGGCCGCAATCTATCCAGGTCGCTTGTGCCGCAGGCGCTTTGGCCAGCAACAAGGTGCCACGTTTCATGCCATAACCAAGGTAGGCGCCGGTAGCACCCAGCACGCCCAGGGTACCCGCCATCATATCGGAAGCACAGTAATCACCGGCATCGCCCTCTATCAGCAGCATGCCACGCCGCATACGGTCGCCTGCCCGCGCGCCGGCATTGCCTTTGCAGATCAGCACGCCTTGCTGCATCTGTGCACCTAAAAAGTCACCGGCATCGTGCTCTACGATGACCTGGCCCAGCGTCATGCCGAAACCGATATAGGCGTGGTTAGCACTGGTGTTTTTAAACACCACTTGCAGGGCATCGCCAGTGTCATCCACGCTGATATCGAACACTTCAGCAGCGCTGAGATTCTTTGCCAGTTTGATGGCCCCGATCTCGGCCACGCTTTTAGCCTGCAGGGCTTGCGGCGACAAGGCGCGGCAATCAACCACGCGTGTGATGGCTTTGGCGGTTAATGTGATGATACTCATGCGACCTCCCCGCTTAAAATCGGGCGCAGTTTAAAATGATGTGGCCCCAGTTTTCCGCCGTAGTTACCGGCAGAAATGCGCAGTATGCCATTCTCTTGACCAAGCCCACATGCGGCCTCGATACCAGCCTTCATGGATAACGCGATATCTTCAAATGCCAGACCATTCACCACGATCTCCATCACACTTTCCACACGCGGGTCGAGCTCGCTCTTGACCACGCCTTTGAGGGTCGGGCAGAACGCATCATTGGTACTGGCGAACATCTTCGGGTATTTGCTGCCAACTTTGGAACCCGAGCGCACCACCCCGCCAGGGAAAGGCATGATCACATTAGCAAACTGGCGCATGGCATCAATGGCCGCTTCACAAGCTGTCAGCACTTGTGCCTGGCTGGTGCCCAGCACCAGGAAGTTACCTCCGCCTATGGCGCGCACCATGCCGGTGGTTTCTTCAGTCAGGAACTCGCCATCCATGACCGGGATACGCCAGTAGCGCTTGAGCTTGCCATCGGCATTGGCGATCTGTTTGGAGATCTGGTTGCCATCGCCGAAAAAGCGCAAATGCTTGCCCAGGCTGATCATATCTTCCGACTCTATGCCGGCAAAGGCAGCCGCAGTCGGGCAGGTCAGGATACATTGCCCCATACGGGTCTCAAGTTGCTGCATCAATACCTTGCTGCCCATGGCGAACAGCAGCACGCTGACACCGGGCCTGCCATCAGGCGTTTCTTCCGCGCTCAGTTCGCGCTCTATGCCTGCCTCTACGCCGCAACCGATCACACTGGTGGCAAAGCCGGTCATGGCATTGGCTGCGTTATACGCCCAGCGCAGGTTCTGCGCGGTGATCAGCACGCGCGTGGCGCGCATATTGAATGCTTCAGCAAAGGTGTCGTCTATTTCTACGCCGTTAATGATCATCATGCCCCCTGCACATGATTAATGACATGGTTGCGGCCATCTTCCGCAATATGGTCATTACTGATTTTAAAATGTTGCATCTGCATGGTGTGGTAGCGATCAAAATACTGTTTGATGTCTTTTTCCACGCCTGAATCAAATGCAGGCTTGGCGGTATGGGTAGCACCCCACACCACTTTGATGACCTTGCCTTCTTTGACCACCAGTTGCCCATCCTTGAACACCAGGTCTGGCTTGGCAAACATGGCTTCCTTGTCGGCTTGCTCGGTATAAATGGTGATATCTGCCGCTGCCCCTACCCCCAGATGGCCTCTGTCATGCAGGCCTATCAGTTTGGCGGGCGCGGCACGGGTCATGACGGCGATCTCATACAGGCTGTATTCGCGGTCCAGCGCCTTGAGGTTACTCATGGCCTGCGCGTCGAGGTTGAGCTTATCAAAGGCGTCGTTGCGGAAAGACCTGTCCATCAGCAAACGGATCAGATGCGGATAGCTGGTGAATGGCGCGCCATTCGGGTGATCGGTGGTCAGGAATACCCGCCATGGGTCTTCCACGCTCAGGAAGATCTCCAGCCCTATCGCCCACTGCAAGGCATTGACGTAGTTCTCATCGCGGTATTTGAATGGCACCACCCCACAACCGGCATCACATTCGATATCCATGATCACCGATTTTTTCGGATTGGCGACCTTGGCATTCAGATGCTGCATCATATTGTCGCCGGAGGCAGTCACTGTCTGGCCAAACAGGATCTGGCCGACATCGGCAGTGATATGTTTGTTTTTATTGATCGCTTCGGCGATATTGGCGGCGGCAGAAGAGAATTTCTTGTCGCCTTCGGTGCCGTAGCTGTGAAACTGGATATGCGTCAGGTGCATGGGCAAACCATCGCTGGCGCCCATGGTGTCCAGCGTGGTCTGAAAGTTGCCAGCCACCCCCAGGTTGTTACAGTGCACATGCAGCGGCTTGGCAATGCCAAGGTCGTTCACGGCACGGCTCAGGGCCTGCAGGATGCGGCGTGGCGTGATGTGGTAATGGCTGTGCTGCTGATCCAGGTCCTGGCGGCGCTCGTTGAATTTAAAGGCCGAGATACCGCCCGGGTTCACCACCTTGATGCCTATGGTTTGCGTCGCGTGCAAAGTCCAGGCCACATAATCATTGATAGTCTTCTGGTCGGCATTCTGGCTCAGCAGGCGTAGCAGGTAATCATCGTTACCCAGCATGGCGTAACCGCCTTTGTCTATCATGGGCGTATCGCCCATCTCCATATGTGCCTGGCGCGCATTGACTGCCAGGATAGCCGGCTCAAAGGCTGCGGTGTAACCCATCTCGATATAGCGCATGCCGGTGTCTGTGGTATTCGGAGTCGCATGGTGGCTGCAGTTCGCGCCACAGATATGGGCTTCCGGCTCCTGCAGGCGGCGCATATCCTGATACTCGGGCAGCAGCATGCGGGCGATATTGACCTTGCCGCCGCCGATATGGCTATGCATATCAATGGCACCGGCCATCACTATCTTTCCGTTCAGTTCATGCGCCTGGTCGATCTTTTCAGTCTCAGCCGGTTTGGCGATGATGCGGCCGTCACGGATATAGATATCTTCCAGCACACCGTCTTTGTTCTGGGTCGGGTCTATCACCCTGGCATTCTTGAGCAAGGTGATCATGCAGATTTCCCTTCGTTTGCTATGGTTTCTTCTATCAAGGCAACAACCTGTGACAAGGTGGCTACGGCAGAAGGTTTGGCTGCTGTCAGCGGCAAGGTCACCGAACCATCGACGCGGAATTGCTGGCCACCAGTATCCAGGCCGGGAGTCGCTACCGGAATAAACACGGCAGGTGCGGTGGTGAATACGCTGTCAGCAGCGCCGAGCACGATGACTGGCGCGGCTTCTGCCGGTGGCATGGCCTCGGGGCTAAAGCTGTTCACCCAGACCACGGCATCATGTTCCTGCCAGTTTGGCGCATCTATGATGACGCCATTGAGCCAGGTGTGTGCGTAATTGACACTGGTATCGCCATCGCTGCCACCCAGTGACAAGCCCATGGCGCGTGATTTCTGGTTGAGCGCGACCACGGTTTCGGTGATGTTTTCTATGGTTAATTCAGCATGCTGGTAATGCAGGTCTTTGGCTACCCAGACCAGGGTGGCGTATCTGGCTGCTTTCAGGGTCTCGGCCAGCGCCTGCAAGGTGCTGATCTCGACCCCGGCAACGGCTGTGCCTGCCACTGGCTTGTTCATGACCAATGCACGCAAGGCAGCCACCACTTGCGGCAATTGCTCGGCAGCACAGTCTATCACTTGGGGCGCACGGCCATCCGGTGCCGTACCCGCCTGCGTTTTCAGTTTATCGCCACCCAGGTAAATGATCTGGCGTGCGGCAGGTTCGGTGAACATGGCTTCATCCACCCACACCACGCGCTCGAAAAAGCGTGCATTGTGGCTGACCACATCGGTGCCTATCATCAGGATCACATCGGCACGGTTGCGCACTTCGGTCAGCGTGGTGGTTTGCCAGCCGCGATGCTGCAACACTTTCATATTGCGCAAGGTGCTGTCGGCATTCAGGTGCGTCATGGCGGCACCGTTCTGGTTGGCCAGCCTGACCAGGGCACGGGCACCATGCACATCGGTGCTACTACCCGCAATCAATGGAGCATTTGCCTGCTGTAACAAGGCAGCAGCAGCGGCGACAGCTTCGGCCAGCGTGGCTGGTTTACCATTGAGCTGTGGTTGCGCGGCAACTGTCTTGCGCGCGTAAAATTTTGCTGCCTTGCCACACGAAAACTGCTGTTTGGCAATGGCATCCCCCGAAATATCGTCACATAGCAAGCCACAGGCTGGGCAGGCATGCATACTCTGTTCTGTATTTATCATTATGGAAAGATCTCTCGTCTACGTTGAAAAAGCCAACGCCATCGTTGAAAACCATCACATCATACAAACATCTATACGCTGTGGATAGAAAAAATAAAGCGGGGAATGCGCGTTATTTAAGCTGTTAAAACCAAACCGGCTGACGCTGAGTGAACCAGGCATACGCCAGCGATGCACAAACAATCCGCAATCAAGGTTTATCTATCACGTTAAAAATAGTAGAATAGCTGTTTGATTTTTCTTGTTAATTAACTACACATTGGAGTTTTCATGGCTTTAGAGCGCACACTTAGCATTATCAAACCAGACGCGGTTGCAAAAAACGTGATCGGTCAAATCTACACACGTTTTGAAAACGCCGGTTTGAAGATCGTAGCTGCTAAATTCACGCAACTGACACAAGCTGAAGCTGAAGGCTTTTATGCAGTGCACAAAGAGCGCCCTTTCTTCAACGACCTGGTCAAATTCATGATCTCCGGCCCGGTGATCATCCAGGCGCTTGAGGGTGAGAATGCAGTATTGAAACACCGTGACCTGATGGGCGCGACCAACCCTAAAGACGCAGCGCCAGGCACTATCCGTGCTGACTTCGCTGAAAGCATCGATGCCAACGCTGTGCACGGTTCAGACAGCCTGGAAAATGCAGCTATCGAAATTAAATACTTCTTTGGTTAATTTACTCGACCTTAACCAGCCGCAACTCGCCGATTACTTTAACAGTATCGGCGAGAAGCCTTTCCGCGCCAAGCAACTGATGCGCTGGATGCATCACTTCGGGGTTTTAGACCTCGACCAGATGACAGATATCGCCAAAGTCCTGCGCGAGAAACTACGCCAGGAAGCCGAATTTAAATTACCCGATGTGCAGTTGGAACAAGTCTCCGACGACGGCACGCGTAAATGGCTGATAGGCACCAATAACCTTAAAGACGGTACTGCCAACAGCGTAGAGACCGTATTTATCCCCGAAGATGACCGTGGCACGCTGTGCATTTCCAGCCAGGTGGGCTGCGCACTCGAATGCACATTCTGCAGCACTGGTCGCCAGGGCTTTAACCGCAACCTCAGCGTGTCAGAGATCATAGGCCAGCTATGGGTGGCTAACCACTCCCTGCGCCAGGCCGAAGGCTACAACATGCTGCCTGCCAGTGACCGTATCATCTCCAACGTGGTGATGATGGGTATGGGCGAACCGCTGGCCAATTACGACAATGTAGTCACCGCCATGCAGATCATGCTCGATGACAGCGCTTACGGCCTGAGCCGCAGACGCGTGACTTTATCGACCAGCGGCATGGTGCCAGCGATGGACAGGCTGAAAGAAGATTGCCCGGTGGCACTGGCGGTGTCATTGCATGCACCGAATGATGCCCTGCGCGACGAGATCGTGCCCATCAACAAGAAATACCCGATCAAAGACCTGATGGCGGCCTGTGAGCGCTACCTGGTCAAGGCGCCGCGTGACTTTGTCACGTTTGAATATGTGATGCTGGATGGCATCAATGACAGCATTGAGCACGCCAGGCAATTGCTGGACGTGGTGCGTAATGTGCCTTGCAAATTCAACCTGATCCCGTTCAACCCTTTCCCTAACAGCGGCTATGGTACTTCCAAGCCCATGCAGGTACGCGCGTTTCGTGATATGTTAATGCAAGCTGGCTATGTGGTGACCGTCAGAAAGACCCGTGGCGAGGATATCGATGCCGCTTGTGGTCAACTGGCTGGCAAGGTGCTGGACAAGACCCGCCGCACACAAAAAACCATTGCCATTCAGCCTGGCGCCATTCAATCGGGCCAATAAGTCATGAGAACACATTTTTTTGCGCAACCCATGCTCATGTTATCGCTGGCGACCTGCCTGTGGCTGAGCGCTTGCGCGCAAAACCCCACTGCCACCCCAAACGCCCTGCCTTACGACCAGCAACCCATGAGCCGCGAAACCGGCGATGAGGAGTCTGCGCGCGTGCACACCGAGCTGGGCGCCGAATACTTCAGGCTCAAACGTTACGACGTCGCGCTTGAAGAGTTCAACACCGCCACCGAACGCAGCCCCGGTTATGCACTGGCGTATAACGGTCTCGGTTTAGTGTATGCGTCACTGGGGGATAAACCGCGTGCAGAAGCGGCTTTCGTACGCGCCATCCAGCTGCAGCCGGCCAACTCCGAATCACATAATAACTATGGACGCTTTTTATGTGACCAGGGCCGTTATGAAGATTCGCAAAAAGAATTCTTGCTGGCAGTTAAAAACCCTTTGTATAAAACACCGCAGGTGGCTTATTACAATGCCGGCGTGTGCGCCCTGCGCAGCAAACAGAAACCGCAAGCCGAAAGCTATTTCAGCAAAGCCTTGCAGGTGGACCCTCTGGCGCACGCCAGTGCTTACCAGCTCGCTAACCTGCAGTTTGCGCGAGGTGATGCCAGCGCGGCTTTGAATTCACTGCAAAACAGCGTCAGTGCCGCCCCTACCCCTGAATCACTGTTACTGGCTGTGCGCATCTACCGTGCATTGCAAATGCCGGATGAGGCGCATCATTACAGTGTACAGTTGCATAAACTGTTTCCAAATTCCAACGAAACCAAACAACTGTTGAAAATGGAGTAAATGCAAGTGACGTCAGAAGATAACATCAACGTCAGCGCCCTTAACACTGAGGCGGCAGATAAACCAAAACGTGGGCGCAAACGTAAGGTCGATACTGAAGCCACGCCTGAACTGGTGCCCGATACCGGCGTTGAGACCCAGACTTCTGATCCACAGCCACCGGCGTTAACAGGCGACACACACAGCATGCAACCTTCTACACCAGAAACGGCCACTCCACTGATTGAAGAGACTTCGGTCATTGAAGAAACCCCACCAATTGAAGAGACCCCGATAGTCACGATACCGGGTTCGGGATGTGGCAATGTGCTGAAAGCCGCACGCGAAACGCTAGGGCTGAGTATCCATGATGTCAGCAGCCATCTGCGTCTGGGGCCAAAACAAATCCAGGCCATAGAGCAGGATGATTTTGACAAGCTGCCACAACCCAGCATAGTGCGCGGCTTTATCCGCAACTATGCCAAGTTGCTGAATATAGACGTGACGCCGGTGCTGGCAGCTTATCAGCGTATCGTGCCCAGCACCGCGCCTTTGCCATTGAGCGTCAGGTCGAATGCCAGCCCGTCGGTGATAGACAAACCGGCCCGCACCATACGTCCGCAGCGCATATTGACGTTTTTTATCTTTCTGATCCTGGCGGCGATACTGGCTTATTTCTATATCAACCATATCAAACCGCAGGCGCTTAAAAATGCTTCGCTGGCGCTGGATGTGGATGAGATCAGTGAAACGACCGGGCAAGAGATCAATGTGCCACCGGCAGTGACCGATGCGGTCACACTGCCGGCAGCAACGG
The DNA here is from genome assembly GCF_052437885.1 of Methylophilus sp. Lineage (GTDB taxonomy): Bacteria > Pseudomonadota > Gammaproteobacteria > Burkholderiales > Methylophilaceae > Methylophilus. The sequence continues at coordinate 113,087 of NZ_JBQVPB010000009.1, read as the reverse complement.
CAGATGCAACCGCCACCACTGACCAGACAGCCACGGCGCCCATAGCAGCAGCGACTGAACCCGCTGCTAGCAGCGCGCCTGAATCGGCACCTGCCCCCGCAGCGGAGCCAGCCACAGTCGCGTCCTCCACGCCTGACAGCACCATAGTCAGCACCCCTACCCCGTCTGCCAGCAATGCGGTGGAAAGCACCACGCTTAAATCTGCAGACCCGCAAAAAGCCATGCTGGTGTTCCGCGTCACTGAAGACTCCTGGGTGCGTATCGAAGATATGCAAGGCAAAAAGATCCTCAGCGAAGTCCTGAATGCGGGCTCTGAACACAATGTAGTGGCCGAAAAACCGGTCAATGTCATTGTTGGCCACGCCCAGGGCACACAGCTGACCATAGATAACCAGCCTTATGACCTGACCCAGGCCACCCGTGGCCGTGTGGCACGCATACAATTGAAATAAGCATGATACAACGTCGAAACACCCGCCAGGTCATGATAGGCCACGTCGCAGTCGGCGGTGGCCTTTATGGCACTACCGCTTCGCCCGTCGTGGTGCAAAGCATGACCAATACCGATACCGCCGATGCCGAAGCCACCATACGCCAGGTGTATGAGCTATGGCAGGCCGGTTCTGAAGTGGTGCGTATCACGGTCAACTCGGCAGAAGCAGCCGCACAGGTAGCGACTATCCGCAAAGGCCTGGATGCCCTGGGTTGCAGCGTACCGCTGGTCGGTGACTTTCATTTTAATGGCCATAAACTGTTACAGGCTTATCCTGAATGCGCACAAGCGCTGGCTAAATACCGCATCAACCCGGGCAATGTCGGCAAAGGCAGCAAGCGCGATGAGCAGTTCGGCGCCATGATAGAAGCCGCCATCCACTACAAAAAAGCAGTGCGCATAGGCGTCAACTGGGGCAGCCTGGACCAGGCCAAAATGGCGCAGATGATGGATGATAACGGCAAGCTGGCCGAGCCGCTGTCTGCCGATGCGCTGATGCGCGAAGCGCTGATCCAGTCTGCGCTGGAAAGTGCCCAGCAAGCCATAGACCTGGGCCTGAGCCCGGACCAGATCATTATTTCCTGCAAGGTCAGCAATGTGCAAGACCTGATCCAGGTCTACAGTGACCTCGGCCAGCGTTGTGACTACCCGCTGCACCTGGGCTTGACCGAAGCCGGCATGGGTTCCAAAGGCATAGTGGCCTCAACGGCTGCACTGGCCATCTTGCTGCAGTCAGGCATAGGCGACACCATACGCGTCTCGCTGACGCCAGAACCTAACGAATCCCGTACCAAAGAAGTGGTGGTCGCCCAGGAGATCCTGCAGACCATGGGCATACGCTCGTTCACCCCTTTAGTGACGGCCTGCCCCGGTTGCGGCCGCACCACCAGCACCTATTTCCAGGAGCTGGCGATGCAGATCCAGACCTGGTTGCGCCAGCAGATGCCGGTATGGCGTGGCCAATATCCCGGGGTGGAGACATTGAACGTCGCGGTCATGGGCTGCGTGGTCAATGGCCCGGGCGAATCCAAACTGGCTAATATCGGCATCAGCTTGCCTGGCACCGGCGAAACGCCGGTAGCACCAGTGTTTGTCGATGGTGAAAAAACGGTGACGCTGAAAGGCGAACGCATTGCGCAGGACTTTCAGTTGCTGGTGGATGAATATGTGCGTACCCATTATGCCGAAGGCGGCAAATTGCGCGCCCTTAAACCCAGCGTGATCCCGATAGTCGCCATCCCACAATAATTAAAGCAAACGGCTGTTAGCAATGACCCAAAAATTCCAATCCATCAAAGGCTTCTATGACATTTTGCCGGAAGCCACCCCGCTGTGGTTTAAGCTGGAAGACACCGCACGCCACATTTTGAGCCAGTATGGCTACAACAATATCCGCATGCCTGTGGTAGAGCCTACCGAATTGTTCGTGCGCAGTGTAGGTGAACACACCGACATCGTCGAAAAAGAAATGTATGCCTGGCAAGATGCGCTTAACGGCGACAAACTCACCTTGCGCCCGGAAGGTACCGCCGGCTGTGTACGCGCGGTGGTTGAACATAACCTGACCTATAACGGCCCGCAACGCCTGTGGTATATGGGCCCCATGTTCCGCCATGAGAATGTACAAAAAGGCCGTCAGCGCCAGTTCCACCAGATAGGCGTGGAAGCCTTTGGTTTTGATGGCCCGGATGTAGACGCTGAACAGATAGTGCTGCTGGCACGTTTGTGGCAGGCGCTGGGTATCAAGGATGTAGAACTACAGATCAACAGCATAGGCGACGCCGATGAGCGTGCGCAATACCGCAATACACTGATCCACTATTTTGAGCAGCATGCCGAGTTACTGGATGAAGATGCCAAACGCCGTTTGCACAACAACCCCTTACGCATCTTGGATAGCAAGAACCCGCGCATGCAGGCCATGTGCGAAGCGGCACCCAAACTGATGGACGGCCTGGGTGATGCCTCTAAACAGCACTTCGCACAGCTGTGTGCCCTGCTCACGCAGGCGGGCATCGCCTACACCATCAACCACAGGCTGGTGCGCGGGCTGGATTACTACAACCGTACCGTATTTGAATGGGTGACCACCAAGCTGGGGGCACAGGGCACGATCGCCGGCGGTGGCCGCTACGACACGCTGGTAGAACGCATCGGTGGCAACGCGACCACCGCCTGTGGTTTTGGCATAGGCCTGGAACGCGTATTCCTGCTCATGCAGGAATATGGTGTCAGCGCCCAGAACCAGCCGGACATTTACCTGGTCAATGTCGGCGAGCTGGCAGAACAAAAAGCCTTTACCGTGGCGGAAACCCTGCGTAATATGGGGCTTAGCGTGGTGCTACATGCCGGTGGTGGCAGCTTTAAATCACAGATGAAGAAAGCCGACCGTAGCGGTGCCCGCTACGCCGCCATTTTTGGCGATGATGAAGCGGCGGCCAATGAGATCAGCCTGAAACCGATGCTGGGCCAGGGTGAACAGGCCCGCGTGCCATTCGAGCAAGTACTCGCCATAGTGCAAGCCGCATGATATGCCACGCCAGCAGGCCAGCAGTTGAATGACACGCAGCTTGCAACCCCAAAGCAGTTACGAACTGTGGCCACTTGTGAACTGTGGTCACTTATGCACCGGGGCCACTTATACACTGACTGGTTTTTTCATGATTAGCACCCTAGCACCCTCAATCAGATGACTGAAATTTTACGCATAGACCAGTTAAACATCGTTCCGGCGCACGCGCCGGAGCGCAAACTGGTGCGTAACGTATCGCTCTCATTGTCGCGCGGCAAAACCACCTGCATCGTCGGCGAATCGGGCAGTGGCAAAAGCCTGACCGCGCTCAGCGTGATGAAACTGTTATCCCCGCAACTGCATATGCAAGGCCATATTGTGTTTCAGGGCCAGGACCTTGCCACTCTGGATGAAAAAGCCATGCAAACACTGCGTGGCCGGCAGATAGGCATGATCTTCCAGGAGCCTATGACTTCATTGAACCCGGTTCTGACAGTCGGTTTTCAGATCGGTGAGCCTTTGCAGACACACCTGGGCCTGAGAGGCGCTGCCTTAAAACAGAAAGTCGCTGAGCTGTTGCAGCAGGTGGGCATAGACCCTGGCCGCGCCAACAGCTACCCCGATGAGCTCTCGGGTGGCCAGCGCCAACGCGTAATGATCGCCATGAGCATCGCCTGCGAACCGGCCCTGCTGATCGCAGACGAGCCGACCACGGCGCTGGATGTGACAGTGCAGGCACAGGTATTGCGCTTGTTGAAACAACTCAAAGACCGCATGCATATGGCCATGCTGTTCATCACGCATGATTTTGGCGTGGTGGCTGATATCGCCGATGAAGTGGTGGTGATGTTCAGGGGCGAGATTGTCGAAGTCGGCAGCGTCAGCCAGGTGCTGACCCGGCCGCAACACCCTTACACCAAAGCATTGCTAGCCTGTGTGCCGGATGCCGAAGGTAAAAAAGTATTGCAGCCTATGACCTATGACTGGCTGACCCCGGCCTGATGGAACGCATATGACTGATCTGATCCTGCAAGCGCGTCACCTGAGCAAGACCTATATACAGCGCACCGGCGCGCTAGGGTTAGGCAAGCAGACCATCCCCGCGCTGGATGATGTCAGCCTGCAACTCAAACGCGGCACCACCCTGGCGGTAGTCGGCGAATCGGGCAGTGGAAAATCGACCCTGGCGCGCGGCATTTTACGTTTACTGGCGCTGGATAGCGGCGAAGTGGAATTTGATGGCAGCGACTTCCTGGCTCTGGATAAATCAGCCTTACGCAGCGCGCGCCGCAATATCCAGATGATATTCCAGGACCCGTTCGCCTCGCTCAACCCGAGAATGCGGGTAGGCGATATTGTTGGCGAAGGGCTGGTGATACACGGCATGGGCACTGCCAGCCAGCAACAAGACAGTGTGCGGCAGATGCTGGAAAAAGTCGGTTTGCAGGCTGAAGACGCACAAAAATATCCTCACCAGTTTTCTGGCGGCCAACGGCAACGCATAGGTATCGCGCGTGCCCTGATACTGCAACCGAAACTGGTGGTATGCGATGAGCCGGTATCGGCACTGGATGTCTCGGTGCAGGCGCAGATCCTGCTGCTGTTAAAGCAGTTGCAGAAAGAAATGGGGCTCAGTTACCTGTTTATCACCCACGATTTAAGGGTGGTCAGACATATTGCCGACGAAGTGCTGGTGATGCAAAAAGGCAAAGTAATTGAGCAAGGAAGCGTAGAAAACATTTATAATGCACCCGATCAAATTTATACACAACAATTACTTAGCGCGATTCCCGGTCATGGCTTGCGCTCGGCGATCACCTAATCACTCACACAAAAAATAAGCAGGAAAATATCATGGCGTACGATTTGGAAGAACAGGAACAGCTGGACGAATTCAGAGTCTGGTGGAACAAGAACGGCAAGATGGCGATACGCTTGCTGCTGGCCGCCATCCTTGCCTTTGCCGGCTGGCAGGGTTACCAGACATGGATGAACAACAAAGCGACTGATGCTTCTACGGCTTATCAGACCCTGGTCAGCAACTCCCTGCTGGACGTAGACGCTAAAAAAGCCGAGCAGATCAGCAAAGATGCCGAAGCCATGCAAAAAGATTACAGCATGACCCCTTATGCTGGCAGAGCAGCCTTGTTTGCTGCACGCGCCTTGCACCAGGCCAAACAGGGCGAAGCGGCCGAAAAACAGCTGCAATGGGCAGTGGCCGAAGCCAAAGAGCCTGCTATCCAGCACATGGCAGCGATAGAGATCGCCGGCCTGCAGATAGAGCGTAATGCGCTGGATGATGCCAAAAAAACACTGGAAGCCATCAACGACAGCGGTTTTGACGGCTTGAAAAACAGCATGCTGGGTGATATCTATATCGCCAAAAAGCAGGAAAAAGAAGCAAAACAGGCTTATATTCAAGCACTTAAAGGCCTGGACCCGGAAGGCAAACTGTTCTACCTGACCCAGCAAAAACTGGACGCATTGGGTTAACATGCAACGCTTGCCGAGCTCAACTATCCTGCCTATGAAAAAAACGCATTTGCTCAACAGCCTGACTCTGGCTGCCATTTTGCTGCTAGGCAGCGGCCTGTCCGCCTGCACCGCTTTTAATGATGTCAAAACCAATCTGAGCGAAAGCATTTTTGGCGCGGAACCTGCCAATCCGCCAGTCGAACTCGAAGATATCAAGAGCTCTTACGAAACACGTATCGCCTGGTCTACCGACGTCGGTGAGCCGGGCCGTTTCACCTATGCGCCAGTGCTGGCTGATAACCAGATCTATGCGGTCAATGCCGAAGGCACAGTCACGCAACTGGCTGCTGATACCGGCAAGATACAGTGGCAAACCGAGCTGAACGAGCCTATCAGCAGCAGCGTCGGCCTCGGTGGCGGCCTGATATTGGCAGGCACCAGTAAAGGTCATTTGTATGCATTGAATATGAATGGCAAAAAATTGTGGAATGCCATCCTCAGCAGCGAGATCCAAGGCCAGCCACGTTATTTTGATGGCACAGTGATAGTGCGTACCAGTGATCACCATATTTACGGCATAGACGCCGCTGATGGCCGTCGCAAATGGGTTTATGAACGCGCCACCCCTTCGCTCTCGCTTAAGAACCAGGCGGGTATCGTGGTTGACGGCGGCGCTGTCTATGCCGGTTTCCCTGGTGGCAAACTAGTTGCGATCCGCGCCGACAATGGCAAACTGCTGTGGGAAGCCACCGTGGCGCAGCCTAAAGGCGTGACCGAGATCGAGCGTATCGCCGATATCACCAGCCTGCCATTCGTGGATGGCGCTATGGTCTATGTGGTGGCCTACCAGGGCAAAGTCGCCGGCGTAGACCGCCAGCGCGGCCAGGTCGCCTGGAGCCGCGATATTTCCAGCTATGTAGGCCTGACCGTTGATAACAACAAGATCTACTTAAGCCACACCATAGGTTCTGTCTACTCGCTGGATACCACCAATGGCAAAACCTTCTGGCGCCAGGGCAACCTGGGTTACCGCCACCTGACCGTACCATTACCAATGAGCTCTGTGGTCGCGGTGGGTGATCTTGAAGGCTATATACACCTCCTCAGTCAGGATGATGGCAGCTTCGTAGGCCGCACTCAGCTTGGCTCCAAACCAATCATGTCACTGGTTGCAGGGACTAATAACCAGTTTCTAGCACAATCACGTGATGGGCACATTTATGCCGTCACTTATAAGTAATGTTACCTACCATTGTTCTAGTTGGCCGGCCAAATGTCGGCAAATCCACTCTCTTTAACCGCCTGACAAGGTCGCGGGACGCGCTGGTTGCAGACCTGCCCGGCCTGACACGCGACCGTCACTACGGCCGCGGCCTGGGCGCAAGCCAGCCTTACCTGGTGATAGATACCGGCGGTTTTGAACCCACCGCCGATAGCGGCATCCTCAAGGAAATGGCCAAGCAGACCCTGCTGGCCATTGATGAAGCCGATGTCATTATCTTTCTGGTCGATGCACGTGCCGGACTGACCCCGCAGGAATTCACCATTGCGCAGACCTTGCGCAAGGCACAACGCCCGGTCCTGCTGGCTGTGAATAAAACCGAAGGCATGCGCAAAGCAGTGGTCAGTGCCGACTTTCACGAACTGGGCATAGGTGAACCCCTATCCATCTCCTCCGCCCATGGCGAAGGCGTGCGTGACCTGATAGAGATCGCACTGGAAACCATGGTCGCGAAAGAGGAAGAAGCCTCGCCACCTATCAACCCGGATACGCCAAGGATAGCCATCGTCGGCCGCCCTAACGTAGGCAAATCCACCCTGGTCAACGCCCTGCTCGGTGAAGACCGTGTGATCGCCTTTGACGAGCCGGGCACCACGCGCGATTCAATCGAGATAGACCTAGAAAAAGACGGCAAACACTACACCATCATAGACACTGCCGGTGTGCGCAAGCGCGGCAAAGTATTTGAAGCAGTAGAAAAATTCTCAGTGGTGAAAACCATGCAGGCGATCGAAGACGCCAACGTCGCCATCCTGGTGGTCGATGCCAAGGAAGGCATCACCGAGCAGGATGCGCACGTCGCCGCCTATATCCTGGACTCAGGTCGGGCACTGGTGGTCGCCATCAACAAGTGGGATGGTTTGCAGGACGATGAACGCGAATGGATCAAACGCGAGATCGACCGCAAACTGCAATTCCTGGACTTTGCCAAATTCCACTACATTTCTGCCCTGCGCAAAAAAGGCCTCAACGAGTTACTGGGTTCAGTTGATGTCGCCTTCAAAGCCGCCATGGCCAAGCTGGCAACGCCACAACTCACTCGCGTACTCGGCGAAGCCACTACCCAGCACCAGCCACCGATCACGCGCGGCATACGCCCCAAATTGCGCTACGCGCACCAGGGCGGCAGCAACCCGCCTATCGTGGTGGTACACGGCAACCATATCGATGGCATCAAGGATAGCTATACCCGCTACCTGGAAGGCATCTTCCGCAAAGCCTTCCAGCTGGTAGGTACGCCATTACGCGTGCAATATCACAAAGGCGATAACCCGTTTGATAAAGAAGACGAGCGCAAACAAGGCGAAGGCCTGGTCACCATGCGCCGCCGCAAAAACGAGTTGCGCGCCAAACTGAAGCAGCGTAACGAAAAGAACAAGACAAAAAAATAATTCTTTATTAAATCAGGTTTTGGCTGAGGCATGCTTGGTTCAAAACCTGATTTAAGCAGAAGACTTTAAAGTACTCGTTTTAAATCTGGATTTGATACGTCTGCCAGTGGGTGTGCTCTGCAACACCGTCATAACAAGCCCTTGCACGCAGATTGTCTTCTGCAGTCATCCAACGTATCACTGACCACTGGTTGGTCTGTCCGATAACAACCACGGCTTTAATCAATTGTCTGGCGACCCCCCGCCTCCTTAGCTCAGGCAGTACAAATATATCGTCTACATAACCACCCATACTAGCGGCAAGTGGACGCACAAATGCCCGGAAATGCAAAAGCCCGACGACATTTCCCTCCTCATCTAGCGCCACCAGCGCGTGAATCAATGGCTGGGATTGATGTATCCACTGCCAGACCTGATCTCGCATGAACTGACTCTGCTTAACGGTATAAAAGTTTGCGTAGGCAGCATATAGCTGATTCCAGGCTGCATAATCATCTGTTTTGAGTGTACGTATCGTAACGGAAAAGTTATTTGTCATGCCGAGCATTCTGATCAATTAAAGTTGCGACATAAAAAAAGGGACCTAAGGTCCCTTTTCCCAAAAAACGATAGTCAGGGCTATCGCAGCATAGGTAACAGGTTTTTAGCATTCAGGCCCAGCTCATGGCCCATGCTCGCACCCAGTTTTTTGGCGAAACGGTCGACCACGGTCTCCTGATAGGTGAAATCCACGATCTCGGACTCTTTGATCACTTCACGCGCCACAAAGTCGGCGCTGCCTTCGGCATCGGCCAGGCCGAGCTTGATGCTTTCTTCGCCGTTCCAGAACAAGCCGCTGAAGGTTTCGTTGGTCTCTTTCAGGCGATTGCCACGGCCGTCACGCACCACCTTGATAAACTGCTGGTGTATCTGGTCCAGCATGTTTTGTGCAAAGGCTTTTTGCTTGGGATTCTCAGGCGAGAACGGGTCCAGCATGCCTTTGTTATCACCGGCGGTCATCAGGCGGCGTTCAACACCGACTTTTTTCATTAATTCGGTAAAACCGTAGCCATCCATCAGCACGCCTATCGAGCCGACGATACTGGCTTTATCGACAAAAATCTTGTCCGCGGCCACGGCAATGTAATAACCGCCAGAGGCGCAGATATCTTCTACCACCGCATACACCGGCACTTCAGGGTGCAGTTTGCGCTGGCGGTGTATCTCATCATTGATGATGCCGGCTTGTACCGGGCTGCCGCCCGGGCTGTTGATACGCAAGATGATGCCTTTGGTGCCTTTATGGTCATAAGCGTCTTTCAGGCTGCTGATGACGGCATCAGCATTCACCTGGCCACCCGCTTCGATCACGCCATTGATATCGATCAGGGCAGTGTGTGCCAGCGAGGAGTTTTTATTCGCCCCTACCCAACCCAGCAGCATCAGCAGCAGGAAAAACAGGTAGAAAAAAGTCAGCGATTTGAACAGTATCGACCAGCGCCTTGAAACCTTTTGTTCCTGCAAGCCGGCCAGGGCTATTTTTTCCAGGCTGCTGATAGCCGAATCCTGAGAGGCCTGGCTGTTTTTCAGGTGTGGCGACTGCTGGTTTTCTTCTTGCATAACTCAACTTTCATTAATAAATTTTAGTCACTTGACGATTTTAATCAGTTTGCCACTATTTAGTCATCATGCGCTGAAAATAAAACTGTTCAGAACTGATCCAGGTGCACGGTCACGATACCATCGTGTTCACTGACCGGGATAGGCGACAGCGATTTACCCTGGCACGGCCCGACGATGCACCGCCCGCTCTGCGGAGAATACATGGCACCATGGGTGGCGCAGATCAGCCATTCTTGTGTCATATTGAAAAATTTTCCGTGTTCCCAGTCCAGTTCCACCGGCACATGGGCGCATCGGTTGACGTAAGCATAGGCCTTGCCCTGGTAGCGAACGACAAATCCGCTGGCATGCGGCCCCAAAGCTGGCATGGCAAAACGCAGGCCGTCGCCTTTTTCCAGCAGATCAGCACTGTTGAATGTCAGCACGGCGTCACTCATGTCGCAGCCAGCAACCAGGCACTCAATGTTGCCACATCATGAAACATGTTATCCGGCGAATACTGCTGCAAATGCGTGGCAGTTTGCGAGCCGTAACTCACCGCCGCGGTGATAACACCGGCATTTTTGCCCATTTGCATATCATATTGCGAGTCGCCTATCATCAAGGTGCGCTCGGGCATGACCACCAGTTCATCCATCAACTCGTCCAGCATCTGCGGATGCGGTTTTGAAAAGCATTCATCTACTGTTTTGGTGGCACTAAAATATTTGGCCAGGCCGGAAAGCTGCAAGGCGGCATTCAGACCACGACGGCCTTTACCTGTCGCCACTGCCTGCTTACAGCCTTTTCTGGCGATGCTGGCGATGGTTTCGCTGATGCCGGCAAACAGCAGTATGGTTTCTTCAGCGGCGTAATAGTTACGGTTGTAGTGTGTGATAAGCGCTTGCGCCTGTTCGGCCGGGATATTGCCGTACAGCACTTCTATGGATTCACGCAGGCCCAGGCCTATGATGCTGCGCGCACGCGCTTCACTGAGCACAGGCAGGCCGGCTTCATCGGCGGCTTTAATCAGCGCTTGTGTGATCATGCCAGTGGAATCGGCAATGGTGCCGTCCCAGTCCCAAACAACCAAATCAAACTGCTTCACGAGATCGCCTTCTATCATTTATTCAGATTCTTTTATTATTTAGCATTGAGTTGACGCTGGTGTTGCAAAAAAGTGTCCAGTTCTGCCGGTAATGGCGCAACCAGATGTAATGGCTCGCCGGTCAGCGGATGCGCGATGCGTGTTTCACTCGAGTGCAGATACATGCGCTTTAACCGTTGCTTGCTTAGCTGTTTATTGAGTGTGAAGTCACCATATTTATCATCACCCAGAATAGGAAAGCCCAGATGCGATAACTGCACGCGCAACTGGTGTGTACGCCCGGTGATCAGTTTGGCCTGTAGCAGGCTGAACTGCCCTAGCGCTTCTTGCAGATAAAACCAGGTCTCAGAGACTTGTGTCTCGACTTCAAAACGGCCTTTGGCGGCCTGCTGCGTGGCGATCACGCCAGCGGATTTGAGTGATTTTCTACCACCTGGTGCATTGTTGAGCAAAGGCTGCTCCACCACATGCACGCGCCGCTCACCGCTTTCAGTCACATATTTCTGCAGATCAAGAATGACCTTCTTTTTTGCTTCCTGCCACTGTCCCTGCACCATCATCACATAACGTTTATCCATTTTGTGCTGGCGCATCGCTTCGTGCAGGGCAGTCAGGGCCGAACGTTTTTTGGCGATCATCAGCACGCCGGAAGTCTCTCTATCCAGCCTGTGCACCAGTTCTAAAAACTTGGCCTGCGGGCGCTCCAGGCGTAACTGTTCGATCACGCCCAGGCTGATGCCACTGCCGCCATGCACGGCCATACCGGCCGGTTTATTCAGCGCCAGCATGGCGTCATCTTCATAGATGACCATCTCGGCCAGTTTGGGCCTGACCGCAGGCAAGCCAGGTTTAGGCGCGGCTTCTGCCATGCGTATCGGTGGCACCCTGACCTCGTCGCCCAGTTGCAGGCGATATTCGGCGGTGACGCGTTTTTTATTCACCCGCACTTCACCACTGCGCAAAATGCGATAGACGTGGCTCTTGGGCACGCCTTTTAGCACCTTGGCCAGGTAGTTGTCCACGCGCTGGGTCTCGGAAGCTTCATCCACCAGTAGCAAAGTGACTCGGTCACTGGCTGGTTTATCCTGGTGGACAGGCTTTTCCACGTTGTCTGGCGAGGCCTGTAGCGGTGTTTGTCGTGAATTCGGGGTCATATGCAGGTCTTGCTTTGCTTTATCAGGACTTATAGATATACTGTCGGCATTCTGGGTCTGCGTTTTTTCCGCTATCGTCAACAATTTTTCACATTGCTGGCAACGAAACAACCTTAGCGACAGCGGCCATTTTACTGGCCCTGCGTGTCAATTCAGAATCAAAAAATTTTGGTGAATACCGCTCGCCATCAAGTAGCGATAATTAATAGAAATACGAAACGCGAAAGCTCAAGCAGAATAATTAACGATATGAGCCCGGCGTTTGCCAAACCCGAATTTTAACGAATTTAGACTCTGCATAGGGTTTTATTTTAGTAGATAGATAGTGTTGGATCACACAGGTGGATAACAATGACACACCTGATCCAGCCTTTCATCAGCTAAACTCTGTCAGATAAGATGAGTATCAATATGATTGCCCTCGTGGTTCATTGACATACTTAAAGATTGTGCATATTGATGCCTGCACTGCTTCATTGCTTTGCAATTGCCATTGCACTGGCCTCTAGTTAAATCTGGCCTCACGTTAAATTCTGGCGGTTGATACACAACCCTGGCTCGCCCTGTACTCATTTTTATTCTGCAGCTTCGCCAAGGAGCACTGCATGAAAAGAATGTTGTTTAACGCAACGCAATCAGAAGAATTACGCGTTGCCATTGTCGATGGACAAAAACTGATAGACCTGGATATTGAACACGCTGGTAAAGAACAGCGTAAAAGCAATATCTACAAAGGGGTGATCACCCGCATTGAACCCTCACTTGAAGCCGCATTTGTCGACTACGGTACTGACAGACACGGCTTTTTGCCTTTCAAGGAAATCTCACGCAGCTACTTTCAGGAGAAACCTGAAGGTCGCGCCCGCATCCAGGATGTGCTCAAAGAAGGCCAGGAAGTCATCGTCCAGGTCGACAAAGACGAGCGCGGCAGCAAAGGTGCAGCTTTAACCACCTTTATCTCGCTGGCTGGCCGTTACCTGGTGCTGATGCCTAACAATCCACGTGGAGGCGGTGTCTCACGTCGCATTGAAGGTGAAGACCGCAATGAGTTGCGTGACACCATGGCGCAGCTGGAAGTGCCGAATGGCATGAGCATCATCGCACGTACCGCCGGCATAGGCCGTACCGCTGAAGAGCTGCAGTGGGACCTGAACTACCTGACACAATTATGGCAGGCGATCGAAGATGCTTCCAATTTCCAGCCTGGTGCTTACCTGATCTATCAGGAAAGCAGCCTGGTGATCCGTGCCATCCGTGATTACTTCAGTGCCGATATCGGCGAGATCCTGATCGACACCGCAGATGTGCATGAACAAGCCTTGCAGTTCATGAACCACGTCATGCCGGGCAATGTGACACGCGTCAAGTTGTACCAGGATGAGATCCCCCTGTTCTCACGCTTCCAGATCGAACACCAGATCGAATCTGCGTTCTCGCGTGAAGTGCGCCTGCCTTCCGGCGGTGCGATCGTGATTGACCACACTGAAGCGCTGGTGTCTATCGACGTCAACTCCGGCCGTTCCATCAAGGGCGCGGATATTGAGCAAACAGCATTTAATACCAACCTGGAAGCGTCTGAAGAAGTCGCACGCCAGATGCGCCTGCGTGACCTGGGCGGTTTAGTCGTGATCGACTTTATCGATATGGAGAACCAGCGTAACCAGCGCGATGTGGAAAATGCACTGCGTGATGCATTGCACCATGACCGTGCCCGTGTACAAATGGGCAAGATCTCGCGCTTTGGTCTGCTGGAGCTGTCACGTCAGCGCCTGCGCCCTAGCCTGGGTGAAACCAACCATATGACCTGCCCACGCTGTAACGGCACCGGCCATATCCGCGGCATAGAATCCACGGCCTTGCATATTCTGCGTATCACGCAAGAAGAAGCGATGAAAGACAACAGTGCCATCATCCAGGTACAACTACCGGTTGAAGCGGCGACTTTCCTGCTCAATGAAAAACGTGCCGATATCCACAAGATCGAACAGCGCACTGGCGTTGAGGTCATCCTCATCCCTAACATCCATATGGAAACGCCTAACTACAATATCGTGCGTATCCGCAGTGATGATGTCAATGAAGAAACCACCCAGGCCAGCTACAAAATGGTCGACCTGCCGACTGAGTCAGACTACCAGCACAGCTTAGAGCAAGCTGCGGGTCCAGGCAAAGTTGAAGCCCTGGTAAAAGGCATCACTCCGGCGACTTCTGCCCCTATCGTGGAAGAAAAACCAGTGGTGGCCGCTGTAGATCCTAAAAAATCATTCTTTGGCGTGATCAAATCCTGGTTGGGCCTGGAAGAGAAACAGGTCGTTGAAGAAACCAGCAAGCCAGCGCGCGAGACCAAAGACCAGAGTCGCGACCGCAACAAGAACCGTAACCGTCGTGACCGTGACCGTCAGCGCGAGCGCCCACAGCAGGAACGTGGCGAGCGCCCGGCCAGAGATCAGGATGCCGCCAACAAACCTAGACAGGAAAGACCGCAACAGGAAAAACCTGCAGGAAAAGACAGACAAGACAGGCCTGAAAGACAGGAAAGACAAGACAGGCAGCCGCGCCAGCCAGCGCAGGATGCAGCCAAGACCGAGACTAACCAGGCCGCATTGACCGCGCAACCAGGTGAGAACAAGGAACGTGGCGAGCGTGGCAACCGCCGCAACCGTCATGGCCGTCGTGACCGTAGGCCGCGTGATGAGTCTGGCAGCACCGAGAACACTGAAGGCCTGAACAACAATGCCCAGGTGAACGAGTCGCAAGCGGCACCACAGACCGAGGCCACTAGCCAGCCGACTGCAGCACCGGTTGCAGCCAAGGTTGAATCCAAGCCTGAAGCCAGGGTTGAGACCCAGGCCAGCGCACCGGCTGAAACGCAAACTGTAGCAAAAGCCAACAGCGCAGACACGGCTGACAATGTAGCGTCAGACAAGCCAGCGCCAGCAGCCAAAGCCGCAGAAAAAGCGCCAGCTGATGACAGCACGACAGAAAAACCGGCACGCAACCGTAGCCGCGGTGGCAAAACCGCTGCAAAAGGCCGTGGTAAAGCAGCAGAAGAGACCTCTGCTACAGCTGCGCCATCGATTGAACTGGTTGAAACAGCACCAGCTGACAAACCGGCCAGCAAACCAGCTGCTGACAAGGCAGACACTGCGGAGAAGAAACCGGCAGCACGTAAACGCAAACCGGCAGCAGCCAAAGCAACGCCTGACAGCACAGCGGCAGACCCAGGCATACAATTGGTAGAAACCAAGTCTGGTGATAGCAAACCTGCAGCTGCCGCGCCGGCAGAAGCAGCGGGCAAAGCCAAAAAGCCACGCTCAGCTGCCAAGTGGAAAAAAGATGAAGCAGCCGCTGAAGCCAACGCTATGGTGATGGTTGAAACGCAAAAGAAATAAGCAGTCTCAGCCTAAGCCAGCCGGTCTCAATGTAAAACTGAGATCGGCAACAAAAAAGAGAGCCAGTGATGGCTCTCTTTTTTTATGTGGCTGGTTTTATGCGGCAGGTCACCGTTTATTGCCAGCGCAGCACGCACCAGTAACCAACGATGGTCAAAACGATAGAGACGACGACATGGCTGCTGATATACAGCATGGCCCAGCCGTAATGCTGCTTTTGCAGCAGTGTGAATGCTTCTGCCGAAAAAGTGGAGAATGTGGTCAAGCCGCCCAGAAAGCCGGTGGTCATCAGCAAGCGCCACTCCGGCGACAAGCTGGGCACAGTTTGCAAGATGCCTAATGCCACGCCCATCAGCAAACCACCTACCGCATTTGCCAGAAAAGTACCCAGGGGGATCACCCCTATTCCATTCAGGCCTAGCGACAAGCCCCACCTGATCCATGCACCTACACTTGCGCCGACCGCCACTGCTAGCCAGGATTTCATTTTAATGTCCTTCTAAAACCGTTTCAGGCAATGTATCATAACTTGCCAGTGACTTTACCTAACTTACTAGTGACACTGCCTATCCACCTCATTCAGTTGATTTAAAGAGATTCCCTTGCGTTTATTATTTGCCACCTCAGAAATTTTTCCCATTATCAAAACAGGCGGTTTAGCAGACGTAAGTGGCGCACTCCCCACTGCATTATTCGCCAGCGGGCTGGATATTCAGATCGTCCTGCCGGCTTACCGTGGCATTCTGGCTACCTGTGAGTCACCGCGTTTACTGGGCTCACTGCAGGTATTCCACGATATACGCTGCGATATTTACCAGACTACCTTGCCTGGCACGCACATTCCGCTGTTGCTGATCGACCACCCGTCACTGTATGACCGCGAGGGCGGGCCTTACCATCATCCGCAGTACGGCGAATGGCAGGATAATGCCTTGCGTTTTGGCGTACTCTCCAAAGTGGCAGCCCTGCTGTGTTTGCCCAATGACTTGCAGGCGTGGCAACCGGATGTGATCCACTGTAATGACTGGCAAACCGGCCTGACGCCCTACTACCTGCGCCAGATGGGCAGCAGCACCAGATCGGTGTTCAGCATACACAATATCGCGTTTCAGGGTAATTTTCATGCCGACTGGCGTCATAGACTGACGCTGGATGAACAGGATTTTAAAGCCGAAGGTTATGAATTCTTTGGCCATGTCTCATTTATGAAAGCCGGGCTTTACTACGCCGATGCGCTGTCTACCGTGAGCCCGACCTACGCCAAGGAGATACAGACCGAGCAGTTCGGCTTTGGCTTTCAGGGCCTGTTGCAGCACCGTTCGGCCGACCTGACCGGCATACTCAATGGCATAGATACCCATGTGTGGGACCCGGCGACCGATGCCTATCTGCCAGTGCACTACAATGTGAATAAATTGCGCTGTAAAAAAGAAGTCAAACATGCGCTACAGACCGAACTGGGGCTGACAGTGGATGCCGAGGCCCCATTGCTGGGGGTGGTGAGCCGCCTGACGCACCAGAAAGGCCTGGATATGCTGGCGACCATTGCCCATCAACTGCTGGACAGCGGCTGTCAGCTGGCAGTGCTGGGCAGTGGCGAGCCGGCGCTGGAACAGCAATACCAGACCTTGATGCAGCTTTATCCCGGGCAAGTGTCTGTCACCATAGGCTATAACGAACCCCTGTCGCACCGCATCATGGCGGGTACCGATATTTTTGTCATGCCTTCACGTTTTGAGCCGTGCGGACTGAACCAGATGTATGGTTTGCGTTACGGCACCATACCCGTGGTGGCCAACACCGGCGGGCTGGCAGATTCGGTGCATGGTGGAGTGCTGACTGCAGAGGGGAAACTGCCGGCAAAAATGACAGGATTTGTTATGCCCTACCATAACCCGTGGACACTTTTGGTCACCTTGCGTCAGGCAATTGCGATTTTTGCCAATTCTGGTCAGTGGTCACAACTGCAAAAACAAGCGATGCGACAGGATGTCAGCTGGGAAACGCGGGCAAAACATTATCAGAAGCTATATGAGACGCTGGTTCCAGGCTGATAAGCCCTGAATTTCAATGATATGCAGGGGAAAAAGGAGAGTTGGCACAAAAGCTGCTAATTACTAATCAAGCTTCTCCAAAGCTAACTTCTCCTCCCTCAAGGCGCCCAAGTAGGCGTCTTTTTTTTATCCTGCATTTGTCGCTTGATCTGATCCCGCTTATTCCGGCTTGGCTGGCGGCGTCATCACCAGGAAATGCTCACGGTAGTATTTAAGCTCATCAATAGACTCATAAATATCTGCCAGTGCTTCATGGCGGCTGGCTTTTTTAAAGCCTGAGTAAATATCCGGGCGCCAGCGACGTGACAACTCTTTAAATACGCTGACATCCAGGTTGCGGTAATGAAAGAACTGCTCCAGACGCGGCATGTAACGCGCCATAAAACGCCTGTCCTGACAGATAGAATTACCACACATGGGCGATTTGCTGGCCGCGACGTGCTCTTTGAGAAAAGTGAGCATGGCATCTGTTGCCGCTTCTTCATCCAGCGTAGACGCTTTCACTTTTTCGATCAGGCCACTGCGGCCGTGTGTGCCTTTATTCCAGGCATCCATCCCATCCAGTACGGCGTCAGACTGGTGAACGACCAGCACCGGGGATTCTGCGATCACATTCAGCTGCGCGTCGGTGACCACCGCTGCAAGCTCAAGAATACGATCAGTCTCTGGCAGCAAGCCACTCATTTCCATATCCAGCCAGATTAAATTGTCCTGATTAGTCGCCAATTGTGTGCCTCACGTCATGATTTCCATTAAAATGAAACATTATATTCAGTTCAGTGAACAAGGTGGATATTAATCCATCAAAATAGCTAACCGAAATCACTTAGCCAGCATCACTTAAGCCTTAATCACTTAGCGAACCCACGACCGATATGCCAGAACTCTTTACTCAACTATTTATTGCTGTCATTGCCATCAGTCTCGCTATCCGTGTCTGGCTGGGCTTACGGCATATCCGACATATCCAGCACAATCGCCAGCAGGTACCCCAGGCTTTTGCGGAAACCATCAGTCTGGAAGCGCATCAACGTGCGGCTGATTACACCAGCGCCAAAGTCAGGCTCAGGTTGGGTGAGACTGTGGTGGAATCCGCTATCTTGCTGGCATTGACCCTGGGCGGTGTGTTGCAGATGCTTGATCAGGTTTGGCAGCAATGGTTACCTGAACATGAGATCATCCGCGGCGCCCTGGTGATTTGCTCCGCCATGCTGATCTCCAGTGCCGCGACTCTGCCTTTTGATTATGTTCAAACTTTCAACATCGACGAAAAGTTTGGTTTTAACAATATGTCGCGTAGTCTGTTTTTTACTGACTTGCTTAAACATACCGGCATAGGTCTGGTGCTTGGTGGCCCTATCCTTTTTGTTGCCCTGTGGCTGATGCAAAGCGCAGGCGACTGGTGGTGGTTATATCTCTGGCTGGTATGGAGCGCATTCAACCTGTTCATGCTGGCAGTCTATCCAATATGGATAGCCCCGCTGCTTAACAAATTCACCCCCATGCAAGACCTCAGTTTAAAAACACGCATTGAAGCATTGATGCAAAAATGCGGTTTTACCAGCCAGGGCTTATTTGTGATGGATGGTTCCAAACGTTCCGGCCACGGCAATGCCTACTTCACCGGTTTTGGCAAAAACAAGCGGGTGGTGTTTTTTGACACCCTGCTGGAGAAACTCAATGCCGACGAGATCGAAGCTGTGCTTGCTCACGAGCTGGGCCATTTCAAGCATAAGCACGTGATCAAACGCATAGTCATGATGTTCGGCCTCAGCCTGCTAGGCCTGGCGTTGCTGGGCTATCTGATGAAACAGGACTGGTTCTACCAGGGCCTGGGCGTGGTGCAGGCCAGCAATCACATGGCTTTACTGCTGTTTCTGCTGGTCAGCCCGGTGTTCATGTTTATCCTGCGCCCCCTGATGGCGGCTTATTCGCGCGTGAACGAGTTTGAAGCAGATCAATACGCCTCGCAGCAGTCGCGTCCGCAGTATCTGATCGATGCACTGGTCAAACTGTACCGTGATAATGCGTCTACGCTGACGCCAGACCCGTTACACTCGGCCTTTTACGACTCACACCCGCCTGCCAGCCTGCGTATCGCCAAATTGCAAACCTACGCATGAAAGCAGCCATCATCCTGGTATTAAGCACATTGGCCGCCGCCAGCGCACACGCAGCGGCGCCTGCCGACCTGCGGGCAGGCGAAAAACTGGTGAAAACACATTGCATCTCCTGCCATGCCAGCAGTTTTGGCGGTGATGGCAGCGGCATCTACACCCGTGAATACCGAAAAGTGCGCTCATTCAACGGCCTGAAAGCTCAGGTCACCAGCTGCAACACCATGCTCAATCTCAAGTGGTTCGACGACGATGAGCAACAGGTGGTGCAGTACCTCAACCAGAACTACTACCATTTCTAATATGCTGGAACAGGGATTGATCGTCGCTGCCTTTGGCAAGCGCTATAACGTCGAGCTGGCTGATGGCCGCAAACTCAGTTGCGTCACGCGCGGCAAAAAAGTCGATAACGCCGCCGGTGACCGCGTCTCGGTCAAACTCACTTCCAACAAAGAAGGCGTGATCGAGAAAACCCTTGAGCGGGATACCCTGCTCTATCGCAGCAACGCCTTTAAAAGCAAGATACTGGCGGCCAATGTCACACAGATACTGATCGTGCTGGCGACCCAGCCCAGTTTTTACGAAGACCTGCTGAACCGTTGCCTGATCGCGGCCGAAGCCGCCGGCATACGCGCGGTGATCATACTGAACAAGAGCGACCTGCCCAACCCGGATGCGCTGGACAAGCTTGCCCGCTATGCGCAACTGGGCTATATCTCGCTGCCTCTTAACGCCAAAGAATCGGTAGCTGCCTTACGGCCTATACTCGCCGGACATACCAGCATACTGGTCGGTCAATCGGGCATGGGAAAATCCACCATCATTAACGGTTTATTGCCGGAAGTGCGCAGCAAGACCCAGGAGATCAGCACCACGCTGGATAGCGGCAAACACACGACCACGGCCACCCATCTGTATCACCTGGATAATGACAGCGCGATCATAGATTCCCCCGGCCTGCAGGAATTCGGTTTATACCATATTGATAGCATCGCGCTCGAATATGCCTTTGTTGAATTCAGGCCGCACATAGGCCACTGCAAATTCAATAACTGCACGCACACACATGAACCGGGTTGCGTGATACTGGAAGCGGTCGCCAAAGGCGAGATCGCACCGGCACGCCACCAGATATTTCAGCAGATACGTGCTGAAAATGCTGTGCATATCTACGGCTAGGCCGCTGGCAACACCCTCTCACGACGAATAATGTTGATGGCCAGTTCTGCTGGCTGATCAAACTCGCGTCTCATCAAAGCGCTGTTTACCCCCAAAGCTGCATCCTGTGATTGGCCTTGCACAAAGCAAAACACCCTGCCTGAGCAGGGTGTTTTTAATACTATGTATGTCTAAAGTAACTTTGAGACGGGTCTCGGATTACAGTGAGAATACATTCAGTGCACCGCCGCCAGGAGCAGCGTTGTACTTGGTCAACTCTTTGTAACCACCAGCAGCACCCAGTGCGTCGGTGTCACTGGTCATACCCAGGTTCATCGCCACGCCAGCCCAACCACCGATACCAGAGAAGATACCAACGTATTGTTTACCTTTGTTACCGTAGGTGAATGCGTTACCGATCGCGCCGGAACCAACCTGGAATTTCCACAGTTCTTTACCAGTTTTGGCATCCACTGCCTTGAACCAGCGGTCCAGAGTACCGTAGAACACTAGGTCTGTTGCAGTCGTCAGAGCGCCACTCCATGCAGAGAATTTCTCTTTGTTGTACCAGACTTTTTTGTTGGTCATCGGATCATAAGCAGCAAAGCCACCCATCACACCGTCAGGACCAGCAAACATGGTCAATGTCGCACCAACCCATGGCTGACCAGCAACGTATTTGGATTCAACTGGCTCGTATGTCATACATACGTGGTTCAGTGGAGAATACATCAAACCGGTTTTTGGTGAGTAAGCAGCAGGTTGCTGGTCTTTAGTACCCAATGCAGCCGGGCAAATGCCTTTAGCGTTGTAGTCCTGGTGAGTAGAGTAACGGCCATCTTTGCTTGGTACGCCTGTTTTCAGATCTACGTCAGCAGCCCAGTTAACAAACGGGTGTACTTTTTCAGCAGCGATCAGAGAACCTGTGTTTGCGTTCCATGTGTAGGCGAAACCGTTACGGTCATGGTGCCATGCGTATGTTTTGCCACCTTTGTCGAACAGGATGACTTCGTTTACGCCATCGTAGTCCCACTCATCGTGTGGTGTCATTTGCATCGCCCATTTGGCCACGCCGGTGTCCAGGTCACGTGCAGTCACTGTCATAGACCATTTGTTGTCGCCTGGACGTACGTCCGGGTTCCATACTGATGGGTTACCAGCACCGTAGTAAACCAGGTTTGTTTTAGCATCATACGGCCACCAGCCCCATACGGAACCACCACCATGTTGCCAGCCATCTTTGATCGCCTGTGGTTTCAACCAGGTACGTGTACCCAGTTCTTTTTCGCCACCTTTGATCTGTGAAGCTTCCAGACGCTTGAAGGAACCGCCTTCTTTGTTACCGCCGTTTACGTCCTGGTAAACTGACAGCGCGTTGTACAGCGGGTTGTCTTTGTTAGTGTTTGCGTCATGCAATGTTTCAGCATCAGGGCCTGTTGAGTAGGCTTTCCATGCCAGAGAACCATCTTTCAGGTTGTATGCAGCGATAAAGCAGCGTACGCCGAATTCAGCACCTGAACAGCCGGTCAGTACTTTGTCTTTGATCACGTGTGGTGCGTTAGTGTTAGTCGCGCCAACTTTTGGATCAGTGTTTTTGACTTCCCAGATCTTTTTACCGTCTTTGGCATCCAGAGCGACCAGCATACCGTCGTTCTGTTGCAGGAAGATCTTGCCGTCGCCAAAGCCCAGGCCACGTGTCACGTTATCACAGCACAGAACCGCTTGAACGCTAGGGTCTTGTTTAGGGAAATAAGACCAGACGATTTTCTGGTTATCGTTCAGGTCCAGAGCGTAAATGTTGTTCGGGAAAGCAGAGACCAGATACATCATGTTACCAACGACGACTGGAGAACCTTCGTGACCACGGTTTACACCGGTAGCGAATGTCCAGGCAGCTTTCAGGTTCTTGATGTTGCCTTTGTTGATTTGTGCCAGGCTGCTATAACCTTGGTTGTTGTGTTGGCCACGTGGATGTGCCCAGTTATTTGGGTCTTTCATGGCGGCTTCCTGATCAGCAGCGGCAAATGCCAGCACTGGCAAGGCAAGTGCTACGCTAGCAGCAACACCAAAAGCAGTTTTGATTTTCATCATAGTTATATCTCCGGAGATAAATCACATGTAGCAATATTGTAAAAATATTGAATAAACGTAAAAACATTGCGCGACGCTTAGTTTGCTACCGGACTAGGCTTCCAGAGCTGTTACTCATCCTGTTACAGATGTATCACTTTATTAAGCGGATGTAACTGTAATATAGATAGCACGCGATGACAGCCAGCCAGTTTCGGGTTTTATTCATGGGCCAGATAAGGAATTTTTCCGAAAACTTTGTTGAAATGCATTTCTTTTGTATCATGCCTGCATTGGAGTACACGTCCTAGTGTGATCTTCAGGTAATTGCGGCATCGTCTTTGCGACGGTATCGCGTCCTTACTTGATACGAATGAAGGTATACACTGGCTGTGCTCAGACCCTGGCATTATTCCCTGGTATTAGATAAAGAAGCTGCGGCGTCTATCCATCAGCAATTGATAGAGCATTTTCGCAGCATGATAGAAGGCGGCGCCTGGCTGGGTGGCAGTGCCCTGCCCAGTTCACGCGATATCGCGCAACGCCTGGGCATCAACCGCAAAACCGTCTCCCGCGTCTATGAAGAACTGTCAGCACTGGGCCTGATCTACACCGAGCCTAAACGCGGCACCTTTGTCACTGCCACCGCCCGCATCAAACAGCCCTCTCACGCCCTGCCCGGCACAGACACTGTGGCGACCTCGCTGCAGCGGCCACACGCAGACCTGTACAGCAACAGCATACACACCCTGATACAGAAGACCAGCCTGCACCACATACGCCGCGCGGCATTGCATATGCACAAACTGCAAACGCATGATTATGATGCCACCGGCCTGTTCAACCTCAAGCACATGCTGGCCAACCTGTTAGCGCATGAAAAACGCTTTCTGGTATCGCCTGACCATATCGCCTGCGGCAACTGGCTCGCGCTGCAAAACGCTGTCATCCATAGCATAGATCCTGATGACGGCATATTACTGGTAGACCACAGCATCAGCACCAGCCTGATCACGCTACTGCAAAAACAGGGCATACATGTGATCCAGCTGAGCGAAACAACAGCTAACCAGGCTGCGGCCCTTGCCGAGCAGATAGAGAAATATTGCATCAACTACCCGGTTTCGGCAGTATGGTGCAACACCTCAGCCCTGTTCAGCAGCGAAAACTATCTGACAGACCAACCCTTGCTGGCGCAAAAACTGGCCGATTACCGCCTGCTGCTGATCGATGACCAGCGCAGCAGTTTCCCCCTCAGCCAGGAAAGCCCGCCGCCATTAGCCAGCAAATATGCCAAAAGCCTGATGATAGGCAGCCTGTATGGCGATTTTTGTGATGCTTTTAACCTGTGCTATATCGCCAGCAATGAAAACCTCTCCAGCGCTTTCCTGAGCGCACTGAATACGCAACAGCAGCAGTCTTCTCTGCTCAATATGCTGGCGCAGAGCGAGCTGATCAAACGCGGTGAGTACAAAAAGCTGCTGACAGGCATACACCGCTTCCTGCAAGCGGCCTGAACCTGCCAGAAAAAACTGGTTGCAAACCGTCAATACAACAACCAATTGGCTGTAATCAACCACCAATAATCCGGGATAAATTCCCATTGACACAAAAAAACATTTTTTCAATCATGCGCTTAAAAAGCAGGGTCTGACTGGCACATTAAATGCTAATTACCAGCAGGGAGTGGACTATCACTAGGACCGATATGAGCAACTGCAAACTTGCTCCTATCGGGGTAGACGCTCCCTAACTTGCATATTGATCTCATGCAAAAAAGGCACCGCAGATGCGGTGCCTTTTGTCTTTGATGAACGCCTCAGAAATACAGGCCGTTCAAGTCAGCCGATTACTCCTGGCCGATCTGCGTTTACTCCTGGCCGATCTGATAGACTTCATAGCTGGTTTCAACGATCTTGCCTGTGGTCGCATCAACTTCCACTTTCACTTCTTCGTTGTCTGCTTCCAGAATATCAAACTCGTATGAAGCTTTGCCGTCTGGCTCAAGCTCGTACTCTGTTTCTACCACTTTACCTGGATGCGCAGCCAGTGCAGTGGCTTTCGCGTCTTCTTCAGACACTTTGGCCAGGGCCTTGAATCTTTCGTCATCCGCTGAGACTTCTTCTTCTACTTCAGTGATCTTGCCAGTTTTAGCATTGCACTCGATATCCCATGCTTTGCCATCGCTGGATTGCACGTCAAACTCGTAAACCAGTTGCTTGCGCTCTGATTTGGCTTCAAGTTTAACGATCTTGCCGTCGTGCTTGGATAAAGCGGCTTTTACGCACTTGCCCAGGCTATCGTAGGCTTTTGGTTTGAGAGTGGCATGGTCAGCAAAAGCTTGACCGGACAATACACCGCACAGCGCGGCAGTGATAAGTGACACTTTTATTTGCATTTTGATCTCCTTGTTAAATGTCATGATTGAAGTGTGATGCTCAAGCTAGGGACTCTTGCACCACGATACATAACGCGAAAAAGGATAACAAAAACAACTTATTTTGTTGCAAAAATTACATCTTGTTAACAAAATGGCTAGAAATAGCCATTTGTCAAGCTTTTTAGCCGCTGGACTATACGGCGACTGGCGCCTTGATAGCCGGGTGCGGGTCGTAACCTTCCAGCGTGAAATCTTCAAAGCGGAAAGCGAAGATATCTTTGACTTCAGGGTTGATACGCATGGTGGGCAAGGCGCGTTCGGTACGCGACAACTGCTCTTTCACCTGGTCCATATGGTTGTTATAGATATGCGCGTCGCCCAGTGTGTGCACAAAGTCACCCAGTTGCAAGTTACAGGCCTGCGCCACCATCATGGTCAGCAGTGCGTAAGAAGCAATATTAAACGGCACACCAAGGAAGATATCTGCGCTGCGTTGATACAGCTGGCAGCTTAATTTGCCATCTGCCACGTAAAACTGGAAAAATGCGTGACAAGGTGGCAGTTTCATCTGGTCCACATCGGCCACGTTCCAGGCAGATACGATCAAACGACGCGAATCAGGCGTTTTCTTGATCTGATTGACGACCTGAGTGATCTGGTCAATGTGCGAGCCGTCCGGCTTGGGCCAGTTACGCCACTGGTAGCCATATACCGGGCCCAGGTTTCCTTCGGCATCTGCCCACTCATCCCAGATTTTCACGCCGTTTTCTTTTAAATAGGCAATATTGGTACTGCCTTTTAAAAACCAGAGCAGTTCATGAATGATGGATTTCAGATGGACTTTTTTGGTGGTCAGCAAGGGGAAACCTTCTGCCAGGTTGAAGCGCATCTGGTAGCCGAATACCGACAGCGTGCCGGTGCCGGTACGGTCGGTTTTCTGGTGCCCGTGTGCAAGCACATGGTTTAGCAGGTCATGATACTGTTGCATATACGGGCTCCTGATCAAGTATTAGCGACTATAAAGGCTTTAATGGCATCGACGCTGGCATCCATGACGGTGGATCTCTGCGGCAAGTCTTCCAGGCCGTTCAGGCTGGCCGGGCGCTCGGGCGCTTCGCCCAGCGCTTCGATGATGGCATCTTCAAACTTGGCCGGCAAAGCGGTTTCCAGCACCAGCATGGGCACTTGCGGATTGCGTTTTTCCAGCGCGACTTTCAGGCCATCGGCGGTATGCGTATCTATGGTCACCCCATATTGCTGCTTGCTTGCGCGTATGGTTTTCAGACGGTCTGCATGATTGCTGCTGCCAGACACAAAACCAAAATCACCGACCTGGTCAAAGTAGCCATCGGCATTCAGATCGAACTTGCCGCCATGGTCCACTGCTGTCCATAGCTCGCGCACCCTGGCACTATCCTGCCCGACCAGGTCATACACAAAGCGCTCGAAGTTGGACGCTTTGCTGATATCCATGGACGGACTGGAAGTATGGTAGGTATTGGCCGCGCCACGCGGGGCATAGACCCCGGTCCTGAAGAACTCGTCCAGCACATCGTTTTCGTTGGTGGCTACGATCAGCTGATCCACTGGCAGACCCATCATGCGTGCGATATGCCCGGCACACACGTTACCGAAGTTGCCGCTAGGCACGGTAAAACTGACTTTCTGTTTATTATCCTGGGTGACGGCCAGGTAGCCTTTAAAGTAATAGACGATCTGCGCGGCGATACGGCCCCAGTTGATGGAGTTCACCGCACCTATCTTGTATTGCGCCTTGAAGCCATGGTCATTGGACACGGCTTTGACGATATCCTGCGCATCGTCGAACACGCCTTTGACGGCAATATTAAAGATATTGTCATCCTGCAGGCTGAACATCTGCGCAGTCTGAAAACGGCTCATCTTCTGATACGGCGACAGCATAAAGACGCGCACGCCTTTTTTACCGCGCATGGCGTATTCTGCCGCCGAGCCGGTATCGCCTGAAGTCGCACCCAGAATATTGGTGGTCTGGCCGGTTTTGGCCAGCACGTATTCAAACAGGTTACCCAGTAACTGCATGGCCATGTCTTTAAAAGCCAGGGTCGGCCCGTTGGACAGGCTTAACAGGTACAGATTCTCTTCCAGCTTGAGTGTAGGCGTGATGTCTTCGGCAGACTGCCCGGCACGCGCAAAACCATACACCTCGGCCCTATAGGTCTTATCAATGATGGCTTTAAGGTCGCTGTGCGGAATATCGCTGTCATCTACCAGGCGCGACAGAATGGCAAACGCCAGTTCACGATAGTTCATGCCACGCATGGCGGTGAGGTCAGCGTCGCTGAATTGCGGATATTGCTCAGGCAGGTAGAGGCCGCCATCCGGCGCCAGGCCACCAAGCAGGATCTCACTAAAACTCAAGGCCGGGGATTGGCCGCGGGTACTGATATATTTCATTACAGGTTACCTAATGTATTAATGCTGGCTCAGGCATAGCGCGCAAACCAGCATGGCTAGCGTTAGCGGGACAATGTTTCCAGACGAATCTTGGTCACTGCACCGTCAATGGCAGGCAAAGCCTCAATGTTGGCGATGGCAGCGTCCATGGTTTTTTCCTGCGTGGTATGCGTCAGGATAATGATATCGGCCTCGGCTTCACCTTCTTGCGGCTCTTTTTGCAGCATGGCGTCTATGGATATCTTCAGATCGGCCAGTATCTTGGTCACATCTGCCATCACGCCAGGCTTGTCAGAAGCGCGCAGACGCAGGTAGTAGCCGGACTGCACATCGGCGATAGGCAACACTGGCAAGGCCTGCTGCTGCTCCAGCTGATAACCGAGGAAAGCCACGCGCTGCTCTGCAGTCGTGCCTTGCAAACGGGCGATATCCACCAGGTCTGCCACCACGGCGCTGGCCGTTGGCTCGGCACCGGCACCGGCGCCGTAATACAGGGTAGGCCCTACCGCATCACCTTTGACCACTACGGCGTTCATCGCGCCATCCACGTTGGCGATCAGGCGTTTTTCCGGGATCAGGGTCGGGTGTACCCGCAGCTCGACACCGGCTTCGGTTTTTTTGCTGATACCCAGCAACTTGACGCGGTAACCCAGCTCTTCGGCATACTGGATATCCTGTATCGTCAGCTTGGTGATGCCTTCGGTATAAGCCTGCTCAAACTGCATAGGGGTACCAAAGGCGATGCTGGCCATGATGGTCAGCTTGTGGGCGGCATCAATACCTTCCACATCAAACGTAGGGTCCGCTTCTGCGTAACCCAGGCGTTGCGCCTCTTTCAGCACATCGGCAAAAGCCAGGCCTTTGTCACGCATTTCAGTCAGGATGAAATTGGTGGTGCCATTGATAATGCCGGCCACCCACTCTATCCTGTTTGCACTCAAGCCCTCACGCAGCGCCTTGATGATAGGGATACCGCCAGCCACTGCCGCTTCAAACGCGACGATCACGCCTTTTTCAGCGGCAGCCTTGAAAATCTCGTTACCGTGTACTGCCAGCAAAGCCTTGTTAGCGGTGACTACGTGCTTGCCATTGGCAATGGCTTTTAACACCAGTTCTTTGGCAATGGTATAACCACCGATAAGCTCGACCACCACATCCACTTCAGGGTTATTCACCACGGCAAAAGCATCGTCAGTCACAGCCACCTGGCCGCCGGTGACTTGCCTGGCTAATTCCAGGTTACGGTCTGCCACCTGCACGATACGGATATTGCCGCCGAGCCGGCGCGCAATATCTGACTGGTTGCGAGTGATCACAGTGTATGTACCACCGCCTACAGTGCCAATGCCTAACAAACCTACTTTGAGTTCTTTCATATTCACATTCTATAACTTAAGTCACACTCTAAATGAATCATCAGCACGTGCAGGCACGCGCTATTTGCCATGTTTTTTACGGTAGCCATCCAGATAACGGCCTATGCGCGTCATCGCCTCTGTCAGGTCATCGACATTGGGCAGGAAAACCACCCTGAAATGGTCAGGCGTAGCCCAGTTAAAGCCGGTGCCCTGCACCAGCAATACTTTTTCTTCCAGCAACAAATCCAGGATGAATTGCTGGTCATCCTGAATCGGATAAATTTTGGGATCCAGCCTGGGGAACAGATACATGGCCGCCTGCGGCTTGACACAGCTGACGCCGGGCAAGGCGGTCAGCATGTCATATGCGAGGTCGCGCTGTTTGCACAAACGTCCGCTGGGTGCCACCAGGTCATTGATACTCTGGTAGCCGCCCAATGCGGTCTGTATCGCCAGTTGACCGGGCACATTGGCGCACAGGCGCATGGAGGCCAGCATATTCAGGCCTTCGATATAATCCCTGGCCGGTTTTTTGTCGCCGGAAATAATCATCCAGCCAGCACGATAGCCACAGGCACGGTAGTTTTTTGAAAGCCCGTTGAATGTCACGAACAGCACATCATCTGCCAGCGAGGCGATAGAAGTATGCGTATTACCGTCGTACAACACCTTGTCATAGATCTCATCGGCAAAAATCACCAGACCATGGTGACGCGCGATCTCGACAATGCCGCGCAGGATCTCGTCAGGATACAGGGCACCAGTCGGGTTATTCGGGTTGATGATGACTATGCCCTTGGTATTGGCGGTGATCTTGTTTTCGATATCCTTCAGGTCTGGCAACCAGCCTGATTGTTCGTCACAGATATAATGGCGAGCACTGCCGCCAGCCAGATTCACTGCGGCCGTCCACAAAGGATAATCCGGCATCGGGATCAACACCTGATCGCCATTATTCAGCAACCCCTGCATCGCCATCACGATCAGCTCAGACACACCGTTACCGATGATGATGTCGTCTATGGTCACGCCTTCGATATTTTTTTGCTGGGTGTAATGCATGATGGCTTTACGCGCGGCAAACAGGCCTTTGGAGTCAGTGTAGCCAGAGGCCTGATCCATGTTGTGGATCACGTCCTGCACGATCTCTTCCGGGGCATTGAAACCGAATGGCATCGGGTTTCCGATGTTCAGCTTGATGATGCGTTGGCCGTCTTCTTCCATCTGGCGGGCGCGCTGCAACACCGGGCCGCGGATGTCATAACAGACATTACTTAATTTGTTTGATTTATTGACTGGCTGCATACACTGTTAACAAACACATTTAGCGTGTGTTAAGCTCTTAAAGTAAAACTTTCATTCTACCTGCAAACCCTTGCTTCATCAATGAAACAGGCGAGCAGTTAATGCCCCTGCAGGTAGATGCAAGGTTTTATTTTTGAATGTTTAGAGATGATCACCACGCATGAAATTACACCTGCATAACAGCGAGCAGCAATACCAGATCAATGGCGTGGACAGCCAGGCCATCACCATCAATCAGCAGCCATACACGCAGTCGCTGATCATCAGTGACGACTCTCTGAGTACAGACTGGTTCAGTGGTGCGTGGGAGACCCTGGATGCGCAGGCGCTGGCATCTATTCTGGCATTCAAACCCGAAGTGGTGTTACTCGGCAGCGGTGACAAGCAACGTTTTGTGCACCCCAAACATCTGCAGGCATTTCTGGCGGCACATATTGCGGTCGAATGCATGACCACCGCCGCCGCTTGCCGCACCTTCAATATACTGACCGCAGAAGGCCGCAAGGTGGTGGCGGCCTTATTGCTGGAAAAACATCTGACCCCGCCATAGTTAGCACAAGGGCGGTTGTATTATCACCCTGATTTCAATATCACTGGGGTAGCAAAGTCACCCTGTTTTCAAAGTCACTAGATTGAAAAAGTCACTGGGGCTTTAAAGTCACCAGTACTTCATCAGCGGTGATGCGCAGATCAGTCGGCTGGTAATGCGTGCCACCATACACCAGCTGTTCCGGCTTCACCTCATATAACACCAGTTGATTCAACCACTTGCTGCCTGCCTCCCTGGCAAGCTGCTGCAGCATGCCGTTCCATTCGCTATTGGCACCGTCCAGCTGTATGGTTTCTATCGCAGGCTGATCCAGGATCACGGCATTGCGCGCCGCATCGAATTTGAGCAGCCCGGACAAGGTCGCCTTGCCGGTCGCCGTGTTGGCCAGTAATTCACTGCCTATATTGGCATCCATGCTGGTATGTATCCTGCCCGTGGCCGGGTCCAGCGTCACCAGGGCGTTGGAAAGCTGCACATGAAACACTTTCTTCACTGTGAACGGCTTTTCCAGCTTGCTGTTCAGTTTTTGCTGGAGCTGACTGGCACTCATGCGCACGGTGCGTTCACCCATCATGGTGGCACACTGGCTAAGCAACAGGACGACCAGCAATGCTGAAAAAATGATTTTTAAAAGACGCATTTGTAAGCCTTATTTAACACTTGCAACATTCATCAAAAATTCGCATTCGCTGCATCTGGCTACAGTAAGATAGCGCGCGATGCATAAAAATGACACTTTAAATCCTGCGCTGAAACCAGCGGCGAGTCCTCAATCCGGGTTCACCCTGGTCGAACTGGTGATTGCGCTGCTGGTCATCGCTATACTGGCGATCACGGCTTATTCGCGCCTGTCTAACACCGATACCCGGGCCAGGCTGGCATCATTACAGTCTTTCAAGGCCACAGTACTGTCTGTCGCCGCCATGGCAAAAGGCATGTGTATCTCAGACCCGCAATGCGATATCGATCAATACCAGACGACTTCGTCTACCACCATAGAAGGCAACACCATTTTATTCACCGGCAGGTACCCGGTAGGTTTGGCCCCCAATGGCGCCGGTGGGCTGGACCAATTGATGATGCCAGGCAAATTCACCATACAGCCAGCACTTTCTGACACCCACCGTGCCACCTACTTTCTGGCAGGCGCGCATGACGAGTATCACTGCAAGCTGGAATATAGCATCACTTCAGCGCCGGCCAACCCATCTGTACTCTCAGTCACCATAGACAGCAGTGGCTGCTAAGAAATAAATATAGGCAGCAGCAGCTAAACAATCAGCATAGACAGCAGCGGCTGCTAAGAAGATCCTGCCGCGCAAACAAAGCGGCGGCTGAAAAAATAAAAGTGTGCTCCTGGCTTTCAGGAACACACTTCAGGTGCTTGCATGCAGACTACTGAGAATCTAGAGGTTTCTGGTAGAAAGTGTCAATGTGGCGTTAGTGCCGCCAAAGCCAAAGCTATTTGACAATGCAGTCTCTATTTTTGTGGATGCGATCGGCTGGCGCACGATGTTCAAGCCTTCGGCTGCCGGATCCAGGTTATCGATATTGGCAGAAGCCGCGATAAAACCATGCTGCATCATGAGCAAGGTGTAAATAGCCTCGTTGACACCCGCTGCGCCCAATGCGTGCCCGGACAACGATTTGGTCGAAGCGATGGCCGCTTTGCTATCGCCAAACACCGTGCGGATAGCTTCCAGCTCCTTGGTATCGCCTACCGGGGTGCTGGTGCCATGGGTATTGATATAATCGATATCATTGATGTCCAGCCCCTGCAGTGCCTGCTGCATACAGCGTACAGCGCCCTCACCGCTAGGCGCCACCATGTCATAGCCATCCGAGGTCGCACCATAGCCCACCACTTCGGCATAGATATGCGCACCGCGGGCCTTGGCATGTTCGTACTCTTCAAGCACGACGATGCCACCACCGCCGGAAATCACGAATCCGTCACGGTCAGCATCGTAAGTACGTGAGGCTTTATCCGGGGTTTCGTTATATTTGCTGGACAGCGCGCCCATGGCATCAAACAGATAGCTCATGGTCCAATGCTCTTCTTCGCCACCGCCAGCAAACACGATATCCTGCTTGTTCAGCTGGATCTGCTCCACCCCTGCGCCTATACAGTGCGCACTGGTAGAACAAGCCGAGCTGATACCGTAATTGACACCCTTGATCTTGGCACCGGTGGCCAGGCAGGCGACTATGCCGCTGCTCATGGTCTTGGTCACCATATAGGGGCCGACGCGGCGTATGCCTTTTTCGGCCAGGGTATTGGTGCCTTCCAGCATGCTTTCGGTAGACGTACCACCGGCACCGACGATCAGGCCAGTGCGCACATTGGAAACCAGGTCTTCCGGCAGTTTGGCATCGGCGATCGCTTCCTGCATCGCCAGCCAGGCATAAGCATGCCCTTTGGCCATAAAGCGCAGCAATTTGCGATCTATCAGTGCTTCGACATCCAGATTTTTAATAGAGCCAGCCACATGCGAACGCAAACCGCGCTCAGCATATTCCGGTTGATAGGTGATGCCGGAACGGCCTGCTTTCAGGCTGTCCAGCACTTCCTGTTTGTTATTACCAAGACTGGATACGATACCAAATCCTGTAATCACTACGCGACGCATTGCGCCTCCTTAGACTTCAACACTATAACGACTTCTAGAAATGATCCGTGGTAGTAAACAAGCCTACACGCAAATCACTGGCATTATAAATCTCACGGCCATCAATTTCCATGCGTGCATCGGCAATACCCATAACTAATTTACGCATGATCACACGCTTGAGATCAATGTGGTAACGGATCATTTTAGCGGTAGGCAACACCTGGCCGGTAAACTTGACCTCACCTGAACCCAGCGCGCGACCACGACCCAGGCCACCTTTCCAGCCCAGGAAAAAACCAACCAGCTGCCACATGGCATCCAGGCCCAGACAGCCTGGCATCACCGGGTCACCGGTAAAATGGCACTGGAAAAACCATAAATCAGGGCTGATATCCAGCTCGGCTATGATCTCGCCCTGGCCATACCTGCCGCCTTCACTGGATATTTTAACTATCCGGTCAAACATCAGCATTGGAGGCAAAGGCAGTTGTGCATTACCCTCACCAAACATCTCACCCCGGCCACAGGCCAATAGTTCTTCTTTACTGAAACTGCTTTTTCCAGACATGGAATTCGTGGACATGTAATTTTAATTTTTTCGATAAAACAATATTTTCGCCGGAAATCGCGTTTAGTCAAAGCTTTTTGTCAGACCAACAATATACAGACCTGTATACTTTTGCACAAAACCTAGGTAAGATTCCCGAAATTGTTACGGAATTTTACATATTGGAAAATGTCCTTGCATAAGGCTTTAAGCGATAATCTGCGACAAATGGCTGTTAAGAAATTACAATTTAGTTACAATTAACCTTCAAAAAATTATATTACGTCAGGAAATCAGCAATGCATGATCAACAACTAGCCGATTGGCGGGTACACGCGTTAAAACTTGAATCAGAAGTCAATAAAGTGGTGGTCGGGCAGGAAAGCCCGGTGCGTTTGATCACCACGGCAGTGTTTGCGCGTGGCCATGTATTGCTTGAAGGTGATGTAGGCGTAGGCAAGACTACGCTGTTGCGTGCATTCACCCGCGGCATCGGCGGTGGATACCAGCGTATCGAAGGCACCATAGATCTGATGCCTAACGACCTAGTCTACCACACCTACCTGGGTGAAGACGGCAAGCCGCATGTGAGCCCGGGGCCTTTGCTGATGTCAGGCCAGGATTTATCCATCTTTTTCTTTAACGAGATCAACCGTGCCCGCCCGCAAGTGCACTCGCTGATGCTGCGCGTGATGGCAGAACGCACCCTGACCGCCTTTAACAAAGAACATTACTTCCCGCACATGCTGGTTTTCGCTGACCGTAACCAGGTCGAAAGAGAAGAGACCTTTGATATCCCGTCTGCCGCGCGTGACCGTTTCATGATGGAGATCCCTATCCTGGTACCGCCTGCGCACGACATTATGGAATCACTGATCTTTGATACGCGCTTTCATGATGTGGATCAACTGATTGGCAATGTAGAGGCAGATGTACTGAAGTTCGACCAGCTCAACAGCTTTGCAAAAGTCATACAGGAAAACATCACTGCCAGCCCTGCCCTGCGCAAATACGCATTGAACCTGTGGCTGGCCACTAAAGACCCGCTGGCTTACGGCATCAAGGTCTCCAACGTGGACATGAAACGTCTGGTATTGTCTGGGGCCAGCCCGCGCGGTATGGGTATGTTGCTGCGTGCCGCGCGTGTCAATGCCTGGCTGAACGAGCGTGATGCGGTGGTGCCTGAGGATATTCATGCCGTGTTCCACGAAACCATTGCTCACCGTCTGGTGTTCAGCCCGGTGTATGAGATGCGCCGTACCGAGATCGCGCGGGAGATGCTGTCCGGCATCATCAATGCTGTGTCTGCGCCTTGATACACGCCTGAACTGACCGCAGCTTATGGATTACATCAAGGAATTCAGCTACCACATCAGCTGGCGCTCACGCTCCCGCCGTCCTGGTCGCCATAAAAGTAACCAGCGCGGCATGGGCATGGAGTTTCGTGGACATACCACCTTGCTCTCCTACCCTGACCCGCGCCGTATCGATATACGCCAGACCATACGTGACCCGATGGAGCAGGTGTATGTGCGCATTTTCAACCAGAAAAGCGCTACGCCGGTGTTTGTCATGTGTGATCTGTCTGGTTCCATGCAATATGGGGTGCCGCATACCAAGCTGACCACCGCCGCAGAGATCACGCGCTCGGTGGCGCAATCCGCGACCCGTAATGGCGACCCGGTGGCGTTTGTCGGGTTTGATGATGAGCTGCGCGATGAATGGCTGAGCACCCTCTCCGCCAGGCCGCATAGCATGCTGGAACTGGCTGACCGCCTGGAGAACCATTTGCCGAGCGAAGTCGGCGCCGGTGCACTGATAGACAGCGCCCGCCTGCTGCCGCGCGAACGGGCATTGATCTTTCTGGTATCAGACTTTCACATGCCGCTGGAACACCTGGAAGAGACCCTGTTGCTGATGCTGCGCCACCATATCGTGCCGGTGGTGTTATGGAACAGCACTGAATACAAGGACCTGCCGGAGTTTGGTATCACCAGCATCAACGACCCTGAAACCGGCGAACGGCGTACCCTGTTCCTGCGCGCATCTTATCGCCAGCGCATACTGGATACCTTTGCCGCCAGACGCCAGGCGATAGAAGATATATTTATGAAATTTGATATGCAGCCATTTTTTGTGGAAGACACGTTTGACGCAGACCTGCTGTCCGACTACTTCCATCAATACGTGACTGTCTGAGGAATGCGATTGATGAGAGCGCCTAAATCCCTGTTCACCTGTTTGTTGCTGGCGGTATCAGTATTCGCCGCACACCCGGCCGGTGCCGATGTCACCTTGCCCAACGTAGACAGTAAATATGTCACGGTCAAGGAGATCAACCCTACGCGTGACGCCGGTTATGTGGTGGGCGACAAGCTGGAACGCACCATTATCCTGACGGTGAAAAAACCTTATGAACTAGTGCGCGAATCGCTGCCTATCGTCGGTTATGAGCACCGCTATCGTGGCCAGGTCTCTGGTGTCGAGCTGTCTGGCATCAGTGTAGAGGATGAAAGTTTCTCGGACCGCAGCGTGCACACTATCCGCCTGGTCTACCAGGTGTTCAAGTCCGGGCGCGTGGTCAGGCCAGCCATACTGCGCGGCGAGATCGTCAAGCTGCGCCACAACGGCAAAACAGAACTGCGCCAGTTACGCTTTCCTTCCTTCAATTTCAGGACCTCGCCGCTGTCTATCTATGGTGAAGTCAACCTCAAGAGTGAAATGAGCCCGCTGATCCCGCCTTTCACCATCAGCACCGTTAAAGAAGAGCAAGCCCTGAAGATAGCGGCGGCGGTGCTGGCGTTCAGCCTGCTTGGTTTACTGTATATCCTGGGCGCCCGCACCTGGCTGCCACGCATGGGTGGCGCCTTTGCCAAGGCTTATCGCAAAGTGGGCAAGCTGCCTGATAACGAAGAAGGCCTGCAACAAGCGATAGGCGTGGTACACCAGGCCATACAGCAGGTGGCCGGGCACAGCGTGTTCGGCAACAACGTCGCGCAATTCATACAGGAAAAACCGGCCTACCAGCCAGCCAGGGCCGAGATTGAGCGTTTCTTCAACCTCTCGCGCCAGGTATTTTTTGATGCCAAGACCGCGCCGGAACTCGGCATGCCGGCCAAACAATGGCTGCGCACGTTTTGCCGGCATATGCGCGATTGCGAACGCGGCCTGACACCAGACTTGCAAGCTAACTTGCAACCTGACTTGCAAGCAGGGGCGAAATAGCATCATGGCATTCACTCACCCCTGGGTACTGTGGGCCTTGCCACTGGCATTGCTGCCATTGCTGCTGGAACGCTCGCACAGCAAACATTATTCGTGGATAGGCCTGCTGCCGCCTGACCCTTTATCCAGCATCATAGGCCTGTTATTGAAAGCGCTGGCAGCGCTCAGCATCCTGTTTGTGATCCTGGGGCTGGCCGGGCCACACACGCTGGAACAAAAGGCCCTGCGTACCGGCATAGGTGCGCAGATCGGTCTGGTGCTGGACCGCAGCGCCAGTATGGATGATGCATTTGTCGGCGATAAAGACGGCCATATAGGCGAAACCAAATCGGTGGCGGCTGCGCGTATCATCACCAACTTTATTAAAGGCCGCCGCAATGACATGATGGGCGTCATCACCTTTAGTAACTCGGCCATGTATGTGTTGCCGCTGACCGAGAACAAGGAAGCCGTGCTTTCTGCCGTGCAGGCCACAGCCGGTAACTCGCTGTTCCAGACCAATATCGGCGGCGGCCTGACCAGTGCGGTAGAGTTGTTCAAAGACGTGCCGGACTCGGGTTCACGCGCCATCATCCTGATCTCGGATGGTGCCGGGCGTGTCAGCGACATGGTGCAGCAGAAGCTGCGTGACTGGCTGCAACGCTACAACATCGGTTTGTACTGGATAGTGTTGCGCCAGCCAGGCGGCATCACCATTTTTGACCCCAAGTACACCGCAAGCGGTTATGACGGCCATATGCCTACCGAGGTGTTGCTGTACCAATACTTCCAGACGCTGCGCACCCCGTTCAATGCTTATGAAGCGTCTGACCCGCGCTCACTGGAAACAGCGATCGCCGACATCAACAGCAAAGAAAAAAAACCGATTCAATATATGGAAAAAATCCCCGGCCATGATTACACCAACGTGTGTTACTGGATCGCGATCGTCATGATCGCCTTCCTGCTGGCGGTTAAATATCTGGAGATCAACACATGGCGCTCAGCGTAAAAAAACTGGTCACAGGCCTGATCGTGGTGGCTGTGGCTGCCACAGTCACCATGGCTTATTCCTGGCAACGCATACAACAGGCCAGGGCATTCAATGCAGCCATCACCACGGCGAAGACTCCGCAAACCGACCAGCAGAGTTTTGAGGCCAAATATGCAGTGGCTTACTGGCTGGCTAAGAACGAGCGTTATAAAGAAGCCACCCTGCTGTTTGCCAAACTGATAGATGGCACCACGCCTGTGCAACGCGCCGCCATCCTGCATAACATAGGCAATATGTTCTTTCTCAAGGCGATACAGGTCACCGGCGGCAACGACAATAACACCCGCGATGAAGTGGAATACCTGCTGACGCAGGCCATGACCTCTTACAAGAGCGCGCTGAAAGCAGATAATAACCACTGGGGCACACGCCGCAATTACGACCGCGTGCTGAGCCTGCTGCCGGAAAAACCTACCCCGGGTGTGGGCGAATCCGATAATCCCGGCCTGATCATGGGCAATATCCCCAATGGTCTGCCTTAATCGCTGGCGTGACCGCTCGCATTTTATAAACCGAAAAGTATGAATATCTGGCTCAGACGATTTATCAAACACCGCGACTCTGTCCTGCTCGGGCTGGCGCTGCTATTCCTGCTGGGTGCTATTTTGCGCCCCAGCATCCCGTTCAAGCACAATATCTACACCTATTTTCTGGTGGCCGATATTTCGCAGAGCATGAATACCAAAGACATGGTCATCCGTGGCCAAAAAGTCACGCGGCTGGCCTATATGCAGAACATGATGCATGAGGTGGTGGGCTCCCTGCCCTGCGGCACCAAGGTCAGTATCGGCCTGTTTGCCGGTAACTCGGTAGCTGCCATGTATTCTCCGATAGAGATCTGCCAGAACTTTGCTGCTATCCAGGACACCATAGACCACCTGGATTGGCGCATGGCCTGGTCAGGCAACAGCCGCCTGCGCGAAAGCCTGTTTGTCACGGCCAAAGTGGTGCGTGGCCTGTCAGAACCTGCGCAAGTGGTCTATTTCACCGATGGTGAAGAAGCCCCCAAACTGCATGCCTTCAACACCAAGAACCTGGAAGAGTTTCAGGGCGGCGACGACTGGATCTTTGTCGGCATAGGCTCTGAAGAAGGCGATGCCATCCCCAAACTCAGTGAAGATAATCAGGTGATCGGTTACTGGTCGAATGAAAGTTTCGCCATGCAGCCTGGCATCGCGCAGATATCGGAAAGCACCCTGGGGGTGCGCGATGACAACGTGGCCGGTGACAACGACCGCTATATCTCCAAAATGGCGGCTGAATATATGCAGAGCCTGACGCAGGAGATAGGCGCCAAATATATCAAGGGTGATAGCAGTTATAGCGTTCTGCAAGCCATGCGCGCGCAAAAGCCCGCCCGCCGCGATATCGCGCCGCTGCCGCTGGGCTGGCTGCTGGCCACACTGGCCGGGCTATGCATAGTCGGCACCTATGCCAGCCGCCACCCGCTACGCCAGATAAAACAGAACCTGAAGATCTATCATCATGAGATCAGGTCCAGGCTATTTAACCGCAGTGAGGCGGTCGCGCACGACAACCATTTTCAGTAAGATTTTTTGTTAACGCCTGATTTACCTCGGACATCCTAGGCCAGTGATGCAGGCACATCATGAAGGAAACACCTCATCAGTATCCGTACGCGAGTGAGTGCCATTCACGCGCAGACGCTGATGACGGTTTTCCGGGGAAAAACCATGAACCATCACTGGCTCAAATACTGGCTTAAACATCGCGACACCTGCCTGCTCACATTGGCTTTACTGTGTTTGCTGGCTGCCATCCTGGTGCCCACTGTGCCGATAAAGCGCAACGTACATACCTACTTTCTGATCGCCGACGTCACCCAGAGCATGAATGCCAAGGACGTGTCGCTCAACGGCCACACTGTCAGCCGTTTGGACTACACCAAACGCATGATGCATGAGATCGTGGCCCAGCTGCCCTGCCACACCCGTCTCAGCATAGGCCTGTTCGCCGGTGATGCGGTGGCGGCACTTTATACACCGCTGCAGGTGTGCCAGCATTTTTCGGCGATACACGAGACCATAGATCACCTGGACTGGCGCATGGCCTGGACCGGCAACAGCCAGTTACGTGAAAGCCTGGCGATCACGGCCAAACTGCTGCGGCAGATGCCGGAAGCGACTAAAGCGGTCTATTTCACCGACGGTGATGAAGCCCCCTTGCTGCATGCGTTCAATACGCGCAACCTCAGGGATTTCCAGGGGGGTGATGGCTGGTTCTTTGTCGGTATAGGTTCGGACAAAGGCACAGGTATACCCAAACTGACTGAAGACAACCAGATGATAGGCTACTGGTCGAATGAAAGTTTTGCCGTGCAGCCCAATGTCGCGCAGGTGACTGCCAGCAAAAGCAGCGGTCGCGATGACAGCGTGGCGCTCTCGGATTATGACCGCTTTATTTCCAAGCGCGACGGGCCTTACCTGCAAAAACTGGCGCAGGAGATAGGTGCGCAATATGTCAGCGGCGATGATACCTACCAGGTGCTGCAAGCCATACAAGCACACAAATCGCCGCGTCATGAAGTCGTGCCGTTCTCTATCGCCTGGATACTGTCTACGCTTGCCGGCCTGTGTCTGCTGGCGACCAGCATACACAGAGAATCTATACGCCAGTTCAGGCATGCTTTCGGCCTCTATCGCAAAAAGGTAAACGCCAGGTTGTTTGCCCGCAGTGATTCGGTGGCGCATGACAATCACTTTCAGTGATGCCGCACCGCTTATTCGCGCAGGCCCCACTTCAGCCACACCCGCATAGACTTTTGCGCGACTGCATCTGCCTGGTCGAACAAGATCAGCAGCCGCCTGGGGCGTAACCCTCGCCACCGCTGGTCAGCTGCCTCCTGCATTTGCGCTTCTGCCACTAGCGGCTGCGATGGCAGATAGTCTATATGCAACACTATCAGGCCATGATGCACCACGCTATCCGGCAACACCTTTATCAGCCAACGCTGGCCCGAGGTATCGGTCACGCTCATCTCGCCAAACACATCCACCCGCAGTGTCTGCGGACTGAATCTCCAGCGCGTGGCGACCAGCTGCGTCCATTGCCAGACACTGGCGACCACATAGATGAAAGACGCGGCGATCGCCCATACCACTGGCAGACAAAGCCAGACACTGGACAGCACCGCCATTGAAAATAGCCACCACCACCCCCATAAAAATTTAGAGGGATGAAAGCGCAATACAATTTCAGTTGGTAGAATAGGTTTTTTCATCAAGTCTGCATGCAGCCGATTGATATCACATCATTCGCGCTCCTAAGGAAGGTCTTTTATGTCCAGCGCAACTATGTCCAGCACAACCTGGCAACAATTCTTGATTTCACAAGGTGCCCAGTTCAGTGCATCAGGTGAAGCTGCCTTTATTTCACCGGCCGCGCCTGCCTCCGGCCAGTTATTCGATCTGTCTACCCATGGCCTGATCGCAGTCAGCGGCGCGGATGCGCTGACCTTTCTGCAAGGCCAGTTCACCAATGATATAAAACAGCTGCCACAGGCCGCGCAATTCACTGGCTACTGCACGGCAAAAGGCCGCTTGCTGGCACTGTTTTATGCCTTTAGCATCAATGAGACTATCTACCTGCAATGCCCGCGTGACTTGATTGCGGCGCTGATCAAACGCTTGCGTATGTTCGTTATGCGCAGCAAAGTGGTGGTAGAAGATGCCACTGAACAGTTTGCCATCCTGGGTCTGGCAAGTGCTGACTCGGCAGCGCATATTCAGCATCTGCCGCTGCATGCGCACCAGTACAGCCAAACACCTTTGGGCACCCTGATACGCCTGCCGGACAGCCACGGCAAACAGCGCGCACAGCTGCTGGTTGAGTCGGCCCAGGCAGAAGCTGCCTGGAAGACCCTGGCGGCCACCTTTAACCCAGCCGATAGCGAGCAATGGGACACGCTGGAGATCCAGGCCGGTATCCCGCAAGTGTATCAATCGACCCAGGAGCAATTTGTACCGCAAATGCTGAACCTGGATGCACTGGATGGCATCAACTTTAAAAAAGGCTGCTATACCGGCCAGGAGATTGTGGCACGCACCCATTACCTGGGCAAAGTAAAACGCCGCACACTGTTGGCGACCCTGCCGGAAACGGCAGTGGCGCCCCAGGTGGGCGAAGCGGTACTGGATGCCAAACAGCAGGAGGCAGGCCAGCTGGTGCGTGTAGCACCGAACAAACAAGGTGGCTGGTGGCTGCTGGCGGAATGCAGGCTGGAAGCCAGGTCTGCAGGCAGCATCTATTGGCAGGAGTATGAATTGGCGTTTTCGGAGCTTCCGTATACGCTGGCGTAAACTTCGCCTGGCAGAAACAGAAAATGGCGCCTCAGGCGCCATTTTCTGTTTAAAGCTTTAGTGTTAGTCAGGCACTGCTGCCGGTGTTTCTGGCGCGGGCGCCACCGGCAGCACTGCCTCTTTAGGCGGCGTTGCCGTGATCACGCTGGCAGGCGCGGCAGGATTCGGGTTCTTGCGCTGCATCACCTGGTAAAACACTTCGTCCTGCTTGATCATGCCCAACTCACTGCGGGCACGTTCTTCTACCGCTGACTGGCCCTGTTTCAGGTCACGCACTTCAGCACGCAAAGTCTCATTGCGCTGACGGTAATAATCATTGCGCTTTTCATGCGCCTCTATCTGCTGTGAATACTGCCAGACGCGCAACCAGCCGCCCTTGCCCAGCCACAATGGATATTGCAGCAGGGCTATCAGCACCACCAGGACTATTGTCAGTTTGCGCACATCGGCCTGTGTAGCAGTGGCTCAATTATTTGAATAATTGATAGAAAGCAGACAAGCCGGCATAACTGGTGGCATCGCCCAACTCTTCTTCAATACGCAGCAACTGGTTGTACTTGGCGATGCGCTCGGACCGGCACAGGGAACCAGTTTTGATTTGCAAAGCGTTGGTTGCGACAGAGATATCGGCAATGGTCGTATCTTCTGTTTCGCCAGAGCGGTGAGAAACTACAGCGGTGTAGTTTGCACGTTTTGCCATCTCAATCGTCTGGAAAGTCTCAGTCAAAGTACCGATCTGGTTGACTTTGATCAGCACAGAGTTAGCCACGCCCTTCTGGATGCCTTCACGCAGGATCTTGGGGTTGGTCACAAACAAGTCATCACCTACCAGCTGGGTAGTTTTACCCAGGCGTTTTGTCAGCAGATCCCAACCGGCCCAGTCGAATTCGTCCATGCCATCTTCGATGGTGATGATAGGATATTTGCCAGCCAGATTAGCCAGGTAGTCACTGAACTCAGCGGAAGTCAATGAAGCGCCTTCTGATTCCAGGTGGTATTTGCCATCTTTGTAGAACTCGGTACTGGCGCAATCCAGGCCCAGGTAGATATCTTTGCCTGGCTCGTAACCTGCAGCTTCAATCGATTCCATGATCAATTGCAAGGCAGACTCGTTAGATGGCAGGTTAGGTGCAAAACCACCTTCATCACCCACTGTGGTCGCCAGGCCTTTGTCATACAGTGTTTTTTTCAAGGCATGGAAGATCTCGGCACCGGCACGTAGTGCTTCGCGGAAAGTCGGCAGGCCAGCCGGCACTATCATAAACTCCTGAATGTCGACAGAGTTGTCAGCATGCGCGCCACCGTTGATGATGTTCATCATAGGCGTAGGTAATTGCATGAATGCAGAACCGCCCAGATAACGATAGAGTGGCAAACCGCTTTCTTCAGCTGCTGCGCGGGCACAGGCCATGGAAACACCCAGGATCGCATTGGCGCCCAGACGGTCTTTGT
Organism: Methylophilus sp.; assembly: GCF_052437885.1. Lineage (GTDB taxonomy): Bacteria > Pseudomonadota > Gammaproteobacteria > Burkholderiales > Methylophilaceae > Methylophilus. The sequence goes on along the minus strand of NZ_JBQVPB010000009.1, from coordinate 69,083 downwards.
TTTCTGTGCCATCGAGCTCTATCAGTGTTCTGTCGATAAAGCTTTGCTCTTCAGCATCCAGACCCAAAATGGCTTCAGTGATCTCGGTATTGACGTTTTCAACAGCAGTTAATACACCTTTGCCCAGATAACGGCTTTTGTCCCCATCACGCAACTCGACCGCTTCTTTTGCACCGGTAGACGCGCCTGAAGGCACCGCAGCACGGCCGATCACGCCGCTTTCCAGCAACACATCCACTTCAACGGTCGGGTTACCACGAGAATCCATGATCTCGCGGGCGATAATATCTACAATTGCGCTCATACTATTTTCCTTATGTTTTTCTAACTTAAAACTTTACGAATATCTGCGATGCGTGGTGTAGGGCAAGGCTTAAAGCGTTTGTTCTGCGAAACCTGCTTTTTTCACCAATTTGTCGAGATCGACCAGTAAATGCAGTAAATCTTCCATTTTGCCTAATGGCCAGGCGTTAGGGCCATCCGAAAGTGCCTGGCTAGGGTCAGGGTGGGTCTCCATAAACACGCCGGCAATACCACTGGCCACCGCGGCACGCGCCAGCACAGGCACAAACTCACGCTGGCCACCGCTTTTTTCGCCCTGCCCGCCCGGTTGCTGCACCGAATGCGTGGCGTCAAACACCACCGGGCAATCAGTCTCGCGCATGATGGCCAGGCCGCGCATATCGGAAACCAGGGTGTTATAGCCAAAAGAAGCACCGCGCTCGCAGACCATAATATTGTCTGCACCGCCATTGGCTTCCTTGGCTTTGTTGACTACCTGTTTCATATCACCCGGGGCCAGGAACTGGCCTTTCTTGATATTGACCGGCTTGCCGGATTGCGCACAGGCGACGATAAAATCAGTCTGCCGGCACAGGAAAGCTGGCGTTTGCAGCACATCGACCACCGCGGCCACATGTGGCACCTGCGCTTCGGTATGCACATCGGTCAGGATAGGCACATTTAATTGCGCACGCACGTCGTCCAGTATCCTCAGGCCTTCATCCATGCCAAAACCACGGAAGGTCTTGGTAGAACTGCGGTTGGCCTTGTCATAAGACGATTTATAGATAAAAGGCACACCCACGCGTGCCGCCATCTCTTTTAACTGGCCGGCGGTATCGATCGCCATTTGTTTGGACTCAATGACACAAGGCCCGGCAATGATAAACAGGGGGTGTTGCAGACCTACCTCAAAACCACATAATTTCATATTGTTCCTTGTTTGCCTGTTCAGGCCTGAGTTTTGTTTTTCTGGGCAAGCGCAGCTTGCACATAAGCTTTAAACAGAGGGTGGCCGTGTCTTGGGTTGGAAGTGAATTCAGGGTGGAACTGGCAAGCGACAAACCACGGATGCTCGGTCTGCGGCAACTCTATCATTTCACACAATTCTTCACGTGGCGTACGTGCCGAAACCACCAGACCGGCTGCTTTGAGCTGCTCTACATAATGGTTGTTGACTTCATAACGGTGACGGTGACGCTCGTTAACCTCACTGCCATAAATGCTTGCCGCCAGCGTGTCCGGCTCGATTGGCGAGCTTTGTGCGCCCAGGCGCATGGTGCCGCCCAGGTCAGAATGTTCATCCCGTTTCTCGATCTTGCCGGTGGCATCCTGCCACTCATCGATCAGGCCTATCAGTTTATGTTCTGTGGCCGGGTTGAATTCAGTGCTGTTGGCATCGGTTAAACCCGCCACATTACGGGCGAACTCGATCACCGCCAGCTGCATGCCCAGACAGATGCCCAGATAAGGCACTTTGTTTTCACGCGCGAACTGGATCGCCTTGATCTTGCCTTCGGTACCACGCACACCAAAACCGCCAGGGATCAGGATGGCGTCCATGCTGTTCAACGCATCGGTGCCAGATTTCTCGATATCTTCACTGTCTATATAGTGGATCTTGACTTTAGATTCAGTGTGTATACCGGCGTGTATCAAGGCTTCGGTCAATGACTTGTAAGACTCGGTTAGGTCTACATATTTACCGACGAATGCGATATCCACCTGCGCCTTGGGGTTGGCAACCGCGTAGGTGATCTTCTGCCAGGCAGACAGATCGGCAGCCTTGGCCAGGATATTCAATTTATGACAGACGATCTCGTCCATCATCTGCTCATGCAGCAAGCCAGGGATCTTGTAAATAGAGTCGCTATCGATGGCGCTGATCACCGCCTCAAAAGGCACGTTGGTGAACAAGGCTATCTTGCGTTTTTCATCTTCAGGGATCTCGCGCTCGGCGCGGCACAACAGGATATCCGGTTGGATACCGATCTCGCGCAGCTCCTTGACTGAGTGCTGGGTAGGCTTGGTTTTCAACTCGCCTGCGGTCGGGATCCACGGCAACAGGGTCAGATGCACATAACAGGCGTTGTTCTTGCCTTCTTCAAAGCCCATCTGGCGTATGGCTTCCAGAAACGGCAACGACTCGATATCACCTACCGTGCCACCGACTTCGACGATGGCGACATCGGCACCTTCGGCACCGCGCTTGATGTGGGATTTGATCTCGTCAGTAATGTGCGGGATCACCTGTACGGTTTTACCCAGATATTCACCGCGACGCTCTTTCTTGATCACGGTTTCATAGATCTGGCCGGTGGTAAAGTTGTTGCGCTTGGACATCTTGCTACTGATGAAGCGCTCGTAATGCCCCAGGTCGAGGTCGGTTTCCGCGCCATCATCGGTGACGAACACTTCACCATGCTGGAATGGCGACATAGTGCCGGGGTCGACGTTGATATAGGGGTCAAGCTTGAGCATGGTCACTTTGATGCCACGCGATTCCAGAATAGCGCCCAGACTAGCCGCTGCGATACCTTTTCCAAGAGAAGAAACTACACCGCCGGTTACGAATACATATTTGGTCATGGATGAGGTACTTTGAGATTGTTGCAGACGGGAGAACATTTTACCGTAAAGCCCCCTCGCCCACAATGAAGCAAAGGGATAAAATCTTGCACAAACTCGCTAATCCACACATACAAGCATACAATCCAGCCATGTCTCACACTCAGTCCAACTCGCCTGCCCTGTGGCAGGCCTTATTGCCCAGGCCGCATAGCAACAGCCATAAATACAGCCGTGGCTATGTGCTGATCCAGGGTGGATACCCGGTGACAGGCGCCGCCAGGCTGGCGGCATTAGCCGCCGCGCGCAGTGGCGCCGGCATCACGGCGATCGCGGTGCCGGCAGAAGCATTATCGATTTACGCCAGCCAGTTATTGAGCATCATGGCCAAACCTTATGCCAGCACGCTGGATCTATACAGCCTGATACACGACCCCAGGGCAGGCGCTTTTCTGATAGGCCCGGGTGCAGGCCCTGGCAAGGAGACCCGCCAGACCACACTGACCATGCTGCAAACCGCCAAACCGGTGGTGATAGATGCGGATGCGATCACCGCCTTCGCCAGAAAATCAGACAGCTTGAAAAAAGCCATCCTGGGCCAGTGCGTGCTGACGCCGCACGACGGCGAGTTTGAAAAGCTGTTTGGCCTGCAGCCAGCAGCTCAGCTGCCTGAAAGGATAGAGCAGGCCCTGGTTGCCGCCAGGCAAACCAATGCCATTATTCTGCTTAAAGGCGCAAACACCATTATTGCGGCGCCTGATGGGCGCGTCATCGTCAACCAGGATGCGCCCGCTACCCTGGCCACCGCAGGTGCCGGCGATGTACTGGCGGGCTTGATCACCGGGCTATTGGCGCAGGGCATGCCGGCATTTGAAGCGGCAGCGGCGGCGGTATGGCTGCATAGCAGAGCGGCTGAATTGTATGGGATAGGTCTGATCGCTGATGATCTGCCGGGCCTGATCCCGGTAGCGTGGCGCCAGCTGACGCCTTGAATGTCTGAGATTTAACAGAATGGTGCGCTATTCACAGCTCAAGTATTAGAGTGCGGCTAAAAATCAGCGGCTGCGCACTTTGTTTTTCAGCAACTGGCTTTGTTCACGCTTCCAGTCTTTTTCACGTTCCACATCGCGTTTGTCATGCTGTTTCTTGCCTTTTGCCAGGCCGATCTGCACTTTCACCCGGCCACGCGTGAAATGCATGTCCAGCGGCACTATGGTGTAACCGGCACGTTCCACCTTGCCGATCAGCTTGCCTATTTCTTCGTTATGCAGCAGCAACTTGCGTGTGCGTATCGCATCAGGGCGCACATGCGTAGAAGCCGCCCCCAGGGGCGTGACGTGGCAGCCTATCAGGTAGATCTCGCCGCGCATGATCACCACATAGGCTTCTTTCAGGTTGATACGGTTATCGCGTATGGCCTTGACTTCCCAGCCTTCGAGCACGACACCGGCCTCGTACTTCTCTTCGATAAAGTAGTCAAAAAACGCTTTTTTATTTTGCGCGATGGTCATAACGCTGGTTTGCTGGCTTAAATCACTTAAAATAGCATTTTAACCCAAAACCAAACTCCGTTCCGGCGCTATAGTTAATAATGGCTCAAGTAGAAAAAACCGTATTGGTCATGCATTCCTGCGCAACCATGTTTCAACTGGTGGACGCGGTAGAGGATTACGCCAGCTTTTTACCGTGGTGTGGCGGCAGTGACGTGCTAGAACGCACAGAACAGGTGACCCAGGCGACCATCCATATCCGCTACCACGGCATAGTGCAACACTTCACCACCCGCAACCACAAACAGTTTCCGCATCAGATGGATATCACCCTGGTGGATGGCCCGTTCAAGCAGCTGACCGGCCACTGGCACTTCACCCCCTTGCGTGAGGATGCCTGCAAAATCGAATTCAAACTGGAATATGTGTTTGCCAACGGCCTGATAGAACGCATCATCGCGCCGGTATTCAGCCATATCGCCAATACGTTTGTCGACAGCTTTGTCAAACAGGCCGACAAGCTTTATTCCAAGTGATGATGGATCTATGCGTGCAGTGATCCATGCGTGAAGCGCTTACAGATATGATGACGGTGGAAGTCGCGTATGCACTGCCGCAGAAACAGTGGCTGATCGCGATCAGCGTCCCCGGCGGGACCACTGCGCTGCAAGCCATTCAGCGATCAGGGCTGTTGCAGGAGCTGCCTGAACTATCGGTTGAGCAGTGCAAGATAGGCGTGTTTGGCAAGATAGTCAGTCGCGATACTGTATTACAGGCCCTGGACCGGGTGGAGATCTACCGGCCGCTGATCGCCGACCCTAAACAGGCTCGCAGACTGCGAGCTGCGCTAAAAGATAAGTTGACCGAAAAAAAGCAGGCTGCCAAAACTGGTCAGCAAAAACCCAAAAAAGCTTGACCTTAGCCAGGTCAGCGTTCGTCAACTGGACAATTTTCGTCAATCTCGAACTGGGCACGGGCCAGATTCTCACGGATCTGCTCATCGCTTAAATACTCTTTCTCACCGAGCTCGTTGACGTTTTGCATGCGCCCGCCCACCGCATAATTGCGGTAATTAGAGCGTGCGGCGGCACAGTTTTGCGCTTTCATACGGGTTTCTGCAGCCAGGGCCACCGCCGCCGCTTCATCGGAGAGCGGCTTACGCAACTGGCCTTTTCCGGCCGCGCTATCGTTATCTGCAGGGGTGGCTGGTACATCCTCTTTATAAGCATCGGCGCGGGTCAACGGGTATTCACTGGAGACTTTGGTGGCTTTGATCTGCTGGGCTGCCTGCTTGCCTTCCGCTGGCGGCACGTCCGAATAATTCATCACCCCTTTGGCATCACGCCATTTATATATCTCGGCGTGCGCGGGTATATGCAAAATACAAATCATGCATACGATATTCCGAATCACTTTCATTAATCTCACGTTCAATTCCCGCCTTAACAGTCTGTGCCCATGCCCGGCATTCGAAATAGCCATGCATAAACCATGCCAGACAGTGCTGTTTTAGCAGCCAAAAATGCAAAACGCTTTGTCAAGCTAAAACGAAATCGGTATAATTATATTTTGGAGATAAGGATTCCACATGCGTTTGTTGCAACAAGCTCTAACCTTTGACGATGTTTTACTCGTTCCAGCCCATTCTACCGTGATGCCTCGTGATGTCAGCTTGCGCACAAAACTCACAAAAAGCATCACTTTAAACATCCCCCTACTTTCTGCAGCCATGGACACCGTGACGGAAGCCCGCATGGCGATCGCACTGGCACAGTTGGGTGGCATGGGTATCATCCACAAGAACATGTCGATAGAGATGCAGGCTTCACGCGTCTCGCGCGTCAAACGCTTTGAATCCGGCGTCGTGATAGACCCGGTGACCATACACCCGGCGATGACAGTGCGCGAAGTGATAGAGCTGACCAAGCATCACAAGATCTCCGGCTTGCCGGTATTGCAGGATGGCAAAGTGGTCGGCATAGTCACCAACCGCGATCTGCGTTTTGAGACCAACCTGGACCAGGCTGTCAGCAATGTCATGACCTCGCAAGACCGCCTGGTGACAGTACGTGAAGGTGCCAGCCGCGAAGAGATCATGGGTTTGCTGCATAAACACCGCCTGGAACGCCTGCTGGTGATAGGCGAGCAATATGAGCTCAAGGGCCTGATCACCGTTAAAGACATACAAAAATCCAGCGACCATCCGCTGGCCTGTAAAGATGAAAAAGGCCGTTTGCTGGTCGGTGCTGCAGTCGGTGTCGGTGACGGTACCGATGAACGTATCGCCGCCCTGGTTGAAGCAGGTGTGGATGCTATCGTGGTGGATACTGCGCATGGCCACTCACAAGGCGTGCTCGACCGCGTGAAATGGGCCAAGACCCGTTACCCTGACCTGCAAGTGATAGGCGGCAATATCGCCACCGCCGATGCTGCGCTCGCACTGGTAGACCACGGTGCCGATTGCGTCAAAGTCGGCATAGGCCCCGGCTCTATCTGTACTACCCGTATCGTGGCCGGTGTCGGTGTGCCGCAGATCACTGCCATCAGCAATGTCGCCAAGGCGCTGGAAAAATCCGGCGTGCCTTTTATTGCCGATGGCGGTATCCGTTTCTCAGGTGATATTTCCAAAGCGATCGCAGCCGGTGCCAACAGTGTGATGCTGGGTGGCATGTTTGCCGGTACAGAAGAAGCGCCTGGCGAAGTCGAGTTATACCAGGGCCGTTCTTATAAGTCTTATCGTGGCATGGGTTCTATCGGAGCCATGCAAAAAGGCTCTTCTGACCGCTATTTCCAGGAAAGCTCCAACGCTGACAAGCTGGTGCCTGAAGGCATTGAAGGCCGTGTGCCTTACAAAGGCAGCGTAGTGGCAGTCGTGCATCAACTGATGGGTGGCCTGCGTGCTTCCATGGGTTATGTCGGCTGCTCCACGATTGAAGACATGCGCAGCAAAGCCGAATTCGTACAGATCACCAGTGCCGGCATGCATGAATCGCATGTGCACGATGTGCAGATCACTAAAGAAGCACCGAACTACCGTATTGATTAAATTAACTTTCAAACACTAAACCTGGCCACAGAGGACACAGAGGACGCAGAGATTTTTCTCTGACCCCCCTGTGTCCTCTGTGCACTCTGTGGCTAAAAAAATGTCTCACTCAAAAATCCTTATTCTTGATTTCGGTTCGCAAGTAACGCAGCTGATCGCCCGCCGTGTGCGCGAAGCTCATGTCTACTGTGAAATCCATCCCTGTGATGTGTCGGACGAATTTGTTCGCAACTTTGGTGCTGACGGCATCATCCTCAGCGGCAGCCATGCCAGCGTATATGAAGAGGAAACCGATCAGGCGCCGCAGGCCGCGTTTGAACTCGGCATCCCGGTGCTTGGTATCTGCTATGGCATGCAAACCATGGCGCAGCAACTGGGCGGCAAGGTAGAAGCAGGCCAGAAACGCGAATTCGGCTATGCCCAGGTACGCGCACGTGGACACTCTGCGCTGTTCCGCGACATTCAGGATGCGACCAATGAACAAGGTCACGGTCTGATAGACGTATGGATGAGCCATGGCGATAAAGTCACCGAGTTGCCAGCCGGCTTTAAAGTGATCGCCAGCAATGACACCACCCCTATCGCCGCCATGGCCGACGAAGAACGCAAGTTCTACGCCGTGCAGTTTCACCCTGAAGTCACGCATACCAGACAAGGCCAGGCCATGCTGGAGCGTTTTGTCCTAGAGATCTGTGCCGCAAGACCTGACTGGGTCATGGGCGACTATATTGCCGAAGCCGTGGCCAGTATCAAGGCACAAGTCGGTGATGAAGAAGTCATCCTCGGCTTGTCCGGCGGCGTCGATTCCTCGGTGGCTGCGGCATTGATACACCGTGCCATTGGCGACCAGCTGACCTGCGTATTCGTAGACCACGGCCTGTTGCGCCTCAACGAAGGCGATATGGTGATGGAAATGTTTGCCGGCCGCCTGCACGCGAATGTGATCCGTGTCGATGCCAGTGCGCAATTCATGGGCAAACTGGCCGGGGTCAGTGACCCGGAAGCCAAGCGCAAGATCATAGGCGGCGAGTTTGTAGAAGTATTCAAGGCCGAAGCCGCCAAACTCAAGGCCAGCGGCGGTGGACACAAAGGCGCGACCTTTCTGGCGCAAGGCACTATCTACCCGGACGTGATTGAATCCGGCGGTGCCAAATCCAAGAAAGCCGTTACCATCAAAAGCCATCACAACGTAGGCGGTTTGCCGGAACAGCTGGGCCTGAAGCTGCTGGAACCATTGCGTGAACTGTTTAAAGATGAAGTACGCGAACTCGGCGTCGCCCTGGGCTTGCCGCGCGACATGGTCTACAGGCACCCTTTCCCCGGCCCTGGCCTGGGCGTACGTATCCTCGGTGAAGTGAAAGCCGAATTCGCCTTGCTACTGCAACGTGCCGATGCCATTTTTATTGAAGAATTACGTAATACCGTAGACGAAAAATCCGGCAAAACCTGGTACGACCTGACCAGCCAGGCCTTTACCGTGTTTCTGCCGGTGAAATCGGTAGGCGTGATGGGCGATGGCCGCACTTATGACTATGTGGTGGCCCTGCGTGCGGTGGTGACCAGCGACTTTATGACTGCGCACTGGGCAGAATTACCTTATAGCCTGTTAGGCAGAGTATCCAACCGCATCATTAACGAAGTGCGCGGCATCAACCGGGTGGTTTACGATATTTCCGGCAAACCACCGGCCACCATAGAGTGGGAATAAACCCCGATTTTTGATTCGATCTCACATTAAACAGAGAACAAGACGATGAGCACAAAACCGATTATCCTCACTGGCGACCGCCCTACCGGACCTTTGCATCTGGGGCATTTTGTCGGCAGTTTGCGCAACCGCGTCAAATACCAGCACGAATACAAGCAATACGTGATGCTGGCTGACGCACAGGCGCTGACCGACAATATGGATGATATTGATAAAGTGCACCGCAATGTGGTGGAAGTGGCGCTGGATTACCTGGCGGTGGGCATAGACCCCAAGCTCTCGACCATTTTCATCCAGTCACAAGTGCCTGAGCTGACCGAACTGGCGTTTTACTACCTCAATCTGGTCACTGTCGCGCGCCTGGAAAGAAACCCGACCGTGAAAGAGGAGATCCGTCTGCGCGACTTTGAGCGCGATATTCCCGCCGGCTTTCTCACCTACCCGGTCAGCCAGGCGGCAGATATCACCGCATTCAAGGCGACTCTGGTGCCAGTGGGCGAAGATCAGATCCCTATGATAGAACAGACCAACGAGATCGTACGCCGCTTTAACCGCACCTATAAAAATGCCAGCACCAGGAAGGAGATTCTGGTGGAAACCAAGGCGCTGGTGCCGGAACTGGGCCGTTTGCCCGGCATTGATGGCAAAGCCAAAATGAGTAAATCGCTGGGCAATGTGATCAACCTGGGGGCGACTGCTGACGAGATCAGCAAGGCGGTGAAAAAAGTCTACACCGACCCGCTGCACTTAAAGATAGAAGACCCTGGCCATGTAGAAGGCAATATTGCCTTTACCTACCTGGATGCGTTTGATACCGACAAAGCGGCCGTGGCCGAACTCAAAGCGCATTACACGCGTGGCGGCCTGGCAGACAGCATAGTAAAAAAACGGCTGGAAGCAGTATTGCAGGAAATGCTGGAACCTATACGCACGCGCCGTGCCGAACTGGCTGACGATAAAGGCTATATTTTGCAGTTGCTGCGTGAAGGCACTGAGCAGGCACGCGAAGTGGCAGCACAAACCATGAGTGAAGTGAGAGCTGCGCTCGGCTTGACTTACTTCTAATAGATTTCAGCCAACAGGAAACGATGATACCTAAAGCATGAGTCGCGGATTTGTAAAGGAAGACGACCTTGAACGGGCTGGCACTGACCTGCCGGAGCGCCCTGTCAGTCCGCATGCAAATTATGTGACGCCTGCCGGCCTGCAGCAGTTACAGCAAAGCGCCAAAACGCTAGAGAGCGAACGCGCGGAATACACCAGGCGCAAGGAAGAAACCAATGCGCAACAAAAGCTGGCAGAGATAGATCGCGACTTGCGTTATTTTGTCGCCAGGCTGGAGTCTGTTCAACTGGTCACACCAGAGCAGCAGCCACAACATACAGTGCTGTTTGGCGCCAAAGTCACGGTTGAAGATGAAGACGGTGAACAGCAGCAGTTCCAGATCGTCGGTGAAGACGAAGCGGATATCGCCCAGCACAAAGTCAGTTATGTGTCGCCGCTGGCAAAAGCATTGCTGGGCCGCAAGGTGGGAGACAGCACCGTTTGGCAACGCCCGGCCGGTGCCATGCAGTTAGACATTTTAAATATTGAATATTGAAGAAGCACATGAACGTATCACAAGCCATACACGAGCGGCGCTCGATTAAAAGCTACGACGCCAGCCACCGCATGACAGAAGCCGAGATAGAGCAGCTGCTGTCGCTGGCCATGCTGTCGCCGACCGCATTCAATATCCAGCACTGGCGTTTTGTGGTGGTGACTGACCCGGTGCTGCGTCACCAGATTCGCGCCGTCAGCTGGAACCAGGCTCAGGTCACCGATGCCTCTTTGCTGATCATTTTAACGGTAGACCTCAAAGCCTGGCAGAAAGATCCGGCCCGTTACTGTGCCAGCGCGCCTGAACCAGTACGCGAGTATCTGGTGAATGCTATCCTTGGCTACTATCAGGACCATGCCCAGGCCGAGCGCGATGAAGGCATGCGTTCCGGCGGCATGGCGGCGATGACGCTGATGCTGGCCGCCAAGGAAATGGGCTATGACACCTGCCCTATGGATGGCTTCGAGTTTGACGCCGTTGCCAAACTGATCAACCTGCCGGCAGACCATGTGCCGGTCATGTTCGTGGTGGTCGGCAAAGCATTGGAGGCAGCGAAACCGCGCGGCGGGCAACTGCCCATGCATGAAGTCGTCGTCTATAACCGTTTTGAATAAGCTGCGCACCTTTTACAAGATCGCATCCCCAGTTAACTATTTTTTGAGAGTTCTTGCATGTTAGTTGCAAACAATATCACCATGCAGTTTGGCTCCAAGCCACTGTTTGAAAATGTCTCCGTTAAATTCGGCGACGGTAACCGTTATGGCCTGATAGGCGCTAATGGTTGCGGAAAATCCACCTTTATGAAGATTCTGGCCGGCGTGCTGGAGCCCAGCAGCGGCAATATCAGCCTGGACCCTAACGAGCGTATGGCTTTCCTGAAGCAGGACCAGTTCGCCTATGAAGACCAGCGCGTGCTGGATGTGGTCATGATGGGCCACGAACAGATGTGGAAAGCCATGCAGGAGCGTGACGCGATCTACGCCAACCTCGAAGCGACTGAGGATGACTACATGCGCGCGGCAGAACTCGAAGGCGAGTTCGCCGAGTATGACGGCTACACCGCTGAAGCGCGTGCTGGCGAATTGCTGCTGGGCGTTGGTATCCCTATCGAGCAGCATACCGGCCCTATGAGCGCGGTTGCGCCAGGCTGGAAACTGCGCGTGTTGCTGGTGCAGGCCCTGTTCGCCAACCCGGACGTGTTACTGCTGGATGAGCCGACCAACAACCTGGATATCAACACCATACGCTGGCTGGAAGATATCGTGAATAACCGTGACTGTACCATGGTGATCATCTCGCATGACCGCCACTTTCTGAATCAGGTGTGTACGCATACCTGCGACATGGATTACGGCAAGATCACCTCTTACCCGGGTAACTATGACGATTACATGGAAGCCAGCATCGCTGCACGTAATCAGCAGGCCAAAGACAACGCCAAAGCCAAACAGCAGATCGCTGACCTGCAGGACTTTGTACGCCGCTTCTCGGCCAATGCGTCTAAAGCCAAACAGGCCACCAGCCGCGCCAAGCAGATCGACAAGATCAAGGTCGAGGAATTCAAGCCTTCCAGCCGCCAGTACCCGTTTATCCGCTTTGAGTATGACGAGAGGGAAAAACTGCACCGCAATGCGGTTGAGCTGAAAAAACTCAGCCATGGCTTTGATAAACCCTTGTTCAATGGCGTTGAAATGATGTTTGAAGCCGGTGAAAAAGTAGCGATCATAGGCGAGAACGGCATTGGTAAAACCACCTTCTTGCGCTGCCTGGCTGGCGACCTGCAAGCCAAGCACGGTGAAGTGAAATGGGCAGAAAAAGCCAATCTCGGTTATTTCGCGCAAGACCATGAATACGAGTTTGAAAAAGGTGAAGACCTGTTTGAATGGATGACCGCACAACGCCAGCAAGGTGATGATGACAACACGGTACGCAGCATGCTGGGCCGTCTGCTGTTTCCCACCGAGGCGACCAAGAAATCAGTCAAAGTGCTGTCAGGTGGTGAAAAAGGCCGCATGCTGTATGGCAAGCTGATGCTGGCCAAAACCAATGTGTTACTGATGGACGAACCGACCAACCATATGGATATGGAATCCATAGAAGCGCTCAACACCGCGCTGGACAAGTATAAAGGCACCCTGTTCTTTGTCAGCCATGACAGGGAATTCGTCAGTTCTATCGCCACCCGCATCATTGAGATCAAGGCCGACGGCATCGTTGATTTCACTGGCAACTATGAGGATTACCTGGCCAGCCAGGGTATAGAGTAAAGCGATGACGTACCAGGTGGCTGCGTCACTTGTTGCGTCTTTGCTTGCGATACATTCAGATACATAAGCCTGCAGCCCTGACAAACACCCGATACATTCGGGTGTTTTAATGTCAACATTGCAATTTCGCAATGATGACTGAAGGATACATGATGAAACTAAAAAAACTGGCTATCGCAGGTGCTCTGGTTTTAGTCTCTATGGCTGCCTTTGCAGACGGCGCCACTTGTGGCAAAGGTAAATTCGACAAAGCCCAATGGCAAGAACATAAACTGGAGCACTTTGAAAAGCACCAGGAAAAACTGCACACCGTGCTACAACTGAACGCGACGCAGGAAACCGCCTGGAACAGCTATCAGGCGCAGATCAAGCCTAAGGAAAAAGGCGAGCACCCTGACTTTGCCGAACTCGACAAACTGGGCACCATACAGCGCCTGGATAAAATGGAAGCCTGGGATAAAACGCGTGATGCACGCCAGGCCGAGCGTTCAAAAGCCATACGCACTTTCTATGCACAATTGAACGATGCGCAGAAAAAGGTGTTTGACGAGAATGCCTTCCCGCACCCTCATCATGGCGGACGTGGTCACGATCATGGCGGCCCGCAGCATGACAAACCACACCAGGACAAGCCACGATCATAATCGTAGCTAATGCTTATAAACCGGCCTGAATGGCCGGTTTTGTGCTCAAATATTTACTTCAACGCAAAGAGATAACCAGTGATGACCGAAACCAGCCACGAAACCCATGTTCTGGTGGTAGATGATGACGACGCCATCCGCGATCTGCTGTGTGATTTTCTGCATGAAAATCAACTGAGCACCCATCAGGCCGCCAATCATGCACAGATGTGGCAGGTGCTGCAGCAGAAAGTACCTGATGTGGTCATCCTCGATATCAATATGCCGCAGCGCAATGGCATAGAACTGTGTAGAGAGCTGCGTGAATCGCCCAAATACCATAGCATCCCCATCATCATGCTGACAGCGCGCAGCAGCTCGCTGGATACCATCATGGGCCTGGAGACTGGCGCGGATGATTATGTGGCCAAACCGTTCGAGCCGCTAGAATTACTTTCACGCATACGCAGCGTAGTGCGTCGTAGCCGCATGGCGGCTGAAAATTCAGGTAAGCATGTAGAAGAGCTGGATAACGGCATTCTGCGCTTTATTGCCTTTAACGAATGGACGCTGGACATTCAGAACCGCACATTGATCGATAAACTCAATACCAGCATCCCGCTCTCTAACGCAGAATTCAAGTTCTTGCGCTTTATGTTATTGCACGCCAACCGCCCGCTCAGCCGCGACCAGCTGATGGAAGAAATGCACGGCCGTGAAGCTGGCCCGTTTGACAGGTCTATAGACTTGCAGATCAGCAGGATACGGCAAAAGGTCGAAGTGGATAGCAAAAATCCCACTGTGATTAAAACCTTGCGCAATGAAGGTTACCTGCTCACCGCCAATGTGCGCTATCTCAAATAATGAGGCTTGAGGCTATGTTGAAAAACCTGCTAGGGGCGATGTCTGTCAGAATCTTCCTCATCACTGTCATCGGTATCCTGCTGACAGCGACCGTGGTCAATATGCTGGGGCAACGCGACTCACGCGTCAATGAATCACGCCTGCGTGATCAGTTTGCGTTTGACCGTATTGAAAGCATGATACGCATCCTTGAGATCACCGTGCCGGAGAAGCGCCAGGAGATCCAGCAAGTGTTCAACCGCATGGGCAGCAGCCTGAAACTGCACGCCAGGCCACCACAAAATGCCCAGACCCTGCCGGCAGAACTTGCCAACCTGAATACTTTGCTGGTGCCGGAAATCGCGGATCATATCAGTATCCTGGCGCTGGATCAGTGCGCCCCGCGCAACCGCCCGCCTCCACCGCCTTCCGGCTTTGGCCCTACGCCGCCGCAACTGCAAGGGTATTGCCTGGCGGTATATACCCATTTGCAGGATAACACGCCAGTGCTGATCCAGCTGCGTTATGGCGGCCATAGACCGCCTCCCGGTCACCCGGCAGAACGTAACCCGCTCGCCTTTCTGCTGGCCTTGCTCGGGCTGATCAGCATCATCTGGGTGGTAGCCTCGGTGGCGACGCAACCCTTGCGCAAACTGGCAAACGCCGCCCTGCAACTGGCACGCAATATAGAACATCCACCCCTGCCTGAAAACCAGGGCTCCACTGAAGTGCGCCATGCCGCCAAAGCCTTTAACGAGATGCAGCGCAGCATCCTCAATCACGTGCAGGAACGCGGCTTCATCCTCGGCGCGATCGCGCATGATCTGCAGACACCGTTGACCCGTTTACGCTTGCGGCTGGAAAAAGTCAAAGACCCGGAACTCAAGCAAAGCCTGGTCAAAGACCTCACCGCCACCCAGGAGATGGTGCGTGAAGGCCTGGACTTTGCCCGGTTATGCAGTGACAGCATAGATAAGAACCGCGTAGACCTGACCGCCCTCGCCAACGCCGTGTGTGATGACTTTGAAGAAGCAGGCTACCCGATCAACAAAACATTGCCGGCCGAAGCCATCACCATCATGGGCTCGGCGCACCTGCTCACCCGCTGCCTGAATAACCTGCTCAATAATGCCATACACTACGCCCTGGCGCCCGCTCTTACCATACAGCGCGACGATAAGCGCGTGACCTGCATCATCACCGATGAAGGCCCGGGTATTCCTGAACAAGAACTCGCAACCGTGCTGGAACCATTCCGCAGGCTGGAAGATTCGCGCTCGCGCCACACTGGCGGTACCGGGCTGGGGCTATCGATCGCGCGCATGATCGTTGAAAAACACGGCGGCAGCATGACCCTGAGCAACAAACCGGCGCCTGCGTCAGGGCTCATCATCCATATCGAATTGCCTTTGAACTAAGGTACTGACATAGCCGGGCTAACATATTGGCAAGCCAGATTTATATTGAAACCCGCCATGCGCCCGGTGTAGACTATTGCCGTTGCCAGGCAGTGGTTGCCTGTGCAAGATAGGAGAAGTGGCAGAGCTGGTTGAATGTACCTGACTCGAAATCAGGCATGCGTGAAAACGCATCGAGGGTTCGAATCCCTCCTTCTCCGCCAGCGTTGGCAGTACAGCGCTCAAAGCGCACTGCTAGCTTACAGATAACCTCAAACAATTCCCAGACACCTGCCTGTGATCGCCGGGGTCCCACTCAAGAAAATTCGGGAATAACTCCCATATACACGATTAATGATTCCCTGCATTCTAGCTAAGGGCTAATTTGTCGACTAGGACAGGCTGAAACGAGGCGACTTGTTTCATCCTGGGCGAATCAGCCCCATCCCCATATTTAGTTTGTATGTAGTCTCCGAGTTTAAGGGCACCTGTCAAAGGGTGCCTTTTCTTTTTTTATCCTCTGCCAACACCACAGCGCTGACGTTAGCGTTTCATTCAAGCCACTTGCAAGCTTAGTCGCTGCATCTTCGATTAAAAATATCAGCCTGTGACGGCCTACGTTGTTTAACGTATTAATAAACAAGGCCTTAGGTGCGAGCATAGTGCCATAAGTCGTGCCAGCCCTGAGCCCTGGCACTGGATGCACACTGCCCTCTTGCCACTCCCCCTGCGCAAGATCAGCGCATAAAAATCGTATTCAAGGCATGGGCTATATACAAGCCTGCGATCAGCAGTGAACTGGCCATGATCAAGTTTCAGAATCACGCGATTTTGAACAACGCATTTGTGATTTTTTAATACAGTGGAGTCTTTAAAATGGCGGAACATACTTGTAGTCCCGGTTGTAATCATGGCATCACCCCGGAAAACGAGGGGCTGATTAAAGAAGAGTTTCACGAGGCCAGGCGTTCATTTCTGAAAGATGCGTTCGCGGTTGGCGGCAGTACGGCCGCATTGGGTGCGTTGGGCATTACCATGTCACAGAGTGCATTCGCTCAAAGCCCAAAGGTAGGTGCCGGTGCCGGGCGGGCCAGTCATTACTATGTGCCAGCCAATGATAAGACTGTGCACTGGGGCTTCTTCAGTAAATCACTCAAGCCATTGATTGAAGTTGAATCAGGCGATTATGTGACGCTGGAGACCCTGACCCACCACGCCAATGATGACGCCGAACGCATGGTGCGCGGTGACCCCGGCGCAGAAAGTGTTTTTTACTGGGACAGCAAACGCAAGGGAGTGGACCGCCGCGGTATAGGTGCCATGAATGCCAAGGTCGGCGCTGGCGGTGGTTTGGGCGTGCATATCTGCACCGGGCCGGTGGCCATTAAAGGGGCTGAACCCGGCGACATTCTGGAAGTGCGCATTGTCGATGTCACGCCGAGAGCCAGTGCTAATCCGCTATACAAAGGCAAGGCGTTTGGCAGTAATGCGGCGGCCTGGTGGGGCTTTCACTACGGCGATACGGTAGAAGAACCCAAGAAACGTGAAGTCATCACTATTTATGAGGTGGATGCGACAGGCGAAAGAAATTACGCCAGTGCCGTCTATAACTTCCGCTGGACACCGCAAACTGACCCGTTTGGCGTAGTGCACCCTATCATTGATTATCCAGGGGTGCCGGTAGACCACAAAACCATACAGGAAAACCACAATGTGCTTAAAAATGTGCGTGTGCCCATACGTCCGCACTTTGGCACCATGGGCGTGGCGCCAGCCGAAGCGGACATGGTCAATTCTATCCCGCCCAGCTATACCGGCGGCAATATAGATAACTGGCGCATAGGCAAAGGCGCGACCCTGTATTACCCGGTGTCGGTGGCAGGCGGTTTATTCTCGGTCGGTGACCCGCATGCGTCACAAGGTGATTCCGAGCTGTGTGGCACCGCGATCGAATGCTCACTCACCGGCACCTTCCAGCTGATACTGCATAAAAAAGCCAGTCTGCCCGGCACCCCGCTCGAAAGCCTGAAATATCCATTGCTGGAAACGCAGGATGAATGGTTGCTGCATGGCTTCAGCTACCCTAACTATCTGGCTGATTTGGGTGCGGATGCACAGAACAGCATTTTCGCCAAATCTTCAGTCGATCTGGCCTTGCGCGATGCTTATCGCAAGATGCGTGATTTTCTGATGAGTACGCAGGGATTAAGCGAAGATGAGGCTATTTCGCTGATGTCTATTGCAGTAGACTTTGGTATCACCCAGGTAGTCGATGGCAACTGGGGCGTACACGCCCTGGTGAAAAAAAGCATATTCCCGCCACGCAAAACCTGATCGCACAAAATCTGATCCCACAAAACCTGATCACGAGGCTGGCAAGCGTTTGGGCATTGCCCCTGCCAGCCCAAATGAAAAAAGCCGGTTGCCTCAGGCTAAACCGGCTTTCTGCTTTTCTTCAACAGGACGTTTAGCTTTCTTTCAACGCCCGTATCTCCGGCAAGTTGCGCCACCAGCCATACACATCCATGCCACAGCCAAACACATAGCGGTTGGGTACGTTTAAGCCGACCACGTCTGCTTTTAAGGGTTTGGCCAGACCGTTATCTTTCTCAGTCAGCACGGCAGTCAGCACCTGTTTGGCATTCGCCTGCTGGCAATGCTGCACCACTGCCGCCAGGGTGATCCCTTCATCCAGAATATCGTCCAGCACGACGACGGTTTGTCCACTGAGGTCGAACTCCGGCAGCCTGGCCCAGACGATGTCACTGCCGGCAGTGCCATGGTAACGATTGGCTTGCAGGTAATCCAGGCGCGCCGGCAGTTGCAGCCTTTGCATCAACTGCCCGGCCAGGTAAAGCCCGCCACGCATCACGCATAACAGCAGAATGGGTTGAGCGGCCAACCTGGCCTGCAAGGCATGGGCCATCTGGTCCAGTGCCTGCGCTACCTCGGCCGCACTGAACACAAGCTCAGAGTTGTCAAGCCAGTAGTCGGGCGACCGGGTGTTGGGATCTTGCATGCTGTTCTATATAAAAGTGACTTGAATACAGGATCAGATCGCCAGTGTTTTCAGGTATTCCCTGAAGCTGTCTGAGATCTCATCATGTTTTAGTGCCAGCTCAACGTTGGCTTGCATAAAGCCCAGCTTGCTACCGCAATCATAGCGTTTGCCTTTATAGCGGTAGGCTTTCACTTTTTCAAATTCCATTAAAGCAGCAATACCATCAGTCAGCTGTATTTCACCACCCTTGCCTGGTTTTACCTTTTCCAGGCAGTCAAAAATACGTGGCGATAAGACATAACGGCCGACCACCGCCAGGTTGGATGGGGCTTCTTCCGGCTTTGGCTTCTCTACCATGCCTTTGACTAACAGCAGATCATCAGTTTCCGGCACTGCATCCACCACGCCATAGCTGCTGGTTTCTTCAGGGGCAACTGTTTCAATGCCCAGGATAGAGCATTGGTTTTGCTCGTAGATATCCACCATCTGTTTAGTGATAGACACATCGCCACACAACAGGTCATCTGCCAGCAGCACGGCAAACGGCTCGTTACCTACCACAGGTTTGGCACATAACACTGCATGCCCAAGGCCCAGGGCCTGTGACTGGCGGATAAACACGCAGCTCACGCCTTTGGGCAAAATGCTGTGTACGATATCCAGCAACTTTTGTTTACCGGCGGCTTCGAGCTCGGCTTCCAGCTCATAGGCTTTATCAAAGTGGTCAGCGATAGAACGTTTGTTACGGCCGGTGATAAAGATCAACTCGGTGGCACCAGCGGCGATCGCCTCTTCAGCGGCGTATTGAATTAGTGGTTTGTCTACGATAGGCAACATTTCCTTGGGGCTGGCTTTGGTCGCCGGCAGAAAACGGGTCCCTAACCCGGCAACAGGAAACACTGCTTTTGTAATTCTTTTCATGGTCATATCCTAAGAAATTTCTAGTTATAAAATAAATAATATCAATCTGACATTAGCAGCGTGCAATTGATTTCAATTTTAACAAAAGAACCACACCTGCCAGTTATGCAGTGATCGCATTGGCAACGATCACCGGCCAATCACTGATCAATAATCCATACACCAGCCATAAAATGACACCCAGGGTGAAAATCGTGTACATAGGCAGCGAGATTCCACTCAGATCCCGCGTGCGCCACGATTTGATCACCTGTGGCACAAATGCTACCGTAGTGCAGATGGCCGCTATAGAGCCAATACAGGCATTTAAGCTGATCATTTCAAATCTTCTACTTCGGCACCGAAAGCCTGCAACTTGAGCTTTTTAAACTGGTCACGGAACTGGGCCGCTTTTTCAAACTCAAGGTTCTTGGCGGCGTCGTGCATGGCTTTTTCAATACGTTTCAGTTCTTTCATCAGCGTTTTTTCGCTCATGTTTTCGTAGCTGGCCTGCTCTTGCGCGGCCTTACGCTCGCGGTGCGCCTCATCCTTGTCGTATACGCCTTCAATGATATCCTTGATACGTTTGGTCACGCCTTTGGGGGTGATGCCGTGCTCGGCATTGAAAGCTTCCTGGATCGCACGGCGGCGATCGGCTTCGTCCATCGCCAGCTTCATGCTGCGGGTGATCTTGTTAGCGTAAAAGATGACCTTGCCATTCAGGTTACGCGCCGCACGGCCTGCGGTCTGTATCAGTGAACGTTCAGAACGCAAGAATCCTTCTTTATCCGCATCCAGCACCGCAACCAGCGAGACTTCCGGGATATCCAGGCCTTCGCGCAGCAGATTGATACCCACCAGCACATCAAACTCGCCCAGACGCAGGTCGCGTATGATCTCCACCCGTTCCACCGTTTCAATATCGCTGTGCAGGTAGCGCACTTTCACGCCATGTTCAGACAGGTAATCAGTGAGGTCTTCTGCCATGCGTTTGGTCAGCGTGGTGGTCAGCACGCGTTCACCCACCGCCACGCGCTCCCTGATCTCGCCCAGCAGGTCATCCACTTGCGTATCTGCCGGTTTGACTATGATCTTCGGGTCGACCAGGCCGGTCGGGCGGGCGATCATTTCCACCACTTGTTGCTGGTGGTTCTTTTCGTAATCTGCCGGTGTGGCCGAGACAAACACGCACTGGCGCATGATGCGCTCAAACTCTTCAAACTTGAGCGGACGGTTATCCATGGCTGAAGGCAGGCGCCAGCCATAATCGACCAGATTGGATTTGCGTGAACGGTCACCCAGGTACATGCCGCCTATCTGCGGCACGGTGACATGGCTTTCATCTATGATCATCAGGGCCTGCGCCGGTAAATAATCGATCAAGGTCGGCGGCGGGTCGCCGGGGTTGCGGCCGGTCAAATGGCGGCTGTAGTTTTCAATGCCTTTGCAGAAACCGATCTCGTTGAGCATTTCCAGATCGAACCGCGTGCGCTGTTCGATGCGTTGCGCTTCTACCAGTTTGCCATCCGCCAGAAAAGTCGCCACGCGGTCGCGCAATTCGACCTTGATGGTTTCCATCGCCCGCACGGTCGCTTCACGCGCAGTCACATAATGGCTGGAAGGGAAAATACGGAAGTTATGGATCTTGTTGAAGACCTGGCCGGTCAACGGGTCAAACAACTGTATGCTGTCTATCTCATCATCAAACAGGCTGATGCGTACCGCTGTTTCACTGTTTTCAGAAGGGAACACATCAATGATGTCACCGCGCACGCGGAAACAGCCACGGCCAAAATCAAAGTCGTTGCGGTCATACTGCATGGCGATCAGGCGCAAGACGACATCTTTTTGCGCGATCTTCAGGCCCTGGTGCACATGCAGTACCATGCCATGATATTCACCGGGGTCGCCGATACCATAAATGGCAGACACGGTAGCCACGATCACCGCATCTTCACGCTCAAGCAAGGCCTTGGTGGCTGCAAGCCGCAACTGCTCGATATGCTCGTTGATGCTGGAGTCTTTCTCGATAAACAGGTCGCGTGAGGGTACGTAGGCTTCCGGCTGGTAATAGTCATAGTAACTGACGAAATATTCCACCGCATTATTGGGAAAGAACTCCCTGAATTCACTGTATAACTGCGCCGCCAGCGTCTTGTTGGGCGCCATGACGATGGCAGGTTTGCCGGTACGCGCGATCACGTTGGCCATGGTATAAGTCTTACCCGAGCCGGTCACGCCGAGCAGGGTCTGAAACTTCAAACCATCTTCAATGCCCTTGGTGAGTTTTTCAATGGCCTGTGGCTGATCTCCAGCCGGGGGAAAAGGCTGATGCAACTCAAACTTGCTACCTGGAAAGGTGACGATCACAAAAACAATCTGATGAAATATACAATAGTGTCATTTTAACCGTTTTTAGTTCATCAGGCGCGTGATTTACATTTGAAAGCACAGGCTTTTCAGAGAACTTTTAGCGGTAAAAAGTGGTCCTTTTTTGAATGCTGGCAAAATCACCCTGGGGAATCGCTTGAAGCTTCTGTTATCGGTTTGCATCGTACTACTCTCCTCAGCAGCGCAGGCTTACAACCAGCAGGCCATGATGGAAGCTTATTTCGGCGTGGTCATGATACGTGGCTACAATGAGAACGGCGGCATGGCTTATGGCTCGGGCGTGGTCATCGCTGACCATACTGTAGTCACCAATTGCCATGTCTTGCGCGCTACCAAACAACCCTGGGTGTCGCGTGGAGAAGACACCTACCCTATCACCAGCGTACGCGCCGATGTCTGGCACGACCTGTGTGTGGTCAGCTCGCCTACCCTGCCATTCAAACCGGTAGCTCGCGGTAACAGCTACGCCCTGGTGCGCGGGCAGGAGATCAGCGCGATCGGCCACTCCAACGGGGTGCCCGCGCCTATCACTTCCATAGGTGAGATCCAGGGCCTGTACCCTACCCCATCCGGCAATATGATACGCAGCAGTGCAAAGTTCCTGATGGGCGCCAGCGGCAGTGGCTTATTTGATATGGATGGCCGCCTGGTTGGCATCAACACCTTTAAAACCGCCGGCCATGGCGGCAGCATACACTTTGCACTGCCGGTAGAATGGCTGGAGACGCTGGAAAAAATGCCAGCCACGACCGAGTTCCCGGTGCGTGGCAAAGCCCTGTGGGAAGAAGATGAGGATAAAAAACCTTATTACATGCGCGCCGCCGTGCCGGAATCGCGCCAGGATTGGCCTGGTCTAGAGAAAATAAGCATGCTCTGGACACAGCAGGAGACCAACAATGCCGATGCCTGGTTCAGCCTGGGCCTGGCCGAACAGTCACTGAAGCAGCTGGATGCCGCCGCCCTTGCTTTCCAGAAAGCGGTGACGCTGGACGGCCAGTTTGTCGAAGCCTGGTTCAGGCGCGGCGAAGTCGCCCAGCTGCTTGGCGACGATAAAACAGTGAAAGAGGTGGAACTGCAATTGCAGAAAATCGACCCGCTGCTGGTGTCTGTGTACCAGAATTACCTGCATTGCGAGAAAAACTGCCAGAAACAATGAGTTAAACCGGCAAAAAACGCTGGCCGCTGGCTTCCACGACAGGTCATTTTTGCGTAAAATGTTGCGTTTTTCATTTTTTTGCAGGCGCCTGATGCCTGTTTGTGCACACCGATCAACAAGGAAGCCATTTTGAGCAAACCTGCCGCCAACGTGCTGTCTGCGCGTGTTTTATCCATTAAAGAATCCCCTACTTTGGCGATCACGGCCAAAGCCGCCAGATATAAATCTGAAGGCCGCCCTATCATTGGCCTGGCAGCAGGTGAACCGGATTTCGATACACCGCAGCATATCAAGGACGCAGCCAAAGCAGCCATTGATGCCGGTTACACAAAATACACACCCGTCAGCGGCATCCCGGCGCTGAAAAAAGCCATCGTCAACAAATTTAAAAATGAAAACGGTTTTGATTATGCCGTCAATGAAGTGATCGTTGGCGTAGGTGGCAAGCAAACCATCTTCAACCTTTGCCTGGCGGTGTTAAACCCGGGCGATGAAGTGGTCATTCCAGCGCCTTACTGGGTCAGCTATGCCGATATCGCCATGGTGGCCGAAGCCAAACCGGTGATCTTGGAGTGCGGTATTGAACAAGGTTTTAAACTGTTGCCTGCCCAGCTGGAAGCCGCCATCAACAGCCGCACCAAACTGGTGATGTTCAACTCGCCTTCTAACCCGACCGGCGCAGTCTACTCACTGGATGAATTAAAGGCCCTGGGTGAAGTGTTGCTCAAGCACCCGCATGTACTGATTGCCACCGACGATATGTATGAACACGTCAACCTGACCGGCGAAAAATTCCATAACATCCTCAATGCTGCGCCTGGCCTGAAAGACCGCTGTATCGTATTGAACGGCGTCTCCAAAGCGTATTCCATGACCGGCTGGCGTATCGGTTATGCGGCTGGCCCGGCTTATATCATCAAGGCGATGGAGATCCTGCAAAGCCAGTCCACCAGCAACCCGACCTCGATCTCGCAATATGCAGCAGAAGCAGCGCTGAGTGGTTCACAAGACTGTATCAAGCCTATGGTCGCCGCATTTAAAGAGCGGCATAAATATGTGGTTGACCGCTTTAACGCCATGCCAGGCCTGAGCTGCCTGATGGCTGGCGGCGCTTTTTATGCTTTCCCGGATGCGCGCCAGGCGATCAGCAACCTGCACCAGGCAGGCAAGATCAAGGAAACCAGCGATATGGCATTGGCTGAATACCTGCTTGAAGAGCATAACGTGGCCGTGGTGCCAGGCTCTGCTTTTGGTGCCGAAGGTTACTTCCGAATCTCGTTTGCCACCAGCATGGACAACCTGCGTGAAGCTTTGGACAGGATAGAAAAAGCTCTCAGCGTATAAGCGATTTGCTATCTAGCAGACAATAAAAAAGCGCCTCAGGCGCTTTTTTAGTTTTATGCTTTCAAGCATCAATCGTTCAGAAAATCTTTTAACGGGCCGTTAGGCAGGCCGATATCGATCGTTGAGGTCTGCGTCATCAGATCCGCCAGCTGCGTGATCGGCATCACGGCAGACGGCAAGGCCGCAGGGTTATCCCCCGCCACCAGCACATCATGGATATTCAGCGCATCGGACTGCAATACCCGCTCGGTAATAGAAGCATGCGTGATAGAAACAAAAGCGCTAGTGTCATCTTGCAAGGTGCTGGTCAAAGGCAGCGATAAATCGACTGCATCATTCAACTGCAAGGCAGCCAGCAAATGCTGTATCACCGCCGGATTCACGGCATACTCGCTGATATCCACCGCATCAGGCGAAGCAGTCAACGCCTGAGAAAGCTTGACTGCCTGCTGCTCGGCAAATTGCACCAGCTCGCCATTGCCCACTTGCATGGTGACCTGTGCCCCAGCCACGGTGATCAACTGGTCACCCTCATGCAAGGCATCGCCCGCTTTCAGCAAATGATGCTGGCCCTGCTGATCGACAATTTCTGCTGCACCCGCCAGACCAACGACTTTTCCTAATACTGTACGCATAGTAATCTCCTGTTGCGCTCATTATAAACGACGTTGGCACAATAAAAAATTGGCCCATTTGGGTAATAAAGCGGCATTCCGACCATGCAAACCCCTTGACTTTCACAGCCAGTTTATTAGCGAAACCGGCATTTAAACTGCACATAGAAAAATATAAAGAAATTCGCAGAAAGTGGTTGACCAAGGGGCACGCTCTCAGTAATATAGCGCCTTCAAACGACGTACCGATTCCTCAATAGCTCAGTCGGTAGAGCGCCGGACTGTTAATCCGTAGGTCCCTGGTTCGAGCCCAGGTTGAGGAGCCAAATAAAAAAGGCCTTGCAGAAATGCAAGGCCTTTTGCTTTTGGGTCAGCGTTGGAAGCACTTTATGGTTTCTCAATAAGTGAAGAAAACAGGCCGGTGTTTTGGAATGATGAAACAGATACCCCCTCACCTAGGCAGCACACTGGAAAGTGGCCTGAGATAAATGGAGGAGGTGATTAATATCTGTCGCTGGATTTGCGCTTGTAACGCTTGATGATTGAATAGGCTGCATGAAACGGCCTGTGTTAATTCCAGTCTATAAACAATATCTCGCAATCTTCAGCATGCGCGATCTTGCTAACTTCGCCTTTGCCATAGCACTGCAGTTTTACTTTTTGCCCTTTTTTGAGTTCGGCTGCCTTGCTTTTCTCACTATCAGCCAGGGTGAAGTGTGGCTCCAGCAATGGGTCTATGCCACCTTCGAGTATCAGTACGGCATGCTCAGACGGATCAGTACTCTTATCGACGACACTGCCGCTGACTATAAAAGCTTTGTTTTTGTATTTTTCATCTGCCGCAACGGCATCATTGGCATAAGCTTTTGCTATTTCACCTGCTGTGGTTTCAAAAGGTGGCGCGTCGTTACTTTGCCCAGGTTTTTCTTTTGCAGTTTGTTGAGTCTCTGTTTCTTGGAACGACTCACCAACGATCAACCAGGCAATGCTGAGCACTGCAACTATCCCCAAACCCCATTTAAGTACGTTTTTCATTGTTTTTCTCCATTTTGAATAATCAGTCACTGCTCACTTACATTAGTTGAAGTTTTTACCATATGCGAGCTGCCACAGCTTATAACTTTAACACTCATAAATCCAAGCAGTGCCCACTTTCATGTGGGCTGTTGTAGCAAATTACAAAAATAGCCTTGCCGAAATGCCGGGCTATTTGCATTTCAGCGCTTTCATCACAGTTTTCTTGATCGATCGTCAAAGCGCATGCATGCGCCCTTCCCTTTTCACGCAGCTAACTTTTATGAACCATGCAACTATCCTGGCTGATATCAGCTCCATGTTATAACCCTGGTCACTCTGTTAACATTCCTGAGTACAACATCACGCTCGGCATGTGACTAGCCGGTGGCACTAGACATTAGGCGTTAGGCGCAATACATAAGGATAACAATGTCTGATCTGGCATTAACGTTAGCAAGGATCCAATTTGGGTTCACCATCTCTTTCCATATCGTCTTTCCGGCGATCACCATAGGCTTGGCGAGTTACCTGGCGGTGCTTGAAGCCAGCTGGTTAAAAACCAAGAACACGGTTTACCTCGATCTGTACCACTTCTGGGTCAAGATCTTTTCTTTATGTTTTGGCATGGGCGTGGTGTCTGGCCTGGTGATGGCTTATCAGTTCGGCACCAACTGGGCAGGGTTTTCCAGCGTGGCCGGTAGCGTGACCGGCCCGTTGCTCACTTATGAAGTGTTGACCGCGTTTTTTCTTGAGGCTGGCTTTTTAGGTGTGATGCTGTTTGGCTGGAACAAGGTCGGTCCGGGTTTGCATTTCACCGCGACCTTGATGGTGGCCATAGGCACCCTGGTATCGGCGACCTGGATATTGGCTTCTAACAGCTGGATGCATACGCCGCAAGGGTTTGAACTGGTGGATGGCAAAGTCATCCCGGTTGACTGGTTTAAAATCATTTTTAACCCTTCTTTCCCCTACCGGCTGGTGCACATGGTGATAGGCGCTTATCTGGCGACCGCCTTGTTTGTGTCGGCGGCGGCTTCCTGGCAATTATTGCATGGCAAAAACAACCGCAGCGTGCGCAAGATGCTGTCCATGGGTTTATGGCTGATCTTGTTGCTGGCGCCGCTACAGGCCATGGTCGGCGACCTGCATGGCTTGAATACGCTGAAACACCAGCCGGCCAAGATCGCCGCGATAGAAGGCCATTGGGAGAACAAGGGCGAAGAAGCGTCGCCACTGGTGCTGTTTGCCTGGCCGGATATGGCACAGGAGAAGAATCATTTTGCGCTGGAGATCCCGCTTTTAGGTAGCCTGATATTGCGCCACTCGCTGACCGAGCAGATCCCGGCACTCAAGGACTTTCCTGCTGCGGACAGGCCGAACGCGACCATTGTGTTCTGGACCTTCCGCGTCATGGTAAGCCTGGGGCTGATGATGATATTGCTGGCAGTCACCTCACTCTGGCTACGCCTCAAGGATAAGTTATACAACAGCCCGCCGTTCCAGAAGTTCTCCATCGCCATGGGGCCAGCCGGGGTGGTTGCCATTCTGGCTGGCTGGTATACCACGGAGATAGGCCGGCAACCGTGGGTGGTATACGGCGTTTTGCGCACCGCAGATGCGGTCACGCCACATACCACTGGTGAAATGGCGCTGACGCTGGGCTTGTTTGTGGTGATTTACATCGCGCTATTCGGCATGGGTACCTTATATGTGTTGCGACTGGTGAAGGTCGGGCCAAAAACTGATGAAGCCTTGCAGGGCGATGCTATCTCCATCAATCGCACCGAGCTTGATGAATTCACCCTGGCGCCGGAGTTTCACCCTGATAATAAAACGCCAGCGACATCAGACAGCCAGGCTGACCAGCAACACCACCCTGATAAAAAGGATAACTAAATGGATTTATCACTGGACTTATCATTGGTTTGGGCCGGCATTATCCTGTTTGGCATCATGATGTATATCATCATGGACGGCTTCGACCTCGGCATAGGCATCCTTTATCCATTTTTTCAGGAGAAGCATGACAGAGACCTGATGATGAATACCGTAGCACCGGTGTGGGATGGCAATGAGACCTGGCTGGTGCTGGGCGGTGCCGGCTTGCTGGCGGCATTTCCGCTGGCTTATGCCGTGATATTGAGCGCGCTTTCGCTACCGCTGCTATTGATGCTGATGGCCCTGATCTTCAGAGGGGTGGCGTTTGAATTCAGGTTCCGCGCCACGGATGAAGAGCGACATTTCTGGGATAAAGCGTTTTTGTGCGGATCGATAGTGGCGACTTTCTTTCAGGGCATGACGCTGGGTGCTTATCTGCAAGGCATCAAAGTCGTCAATGACGCCTATGCCGGCGGGCCGCTGGACTGGATCTCGCCATTTTCCATCTTTACCGGCCTGGGCTTACTGGTGACTTATGCTTTACTAGGCTGCACCTGGCTGATCATGAAGACCGGGGGCGAGTTGCAGGCGACCTGTTACAAACTGTCGCGCCAGGTTTCTATCATACTGCTTCTGATCATCGCCGCCATCAGCCTGTGGACGCCGCTGATGGATAGCGGTATCGCCGAGCGCTGGTTTACTATGCCTAATTTCCTGCTGCTCTCGCCGGTGCCGCTGCTGGTGGCGTTCTTTTTCTACCGGCTGCAGGTATCGCTGCGTGCAAGATCAGAAACCACGCCGTTCATCTATACGCTATGCCTGATCCTGCTCGGCTATGCAGGCCTGGGCATCAGTATCTGGCCGAATATCATCCCGCCGCATATCTCCATATACGCCGCGGCAGCACCGCCGCAAAGCCAGATGTTCGCCCTGATAGGCGCGCTGGTGATCATCCCGGTCATCCTGATCTACACCGGCTGGGCCTATTACGTTTTCCGTGGCAAGGTAGACCCGGATGAGGCTTACCATTAATGCGGAGCGGCAGTGTATGACAGGCACAAAACAAAAAAACAGTTTTGCCAAACGTTTAGGCTGGCTGGTGCTGATCTGGCTGGCGAGTATCGCCACCCTCAGCGTGGTCAGCCTGCTCATCAAGCTATTGATGAAAGCAGCAGGATTCAATAGCTAAGCCTGAGAAGTTAAGCCTGGTACGGGCGCGATCAGAGAATCTTTTTTGCTTTTGCAGGTCATCACAGTATAGACGTTGCCATCGCATGCATGATCAAATGTGCTTGCCCGTTCAAAACCAATCCGTTTAACATGCCATATAAAGCTTGTGCCTGAACAAACCTAACCAACCCTGATGACGACTACCCAGCAAAAAATAAAATGGCGGCGTTTGCGTGCCTGTAGTGCTTGCGATATGGTCAGCGCCATTCCCGTGCTGCGCCCGGGTGAGCACGCCAGTTGCCCGCGTTGTGGCCATGTGTTGGCAAGGCGGCACTTGCACCCGGTACAGCGCAGCATCGCTTTGGCAGTCACTGCTTTGCTCAGCCTGATGATCGCCATCGCCTTTCCGTTTATCAGCATGGATACCAATGGCCTGGATAGCCAGATCGCCCTGCCGCAAACCGCTGTCACTCTGCTCAATGTCAACCAGCCGCTGGTGGCGCTGATCGTCAGTGCCACGGCCATCATCCTGCCTGCTCTGTACCTGATAGGCGTGATCCTGATGCAGGCCAATGTGTTGCGTACAGTGCCGCGCGCTTACAGTGACGTCATCGCCCGCTTATTCTCGCGCCTGCATCCGTGGATGATGGCCGATGTGTTCATGATCGCGGCGCTGGTGAGCCTGGTGAAACTGACCGATATAGGCGAAGTACAGCTGGGGGTCTCGTTCTGGGCCTATTGCGTGTTCGCCCTGTTATTACTGATGACCACACGTTCGGTCGATATCGATCTGCTATGGCTGAAACTGGCTGGTGAACCGCCGCCGGATACCGGCATCCGCTGCGGCGTCAATGCGGCTGAACAACATGTGGCCGGCTGCACCACCTGTGGCTTGCTCAATACGCTACCGCCTGCAGACAAAGACACGGCTTTTCTATGCATGCGTTGTGGCAGTACGCTGTATGCGCGCAAGCCTAACAGCCTGCAATTCACCTGGGCCTTATTGCTGACGGCAGCCGTGCTCTATATCCCGGCCAATGCCTACCCGATGATGATCACCACCTCGCTAGGCCAAAGCCATTCTTCCACCATCATAGGCGGCATGATAGAGCTCTGGCAGCATGGTTCGGAGCCGGTGGCAGTCATTATTTTTGTCGCCAGCGTGCTGGTGCCTATCATTAAAATGCTGATACTGGTGCTGTTACTATGGCTGGCACGCCACCCCGGCCCGTTGAATGCGCAGCAAAAAACCGCACTTTACCGGCTCACCGAATTGATAGGCCGCTGGTCTATGGTCGATGTATTTGTCGTCGCCATCATGGTGGCACTGATACAATCAGGCAACCTGATGTCGGTATTGCCCGGCCCGGCGGCACTGGCTTTTTGCGCGGTCGTGATCACGACCATGCTTGCAGCGATGGCTTTTGATCCCCGTTTATTGTGGGATACCCAAGGAAAACCTTATGACAGAGCAAAACAATAATCAGCCACCCGCAAACCCGTCCCGCCCTGAGGAGCCAGGCAAAAGTCAGCCCGCCCATGACCATCTTCTGGCCAATGTCAGCAAGCAGGTGCGCGTGTCGCCGATCTGGATAGTGCCTATCGTCGCCCTGCTGATAGGCTTATGGCTGATCTATGACAATTACACCCGTGTCGGCAAACAGATCACGCTTTCGATGACCAATGCCGAAGGCATAGAAGCCGGAAAAACCAAGATCAAGGTGCATAGCGTGGATATCGGCCAGGTCGAACAAGTGACCTTGTCCGATGACCTCACCCATATTGAAGTGCTGGCGCGTATCACGCCCAAAGCGCAGCCCATGCTGGTGAAAGACACCCAGTTGTGGGTAGTCAAACCGCGCATAGGCCTGGAAGGCATCAGTGGTCTGAACACGGTGATCTCGGGTTCCTATATCCAGTTGCAACCGGGTAAAGAACTGGAAGAAACCGACCACTTCACCGTGCTCGACCAGCCACCTATCTCGCTCAATGGCGCCAAAGGCGTACACGTCAACCTGGAAGGCAAAGTCGGCAATGCCCTGCGCGTAGGCGACCCGGTCACTTACCAGGGTTTGCGCGTCGGCCGCGTAGTCAGCGCCACGTTTGACCCCAAACAGCGCAAAATGCAGCACGAACTGTTTATTGAGCACCCTTACGATGTGCTGGTGACTGAAAACTCCCGTTTCTGGACCGCGGTCGGCATAGACGTCAAACTGGACGCAGAAGGCTTTAAAGCGAATATCCCCACCGTAGAGTCGCTGATCGCCGGTGGCGTCAGTTTCGGGCATCCCGACGATACACCTATGGGGCAACCAGTGCGCTCGGAAACCAAGTTCGAACTGTTCGCCAATGAAGACGCCGCACGCCAGCAGACTTACGCCCAGTACATAGAATACGTGTTACTGGTGGATGATACCGTGCGTGGGCTGACCAAAGGCGCCCCGGTTGAATTCAGGGGCTTGCGCATAGGTACGGTGATGAACGTGCCGTGGAAATTCAACTCGCCTGAACGCAAAAAAGATTTCCGCTATGCGATCCCGGTGCTGATCCACCTGGAACCAGGCAGGCTGGCCGACAACGGCCAGGCCAACCTCGAAGAATGGAAGACCCGCATCGGCCATATGCTGGAACGCGGGCTGCACGCCACCCTCAAATCCGGCAATCTGCTCACGGGTTCGGTCTATGTCGATCTGAATGTCGGTCAAAAAGGGCATAAACCCTATAAACGCGAGCGTTTTGAAGGCTTGCCGGTATTGCCTACCACTGCCACCAGCCTGGCGCAGATAGAACAAAAACTTTCTGACCTGCTGGATAAACTCAACCGCCTGAATGTAGAACCTGTGCTTTCCGGGCTGGATAAGAACCTGCAGCAGTCCGAGATCACCATGAAAGAGATCCGTGCGCTGAGCGTGCAGGTCAACCAGTTTATCAGCCAGCCAGATCTGCAGCAGATGCCAGCCAACCTGAACAAAACCATGCAGGAGGTGCAAACCACCCTCAAGGGTCTGTCACCAGACTCACCGGCCTACCAGGAATTGACCAGCACCTTGCAACGCCTGGATAAAGCCCTGCGTGACATACAGCCACTGGCGCGCACCCTGAACGAAGAGCCGAGTGCCGTGCTGTTTGGCCGCAAACCCGGGAATGACCCGGTGCCTCAAGCACCGGCAAACCAACAGGTGCCCCAAGCACCGGCTAACCCGTAAGGAAACACATATATGATGACTACCCTCACCCCCTTACGGACTGGCTTGCTGTTGATCGCGGCATGCAGCCTGAGCGCCTGCCTGAAATCAAACCCGCCGGTGACCAGCCAGCGCTTCAGCCTGCCGGAAGTCACTACGCCGGCTGCGGCGCAATCGACCTCTGCAGCACAGCAGACGCTGGTATTAAACCGCATTCAACTGGCAGATTACCTGGATACAGACCGCATAGTGGTGCAACTGGACGATGTGACTTTGCATCCGGCGCGCGACCACCTATGGGTAGACAACCTGTCGCAGGAGTTACGTCGTGGCCTGCGTGCCCGCCTGGCCAGCCGTCTGCCGGATACTGCCATCACAGATCCGCTGCCCGGCGCAGCACCCTCAGCCACCAGCCTGCAATTGACCATAGACCAGTTTCACGGCCAGATCGGTGGTTATGCCATATTGAGTGGCCAATGGCAGTTGCTATCTGCTGACCACAAGCCCTTGCAAAACCAGTCATTCAAGTTCCGCACCCCGCTGGCCGAGAGTGGTTACCCGGCCCTGGTGCGTGCACTGGGCAGCAACCTCGATCTACTCAGCGCGCAGATCGCCGGACAACTGCCACACTCGCCCTAGCCTTACCCAACTGGCCTGACTCACCTAGCAAGGCCCGTCTGCCGCGACCTGTGGCAGCGGCCCGTGCACCTGCTGTAGCACCCACACATGCCGGGCGAAAAAAAGCCGGCCTATAGCCTCTAGTGGCATAACCCTGTATTTGCTATGATGACTTTTCCATTCACAATAAAAAAGTCAGGAGCTGCTAATGGGTCTATTCTCTTTTATCAAAGAAGCGGGTGAAAAGCTGTTTGGGGCTGGCGAGGCCAAGGCCGCGCAGGAAACTGCCACTAAAGCCCCTACCCCGGTCAATGTCGATGCCGCCAATGCAGCTGCCGCCAAAGCCATCCAGAACTACATTGCAAAAAACAATCTGCCAACCGCAGGCTACGACATTAAATTTGATGGCGCCAGCGGTACCGTGATCGCGCAAGGCAATGTGGAAACACAGGAAACCAAGGAGAAGATCTTGCTGTGCTGTGGCAATGTCGCCGGCGTCGAGGCGGTGCAAGACCAGTTATATGTGCCTAGCCAGGAAGCAGAAGCCAGGTTTTACACTGTGGTTAAAGGCGACACCTTATCCAGGATAGCCAAAGAGATGTATGGCAATGCCAATGCCTATATGAAGATCTTTGAAGCCAACCGGCCCATGCTTAACCACCCTGACAAGATCTACCCCGGGCAGGCCTTGCGCATTCCCGAATAAACCACAGTCTGTTTGTCTCAATGATTGTTAACCACATTGTAAATGATTCAAAATTATTAGGAGCATGATATGTCTGCATTTTTTCGTTTGTTGATCATTGCCGGTTTAAGTGCCAGCTTGCTGGTTGCCTGCGGCGAGAAAGAACCCACGGTTGAAGAAGCGCTGGAATCTGCGCAAACGCACACCGAGGCAGCCGCGACTGAAGCCAAGGATGCTGCTGCAGATGCGGTTCAGGCTGCAAAAGATGCAGCAGCGGCAGCAAAAGCGCAGATCAGTGAAACCACCGCAGCGACTGAAAAAGCGGTCGAAAACAAGTAAGGCCGGTCCCGCACAAAAAACCCGCATTTGCATGCGGGTTTTTTATTGCCGCTAGCGCAACGTTAGTTAGTAACTCTTTGCTTTTCTTAATCGCCTGGCCCCGCTATATCCCGGGAATTTTTCATGTACACTGCCCCGTGCTTTACAGCGTTGACTGGAAAATTTAGATTGCAACGATATCGGTTTTGGACGCGACTGACACTATGGATCAGCCTGGTTCCATCAGTGTTCTGCCTGGTGCCATTGGCATCTGCGGCCCCGGCTTTGCTCGGAACCACCTGCATCAACCAGCAAGGCACCATCATTGCCAATATCCCCTTGCAAGGCGGTAAATTCGCCTGCCAGAGCGTGCTCAAGATCACCGAGGCCGGCCTGTATGTGATCGATTTCAAAAACACCTCGACCATTGCCCGCTTCCAGCATGAGATCTCGCAGGAGAGCAGCACGCAGCAAGCGGCCACCCAGGGTAAAAATGCCACGGATGGCATAGCGCCGCCTGACCAGGCGCTAGCGCAAGGCTCACACAAAAAACAACAGACTATCCTGCTCAGCGGTGGTTTGAGCAGTTCTGCAGACAACCCGTTCATGCTGCGCCATGGGCGCATAGTCAGCCTGCAGCCAGGCAGCTATAGACTGGTCACCTGGCTGCAATCCCCTTACTATCTGGCAGCCCCCAGCCTGGTGATCAGCGAACTGGCCAGCTATCAGCAACAGAGCAATATCAGCGCCGCCACCAGCCTGCTGTTACTGGGCATACTGCTGGGTCTGTTCAGTTATTACGCGATACTGGGTGCGTTGCCCGGCCACCTGACCGAACGCATGTATGCCATCTTTATTTTTGGTAACCTGCTGTTTCACGCCGCCGCACTGGGCGTATTCAACCAGTTTTTTCACTGGCACTGGTTTTACCTGACCGGCCTGCCGTTGCTGATCGCCAACCTGGCGTATGTGAGTTTCATCTGCCACCTGCTGGGCATCAACCAGTTTCACCGGCCGCGTTTATACCAGTTATCCCTGATCGCCAGCAGCCTGCTGATCGCCCTGATCGTACTCGGCATGATCTTCCCCGACTGGATGCTGGAAATGTCGCGCCTGGGCATAGTGATTTTTCTCGCTTTTGGCCTGTTTTGCGGCCTGCGCCTGAGTGCCCAGCGGCAGATCATCGCTCAACTCTACCTGCTGACGACCATAGGTTTTGGCATACTGGGTATGATGGTGCTCAACGCGGCCAATGCTACCCAGCATATCTTCAGTATTGAGCAGTTAGGGCTGTTTGCGGTGACGGTACACGCCATCCTGCTCGCTATCCTGGTCGCCTATAAACTCAGTCGGCTGCATCATGAAAAAGAGCAATTGCTGGTCGAGCTGCAAAACACACGCTCGCTGGCCCTGAACGACAGGCTCACCGGCATCCCCAACCGGCATGCGCTGGAGAACAAGCTGTTGAAGTTGCCGCTACATGGCTGCCTGATGTTTCTCGATATGGATAACCTCAAGCATGTGAACGACCAGTTCGGCCACGAAGCGGGTGACATGCTACTCAAACTGTTCAGCCAGATTCTGGCGCATAAGCTCAGCGAGCACGGCCAGCTTTACCGCCTCGGCGGAGACGAGTTCGCCATTCTCTGCCATGAAGATGATGTCGAGTGGTGCCAGCACCAGCTCGAATACACGCATCTGCAACTGCACAAAGAGGGCTTCAGCGGCGTCGGTGCCAGCATGGGCATCGTATTCGCACATGAAGCCAGCGACACCGAAGCACTGCTGCGTATCGCAGATAAACGCATGTACGAAAACAAACGTACCCGCAAAAACCGTAAAGAAATGATGCAGGTGCTGCACCCGTAATCATGCCGGCGCACGAACAATAACGCTGCCAGACACAGTTTTTCGCCGCCTGGTGCATAAGTCGCTTTAAAAGCGCAAGCCGTGCCTGCTTATGATTTATACTCATGACATGGATAGTCAGGCAGCGCACTCAGCGCCCATGATTGAATACTTTACGCTGGCCAGCAAAAGGCCTGTTGATAAAGCTGAACGATAACATCAGGCTAGCACTTGAACACCTGGCTAGCACGAAAACCAGGCCAGCGTTTGCCCTGCATCAGTAATAAAAGAAAGTAGTGATGCCTTTACTCACCACCCTGCTTGTTCTCATCGTCTGCGCCCGCCTGCTAGGGCAAGTGTTCAGCCGCTTTAACCAGCCCGCCATCATCGGCGAAATGGTCGCCGGTGTCATTCTTGGCCCCAGCCTGCTCAATTTCATCACCCCTACCCCGGCCTTATCCGGCATTTCTGAGCTGGCCGTGTTTTTGATCGTATTGTCAGCCGGGCTGGAAATGAATTTCAAGGAAGTCATAGACTCCATGCGCGGCAAGGGCATAGTGATCGCCTTGCTCGGGTTTTTTCTGCCGCTCACAGGCGGCATACTGGTCGGTGTCGCGTTCGGGCTGGATGTCAGCCGCACCATCTTTTTAGGCCTGTGCGTCTCCATCACCGCGCTGCCGGTCACTGTCAGCATACTGCAAAGTTTTAAACTGCTGGATTCGGATATTGCCCGTTACTCGGTGGCCACCGCCATCTTTAACGATATCGCCGCACTGCTGGTGTTGGGCGTGATCCTCAACCTGCCGGAACAAAAATCCTACCAGGCGGTGAGCTTTGCTATTTTTCACGCCAGCTGGAAACTGATACTGCTGATTTTTCTCATCCTCAGCGTTAGCTTGATCATCAAGAAAGTGATCGATAAAGGCGTCAACCTGCACTTGTGGTCAGAAAAACTGGTGGCGCTGATAGGCAATGAGGCGCTGTTCGGCATTCTGTTGTTATTTGTGCTGCTGTTCGGCTCTGTGAGTGCCGCGCTCGGTTTCCATTTCGTGATCGGCGCATTTTTTGGTGCACTGTTGATAGACCGCAATTTTTTCCTGCCCTCGCGCTACCAGGAGCTGGAGTTGACGCTGGGCTCTATCACTGGCGGTTTTCTGGCGCCGGTGTTCTTTGCCTACCTGGGGCTGGAATTCAAAGTGCAGATCATAGAATCATTCTGGTTTGTTGCAGTGGTGTTGCTGGTGTCTATCGCGACCAAGATTCTGGCCGGCTGGCTGGGTGGCCGCCTGATAGGTTTGCCAAAAAGCGATGCGCTGGGCATAGGCTTTATTCTGAATGGCCGCGGCGTGATGGAACTGGTGATTGCCAGTATCGCCTACGAGCGCGGATTTATCGGCCAGGACCTGTTCTCGGTGCTGATATTGATGGGTGTGGTCACCACACTGATCACGCCGCTGATGTTCCGTAAATGGATCATGCCGCAGATAGAAGCCAGGGCCGGCATGCTCTCTTCATCGTCATCGTCGTCATCCGGGCAGTGATACCCATGAAAAAGTCTTGCCACACAGCCGGGCTTTTTCTATTATCAATACTGCGGCCGTCTGCATCATACGCAAGCATACTGACCGTTGCGCATGCTTTCACGCTCCATTCGAGCATGAATTCATACATAATAGCGTTTTATCCACTGCCAGTGCTCAAGGGTCCGTTGTGCTGACGTCAATTATTCATCGTTGTTTGTGGCTGTTGCTCGGCCTGCTGCTAGCCAACCCTGTGTTTGCACAGCCCAGCCTCGGCACAACCTCGTGCCAGAACGAGCATGGCCAGCCGGTGGCACAGATCCCGCTGCAAGGCGGCAAATTCACCTGCCACACCGCGCTGACCATCACCGACACCGACGACTATGTGCTCGACTTTAAAAATACCACTGTGATCGCCAGTTTCAGCCACCAGCTGACCACGACAGATGGCGTCAGCCATGTTGTACACGGCGGCCTCAACAGCCACCAGGCCAACCCTTACCTGCTACGCCATGGCCGCAAGTTCAGCCTGTCGCCTGGCACCTACCAGCTCACCACTCATCTCAACTCACCGTATTACCTGGCGCAACCAGAACTGTTTATCGCCAGCGAGCCGGATTACCTGAGTCAGGTCATTAAAAGCTCGGCCGGTGCCATTTTGATGCTGGGCGTGCTCATGGGAATTTTTGTCTATTACATCGCGATCGGCATGGCCCCGGGCCACACTACCGAACGTATGTATGCCCTGTTTATCTTCGGCAACCTGATCTTTCAGGGCGCGGCACTGGGTGCATTTGCGCAGTTGGGCGATTCACACTGGTTTTACCTGAGCAGTGCGCCCATCCTGCTGTCCAATATGGCCTACGTCAGCTTTGTCCGCCACCTGCTGGGCATCAACGCCATCCACTACCCCAGGCTGCATCAGCTGTCACTGGTGGTCTACGCCATTTTGCTCGCCTTGTTGATCAATGCGCTGATCAACCCGAACTGGATGCTGGAAATGGCGCGCACCGGTGTGGCTATCTTTCTGGGCTTTGGCTTGATCTGCGGCGGTTACTTCAGCTGGCTGAAACATCGCACCGCCCAGTTCTACCTGATCGCCATCACCGTATTTGGTGTGCTCGGTGGCATCAGCATCAGCGCGCAAAAACTCAGCACCAATATCTGGACCATAGAACAGATGGGCCTGATCGCCGTGACGGTGGAAGCGATCTTACTGGCACTGGTACTGGCCTACCAGATCAACCGCCTGCACCAGGACAAAGAGCGCATGCTGGTCGAGCTGCAAGACACCCGCTCCCTGGCCCTCACCGACCGCTTGACCAACCTGCCCAACCGGCATGCGCTGGAAGGCAAGATGCTGAATTTTCCGTCCTACGGCTGCCTGATCTTTCTGGATATGGATAACCTCAAGCACTTTAATGACCACTTTGGTCACGAAGTCGGCGACACCCTGTTAAAGAATTTCAGTTTATTCCTCAACCAGCGCCTGGGCCACGACGCGCAGCTATACCGGCTAGGCGGCGATGAATTCGCCATTCTGTG
This sequence comes from Methylophilus sp., assembly GCF_052437885.1. Classification (GTDB taxonomy): domain Bacteria; phylum Pseudomonadota; class Gammaproteobacteria; order Burkholderiales; family Methylophilaceae; genus Methylophilus. The sequence goes on along the minus strand of NZ_JBQVPB010000009.1, from coordinate 30,069 downwards.
TCATGAAGATGAAGTGGAATGGTGCCAGCACCAGGTAGATGCCACCAACAAGCAACTGCAAGCCAACGGCTTTATAGGCGCAGGCGCCAGCCAGGGCGTGGTGTTTGCGCGTGAAGCCGACACTTCGGCAGACCTGATGCGCATTGCCGACAAACGTATGTACGCCAACAAGCGCTCGCGTAAAGACCGCAAGGAAATGATACAGATCCTGCAGTCCTGACCCCCACTCGCTGTTTTTTCCACGCCGCCCCCCTTCTGGCGGTCACTTTTTCAAAGCTTAAACATTGCACTCTGCAAACTGCCAGCCGCAGTAGGCTATAATCCTGAAAACTTTAGGTTCTCTCGGTGCATTCCCCGCCGAGGATTAAACGGGAAGTTCGATTCGACAAAGTCACACTGAGTCTAATTCGACGCTGCCCCCGCAACGGTAATTGAGTTATGCCGGTTCGATATGCCACTGTGCGCTTGTATGCATGGGAAGGTGAACCGGATTTATGCTCATTAGCCCGGAGACCGGCCTACAGTCTGTAATACAAGTGCTACGGTGGGTGGCATGATGTTGAGTAACTCAGGTCGACCGGCTCGCAACTGCGGATGGTGTAGACCCAACATTCATCCGACTAATAAAGCCTTAACGCTATCATGCGAGTGACTAGCTGTCAGCTCGCGGCCTGCCGTATTCTGCGGCTGGTGCAGTTCAGCCAACTGGTTTTGCTGCGCACTGATAGTTTCTAAGGCCGGTTTTAGCCGCATTCACCGTATTACGCTCGTGTCATTTTAATAACAAGAAATGTCCAGGGAGGACACATTGTTCAACGAGAATGTAGTGAATTCGGCGCCTATCTGGCCACTTAAACGCAGCCACATGCTGGTCACCGCCGCCATGGCCATCATGGGCAACCCGCTGGCTTATGCCGAACCGGGTGAGACACTGCCTGAGGTCAAGGCACTGCCCGAGGTAAAGGTGCAGTCAAAAAAAGACACCCGCAGCACACCGCTTGATTTGCCGGCCAGCACGGCTTCAAGGCTGGGTATCACCTTGCAGGAGACACCAGCCAGTGTAGAAGTACTGTCTAAAGAAACCATGCACGAGCGCGGTGACCGCACCGTCACCGAAGCGGTCGAAAAAGCCGCAGGCTTTACCGCAGCAGTGACACCGGGTTCGCCGGGCATGTTCTCTACGCGTGGCTTTACCAATAATGCTGTGGCGTGGCTGTATAACGGCACGCGCATTCCCGGTGGCTCATCCATGTCGGCGCGGGTGCTGGATATCGCCAACTTTGACCGCATAGAGATCATCAAAGGCCCGGCCGGGGTATTGCATGGCGAAGGCTCTATCGGTGGCGCCATCAACCTGATCTCGCGGGCGCCCAGCTTCAGCAACCAGCCATGGGAGCTGGATTACTCATACGCCAGTTTCGATACCCATAGACTGCATCTGGGCACAGGCGGCGCCATCAATGGCGATGCGGCGGCCTATAGGGTAGATTACAGCGGCACGCGCTTTGGCACCAATGTCGACCACGAAAGAGGCAGTCTGGATAGGTTTACCGGCTCTGTGCTGTTTAAGCTGAGTGAAAAAACCAAACTGACTTTTGAGCTGGATAAACTGTATGACGATACCGACAATGTGTATTTCGGCACGCCACTGGTCAATGGCAAACTCAAAAGCTCGCTGCGCAAGGTCAACTACAACGACATCAGCGGCAACCGCTACAAATCGGATAGCCTGTGGCTACGCGCCAACCTCGAATGGCTGCCCAACGAGCAGTGGGAGATCCGCAACCAGTTTTATTACTACACCGCCTATAGAGACTGGCGCAACACCGAAGCCTATACCTACAACGCCAACAACACGGTGACCCGTGGATCATGGGGCGATCTGGACCAGGATCATGACCTGATAGGCAACCGCTTTGAAGCGCTGCACAAAGGCCAGATCGCCGGCCTGGATAACCGCTTTATGCTAGGCATGGATATCAACCAAACCGATTTCCATAATCCACGAAACGGATTCCCAAACGGACCGTTAGCTGCGACCAATGCTTACAACCCGGCTGATACCAGCTTCGCCCTCGGTTCCGGCGGTGTGTTTAAAGGCAATGACACGCGTGACGTCACCATAGACCAGTGGTCTGCCTTTATGGATGACCAGCTGGCGCTGACCAGCAAACTGAAAGCGGTGCTAGGCCTGCGTTATGACCAGTTCGACACCCACTGGAAATACACCACGCCCGCCACGGTGACAAAGACTTCCAATACCTACGAATTCGCTTCTTACCGGCTGGGCGGCGTGTATGACATCACCCCTACACTCACCACCTATGCCTCATATGGCAGCGCCGTTGAACCTGGCGGCGTGATATTGCTACTGAACAGCACCCAGAGCCAGCTGGACCTGACCACGGCAAAACAGGCAGAAGTCGGCTTAAAACACGCATTCTGGGAAGGCAAAGGGGAATGGACCGCCGCCATCTACGAGATCACCAAAAAGAATGTGTTTGTCACCGACCCCAACAACTCACAAAACCGCCTGCCTATCGGCCAGCAATCCTCGCGCGGCATCGAACTGGGCCTGGGCTTGCGCCCTAGCGCACAATGGCAGATAGACGCCAATATTGCTGCCACCCGTGCACGCTATGATGATTACAGCACAGGTGTGCCGCCGGCCAACTTCAGCGGCAACCAGCCGCCGTTTGTGCCTGATTATGTTGCCAACCTCGGCCTGCGCTTTATGCCAACCAGTGATTTAAGCTTTAGCACCTGGATACGCCATGTGGATGGCATTTATGCCAACGACGCCAACACCATCAAGTTGCCGGCTTACACCACCGTGGATGTGGCGGCGGATTATAAGGTCAACAAAGCAGTCAATCTTGGTTTCAGGGTACGCAACCTGACCGATGAGTTCTACGCCACATTTGGCTCGTCCAACGGGCGGCAAGCCATGATCGCCGCACCCAGGACTTTCGAACTGTCAGTCAATCTGCGCTATTAGTGCTCACCGTGCATCAATATTAAGCAGAGGCGGCATATTGCCGCCTTTCTCCACGGTTACCTGCGTTACGCTTAAGAAACAATTAACCCTCTGATCGCTGCTGCCACAAAGTAAAAAGCCTCCAGCTCGGGAGGCTTTTTACTTATGACAAATACCTGTCAACCTGGCAATGCACTTACCCCGTGGTAACCAACATAGATCCCCACTAACAGAATCAACACCGCTGAGAAATAAGGCGCTTTTCTGGCAAACGCGCCAAACCCTGACCAGCGGCTGGAGACATGTTTGATACTCATGGCAGCCAGCACGCCAGAAGCCACCATGGTCAATGCCAGCCCGACACTAAAACACAGCACCAGCGTAGCACCCAGAGCCACCTGCTTTAACTGCAAGCACAGCAACAAGACCGTGATAGAGGCAGGGCAAGGGATCAAGCCGCCGGTTAAACCAAACATCACGATCTGCGCGGTAGTGGCCTGACGGCCGGCAAAGCGCTGCTGTATCTCCCTGGCATGCGCCAGTTCGTGCGGGTCTTGATAATCGGGTGACAGATCCTGCAGCCCGGCATGGTGATCGTGATCGTGATCGTGGTCGTGGTCGTGGTCATGGTCATGCGCCATTTTCGTGTGCCGTCGCGTTACCAGCGCCATCCAGATCGCCATCGCGATCAAAATAATCGCCGACACAATCTGAAAGTACGGTTCTGAGGTTTCAGCGTTCCAGCTACTGCCAAAATACAAACCCAGCATGGCGATCGCCCAGACGATAGCGGTGTGTGAAATGGTCGCCGCCAGGCCTAACAGCACTGCCTGTTTCACCGTGCCGCGTATGGCGATAATAAACGCCGCCATCATGGTTTTAGAGTGGCCAGGCTCCAGCCCATGCAACACGCCAAGAAAAATGGCGCTAGGGATAAACAACCAGCCGTTGCCCTGCTGGATCAAATGCAAAAAATCACTCATTTGAATCCCCCGGTGCAAGCAACATACAAATAAAACTGCCTCGCACAGACAGTGTAGAAGTAACCATCATAAAAGCCCCTCAATGTTTAAGAACACACACAGAGCGCCGGGCGAAACCTATCGTCAGGCGCTTACAGGGCGAGGTAAGGAGGCTTTTGCGGGGGAGAGGTAGATGGGTTGAGGTAAATCACGCAGAAAAACACAGGCACAGCATCACCAGCCTGGCTGGCAGCCAGCATAGCGTCACTCACCAGCAAACTGGAAAGATGGATATTGTGCTCAAAATCCACCAGATGCAGCACCGATGGCGCAGACTCATCCTCATGCAGATCGCCATCCTGCTCATGGTGGTGCGCGATATGCTGCATATGCTCGACCATATGCGTCAATGTTTTTTCATGCGAGCTTTGTGAGCCGACCAGGTGCGCAAACTTCATATCCGCAGCCAGCAACGGTTGCAGCGGTAAAAGCCAGATAAGCAAGAAAATAAACAGGCGGCGCATAGCCCTATTCTATTACAAGCTTCAAATAAAAAACCATGCCTAATCGGTTATAATGCCGCAACCTTTGGGGAGTAGCCTGCTTCATCTCAAGTGAAGTGCCTGTGTCAACATAATCGACTTACGTCGTGGTGCAGGCGGCCGTTTTCGGTTGGCGAGACTAATGGATATCAGTGCGACAAAAGTCGGGCGTGCTGCTATCTGTTATTTTCGTCCCGACTAGAAAACATAACTCAATGACCCTTACCAGCACCTCCATCGCGCTTATCGCGCTAGCCATGTCCACCGACGCCTTCGCCGCAGCTATCAGCAAAGGCGCAGCGCTCAAAAATCCCAAACTGTCAGAAGCCCTACGCACCGGTTTGATCTTTGGTGTAATAGAAGCCATCACGCCACTCATCGGCTGGGCCATCGCCACCTTCACCATCAAAACCTTCGCCGCCAGCTATATCACCGACTGGGATCACTGGATCGCCTTCACCCTGCTGCTCGCCCTCGGCCTGCACATGATTTACGAAGGCCTGCAACCCGCAGAACCTGAAGATGAAAAACCAAACAGTCACTCCTTCTACATTCTCGCCCTCACCGCAGTCGCCACCAGCATAGATGCCATGGCCGTAGGCGTCAGCCTGGCGTTTATGGAAGTGAATATATTTGTGACCGCCGCAGCCATCGGCTTGGCGACTTTTACCATGGTGACAATCGGAGTGATGCTGGGACGGGTGTTGGGGTTGATGTTTGGGAAACGTTCAGAGATTGTAGGTGGCTTAGTGTTGATTGCGATTGGGTCTTATATTCTTTATCAGCATCTTGCACTATAAATCAGTTTAGGCTACTTTCGTTCTAGATTTAGATTAATAACCGTATTTGATTTACTTTAGCCCCCAACGCTAATAGCTTCTGGGGAAATACGTAACTCCTGCTTTGTACTCTGGGATTATTTATGAAAAAGATTGATTTTCACATTCATACGGTACCAACGGTTAGTGACTCTATTTTTACATTCAGCCTAGATGTCTTTCAAAAATATGTTAATGAAACGCATCTTGATGCGGTAGCTATAACGAATCACGACTTATTTGATGCTGAACAGTTTCGATTGATTGAGAGAAATCTTGGCATCACTGTTTTTCCCGGAATTGAGATAAATCTAGAAAAAGGACATGTATTAATAATTACAGAGAGCACAGACGTAGAAGACTTTGTGACAAAAACTAACTTAGTATCGCAAAGGATCACAAAAAAAGGAGATTTCATCACAATCGAAGAGTTTGAAACTTTTTTTGGAAATCTCAATAAATATTTAGTAATTCCTCATTATGACAAAAGACCTTCTTTGTCTAACGAAACACTAGATAAAATGAAATCATATGTTGCTGCTGGTGAAGTAGATAGTGCTAAGAAATTTATACGCAATATAAAAGACCCCAATAAATTAACTCCCGTACTCTTCAGTGATCTACGAATAAAAGTAGGTTTAGATAAATTTCCAACTAGACAGACATTCATCGATTGCGGAGATATATCCTTATCTGCTATTAAACTAGCTCTTCAAGATAAAAAGAAGGTAACTCTTTCCGAAAATGACGGTAATAAATTGTGGCAGGTATTTACTACTGGGCAAATGCTATCTACGGGTTTGAACATTCTTATTGGAGAACGCTCTTCAGGTAAGACTCATACTCTTAATGAAATATATAGCAACATTGACAATGTTAAATACATTCAACAATTTTCTCTAGTTCAACAAAATGAAGCCTCATACGAGCGTGATTTCAAAACCGATGTAGAGCGTAAGCGTAGTGTTTTTATAGATGAGTATTTACTGGGGTTTAAAAAAATCCTAGACGATATTATGAATGTTGATTTGATTTCAGATGATCGAGAAGTTGATAGCTACTTATCGACACTGTTGAAATCAGCTGAAGAAATTGATCGCAATGATGCATTTTCAAACGCGGCCCTATTTTCAGAGTTACCGTTTCCAATTGGTAACTCTCAAACCCTAAAAGAGCTTATTGAATCTGTTAGGCAAGTAATAGAAAATATTGAATTTAAAATCATAATTGAAAAACATTTAGAGGCTAAGTCATTAAAAAGTTTAGCAAGTGAGTTAATTAAACTCTTGTGGGAAAAAACACTTGAGAGTAGTAAAAAGAAGCTAATTAATGAGCTAATAATAGATATAAAGAAAAGCTTGCAAATACGTACTTCAGCAACTCAAATTGAAGACGTCGACTTATATAAAATCATCCTAAATAAGAAACGTGTTAGAAAGTTTAAAGAGATCACCAATCTTTTAAAAACAGAAGCAGTAATATCAGAGGAAAATATCCAAGGTTTTCGAATAGAAGCTAAAAAAGAACCCTTTACAGGAGCGGGGGAAATTCGGTCAACTAGTGGTGGAAATGCAGCATTTAGTGAAGCCTTTAAGGATTATGCAAACCCCTATATGTACTTACGTGCACTTATGTCTAATGAAAACCTGACATTATCAGAGTTGTATAAGCTATTCGTAAAAATTAACTACCGGATATTAAATAAAGATGGTTTCGAAGTGTCTGGAGGTGAGAGATCAGAGTTTAGGCTATTACAAGAAATATCCGATGCGAAAAACTACGATCTACTATTAATTGATGAACCTGAGTCATCATTTGATAATCTTTTTTTGAAGAGCGATGTTAATCAAATTCTTAAAAAACTCTCGGAATTCATGCCCGTTGTTGTTGTTACACATAATAGTACGGTTGGAGCATCAATTGGCGCAGACTATATCTTGTATACAAGGAAAGAGATTGAAAATGAAAAACCAGCTTACCGCGTTTACTCTGGATACCCTACTGATAAGAAACTTTTCTCAACAGATCAAAAATTTATTAGTAGTCATGAAATCATGATGAATTCTCTAGAGGCTGGAGTAGAGGCTTATAACAATAGGAGGCTTGGATATGAAGCTATTAAAGATTGATGAGAATGATGGATTTTTTCTAGACATTACAGGCCAATACCGCGTAATGAGCAAAATCACCAAGGAAGATATACTTAGACTAGTAAATATGATTCTTGATGATGATCATGCAGAATTTGATCTATACAACGAAGAGGGTATAAAAAATCAAGCACATCAAATTATCTACAAGAGCGTAGTCGCGAAGCTTCTAGACTTACAAGAACGAAGACAAGAGTTTATCGATGAATCACAACGACTGTTTCTGACGGAATATGAAAAATACAGCACTAATCACTAGCGAGTCTTAAGTGAAAATTGGATTTATCAAGGTAGAACTCCATGCAATGTGGTATTGAATAAAGAATGAAGTAATCTTTAATAGGCTTCCGATCCTATTCAGATTTCTCTGAATAGGATCTTCCACACTAAGACTCAGTCCTTATCGTGCCACTGCTATAACAACGACAACGGCCGCAGGTAACAAAAATGCTACCAACGGTGACAATCCAGCTCCAGTAAGTGCCATAAAAGCACTTAATATTGCTGTCATAGCCTGACTAAAGCCATCCGGCGTTGTTGAGTTTAGGTCATCCATAGACTCTCCTTACACAACTTTGCTACCAGTCTCTTGATGAGTCGGAGGTAGCAACCAGACTTTGCTGCCATTTCGTCAGTTTTCACCTTATAGGGCTTTTTGCAGCGGACTGGCGACAGCAACCCGACTGCTTAGGTCTATTTTAAACCATCTAAAAGAGTTATATCAAATAAGATTGGAGAATCTCATTTCATGTTGAGCATGCTAATTAAAGACGAACATTTTCTATGCCTACTCCCTTGTGGTCAGGTAGCACAACACCATATAAGTCGAAACACTTAGTACCTCCAACAATCATCCGCGTTAAAATAGCGCCACACTCGTTTTATTAGAATTTATATGGATAAACGTATCCCCGTCACGCTGCTTACTGGTTTTTTAGGCAGCGGCAAAACTACCCTGCTTAACAAGCTGCTGCATAACCCGGCGATGAAAGATACTGCCGTGATCATCAATGAGCTTGGCGAGGCTGGTTTGGACCAGATTTTTGCTAATAGCCAGATTTCGCAAACGGTTGAGAGCGAGCATGTGGCTGATAACACGGTGTTGTTGAGTTCTGGCTGTTTGTGTTGCTCGCTCAAGAATGAGCTGGCAGATACCATGCGTGATTTGTTTTTTAAGCGCAGTTTGCAGGCGGTGCCGGAATTTAACCGGCTGGTGATTGAAACTACCGGCATGGCTGACCCTGGCCCTATTTTAGCCAACCTGATGAATGAGCCGGTGATTGAATCGGTTTATCGTCTGGATGCAGTTGTGGTCACCATTGATGCGGCTTATGGTTTGCAGCAGATAGAGACACAGAAAGAAGCTTTGAAACAGGCGGCGGTGGCAGATGTGTTGCTGATCACCAAGTCAGACACCGCTACGCCTGAGCAGATCAGCGCTTTGCAATCAAAACTGGCCGCGATCAACCCGAATGCGACGCAGCAGTTTGTGTTGCATGGCGAGATCGACCCTATGCAGATCATTGATGTGGGGCTGTTTGATTTTGCCAACAAGCAGGCTAACCCTGAGCGCTGGTTGCGTGCGCCTGCCAGCGGTTTTACGGCTAAAAAAGGTACGCTGCCGCAGGCGCCAGCGCATGACGATGTGACTACATTTACCGTCTACTTGCCCAAGCCTATGGCGTGGGCTGACTTTAGGGGTGTGATCCTCAAACTGTGCCAGGTGCATGGTGAGCAGTTGTTGCGTTTAAAGGGAATTCTGCATGTGGAAGATGCGCCAGCACCACTGGCGGTGCACGCGGTGCATTTCACGCCCTACCCGCCCACGCTGCTTGAAGGCTGGGATGAAGATGAGCCTATCAGCCGTATTGTGATCATAGGCAAAGGCATCGACGAACAGGCCGTTCGCGAGATGCTGATTCAGTTTTAAAAATAAATGATTGCGCGGGCGAATTGTTGCGTTGCGCGGTACTCGAATGCAGGCACTGGCTCAAACGCTGGTTTTAAAGAATAGTTGTTGTACTTAATATTGGAGTTTTTATGGGACGTTATTTAGAAAGATTATTAGAAGGCTGGATCTTCCAGAGCCGCTGGTTGATGGCACCTATGTACCTGGGTTTGGTGGGTGGCCTGTTTATATTGCTGGTGAAATTCGGCCAGGAATTCTTCCACATTGCCTCGCACCTCGCCTCATTTTCGGAGCAGGAAACCGTGCTTTCATTGCTGGCGCTGGTGGATATCACGCTGGTGGGCAATTTGCTGATTATGGTGATTTTCAGCGGTTATGAAAACTTTGTCTCGCGCATTGATACAGCAAACAGTGAAGACCGGCCTGAGTGGATGGGCAAGGTCGATTACTCCGGCCTGAAGATCAAGCTGATCGGTTCGATAGTGGCGATCTCGGCGATCGATTTGCTGAAAGCGTTTGTGCACCAGAGTTCGGGCACGGCCAGCTTTACCACCGAGCAAATGGCATGGCTGGTCGGCATACACTTGACCTTTATCATCACCGGCGTGCTGTTCGCCTGGATGGATAAGATCGCCGGTCATGGTAAAGACCATTAGTCGATAGCAAGCCTAATAAAAACGGGAGCTGATGCTCCCGTTTTTATTTTAACTAGCGGAATTAAGCTTGTTTACGGCGTTTGGCAACTGCACCCACCAAAGCCAGGCCGGCAAACATCAGGGCGTAAGATTCTGGCTCTGGTACCACTGCGGCAGAAGTCACGGCTGTGTATTGCAGGCTGAGAAAGCCGTTACCGTTGAAAGGCAACTGCCAGCCCTGGCCTGGAATGGTGCTGTTGTAAGCATGGCCCAGACCGAAACCTGTAGTGTCTTGCGCAGTTTGTGTACGTGACAGTTGAATGCCAGTCACGCTGGCGTCGCTGCTGGTCAGGTAGGCGATGTACTTGGTGCCGGCATTCAGGCTCAGGCCCAGGTTTTCAAATGACAGCGTGGTGTAACCGCCGGTGGCATTGTAGGTATCCACAGCGTTGAATGTGCTGGTCAGCAGGTTGTTGCCTACGCTATTCACGGCCTGGTTCTGCGCGTTAGTGCCCGGGTTCCACTGTGCTACGTTCAGCTGGAAAGAAGCTGAAGTATTGCCGATGGCGTAGAAGCTGAAAGATGACAGCAGGCTGTCTGCTGTCAGCGAGAACACCTGGCCGACTTTAGGCGAATCACCACTTGGGTTGGCTGCATTGCCAAAAGAGGCAAATGGCAAACCGGTGTTGGCGCCAGCTGGCACGTTGCTGTAAACCGCGGCTGAAGCGCTACCGGCGAAAGCCAGCAACAGGCTGGCAACTACTTTCATTTTTAATGCTGATGAGATCATGATTTTTCCTTAATATTTGGCGATGACAGTTGGTGAAAACACGTTGTAACGCTGCCAAATTACGCCTGGAATATTTCAGATATTTGAAAAAAGATGACCCGCCATAGTCCGAAAAATGCACGCTATCCATACAGGCTATGGCTGCAAACCCTGCATGTAAATTTAAATAAAATAATGCCTTAAGGGAGTTTGTCAGGCGCTGACCAGCGCCCCGAATGTTGAATATGGTCTGGGATGAGTGTTGAATGCGCTGCCTTATTCGCGTTGCAGCAGGATAGTGATCAGCAGTGTGGAATCAGCCAGCGCTTTAACGGTATGCGCCTCACCGGCACTCAGGTACACCAGGTTGTTTGGCTTGAGCACCCTGATCTCATCGCCCAGGCCAAGTTCAACCTCACCTTCGATACATTGTATGGTGATCGCGCCAGCTGCGGTATGTTCCGGCGTGGTTTTACCGGCGAGCAACACAAACCTGAACACTTCGATATGGCTCTCGCGTATCAGGGTCTCAGATGCGGCATTCGTAAAATCAGACCCATACGGGCTGATATCAATGACCTGTCCAGGGGCAAAATGCTGGATACTCATATGGTAAACCTCACTTGATGCGTGTGCTGTTGATTCTAACGCGACTGCGCCGGCTTTCCAAATAAGCTTAGGGCGACCTGGCTGGCAATGGCTAATGCACCAACGATAAATACCACGTCACCGAAAGTCCTGGCCCAGCGCAAGGTTTGCAATAGCGGCTGTTGCATGAATGCCTCGCTGCGCGCATACCACAGACCTTGCTCGAAACTGGCCTGAAACTGCATGACACCAATAGGCAGCAGGCTGGTGAATATCATCAGCAGTAATCCGATATTGAGCGCCCAGAAACCGGTGCGCATCAGCTTCTCATTAAACAGCGCCTGCGGCCGGATATAGCGCAACACCAGCAGCGTGAAACCTATCGCCAGAAAGCCATATACCCCGAACAGGGCAGCATGCGCATGCACAGCCGTGGTATTCAGGCCCTGAATGTAATACAGAGAGATAGGCGGGTTGATCAGAAAGCCGAACACGCCAGCGCCCAACATATTCCAGAAAGCCACCGCGGCAAAGCAGCACAATGGCCAGCGCAGGTTTTCCAGCCAGGTGGCTCGCTGATGCAGATGCCAGTGATGCCAGGCCTCATGGACTAACACCAGCAGTGGCACGACTTCCAGCGCGCTGAAACTGGCGCCTATCGCCATCACCGGGGTGGTGGTGCCTGAAAAATACAGGTGGTGAAAGGTGCCCGGAATGCCACCGACCATAAACAGCGACGCCGAAGCCAGGCTGGCGGTAGTAGCGACCGTGCGCGATACCAGGCCCAGCGACATGAAAATATAAGCCAGGGCGGCGGTGGCAAATACTTCAAAAATGCCTTCTACCCATAAATGCACCACCCACCAGCGCCAGTACTCCATGACCGAGAGATTGCTGTGCTCGCCGTAAAACAGGCCGCTGCCATAAAACAGGCCGATCGCGATCACAGAGGCAGTCAGCAAGGCCAGCAGGTTTTTGTCGCTGTCTTTGGCCCTGAGTGCCGGGATCATGCAGCGCAACATCAGACCCAGCCATAGCAACAGCCCGATAAACAGCGCGATCTGCCAGAAACGACCAAGGTCTATATATTCATAACCCTGGTGCCCGAACCAGAAATTGAATGCGCTCGGCATCAGGTTAGCAATGGCTGAATATTGCCCGAGGAAAGAGCCAGCCACCACGATGAGCAAAGCCACAAACAGGATGTTCACTCCCAGCTTTTGGTAAGCCGGATCTTTGCCGCCGTTAATGATAGGTGCGAGGAACAAGCCTGCGGCCAGAAAGCCGGTGGCTATCCAGAACAGGGCACTCTGGATATGCCAGGTGCGGGTCAGCGAATAAGGGAACCACTGCGAGACATCTATGCCATAAAACTCCTGGCCTTCTACTGTGTAGTGCGCGGTAAAGCCGCCTATAAACACCTGGAATATCAGCAAGGCGACTACGATAAACAAGTACTTGCCCAGTGCCAGCTGCGAAGGCGTCAGGGTGAAACTGCTTATCGGGTCCAGCGTGCCGGCCGTGGGCGGCACATCGTCTTCTTTACGCAAGATAGACCAGCCAAGTATCAGCAAGCCGACGCCGGCCAGCAAAAACACCACACTGCCCATAGACCACAAGATATTCTCACTGCTGGGCTGGTTATCTATCAGTGGTTCGTGCGGCCAGTTATTGGTGTAGGTGACGGTGCCATCAGCACGCTCGGTAGCGGCTGCCCATGCGGTCCAGAAGAAGAAATAAGCCAATTTTTTCCTGGCTTCGGCAGCAGGCAGGGTGTTGTCTTTCATGGCATAGGCGACACGGGTCTGCTTGAATGCAGGCGCGTCAGAAAACAGTGCCTGGTAATAGGCGGCGGTCTGCTGCACCGCCTGCGCGCGGCGTGGCGTCAACGTTAAGGTGCCCTGCGCATCCAGCCGGTTGCTACGGTACTCCTGTTTCAGCATCTCGCGTAAACCAGCCTGCTGCACCGGGTTAAGAGCGTCGTAATCTGCATTGTGATTTTGCCGGGCGGCCAGATCCAGCCAGTTGACCAGCTCCCGGTGCAGCCAGTCTGCCGTCCAGTCCGGCGCCTGGTAAGCGCCATGCCCCCAGATAGACCCCACCTGCATGCCACCTATGGATTGCCAGTGCGACTGCCCGGCCAGAATATCTGCTTTATCGAATCTAAATTGCTGATCACTGCTCAATACACTGGCAGGAATAGGCGGTGCCGAACGATAAATCTCGGCACCCATATAGCCCAGAATGGTGAACGTGCTTAAGAGTACGGCAAGCAGAATAAGCCAAAGCTTTTTGTAGATACCCATGAGACAGTCTCTTTCTTGTGAAGTCGGGAGGCGTTGAATCTGGTGGTGTACGCAGCATAAATTATTCATATGAACGCTGTGTTACGCAAGCCTAAGCTTAGCCGAAAGCGGCGTTTGCAGATTTGCGACAAGTCAAATCGGCAGGTTTTCTGCAGAAATAAACAACAGGGATAGTTGAACAGGCAAATGCTATGTGTGAAAAACGATCTATGGAGCAGCCAGAAATGAAAAAACCAGGCCTGGCTATGCCAGCAATGTTAAAGGCCGGTTTCCCGGCCTTAGTTTTCAACTATGTATTCTGCGTGCTTAAGACAGATATTTGTCAGTAGAGATTACCGAGCCATAACCAAATGCAAACGCGGCCATCACGGTGGCATGCACCTGCGCTGCAGGAATATTGACGCCGTCAAACTCAAGGTCCAGTGTGGCACAGGCATCGTGCAATATGGTGGCGACATAACCCAGATCTACCGCGGCACGCACTACGGCATCTATGCACATATGGCTCATGGCGCCGACCACGATCACTTCTTCTACCCCTTGCGCATCCAGCTGCTGTTGCAGGTCGGTATCTCTAAAGGCATTGATGTGGTTCTTGACGATGACCGCCTCCCCTGCCAGCGGTGCAACCGAGGGCTGGATCTGAACGCCAGGCGTGCCTGGCACAAACACTGGCGCTTCACCGTTGGCGAACTCATGACGGATATGGAAGACAGGGATCCCCTTCTGGCGGGCATCTGCGATCACCCTGGCGGCATTGGCCGCCGCAGACGTTATGCCGGTTAACGGCAGTTTGCCGCTGGGCAGGTATTCATTTTGCAAATCGACAACGATGAGACCACTTTTATTCATGCTGCTCTCCTGCAAGGGTTGAAAAGTGCCTTATGTTCACCAGTAAACATCAGGCAGTGTAGTCGCGGCCGGGCTACAACAATCACTTTTCCTCGGTGGCGATATTTAACCTGTTGTATTCACTGGTGTTTTCCGAGGCATAGCACTCCAGTATCCTGGAATCATTGGCCTTGAATTTGATACTCTCTATCGTATTGATGTTTTTTTCAAACGCCGGGTCTAACTCGCCGCACTTCTTGGCCCGGTTACTCACAAAATGTAAATAATCCTTCTTGTTCAGCTCAGAGTGGATAGAACCGTCATTGAGCAAATTGGTGTAAGCGCGTCGCAACCTGAGTTCAGACACACTCCACAGGCTGAAAGTGATCTGGTTGGTAGACACGTTCACCATAGGTCGCAGGTCTTCTACCGGGGCTGGCTCAACGGTTGGCGGTGGCGGGGGTTCGCTGACCGGCGCTGGCGGTGGTGCAATGACGGCTGGCTCGGCCACCGGCGGTAATGTCTCTATATCCGCAGGCTTGGGCGCGGCTTTAACCGGCGCAGCAGCGGTTTCAGTCTCTTCTTCGGCCTCTGGCAGCGTGATCTGTTGCTCGGCGCGGGTCAAGGAATCTTCGACTGCGCTCAATGGCTCGACGGCCGGCAGTGGTTCAGTTGCCTGCCAGCTGAAGATCACCAGGCCGAGCACGACCAGGCCGGTCAGGTAGAACAGTATGGTGGCGATAAAGTTGAATTTTTCATTAGACGTATCCTCACTGCCGCAATTCGGGCAATTTGTCGATAGCGCTTCATCCTTTGGGTACCAGATAAATCCGCAGGCGTTGCAGACCTTGTGAAGTCGAAGAAATAGGCTCATCAGGGTTCTCTTATTGTTATTGAATCATCATCTCATTTAAAGCCACTGCCAGTGCGCAAGTGTGTGCCGGCCATCCATGACTGGTCATCATGCCTTATTTTAGGTTTTGCCAGTTGAGATTAGTTCACCGGCATAGCCACAAATAGACATTGCGCAAATGACAACACTATGAATTTTAATGCATACACAGGGTCGGTATGAATAATGCGACTGCAAACAAAGGTGGGGAAAAATGGAAGAAACCGTATTTTTTAATTTTAACGGCATCATCGTCAGCAATAGCCGGTTTATCGTGCGTAGCCAGACTTACGCCATGCAAAGCGTCACTTCGGTAAAACCGGGGGTGGTCAAACCCTCGCGCGTGGTGGCGTCGGCATTCATATTGATCGGCGTGCTGTTGCTGGCTGCTGAATTGCTGGACTTGGAACTGCTGACCTTGCTTGATCATAAAGGTGTACTGCTGGTTGCAGGTGCGGTCGCCATTTTGATCGGCCTGATCGCCTGGTACCTGGAAAAACCCAGATACTCGGTGATATTGCATACATCGGCTGGCGAGCACCATGCACTGGTCAGCGACAACAAGCAGGACATAGAGCATGTGTTGCAGGCGCTGAACCAGGCCATCGTCAGCCGGGGCTAGTTACAGCAGGCCAGGCTGCAGCCATACACCACTCAGCTGGTCAGTTAATATTTGGCGGGCACAAACATCTCTTTGGGTACCGGCCCACGGATGTAATCCGGGTTGTGCACGCGCTTGGGCAAGACTACTGACGGGTGCTCTACTTTGTTATATTCGATCTGGCTCAGCAAATGGTTGATGCAATTCAGCCGCGCTTTCTTTTTATCCACCGCTTCTATCACCCACCACGGCGCCTCAGCGATATGCGTGCGTTCCAGCATGATCTCCTTGGCTTTGGTGTATTGCTCCCACAGGCGGCGCGATTCAAGGTCCATAGGGCTGAGTTTCCACTGCTTGAGCGGGTCCTGGATACGCGTCATAAAGCGCAAGTGCTGTTCGTCATCGGTGATGGAGAACCAGTACTTGATCAGGATGATGCCTGAGCGCACCAGCATCTTCTCGAACTCTGGCACCGAGCGGAAAAACTCTTCGTACTCGTCCTCATTACAGAAGCCCATCACTTTTTCTACCCCGGCGCGGTTATACCAGCTGCGGTCAAACAGCACGATCTCACCGCCGGCTGGCAGATGCGAGATATAACGCTGGAAATACCATTGTGTGCGTTCACGCTCGCTGGGTGCCGGCAAAGCGGCAACGCGACAGACGCGCGGGTTGAGGCGCTGGGTGATGCGTTTGATCACCCCGCCCTTGCCTGCCGCATCGCGGCCCTCAAACAGCACCACTACTTTCAGTTTGTTGTGCACCACCCAGTCTTGCAGCTTGACCAGCTCGCCTTGCAGACGGAACAGTTCTTTAAAGTAGATCTGGCGCTCAGACAGTGATTCGCTATGCACCTCATGCATGCCGGTGGCTGTGGCGTACTCTGCCAGCAACTGGTCCATACGCTGGTCATCCAGTTCCATCTCCAGCTCTTCGTCAAAGCTGTCCAGCATCTCGTGATGCATTTGTGCCTGGCTGAATTGCTCGTCGCTGGATTGTTCATGGTTAGCAGAGATTGCAGCTGCTTTATCTATGGTCATGGTGGCTACCCTGGGAGAGATTTGGTGTGTAACTGGGAATGCTAAATTTCCTGCATGACAGTTTGATGACTATTTTGTTTTTGCTGGCTAATGGCGGCCAACACCTGTCATCAATTTGTCACATTTAAAATCAATACTCGGGGTTCTCGATAAAATAATCAGGCGAATATCATGAATACTTCATCTGCCAGTGCCTCATCGTTATCATCTAGCAGTGCCAGACCTAACCTGGACAACAAGCCGGGTTTGCTCACCAAAGCCATCTTCGTAGGCCTGTTGGTATTGGGCCTGATCTACACCGGCTTTAGCCTGATGCATGACGTCAACGATACCGGCGCCAGCACCACCACCTGGCTACCGTTCATTTTGCTGGGCGTAGCGCTGGTGATCGCACTCGCGTTTGAATTCGTCAATGGTTTCCATGACACCGCCAATGCGGTGGCGACTGTGATCTACACCCATTCATTACCCGCCAATTTCGCGGTGATCTGGTCTGGCACCTTCAATTTTCTCGGTGTGCTGGTTTCCAGCGGCGCGGTAGCGTTCGGCATCATCTCGCTGCTGCCGGTGGAACTGATACTGCAAGTAGGCTCAGGCGCTGGCTTTGCCATGGTGTTTGCCTTATTGATCGCCGCCATATTGTGGAATCTGGGTACCTGGTTGCTGGGCTTGCCGGCTTCGTCATCCCATACCCTGATAGGTTCTATCATAGGCGTAGGTGTCGCGAATGCCTTGATGCACGGCCGTAATGGCACCAGCGGTGTTGATTGGGCGCAGGCGACCAAGATAGGCTATTCATTATTGCTCTCACCTGTGATCGGTTTCTTTTTTGCCGCTTTATTGCTGCTGGCACTGAAAGCCTTTGTCAAAAGCAAAGAGCTTTACCAGGAGCCTAAAGGTAACAAGCCGCCACCACTGTGGATACGCGGCCTGCTGATCCTGACCTGTACTGGGGTTTCGTTTGCGCATGGCTCGAATGACGGCCAGAAAGGCATGGGGCTGATCATGCTGATACTGGTGGGTACTGTGCCTATGGCATATGCCTTGAACCGCGCCATGCCGGTAGACCAGATGACGCAGTTTGTGGCAGTGGCACACGTCACCCAGCAGTCACTGGAACAAAACACTGCTGCAACACCGCCAGCCAGCAATGACGCTGCCCGCCACACCCTCACCGAATACGTACGCACCAAGACTGTGACGCCGGAACTGATCCCCGCCCTGGCAGCCATGACCGGCAGTATCGGTGACCAGGTGAAATCGCACGGCACTTTTGCCGAGGTTCCTGCCGAGCAGGTCGGTAACGTGCGTAATGATATGTATCTGGTGTCAGAAGCCATACGTTTTCTGGATAAAGATGAGCAAGTGAAATTTGACGGCGACACCAAAGCGAATGTGACGGCGTTTAAAAAAGAGATCGATAAAGCCACCAAATTCATTCCAATCTGGGTGAAAGTGGCGGTCGCCATCGCCCTCGGTTTAGGCACCATGGTCGGCTGGAAGCGTATCGTGGTCACGGTAGGCGAGAAGATAGGCAAGACCCATCTGACCTACGGCCAGGGCGCCTCTGCCGAATTGGTGGCGATGACCATGATAGGTGCGGCAGATATGTACGGTTTACCTGTGTCGACCACCCATGTGTTGTCATCCGGGGTAGCGGGCACCATGGCGGCGAATAAGTCAGGCCTGCAAATGTCCACTATCCGCAACCTGCTCATGGCCTGGGTGCTGACATTGCCGATGGCGATGCTGTTGTCAGGCAGTTTGTACTGGTTGTTCACTCAGCTGTTTTAAACAGCACGCCCTGCCACTAAAACCGCGATAGACCATCGCGGTTTTTTATTGCCGTCACACTCATCAAGTTTCGTTAAACATGTAAATAGATTTAAACAAACCCGAGAACTAAGGGTAAAACCATGCTTTCGTTAAGGAAATGGAACATAAATCTGCGTTTTATCGGTAAATCCTTTTCTGCGTCTAAGGTATTTAATACAGGCTATAAACAAGCAAAAATAGTTAAAACCTAATACGCAACTGAGGGCGATGCATATGAGTATTGATTTCCTGAATAAACTGACTGGTAAAGCAGGCAAAACCAGCGAGATAAAACCACGTGATGAAAGCGGACAGATTCAAGCCATACATCAGGTGATGGGCGTGATCGAATTCGACCTGCAAGGCAATATCCTGGCGGTGAATGACAACTTCGCGGCGGTGACTGGTTACAGCAAGCAGGAGATCATAGGCCAGCATCACAGCCTGTTTGTTGACGCGGACTACAAGAAAAGCGCGGAATACAAACAGTTCTGGGAAGACCTGGGCCGCGGCAACGCTGATAACGGCCAGTTCAGAAGAATAGGCAAAGCCGGCAAGGAGATCTGGCTGGAAGCCAGCTATGTGCCGGTCAAGGATGAAACCGGCAAAGCGTTCAAAGTCATTAAATATGCATTCGATATCACGGCCGAGAAACAGCGTGATGCCGAGTCACAAGGCCAGATCGCCGCCATTAACAAAATCATGGGCGTGATCGAGTTTGACCTCAAGGGCAATATCCTGGCGGTCAATGCCAATTTTGCTGACGCCACTGGTTATAGCAAACAAGAGATCGTCGGCCAGCACCACAGCCTGTTTGTCGAACCGGCTTATAAAAGCAGTGCTGAATACAAACAGTTCTGGGAAGACCTGGGCAACGGCCAGGCCAATGAAGGCCAATTCAAGCGCGTGGGCAAAGGCGGCAGGGAGATCTGGTTGCAGGCCAGCTACAATCCTATTCTGGACAGTAGCGGCAAACCATTCAAGATCGTCAAATACGCCACTGACATCACCGTCAGCCAACTGAGGAATTCGGATTACTCGGGCCAGATCGATGCCATAAGCAAGGTCATGGGCGTGATCACCTTTGACCTCAAGGGCAACGTCACCGACGTCAATGATACCTTTGCCGCTGTCACCGGTTACAGCAAACAAGAGATCGTCGGCCAGCACCACAGCCTGTTTGTCGAACCGGCTTATAAGAACAGCGCCGAATACAAACAGTTCTGGGAAAACCTGGCTCACGGCAAAGCCGATGAAGGCCAATACAAACGCATAGGTAAAGGCGGCAGGGAAATCTGGCTGCAAGCCAGTTACAACCCGATATTTGATGCGGCAGGCAAGCCATTCAAGGTAGTGAAATACGCCACCGATATTACTGCAGATAAATTGAAGAACGCCGACTCCTCAGGCCAGATCGATGCCATCAGCAAAGTGATGGGCGTGATCACTTTTGACCTCAGCGGCAAGATCACTGACGTCAATGATAACTTTGCCGCAGTGACGGGCTACAGCAAGAGCGAGATCATAGGCCAGCACCACAGCATGTTCGTAGAAGCGGCTTACAAGAACAGCCCTGAATACCAGCAGTTCTGGGAAAACCTGGGCAAAGGTAAAGCCGATGAAGGCCAATATAAACGTGTAGGCAAAGGCGGCAAGGAAGTCTGGTTGCAAGCCAGCTACAATCCTATTTTAAATTCCGACGGCAAGCCGTTTAAAGTCGTGAAGTACGCGACTGACATCACGGCCAAAGTGGCTGAAGCCAATATTATGAAACAGGCTGTACACGAGACCGCGGACGTGGTCGCGGCCACCAAGAGTGGCGACCTGACACAAAGGATAGTCACCGATAACAAACAAGGCGAGATCAAAACCCTGTGTGAGGGTGTCAACACCATTGTGGATGAAATGACCGATATCCTATCTTCGGTCAAAGTCGCCGGCGAAGCGATCAGCACGGCCGCCTCGCAGATCTCGCAGGGCAATAATGATTTATCGCAACGGACTGAAGAACAAGCCAGCTCATTACAGGAAACCGCTTCCAGCATGGAAGAGATCGCCTCTAATGTGAAAAATAACGCCGAGAATGCGCAACAGGCCAACCAGATGACCGACCAGGCCAGCAGCATTGCAGCCAAAGGCGGTGAGGTATTTGGCAAGGTGGTATCGACTATGTCAGAGATCACCGAGAGCTCTTCACGCATTGAAGAGATCATTTCGGTGATAGACAGTATCGCCTTCCAGACCAATATCCTGGCGCTGAACGCGGCGGTTGAAGCAGCGCGTGCCGGTGAACAAGGCCGTGGCTTTGCCGTGGTTGCCAGCGAGGTGCGTAACCTGGCACAACGCTCCGCGAGCGCAGCCAAAGAGATCAAGTTGCTGATCAATGATTCGGCCGCTAAAGTCGCCAATGGCTCTACCTATGTAGAACAGGCCAGCGGCACGATGGAAGACCTGGTCACCGTGATCGAACGCTTCTCACAGCTGATCAGCGAGATCACCAGCGCGTCGGTAGAACAAAGCAGCGGCATAGACCAGATCAATACCGCTGTCTCGCGAATGGATGAAGTCACTCAGCAAAATGCTGCACTGGTTGAAGAAGCTGCCGCCGCTGCGATGTCACTGGTGGATCAGGCAGAAAAACTGCAGGAAACCGTCAGCCACTACCGCTTTCAGGACAATGGCGCTGGCAGCTCAGCAGGCAGAGCCTCCAAACCGCAATTACAATCCAGAAGCCAGAACTTTGCAAAAAAAGTCAGGACCGGCACCAATAACGCTGGCTGGGATCAGTTTTAAACATTAGTCACATGATTGAATACAAAACCCGCCGCTGGCGGGTTTTTTTATGCCTGCCAGCCAGCAGACGCCCGCTTGCTACAGCGGCGCCCAGTGGCTGGCCAGATCTCATTTAGCTGATGATTTTATTGATGATTTCCGAAAAACCGGCTACCCATGGCCGCCCAGTTCAGATGTTTACCCCAATTACATTTACTTCAATCAATTGACCTATAAATGCCTCTCTGTTTCATCAGTTAAAAATCTAACAAGTGTATTAAGATAAATTAAATTTCGTTTATCTTATTTATGACCCGGAGAATTGGTATGCTCAGTATTTTTAATGGTAGTAAGAATTCCAGCAAAGAACTGTTACTCAAGCAAATCGATCTGACTGGTCAGATCGACGCTATCCACAAAGTGATGGGCGTGATCGAATTCGATCTGCAAGGTAATATCCTTGCGGTCAATGAAGGCTTTGCGGCAGTCACCGGCTATCGCGCCCAGGAGATCGTAGGTCGCCACCACAGCATGTTTGTGAGCGCCGAGTACAAAGCCAGCAGCGAATACAGACAACTGTGGGAAAAACTGGCCCAGGGTGAAGCGGCAGACGGCCAGTTCAAACGCATAGGCAAAGATGGCAGGCAGTTGTGGCTGCAAGCCAGTTACAACCCTATCTTCGATGAGAATGGCAAGCCATTCAAAGTGGTGAAATATGCCACTGACATCACGCAGGATAAACTCAAGAACGCCGATTTTTCAGGCCAGATCGCGGCCATAGGCAAAGTCATGGGCGTGATCGAATTCGATCTGCAAGGCAATATCCTGTCAGCCAATGACAATTTTGCCGCTGTGACCGGCTACAGCGCACAGGAGATCATAGGCAACCACCACAGCATGTTCGTGACGCCAGAACACAAGGGTAGTACTGAATACCGTCAGTTCTGGGAAAACCTGGCCCAGGGTATCGCCAGCAACGGGCAGTACAAACGCTTTGGCAAAGATAACCGCGAAATCTGGCTGCAAGCCAGTTATAACCCTATCTTCGATACCGATGGCAAGCCATTCAAAGTGGTTAAATATGCTACCGATATCACACGTGAAAAACTCAAGCATGCCGATTTCTCCGGCCAGATCGCCGCCATAGGCAAAGTCATGGGCGTGATCGAATTCGACCTCAAGGGCAATATCCTGTCTGTGAATGACAATTTTGCAGCGGTGACCGGCTACAGCGCGCAGGAGATCGTCGGCAACCATCACAGCATGTTTGCCACGCCTGAATATAAGAACAGCGCAGAATACAAGCAACTCTGGCAGCAACTGGCGCAGGGTGTGGCCAACGATGGCCAATACAAACGCATAGGTAAAGGCGGCCGCGAGCTATGGTTGCAAGCCAGTTACAACCCTATCTTTGATATGGACGGCAAACCGTTCAAGGTGGTCAAATACGCCACTGATATCACCCGCGAAAAACTGCAATACGCTGACTTTTCAGGGCAGATCGCTGCCATCAGTAAAGTCATGGGCGTGATCGAGTTTGACCTCAAAGGCAACATCCTGGCGGTCAATGATAACTTTGCCGCAGTCACCGGCTACAGCGCACAGCAGATCATAGGCAACCACCACAGCATGTTTGTAGGCGCGGCTTATAAGAACAGCCCTGAATACAAACAGTTCTGGGAGAGTCTGGGCCGTGGTCAACCCGATAATGGCCAGTACCAGCGCGTAGGCAAAGGCGGTAAGGAGATCTGGCTGCAGGCGACTTACAACCCTATTTTTGATATGGATGGCAAACCGTTCAAAGTGGTGAAATATGCCACCGATATCAGCGCCAAAATCAAAGAGACACAGGCCATGAAACAGGCGGTGGATGATGTGGTGCGCTATACCAAAACCGGTGATCTGACCCACAGGATACCTACCGCAGACAAATCCGGCGAGATCAAGCAGTTGTGTGAAGGCATCAATATCATCATCGATGCCATGACCAGCATTCTGGCCACCATTAAAACATCTGGCGCCACCATTTACCTGTCTGCCTCCGAGATCTCCATGGGTAACAATGATCTGTCACAACGCACCGAGGAACAGGCCAGCTCACTGGAAGAAACCGCAGCCAGCCTGGAAGAGATCGCCGCCACCGTCAGACACAACGCCGAAAATGCCAAGCAGGCCAACATCATGACCAGCAAAGCCAGCGAAGTGGCCAATAAAGGCAGTGAAGTATTTACCAAAGTGGTGCAGACCATGGCCGAGATCAGCGAGAGTTCTTCGCACATTGAAGAGATACTGACTGTGATAGACAGCATTGCTTTCCAGACCAATATCCTGGCACTGAATGCAGCAGTCGAGGCTGCGCGTGCCGGTGAACAGGGGCGCGGATTTGCCGTGGTCGCCAATGAGGTGCGCAATCTTGCGCAACGATCAGCCACCGCCGCCAAGGAGATCAAGCAGTTGATCGCAGATTCGGCCAGTATCGTCGCCAACGGTTCTCAATATGTAGACCAGGCCAGCGGCACCATAGAAGAGATGCTGCATGCGATCAAGAATGTATCCGCCATCATTTCCGAGATCACCGCTGCATCTGCCGAGCAAACCACAGGCATAGACCAGATCAACTCGGCCATGAACCAGATAGATGAAGTGACCCAGCAAAATGCGGCACTGGTGGAAGAAGCCGCTGCCACTGCCATGTCGCTGGTTGAACAAGCCAACAAACTGACTGAGACGGTAGACCAGTACAAGCTGCCGGACAGCCGCCCTGCCTCGCACAGCAAACCGGCTGACAAACAGAGCTACCAGATCGCCGCTGCGGCATAAGACTCTTTGCAGTATGCAATAGCACAGATCAAAGATTCAGATTCGATACCTTGCACAGCTCCTGCAAGGTATTTTTTTATCTTCTGCTTCTGGATTATATGCGTGTGCGGAATTGACGCGTAGCAGGCCAGCAGAGCCCGGTTTTTGCAGCGCTAGCGATCATTGTTTCCGCATCACTGAAATGGCAGCGCAACAGGCATGGCTATTGGCTGGCCCTGAACCAGGTTTAATGGCCGTATAAGTCCTGGGTCTTGTAGTTAGGCCCAAAGAATTCTTTCATCAGGAAATCCTCAAGCCCGGCGCTGTCGGCAGGCCTGGCCGATAAAGTCACGGTGCGGCCAAGGCGGTTGGAGATCCAGTCGAAATCGCCATTGTAATGCTCGCGTATGATTGCGATCATGCGCCGTATCATCACCAGGCGTATATCTTCACCTGTGCCCGCCTCTACCTGGTAAAACTGGGTATTGGCAGACGTGTAATCATTCACCCAGCCTTTAAAGCTGAAGCTGGCGTTGTATGGGTCCAGGCGTTTGATCGAGAACAGGCCATTGGTGCCGACCTTGAGGTTGTTCATGATATTTTTGGTACGCCGTTCGTCTTCACTCGGCCCGCGCTCGGCGGCCGCCGCTGCATCGTTGACCTGCTTGGCAGCCATTTCTTCAGAAAAACGGTCGGACTGCCTGCGCTTGATCATGCTTGAAAAATCTTCTGCTGGTGGCGGTGGCACCTGCTGTGGCGTAGGCTGCGGACGTGGTTGCGGCTTGGGCTCAGGCAGTTTGAAACTGCTGTCCGGGTTCTGCGACTGAATGATCTTTTTAGGCAGCTTGGGCGCTTCTTTAGGCTGCGGCTTGGGTTTGGGCTGCGGCTTGGGCGGCTCCGGCAACTCCAGCGGCGGTTCAATGACTTTGGGCGGGCTGACGGCAGGCTTGCCGGTGTTCAGCACTATGCTTAATGGCGATTGCGATGACTCTTCCATCGGTGTCAGCAAGTCGAGTATAAAGCCCCAGAACAAAATCGCATGAAAAAGCAGCGACAGCAAAAAGCCCCACATCAGCCTGGCCGGAATGCGCAACACGCGGTCCCGCTGTTTCGGTTTCAGCCAGTTGGGCGTGCTAAAGGGTTCAAATGGGGAAGGCTTGCGCATGAACAGGATTAATCACAGAGTTTGCTGATGTCACGCATGACTATTGTATTTCTTGCCAAAGTTTTTCGAGTCTTTTGATTGAGACAGGATAAGGCGTTCTTAATTCCTGTGCAAATAATGATACACGTAACTCCTGCAACTGCCACGCAAAGTCTTGTAACCTGGCTGTTACAGAGGCATTCGCCTTGCGTAACTGTTCAACCTTTTGCTGCCAGCGCTGCTCTAGCTGCACGATAGACTGTGCATGCTTGCCATCACGTTCTATGCTGGTCGGATATTTATCGATGCGCATGCGTATCGCCTTCAGATAGCGCGGCAAATGCGGCAGATATTCCCAGGGCGTACGGCTGAAGCACCCGTGATAGACCAGCGTCTGCAGCTGTTGTTCGCATTCACGTTTGATTTTCTGTGTCACCGGCGTCATTTTTTGCAGTTGTGCCGTCAATAGCTGGTATTCGCTGGCGATCAGCTGCACCTGCCGGGTCAGCGCTTCTGCCACCGCAGGCAGGCGCGTGCGTGCGCGCTGCTTGAGCTGCATGAACTCGGCATTGGTGCGCGGCAATGCGTCTTCGGCGATAAACGCGCGGTCTGCGATCGCTTGCAGCATGTCTTCACGCAACTGGTCGGGGTTCATCACCGCGCGTAGCAACAAAGCATACTGGTTAAAGCCTGGCAGGCTTTTTTCCAGCTGTTTCATCTGCTCTTTGAGCTCAAAGCGCATCAGGCGGCACACGCCTTTGCGATGGGCGATTGCCGCCACCTCAGGCGTATCAAACAGCTTCACCGCCACGCTGTCCTGGTTATCTTCTACGGCCGGATAGCCGGTCAGCTGGCGGCCATCCTTGCTAAAGGTCAGCGTTTGCGGCAGGTCACCAAAGTCCCATTGTTTGAGGCCGGTTTTTTCAATATCCGGCGAACCGCTACGGAAAGTCAGTTGTGCGGCTGAACCCAGTTGTTTCTTGAGCGCATTCCAGTCACGGCCCATGCCGAGCTCGCGGCCCTTTTCATCCACCACACGGAAATTCATCAGGTGGTGCGCATCCAGCCCGGCCAGGTCAAACTCTTCCGGCTTTAGTTTGAGCGCAGTCTTGTGCTGGATAAACTGCGTCAATGCCGGTAACAATGCCCCGCTGGCCTGGTGTGCTTGCAGAAAGCCGGTGACAAAGTCAGGCACAGGCACGCACACACGGCGCAAAGTCTTGGGCAGCGCCTTGATCAGCGCGGTGAGTTTGTCACGCACCATGCCTGGCACCTGCCATTCGGTCACGCTGGCATCCAGCTGGTTGAGCAAAGCCAGGGGGATAGTGGCCGTCACACCGTCCAGCACATGGCCAGGTTCAAATCGGTATTTTAGCGGCACCGTGGCGCCATCTATGCTCATCTGTTCGGGAAACTGCACTTCGGTGATGGCATTGGCACCGTGGCGCATCAGCGACTCACGCGTCAGGTATAACACTTTAGGGTTGATGTTTTCTGCGTCCTGCCGCCATGTTTCAAACGAAATGCCATTGAACACACGGTATTGCTCGCTGATCTCGGGCACCACTTTGTCGTAGAACGCAAACAGCTGGTGCTCGTCGATCAGCACATCCTGGCGACGCGCCTTGTGTTCCAGAGCTTCTACCTCTGAGATCAGCCTGCGGTTAGCCTCCTGGAAAGGTGCGCGCGTATCAAACTCCATATTGGCCAGCGCTTCGCGTATGAAGATCTCGCGTGATTGTTCAGCATCTACCGGCCCGTAATGCACACGGCGTTTAGGCACTATGGTCAGGCCATACAGGCTGACGCGCTCCCAGGCGACCACCTGCGCGGTCTTACGGTCCCAGCGCGGGTCACTGTAATGGCTTTGCGTCAGGTCACGCGCCCCGCCCTCGTGCGCCACCGGCTCTATCCAGTCCGGGTCTATCTTGGCCACGATGCGTGCATACAGTTTGCTGGTATCGACCAGCTCGGCGGCGATCACCCATTTCGGGCGGCTCTTTTTCAGTGCCGAGCCCGGCGCGATGGTAAAGCGTATGCCGCGCGCACCGGCATAGGTCTCGCCGTCGCCATCCTTAAAGCCGATATTGCCCAGCAAGCCGGATAGCAGCGCCCTGTGCACCTGCTCATAGCTGGCTTCTTTATCGCCTAGCTTGAAATCCATTTCTTCTACCATCTCGCGCAGTTGCGCATGCAACTCACGCCACTCTTTCAGGCGCAGGAATGACAGAAAAGACTGGTGGCACTGGTTCAGCAGCTCGCGGTTGGATTTCTTGGCTTTCAGCGCCTGGTCGTACCAGTCCCACAACTTGAGATAACTCATAAAGTCGGAGTCATCAGCCTTGAACTTGGCATGCGCACTGTCTGCCGCTTCGCGCTTGTCCATAGGCCGCTCACGCGGGTCTTGTATGCTGAGCACACTGGCAATGATCAGGATCTCGCGCAAGCAGCTTTCTTTTTTGGCCGCCAGTATCATGCGCGCGACGCGCGGGTCCAGTGGCAGGCGTGCCATCTGCCGCCCGATCTCGGTGATCTCGCGCCGCTCGGTCACTGCACCCAGCTCTTGCAGCAACTGGTAACCATCGCTGACCAGGCGCGACGAAGGCGCCTCAATAAACGGGAATTCGGCGACATCGCCCAGGCGTAGGTCCGCCATGCGCAAGATCACGCTAGCCAGTGAGCTGCGCAAGATCTCCGGCTCGGTAAACGCCGGGCGCTGGTTAAAATCCTCTTCCGAATACAAGCGCACGCAGATACCGCTGGACACCCGGCCACAACGCCCTGCCCGCTGCTTGGCCGCCGCCTGCGAGACTTTCTCTATCTGTAACTGCTCTACCTTGGCGCGCGGGCTGTAACGGTTGACGCGCGCCAGTCCGGCATCGATCACATATTTAATGCCAGGCACCGTCAGCGAAGTCTCGGCCACGTTGGTCGACAGCACGATGCGGCGCTGCCCACCGGGTCGGAAGATCTTCTGCTGGTCTTCAATGCTCAGGCGCGCAAACAATGGCAGTATCTCGGCCGATTTCAGCTTGAGCGAACGGCCCTGGTTTTTGCGCAAATGGTCGGCCGTATCACGGATCTCACGCTCGCCGGGCAAAAACACCAGGATATCGCCATCCCCCTGCCGTAACAGATCTTCAGCCGTATCGAGGATGGCATCTTCCATCACCTCCTCTTCGTCATCTTCTTCCAGCCAGCGCGTTTCGGTGCGTGGCGGTTTGCGCTTGATGCCCATCAGGTCCTGAGCAAAACGGTCTATATCATCCAGGCCATCGTCCACCGGCACTTCTACCGCCACCATGGTGGTTTTATTGCCCAGCGGCCGGTAGCGTATCTCCACCGGATAAGTGCGGCCGGACACCTCTATCACTGGCGCGCCATTGAAATGACTGGAGAACCTGTCCGCATCTATGGTCGCCGAAGTGACGATGATCTTCAGGTCTGGCCGTTTTGGTAACAGCTGCTTGAGATAACCGAGCAAGAAATCGATGTTCAGGCTGCGCTCGTGCGCTTCATCGATAATGATGGTGTCATAACCATTGAGAAATTTATCGCTTTGCGTTTCTGCCAGCAAGATCCCGTCTGTCATCAGCTTGACGTAACTGCTGGCAGAGAGTTTGTCGTTAAAACGCACCTTGTAACCCACCGCCTCACCCAGCGGGCTTTTCAGCTCCTGCGCGATACGGGTGGCTACCGAGCGCGCCGCGATCCGCCTGGGCTGTGTATGGCCGATCAGGCCGCTGACCCCACGCCCGAGCTCCAGGCAGATCTTGGGTAACTGGGTGGTCTTGCCGGAGCCGGTCTCACCACAGACGATCACCACCTGGTGCTTCTGGATAGCCGCAGCGATCTCGTCTTTTTTGCCGCTGACGGGTAATTCTGGCGGGTATTCCGGCTTGGGCAAGGCGGCCAGGCGCGCCTGCAAGCGTTGTTGCGAAGCCTGCACTTTGTGCGCGATATCCACCAGCGGCTTATCGACGGGTTTGTCCTGTTTCAAGGCATCACGCAACTGGTGCAAACGGCGCTTCAGCGGAAAACGGTCAGCCAGCATGCACTGCGTAAGTTGTTTTTCGAGTTGGCTGATGAGTTGTGCGGGAGAGACAGCGGTCATAGGGGTGGGATTTTAACATGATAGGGATTAAAGCAATTCAAGATTGGCGCATGAGTAAAGGGGTTGCATAGGTATAACAAAGGTTATTTTTTGCCACTAGGCGAATAGCTTTTCTTTGCTTGCCAAACTGGTGGACTCGCGCAGAGTAAGTGATGCACTTGCTGGAAGATGTAATTGGTATTTCTTTGGCTGGTTCTATGCTCTATTTCGGCATTTTATTTCGCCCCTCGGCGAGTTACTTTTCTTTGCTTGCCCAAAGAAAATGTAACCAAAAGAAATGCACCCTAGCTTCCGCTTGTTTCCTGCGTTGCTCATCAGCGTGGGCGTCCAACGAAACTCGCCCTAGCGGCTTGCACACTACGCAAGCCACCGCGGAACTCGAACAGACGCTGGCCGACCCCTCCC